>NZ_DASYMU010000199.1:0-4380 GCF_036008905.1 Amycolatopsis sp. | reverse complement strand
CGCGGCCGGAGCCGCCTCGGGCACCGCGTTCGCTTGTCGCTGCGCGGAGGAATTGGCGCGGCTACTGGGAAACGAGACGCTCTACTTCCCCGGCAGCCACGTCGGCCTCATCACCCACCCCGCCGCCTTCGCCGCCAAACTACGCGAGGCTCTGCGCACCGGGTCGCCCTAGCGCTTGGTCACTCGGGTGGGTGGGTCGTGAGTGTTTACGAGTGTTAGAACACTCGTAGCCACTCACGACCCACCTGGCGGCGCCGTAGTTTCTAGGCCGCAGCCAGCTTCACGGTCGATAAGTTCGCTGGTGCTCCGGAGGGTGCGACCACGATCGCGGTCGCGTTGTCCGAGCCGCCGCTCGTGATCGCCGTTTCGACGAGCAGCGCGGCCGCGTGGTCCGGCTCGGTGAGCGCTTCGAGCATGGTCTCGGCGGTCAGTGTCTTGTGGACGCCGTCGCTGGTCAGCAGCAACCCTCCACTGTGGACTTCCGCGGTGCCGATCTCGGAGGCTTCCGCGGTACGGACGCTCGCCGTCACCACGTGTTCCATATGCGGCGCGGGGACTTCACCGTGGTCGCGGAAGTACTGCGCGAGCGTCTGGTCGGTGGTGAGCTGCACGAGGGCGCCGGGTGTCCACGAGTACGCGCGGGCGTCGCCGAGCCAGGCGATCCGGAAGCCGAGGCCGTCGCTGAACGGGATGGCGACCACGAGCACGCAGTCCCCGCCGCCGGGAAGATCGCGCACCGCCCGCTGCGCCGCGACCACCGCGGCGACCGGCCCTTCCGCCGCAGGCGTCCTCGCGGCCGTCGACGCCGCGACCCTGGCCGCGTGCGCCGCGCCCGCCGCGTCACCGACGCCGTCCGCCAGCGCGAACACGATGTCCTGCCCCGCGCGCGCGAACGCGGCCACCGCGTCGGCGTTGACACTTCTCGGCCCTTGCGCGCTGGCTGTGTGCCAGCTCGGGAGGGGCGGTCGGACAGGGTGGCTGGGGAACTGATCGGTGGAAAACATGAGCTCCTCCTTCGGCGCCAGCGGGCTACCTGCTTCCAGCTTCCTCTCCCGTCCTGAGGTGAACCTGAGTACCCCCTGGCACCATCCTGTCGATCCTCGGGGAATGTGTCGACACATTCCCCGAGGACACGACCTAAGTGGTGAGGTCGTAGACGGTTTGGCCGTCGACGGTGGTGGCGGTGAAGTTCGCCGTCACCCAATCGGTGATCTCGCTCGACCCGCCGCCCGGGCCGCCACCGCGGCCGCCTTCGACGTAGTAGCCGATCTGCTTGTCCGCCACGTATCGCTGGAACTCCGCCAGCGTCGGCGCGGGGTCGCTGCCGTCCCAGCCGCCGATGCCGATCACGGCCTTGCCGCTGGCGAGTTCGAGGCTCGCCGCCGACTGCGAACCGGTGGTCGCGGCGGCCCAAGTGGTCGTGGTCTGTGAAAGCAGCGTGCCGATCGCGGTCCCCGACGACTCGCCGCCGCCGCCCATGCCCATCGCACTGGTCGAAGGACCGGACGTCGGGATCGAGCCGCTATGGGCCTGTGACGCCGTGTCCACCGCGTAGGCGGCGGTGCCGACGCCGAGGGTGAGCACGGTGACGGCGGCCAGCACGGCCACGGCCTTCTTGAACTGGTGCACGCCCATCAGCACCGCGGTCGCCGCGATCACGCCGAGTACGACGATCACCCAGCGCAGCACCGGAAGCCAGGTCGACGTCCGGTCCAGCAGGATGAAGTCCCACACCGCGGTCGTCGCGATCATCCCGGCCAAGACTGCGCGGCACGGGAAACTGTTGCGCCCCAGCCAAAGCGAGCGGCCCGCGATGACGACGATCGCGACGATGGCCGGAGCCAGCGCGACGGCGTAGTACGGATGCACGGTGCCGCCCATGAAGCTGAACACCAGCGCGGTCACCAGCAACCAGCCGCCCCACAACACGAGCGAGGCACGCGTGCGGTCCGTGCGCGGCGCGCGCCGGGTGAACCACAGCCCGGCGACCAGTCCGATCAGCGCGGCGGGCAGCAGCCAGGAGATTTCGGTGCCGAAGCTCGCGCCGAACATCCGGCCGAGGCCGGTGTCCCCGCCGAAACCGGTGTTCCCGGTCATCCCGCCGCCACCGCCGGTACCGGATCGGTTGCCCTCACCGCCGAAGATCCGGCCGAGCCCGTTGTAGCCCAGCGCGAGTTCCAAAAGACTGTCGTTCGTCGAACCGCCGATGTACGGCCGGCTGCTCGCGGGCCAGAGTTCGACCAGCGCGATGTACCAGCCAGCGGACACGATCACCGCACCCAGTGCGCCGAGCAGGTGCAGCAGCCGTTTGCCGAGCGACGTCGGCGCGGCGACCAAATAGGTCAGCGCGAACGCGGGCAGCACGAGGAAAGCCTGGAACATCTTGGTGAGGAAGCCGAACCCGATCGCCGTCCCGGCCAGCAGCAGCCAGCGCGGGTCGGCCTTTTCCAGCGCCCGCACCACGAAGTACGCGCCGACGATCATGAGCAGGGTCAGCAGCGCGTCGGGGTTGTTGAAGCGGAACATCAACGCCGCGACGGGCGTGAGCGCCAACCCCGCTCCGGCGAGCAGCCCGGCGGTGGCCCCCGAGGTGCGCTTCACGGTCGCGTACAGCACACCGACCGAGGCGACCCCCATCAGCGCTTGCGGCGCCAGCACGGTGAAACCGGAGAACCCGAAGATGCGGGCGAACGCGACACCGACCCACAACGCGGCGGGCGGTTTGTCGACGGTGATGATGTTCCCGGCGTCCAGCGAGCCGAACAGCCACGCCTTCGTGCTCTGCGTACCGGCTTGGACGGCGGCCGCGTAGAAGGTGTTGCCGAACCCGGAAGCGGTCAGGTTCCAGAAGTACAGCACGGCGGTCGCGCCGAGCAGGGCGAACAGGGCCGGTCGCTGCCAGCGGGGGCGGGCGGCGCCGGGTTCGGCCACCTGGCGATGCCGTGGTTCCGCCTGGGGCGGCGACGCGGTCAGGGTGGTGGTCATGGTCAGTTCTCCTCTTCGGCGGCGAGCTGGCGGCGCGGGTTGAAGACCCAGCCGCGCAGCAGCAGGAACCGCAGGACGGTGGCGGTGAGGTTGGCGAGGACGAGCGCGCCGAGTTCGAGTACGAGGCCGGGATGGGCCAAGCCGTTGAGCAGCGCCAGCGAGCCGCTGGTGAGGGCGAGTCCGAGCCCGAACACGATGAGGCCTTCGAACTGGTGCTTCCCGGCGCCGCGGGAGCCGCGGATGCCGAAGGTCACCCGCCGGTTGACCGCGGTGTTCGCGATCGCGGTGACGAGCAGTGCGAAGAGGTTGGCCGCCTGCGAGCCGATTCCGTTACGCAGCAACAGGAACAACGCGAGATAGGCGAGCGTGCTGGCGACACCGACAGCGGCGAAGCGCACGAGTTGCTTGGGCAGGCTCGGCGGGACGCCCGGGGTGCTGACGTTGATCGGCTCACGGCCGAGCTGGGCACGCAGCTTGCTGATCGGCACGGCTCCGGTCGCGGTGGCCCTCGTGAGACGCATGATGCCCTTCAGGTCGGCCTTCGCGGTGGCGATGATGTTCACCGAGGAGTCGGGATCGTCGACCCAGTCGACCGGCACCTCGTGGATCCGCAGCCCGGCGCGCTGGGCGAGCACGAGCAGTTCGGTGTCGAAGAACCAGCCGGTGTCTTCGACGTGGGGGAGCAGCCGCGCGGCGACGTCGGCGCGGATCGCCTTGAACCCGCATTGCGCGTCGCTGAAGCGGGCGGCGAGGGTGCCGCGCAGGATCAGGTTGTAGCACCGGGAAATGAACTCCCGCTTGGGTCCGCGGACCACTCTCGCGCCCCTCGCGAGCCGGCTGCCGATGGCGAGGTCGGAGTGCCCGGAGATCAGCGGTGCGACCAGCGGGCCGAGTGCGGCGAGATCGGTCGAGAGGTCGACGTCCATGTAGGCCAGCACCGCGGCGTCCGAAGTGGACCAGACCGCCCGGAGTGCCCGGCCTCGGCCCTTTTCGTCCAAGTGGTTCACGACGACTTCGGGGAATTCGCGGGCGAGCCGCTCAGCGACGTGCAGGGTGGTGTCGGTGCTCGCGTTGTCGGCGATGGTGATCCGGAACGGATAGGGGAACTGTTCGCCGAGATGGGCGTACAGCCGTCGAATGCACGGTTCCAGGTCGGTTTCTTCGTTGTAAACTGGGATGACGACGTCGAGCACCGGATGCGAGCCGAGCTTCGCGACGGGGCTGGTTCCGGGGCGGGGCATGGTGTCGGCCTCGGCCGAGGGAAGCGAGACTGTCATGGTGCAACGGTCGCGGCCCGCGCTTTGGTGACCGTGTGATCTCGCTGTGTGCTACCTGTGTCTCGTGAATCCTTCCCCGGGTACCCCAAAGCGGCGTTGGGGGCACTGGATGCCCCCA
>NZ_DASYMU010000198.1:0-24699 GCF_036008905.1 Amycolatopsis sp. | reverse complement strand
TCTGGTGAATCTGTTCGATGGGCTTCGTGATCCAGGTGGTTCCTGGCGGTGCGGGGGATTTGCCCTCGTACCGGGTCGTACTCGGGTGAATCCCCCGTGCCGTCAGGGGCCGCCTGGGCGCGGAGACCGCGAACTTGATTTGCCAGGCACGACCTAGCCCCCAGCGTGTCGCGGCGGCCCTCGCGGCCGTCCGCGGCGCGCCACGGAAAGCCCGTGCTCGTCGGAAAGTACCGCGGTGTCCCCGTCGGAGTCGGTGCGTGTGACCAAGGCACCGGCTCCGGTGAGGACGTCGAGGGTCGTCTTGTTCGGGTGACCGTAGGTGTTTCCGGCGCCGACACTCACCATCGCGACCCTCGGCGTGACCGCGTTCACGAAGGCGGGCAAGGAAAACCGCGACCCGTGATGCGGCACTTTCAGTATCTCGGCCCGGAGGTCGGCTCCCTCGGCGAGTAAATCGGCCTGAGCGGCCAACTCCACGTCTCCGGTCAACAGCATCCTCCCCGCCCGGGTCTCGGCCCGGACCACGATGGACCCGTTGTTGATCGTGGTGCCGTCCTGTTCGGTCGCCTCGCGTGCCGTGACATAACGCGGCCCCACGACGTCCAACCCGAGACCCGGCCAGTCAAGCCGTTGTCCCACGGTGAGTTCGAGCAACGGCACTCCTTGCCTTCCGGTTTCCTCGGCGACCTGCCGCCAGGCCCATTCGGGCGCGCGCCCCGGCCCGACGGCGACGGCACCCACGGCTCGTCCTTCGAACACCGACGCCAGCCCGCCGATGTGGTCCGCGTGCAGATGACTGATCACCAGCAACGGAATCCGGTCCACCCCAAGCCTGTCGAGGCACTCGTCCACCGGCCCGGGCTCCGGGCCCGTGTCCACTACGACAGCACGTCCGGGCTCGTCGGTGGCCAGCACCATCGCGTCACCTTGGCCGACGTCGCAGACGACCGCGGCCCAGTCCGACGGCGGCCAGGCCTTCGACACGAGCTGCGTGGGCACGAAGACCAAGAGCGCCAAGACAAGCAGCGCGGCCAGCGTGACGCGCAGCTTCCGGTACCGCATCGCCACCACGAGCACGACAGCGAGCAACGCGGCGAGAATCCCTCCCCACCAGCCACTCGGCCACGGCACCACCGCTCCCGGCACCCGGGAAGCGTGCCGTGCCACGGCGATCAGCCACTCCACCTCCGGTCCGGCCAGCCGGATCAGCAACTCCGCGGCGCCCGGCCAGAACGTCGCGACCACCGTGGCGAAAATGCTGAGCACGGTCGCCGGCGCGACCACCGGAGCGGCCAGGATGTTCGCCAGTACCGAAATCAGGCTCAGCTGCCCGGCCATCCCGGCGATCACCGGCGCGGTGACGACGAAGGCGGCCAACGGGATCGCCAGACCTTCCGCGAAACCGGAAGGCACCCGTCGCCTGACCATCGCGTCGGCCCAGCGCGGCGCCAGCAGCACCAGCCCGGCGGTGGCCAGCACCGACAGCGCGAAACCGAAGCTGACGGCCATGGCCGGGTCGTAGAGCACCAGCACGCATACGGCGACCGCCAGCGCGGGAAGCGCGGAACCTGCCCTTCCCAAGGCCAACGCCAGCAGCCCGACCCCGCCCATGACCCCGGCACGCAGCACGCTCGGCTCCGGCCCGACAAGGACTACGAACCCCACCAAGGTGAGCCCCGCGACCGTCGCGCACACGTGCGGCCCCAGCCTCAGCAAACGAAGCAGCAGCAACACCGCCCCACCCAACACGGCGAGGTTCGTGCCGCTCACGGCGGTCAAATGAGTCATCCCGGCTTCGGTGAACTCGTGCTCCACGCGCGGCGAGAGCGTGCTCGTGTCCCCCACGGCCAAGCCCGGCAGCAGCCCAGCGGCTTCGTCCGACAGCACGGCCGACGCCTGCCGCAACCCTTCGCGCATCGACGCGGACGCCCGCTGCCACCACGGCGCCTCACTAACCTCGGCAGGCGGGCCTCGCACGTAGACGACGGCCACCGTCATCTCGGCGCCCCGGGGCGGCGCAAGCTTCCCCGACGTCGTGACCAACTGGCCCGGCAGCAGTTTCGACCACCGCTCGAAGGGGGCGATCAGCACGATCCGGCCGGTGGACACGACCGCGTGCCCGGAGACCTCGACCTGTTCGAGATCCGCCGCGATCACCACGTTTCGCGCTCCGGCCGCCTGATCCGCGTAACCCGCGCTGCGTATCGCGCGCGGCCGCTCGACGACGACCGCTCGCAGCGCCGCCTGCTCGCCTCTGGCTGCGTGCGCGCGGAGCGGGTCATGCTCCGCCTGCTCCAGGCGGGAAGCACCGGGCCAGACAGCCAGCAAGCCGCACACGAACAGCGCCGCGGCCGCGGCGAACCAGCGTGGAGTTCCTCTCGACCGGACAAGCAACACCGTGGCGACGAACACGGCCACCGCCCCGCACACGACGGCCGCCCACCAGCCGCACAGCAATCCGAACAAAGCCGAGAACCACAGCGTGACCGCGGCGGGAACCAGGCGGAGATCTTGGCGGCGGGTCAGGAGCGGGGTTTCGGGATCCGCGTCGAAAACGGCGGTTTTCATAACACGGTCACCTGTTCGCGCAGTTTCGAGTATTTGCTCGTACCGATGCCGTCGATATCCCGGAGTTGTTCGACGGTACTGAATCTCCCGTGACGGGTGCGCCATTCGACAATGCGTTTGGCCGTCACCTCGCCCACTCCCGGCAGGGTGTCGAGCTGCTCCAGGCCCGCCGTGTTCAGATCGAGTTTCGCCTCGGGCGCGCCACTGCCGGGCTGGACGGGCTCCGCGGCCAGGGCGGGTACACCCACCGCCAGTTGCTCACCGTCGGCGAGACGGCGGGCCAGGTTGAGGCCGAAAAGCTCGGCTCCGGGCACCGCGCCCCCGGCCGCCGCCAGCGCGTCAGCGACCCGAGAACCGGCGGGGACCGTCACGAGGCCCGGAGTCGAGACCTTGCCGACGACGCTGACCACCAGATTCGGAGGAGGTGGCTGCGCGGCTTGTGCCGGCGAGGCGGCCACTTTCCCCGCCGGAGGCAACGGGGGCGGGCTCTCGTGGCCGGGTTTGCCCCCGGCCACGAGCACCGTGGTGAGTACGACGGCGACCACGCCCAGCAACGCGGCCGACACCGCCAGCCGGCGACGGCGTGGTGAACCCGGGCTGCCGGCGGGCACCCACCGCTCCACGAACCGGCCCGCGGGAGACCGGGCGGGCGCGTCGTGCTGGCTATCCGCGTTCGCCTCGGCTTCGGTGGCCAGCTCTCTCAGCCGGGCAGTGGAGGATTTGTCTCGGGGAATGAGGCCCGGATCACGGGCTGGTCGCTCGAACACACGATCGACGTTAAAGCTTCGGGGCGGCTGAGGACAGCGGCGATCACGCCGCCTGTGGACAAGTGGGGCGCTGTGGATAAGTCGGCCCGAACCGAGCGGTAAAGGCAAGTCGGAAACATCCCGCGCCCTTTCTCAAGCCGCCGGGAAAACTAGTCGTCGGGGTTCCAGGTCAGCAGCCTGACCTCGCTGACGCTGCGCACATGGGTGCGCATCGCCTCGGCCGCGGCCTGGCCGTCACCGTCGCGGATGGCGTCGGCGATCCGGCGGTGCTGGGCGAGCGAACGGGCCGGTCGCCCGCTTTGGCGCAGCGATTCGTGCCGGCTTTCGGCGATCTGCTCGGCGATGGACCGCATGAACTCCGCCATCAGCGGGTTGTGCGCAGCCGCCGTCACGGCCGCATGGAACATCTGGTCGCCGTCTCCGCCGGAATCACCGTTTTCGACCTCGGCCGCCATATGCGCCAAGGCTTCGTCGATCTCGTTCAGTTCGTCGGGCGTACGTCGTTCCGCGGCCAGCTCGGCCAGTTTGGTCTCCAGTGCCTCGCGGGCTTCGAGCACTTCCGGCAGCCTGCGTCGGCGTTCGACCAGCTCTGTCACGGGTTCGACGTCGAGACTGTCGGTCCGCAGGTACATCCCGCCGCCGTGGCGGACGTCGAGCAGCCCCTGCACTTCCAGCACGACCACGGCCTGTTTGATCGACGCCCGGCTGACGCCGAGCCGCTCGGCCAGCTCACGTTCGGCGGGCAGCCTGTCCCCCGCACCGAGGCCGGCGTCCGTGGCGTACTCCCTGATCCGGGCGACGACCTGCTCGTAAAGGCGCAGCCGGGCGACCGGGCGGAGTGCGTCGGACACGGGTTTCTCCTTTGCTGGAATCTCCCGTCAACTCTACCTTCGGCGGCCCAGTGGCTGAGCCATTTTGGCGACAGCCCTTGACACGGCCACCTACAGACTCGCAAAGTGGCTGAACCACTGAGCCAATGACGGCTTGGTCGAGGAGGTACGGATGTCCGCCCAGCTGGTGTCGATCCTGGTTCTCGCAGTGATCTTCGTCTTGGCCACCACCCGGTCGGTGAACATGGGCGCGCTCGCGTTCGCCGGCGCGTTCGGCGTCGGCACGCTCGCCGCCAATATGGACGCCAAAGCGATCTTCGAAGGTTTCCCCGGCGACATCTTCGTCGTCCTCGTCGGTGTCACCTATCTGTTCGCCCTGGCGAAGGCCAACGGCACCACTGACTGGCTGGTCTCGGCCGCGGTCCGGCTGGTCGGCGGCCGAATCGCGCTGATCCCGTGGGTGATGTTCGTGATCACCGCGGCGCTGACCGCGATCGGCGCGGTCAGCCCGGCCGCGGTCGCCATCGTGGCACCGATCGCGCTCGGTTTCGCGGCCCGCTACGGCATCAGTCCCCTGCTCATGGGCGCGATGGTCGTGCACGGCGCGCAGGCAGGCGGGTTCTCCCCGATCAGCGTCTACGGCTCGATCGTCAACGGCATCGTGAAACGCGACGGCATCCCCGGCAACGAACTCGTGCTGTTCCTCGCGAGCCTCGGCGTCAACACGGTGATCGCGATCATCCTGTTCATCGTCTTCGGCGGCACCAAACTGGCCAGGAACAAGCAGCCGGTGGACGACGAAATCGTCGAGACCAAGCTGAACCCGCTCATCATCGCCACCCTGGCCGGGCTGGTGCTGCTCATCGTCGGCACGCTGGTGTTCGACCTCGACGTCGGCCTGACGGCGATCTCGCTGGCCGTGCTGCTGAGCGTGATCTGGCCCGAGAGCAGCCGCAAGGCGGTCAGCGAGATCACCTGGCCGACGGTCCTGCTGATCTGCGGTGTGCTGACGTACGTGGCCGTGCTGCAGGAGATGGGCACCATCGACTACGTGGGTGACGCGGTCAGCGGCGTCGGCGTGCCCCTGCTCGCGGCCCTGCTGCTCTGCTACATCGGCGCCATCGTGTCGGCGTTCGCGTCCTCGGTCGGGCTGATGGGCGCGCTCATCCCGCTGGCCGTGCCGTTCCTCGCACTGGGCACGATCGGGCCGGTCGGCATGATCGCCGCACTCGCCGTCTCCGCGACGGTCGTGGATGTGAGCCCGTTCTCGACGAATGGCGCGCTGGTACTCGCCAACGCTAAGAATGTCGACAGGGACAAGTTCTTCAAACAGCTGCTGGCCTACGGCGGCATCGTGGTCGCGGTCGCGCCGCTGGTGATCTGGCTCGTGTTCGTGGTACCGAACTTCGGATGAGGAGAGAAACATGCTCGGCGAAGTGATCAAGGGCGGCGATCGGCCTGCCCTGAAGTTCGGCGAGAAAACCCTGACGTACGAGGAACTCGGGTACGCGGCCGCGGCCGTCGCGGAGCGGATCGCCGGGAAGAAGCGGGTCGCGGTCTGGGCGACATCGACGATCGAGACGTGCGTTGCGGTTGTCGGCGCGTTGCTCGCCGGGGTGCCGGTGATCCCGATCAACCCCAAGGTCGGCGAGCGCGAACTCGAGCACATCCTGTCGGACAGCAAGCCGGACGTCGTGCTGCGCGAAGCGGACATCGACCTCACCGACACCCGGCCGCGCGAAGTCCCGGCGCACGAGATCGACGGCGAAGCGCCAGCGTTCATCGTCTACACCTCCGGCACGACCGGCCCACCTAAGGGCGTGGTGCTCCCCCGCCGGGCCGTCACGAGCAATCTGGACTCGATCGCGGGTGCCTGGGAGTGGACCGCGGACGACGTCCTCGTCCATGCCCTGCCGCTGTTCCACGTGCACGGCCTGATCCTCGGCGTGGTCGGGCCGCTGCGCCGCGGTGGGGCACTGCACCATGTCGGCAAGTTCTCGACGGAGGCCGTCGCCGCCGAACTCGGTGGTGAGGCGACGATGATGTTCGGCGTCCCGACGATGTACAACCGGCTGGCGCAGGACGTCGTGACCGATCCGAAGCTCGCCGAAGCCGTCAGCAAGGCACGCCTGCTCGTATCGGGTTCGGCGGCGTTGCCCGCCGCACTGCACGAACGGATCTTCACCGCGACCGGGCAGCAGATCGTCGAGCGCTACGGGATGAGCGAGACCCTGATGAACTGCAGCGTCCGCGCTTCGGGCGAGCGCAGGCCGGGCGCGGTCGGCCCGCCGGTGGACGGCGTCGACCTGCGGCTCGTCGACGAGCAGGGCGCGCCGGTCAGCGGTGACGAGGTCGGCGAGATCGAGGTGCGCGGGCCGAACCTGTTCCTGGAGTACCTCAACCGGCCCGACGCGACAGCGGAAGCGTTGCGGGACGGCTGGTTCCGCACCGGCGACGTGGCTACCCGCGACCAGGACGGCTACATCCGGATCGTCGGTCGCCGGGCCACTGATCTGATCAAGAGCGGCGGCTACAAAATCGGCGCCGGCGAGATCGAGAACATCCTGCTGGAACATCCACAGGTCGCCGAAGTCGCGATCACCGGTGAGCCGGACGAGGACCTCGGCGAGCGGATCGTGGCATGGATCGTCGCCGAGCCCGGGACCCGGCCCGACGAGAAGGAACTGGTCGACCACGTCGCCCGGCTCCTCACCCCGCACAAGCGGCCACGGGTGGTGCACTTCCTCGATGCCTTGCCTCGCAACGAAATGGGCAAGGTGACCAAACGTGCGCTCGGCCGCTGAGGAGTTCCAGGAACTGACCCCCGAGCACGAATCGACCGGAAATCCACTGGGCTGGCCAGGTTACGACGAAGCTCGCGAACGCGCGGCCGCGCCGGAATCGGTGATCTACGGCAACGCGGTCATCGGCGGGGTCAAGGTCGTGCTGATCGAGTTCGAGTTCCGGTTCCTCGGCGGTTCGGTCGGGCGGGCGACCGGCGACAGGCTCGTCCACGCGTTCCGCACCGCTCGCGAACGCGGTGTCCCGGTGGTTTCGTCGATCGCCACGGGCGGCAGCCGGATGCAGGAGGGCATGTTCTCCTTGCGCCAATTGCAGCGCGTCGTGAAGGAATGCCAGCTCAACCGCGTCAGCGGCATCCCGCATATCGCCGTGCTGCGTGACCCGACCACCGGCGGCGTCTGGGCCTCACTCGGCTCCGGCGGCGACGTCGTGCTCGGCGTTGAAGGCGCGCAGGTCGGGTTCGCCGGGCGCCGGGTCCGCAAACCGGAAGAGGCCGAGCATCCGGCTTTCACCGCGGAGGGCCAGTTCGCGGCCGGGCAGGTCGACGCTGTCGTACGCCCCGACGACCTGGCGAAAACCGTGGGGACGTGGCTGGAACTGCTCACCGGTGGCCAACCGGAACCGGCCGAAGTACCGCACGCACTGGGCGAAGCTGAGCTGCCGGAGAGCGGCTGGGACGCGGTGCTGCGGGCGCGTGCTCCACGACGTCCTCGCGCGCAGGCGTATCTGGAATCCTATTTGGACAGTTACGCGCTGATCAGCGGAGATCGGGCGGGCGGGGTCGATTCCGGGATGCTGTGCGGAATCGGCCGCCGCGGTGGACGTTCGATCGCGTTCGCGGCGCAAACGGGGACGCCGACACGGCCCGCCGGGTATCGCACCGCGACGCGGCTGATCGGGCTGGCGAACCGGCTCGGCATCCCGGTGCTCACCCTGATCGACACCCCCGGCGCGGATAACAGCGCGGCATCGGAGGCGGCCGGTCTGGCGCCATCGATCGCCGGGGCGTTCTCGGCCGCGGTGAGCACGCGGATCCCGGTGACGACACTCGTGATCGGCGAGGGCGGTTCCGGTGGGGCGCTGGCGCTGGCCGGTCCGGAACGCACCTGGATCACCCCGGACGGGTACTTCTCGGTGATCGGCCCACAGGCCGCGGCGTCGATCCTCAAACGACCGGAGGACGACGTCCCCGCGGTCGCGGACCAGCTCAAACTCCGCCCCCAGGACCTGCTGGAACTGGGCTTGGTGGCAGGAATCGCTTCGCCATCTGTCGACAGATGGCGGTAGTTGTCGAGCGTTAGCGGTTTTGCCGTTGCACCACAACGCCGAGGACGCCGGGTCCGGTGTGCGCGCCGATGACCGCGCCGAGCTCCGACACCACGCAGCCACCGGACTTCGGCACGCGGTCCTCCAGCCGGTTCGCCAAGTCCGCCGCGCGATCGGGCGACGCCAGGTGGTGCACCGCGAGCTCGACGGTGTCCTGCCCGGCCGCGGCCGTCGCCAGTTCCACCAGGCGGGCCACCGCGCGGTTCATGGTCCGGACCTTCTCCAGCGGCCGGATCATCCCTTCGGAGATGTGCAGCACGGGCTTCACCGCGAGTGCCGTCCCCAACAAGGCCGCCGCCGGTCCGATCCGGCCGCCGCGACGCAGATGTTCCAGGGTTTCCACGACGAACAACGTCTCCGAGCATTTCGCCGCCGACACCGCCGCGTCCTCGACGGCCTGGGGTGAGGCACCCCCGGCCGCGACGTCGGCGGCGTGCAGCGCGGCGAAGCCCAGGCCCATGGCCGTGGTGCGGGAGTCGACGATCCGCACGACGTCCGGCCCGACCTCCTGCGCCGCGAGCACCGCGGCTTCCCAGGTGCCCGACAGCTCGCGCGACAGGTGCACCGAGACCACGGAGTCGGCGCCCTCGGCCAGCGCCGCGCGGAAGACCGCGGCGAACTCGGCGGGAGTGGGACGGGAAGTGGTGACGATCTTGCGCTGCCCCAGCGCTTCCGCCAGAGCCTCAGGCCCGACGTCGAGACAGTCGAGCGCGGAAACGCCGTCGATCAGCACGTGTAAAGGCACAACACGGATCGAATGCCGGTCTGCGAAGCCCTCCGGCAGGTGGGCAGTGGAATCCGTGATGACGGCGACCGGCACGCGGCCAGCCTACGTTGCGGCCCCGGGACCGGCCTTCGCCAGCAGGGGTGCGACCAGTTCCGCCATCGCGCGGCCGACGTCGGCGTGGCCTTCCCAGCCCCAGTGCATCCCGTCGGGATTACCGCGTCCGCTGAGGATATGCGGCTCGATCACGGCGGCGAGGTCGAGCAGCGGGACGTCGACGCGCCGCGACCACGCCTTCATCGCGGCTGTCGCGCCTTCACGCGCTGTGTGGACATATCCGTAGGAGGCTGCGCGATGCACGCCCGGCAGCATCCCGATGATCGGCAGGGACGGGCGAAGGGCCCGGAGCGCCTCGACGATGTCGTCGAGGTAGCGGACGGTCAGTTTCGCGGGCAGCACGGCCGGTTTGCCTCGCATGGCGACGGCGAGTTTGGGCTGGGCCGCGAGGTACGCGCCGCGTACGACCCGGCGAACCGAGTCGGGGCGCAGGTAACGCAGCCCGGTGCGCAGGTAAGTCGGTAATGGCGACGGAAGGGTGTCCATGCTGCCGATGGCGAGGATGACGGCGTCGGCGTGGTGCAGTTCCGCCCAGACCCGGGGGTCACCGACCAGCGACCACCACGCGTCGCGGGCCGTCCAGCCGAACCCGGCGAACATGTCGACGCTGCCGCCCACTGCCTCGGCGGTGACGTTCGGCCAGATCCGCTTGTCGTCGGCCGGGTGCGGGCCGTCGGGCCCGTGGAAGCTCAGCGAGTCGGCGAACACCAGCAGCCGCGGGGAATTCACGCTATCCGGTCATCCCGGCGTTGTAGGCGTGCAGGCGCCAGGCGCCGTTCCGCCTGCCGAGCTCGACCCAATGACAGTTCGCGATACCGCCGAGCGTCGGCCAGACCTCGATGGGCAGGTTCAGCAACCTGGCCGTCAGCGCGATGATCAACCCACCGTGCGCCGCGAGCAGGACGGTGTCGCCCGGGTCGACCTCGGGAAGGAGCAGATCCGCAACGACCTCGGAAGCGCGCTCCGCGACGTCGATGCGGGACTCGCCGCCGGGCGGGGCCCACGTGGAGTCGACGCGCCAAAGATCACGGTCGCCCGGGTAACGCTCGTCGACCTCCGCGCCGGTGAGACCTTGCCATTCACCGAGGTGGGTCTCCCGCAGCCGCTTGTCGATCCGCAGCGGCACGCCGATGGCGTCGGTGAGCACGGTGGCGGTGTCGGTGGCGCGCCGGAGATCGGACGCGATCACCAGATCGGGGGAAAAGCGGGCAAGTGCCGGCACGGCGAACCGGGCCTGGTTCCAGCCGACCGGGGTCAGCGCAGAGTCGAGATGGCCCTGCATCCGGCCGGCGGCGTTGTAGTCGGTTTCACCGTGCCGCCAGAGCACCAGCCGCTTCGGGCTCACAACGCGCCTTGTCCCTCGACCGCATCCTCCTCGGCGGGGGCGATGATCTCGAGGCCTTCGACCTCGATGACCGGGCAGTCCTTCCAGAGCCTCTCCAGGCCGTAGAAAGAACGCTCCTCCTGGTGCTGGACGTGCACGACGACGTCGACGTAGTCGAGCAGGACCCAGCGGCCCTCACGAGCGCCTTCACGGCGGACGGGCTTGTGCCCACTGAGCCGGAGCTGCTCCTCGATGTTGTCCACGATCGCGCCGACCTGGCGCTCGTTGGGCGCGGAGGCGATGACGAAAGCGTCGGTGATCACGAGCTGGTCGGACACATCCAGCACGATGACGTCACTGGCCTTCTTGTCCGCCGCCGCATGCGCGGCCGCTTTGGCCAGCTCTCGTGCCTCGGACGTGGCTACCACAGTGCTCCTTCGAATATATGAAAATTGCGCCCCTGAGGGTACCTGCACGGGCTGTCGAGCTGCTCAGCCCGTCATCCGAGCGCGGCCGCGGTGATCAGGTCGGGGTCGGCTCCGGCGTTTCCGCGGCTTTCCCGGCGTACAGCTTGCGCTTGTCGATGTACCGGACGACGCCGTCCGGGACGAGGTACCAAACGGGTTCGCCGCTCTCGACGCGCTCCCGGCAGGCTGTGGACGATATCGCCATCGCCGTCACTTCCACCAGACTCACCTTGCCGCTGGGCAGATGGTTGTTGTTGAGCCGGTAGCCCGGCCGGGTGACGCCGATGAAATGCGCGAAGGTGAACAGTTCCTCGGCGTTGCGCCAGGTCAAGATCTGTTCGAGGGCGTCAGCGCCGGTGATGAAGAACAGCTCGTCGTCCGGATATTCGGCGTGCAGATCGCGCAGGGTGTCGACGGTGTAGGTCTGGCCGCTGCGGTCGATGTCGACGCGGCTGACCGAGAAGACCGGGTTGGACGCCGTCGCGATCACCGTCATCAGATAGCGGTCTTCGGCGCGGGTCACCACCCGGTCGGACTTCTGCCACGGCTGCCCTGTCGGGACGAAGATGACTTCGTCGAGCCCGAAACGGGACTGGACCTCGCTGGCCGCGACCAGGTGTCCGTGATGCACGGGGTCGAAGGTGCCGCCCATGACCCCGATACGCCGTGGTGACATGAGTAAGGAGCCTATACACCTGGATCGCGGCAGAGCCCTTACGCGGATATGAAGAGCCTTAACGAGTGGCTCAGTTCACAGCGTGGGCCGCTGAGTGGTACTGGCCTTACCAGGCACATCACCGATTCCGAGACCAGACTGAGCACCATGTCACCCACTGATCCTTCCCGCCGCGTTCCGGCAGCCGGGGACAACGTCCTGGGTGACTTCCTGCGCGCCCAGCGGGCCGCCGTCGATCCCGCCCGGCTCGGGCTGGTCGACGACGGGCGGATGCGCCGGGTGCCCGGGCTGCGGCGGGAGGAGCTGGCCGAGCGGGCGCATGTCAGCGTCGACTACGTGGTGCGACTGGAACAGGGACGTACGCGCCGGGTGTCGCGTGCTGTGCTGGCCTCCCTGGCCGACGCACTGGAGCTGACGGCGGACGAGCGGGCCTACCTGTTCGCGATCGCCGAGGTGGCGCCGCCCGGCGTCGGACGGCAGGCGCGGGAACAGCGAGTGCCCTCGCAGGTCAAGCAGTTGCTGGGCGCTTTGCACGACGTCCCCGCGCTGGTGCTGGGGCGCCGTCAGGACGTGCTGGCGTGGAACGCGCCGGCCGCGGCGCTGCTCGCGGACTTCTCGGCGCTGCCCCCTGACCGGCGCAACCTCGTACTGCTGACCTTCCTCGACCCCGGCTACCAGGCGCTGTTCGGTGACCAGTGGGAACCGATGGCGCGGGAATGTGTGGCTGTCCTGCGGATGGAGGCGGGCCGCCGTCCCGATGATCCGTCGCTGGCCGCGCTGGTCGGCGAGCTCAGCGTCAAGTCGTCTTCGTTCCGTGGCTGGTGGGGTAGCCATCACGTGCGCGGAGCGAGACTGCGGCGCAAAACCTACCTGCATCCGCTGGTGGGACCGCTCACCCTGGACGCCCAGCAGTTCACCGTCGAGGGGCAGGGCGACCAGTCGCTGGTCACCTTCACCGCGACACCCGGTTCCGAGTCGGCAGAGGCGCTGAGGTTCCTCGTCCAGTGGTCTTCCGGTGACATGACGCGTGCGGAGCCCCAACGCGGTTCCGAACAACGGGACTGATTTCCCCGGCCCTTGTCCGTCCATTGTGGAGTAACGCTGCCCTTTTGCCGTTCCCGAAAGGAAAATCATGGCTTCTTCGAACAGTCACGCCGTTCCCGACCAGACAGGCAAGCTCGCCATCGTCACCGGAGCCACCAGCGGGATCGGTTTCGAAACCGCGAAGCAGCTCGCCGCGGCGGGCGCGGAAGTCGTGCTCGCGGTCCGGAACCCGGAAAAGGGCGAGAACGCGATCAAGCGGATTCTCGCCGAAGTGCCGAAGGCCCAGGTCTGGCAAAGCGCCCTCGACCTGTCGTCGCTGGCTTCGGTGCTGGACTTCATCGGGCGCATGCGGCAGCGGGGGCGGCCCATCGATCTCCTGGTCAACAACGCCGGGATCATGGCCATCCCCCGCCGCGCGGTCTCCGCGGACGGTTTCGAGATGCAGCTGGGCACCAACTTCCTCGGGCATTTCGCGCTCAGTGGTCAACTTCTCGACCTGCTACGGGCCGCGCCCGCGCCACGGGTGGTCAACCTCGGCAGTGTCGCCGCGCGGTTCCCAGGTGCCGCGATGCATTGGGACGACCTTCAGCTGGAGAAGGGCTACGCCGGGATGAAGGCGTACGGGCAGTCGAAACTGGCCACGATCCTCTTCGCTCTGGAGCTCGGCCGCCGGAGCGAGGCCGGCTCGTGGGGAATCGTCAGCGCGGCCGCGCATCCGGGTTCCGCCACGACGAACCTGCAGGTCACCGGGAGCCAATTCGGCAAATCGACCATGAAACGCCCGGTCAACGCGACGACGTTGATCATGAAGGTCCCTGGTATGTCCCAGAGTGCGGACAAGGGCGCGCTGCCGATCTTGAAGGCGGCCACCGATCCGGCCGTGAACTCCGGCGACTACTTCGGCCCTTCGCGCAATTTCGAAGCCGTCGGCCCGCCGAAGCCGGCCACGCTCCCTCGGCGGGCGAAGGATCCCGAGGCCGGGCGCAGGCTGTGGGTCGCCGCGGAACAGTTGACCGGGGTCAAATGGTCCGAGACGGTCTCTTGAGCGCCGTCTTGCCGCATGACAGGTCCGTTCGCGGAGCAGTTTGGCCCGGCGCGGGTCGAATGGTCGGAGTCATAGGGTAGAGGTAGATCCGTGGACATTCCTTCTCTCCGGCAACGAGCCGAAACCGTGCTGCGATCACTGGCCGGCGAATCGGCCGTCCTTCGCGAAGACCAGTGGACGGCGATCGAGGCGCTGGTGGCGCATCGGCGGCGGGCGCTGGTCGTGCAGCGCACCGGGTGGGGCAAGTCGGCCGTGTACTTCCTCGCCACGGCCCTGCTCCGCGAGCTCGGAGCCGGTCCGACGGTGATCATCTCGCCGCTGCTGGCGTTGATGCGCAACCAGATCTCGGCGGCCGGGCGGGCCGGGATCAAGGCCGCGACCATGAACTCCGCGAACGCACAGGACTGGGACGACGTGCAGGCATCGATCGCGGCCGGCGAGATCGACGTCCTGCTCGTCAGTCCCGAACGGCTGAACAACCCCGACTTCCGGGACACCGTGCTCCCCAAGCTCACCGCGACGGCCGGGTTGCTCGTGGTCGACGAGGCGCACTGTATTTCCGACTGGGGCCACGACTTCCGTCCGGACTACCGCCGCCTGCGCACCCTGCTTTCCGACCTTCCGGAGGGCGTTCCCGTGCTGGCCACCACGGCGACGGCGAACGACCGGGTGGCCACCGACGTCGCCGAGCAGCTCGGCATCGGCGACGGCGCGGGCACGCTCGTCCTGAGGGGACCGCTGGACAGGGAAAGCCTGCATCTCGCGGTCTGCCGGCTGCCGACAGCGCAGGCGAGGCTCGCGTGGCTCGCGGAGAACCTCGGCGAGCTGCCGGGCTCCGGCATCATCTACACGCTCACCGTCGCGGCGGCGCACGACGTCGCCGGCCTGTTGCGGGACCGGGGCTATCCGGTGGCGGCGTACACCGGGAAGACCGACCCCGCGGAGCGTCACGCCGCGGAGGACGATCTGCTGGCCAACCGGGTCAAGGCGCTGGTCGCGACGTCAGCGCTCGGCATGGGGTTCGACAAACCGGACCTCGGGTTCGTCGTGCACCTCGGCGCACCCTCCTCCCCCATCGCCTACTACCAGCAGGTCGGCCGTGCGGGACGTGGCGTGCAGCGCGCCGAGGTGATCCTGTTGCCGGGCCGGGAGGACGCGGATATCTGGGCGTACTTCGGTTCCCTCGCCTTCCCGTCGGAATCGCGGGTCACCCAGGTCCTCAACGCGCTGGCCTACGCGGACCGTCCACTGTCGACAGCCGCGCTCGAGCCGGTGGTCGAACTTTCCCGGTCGCGGCTCGAAATGGTGCTGAAGGTGCTCGACGTCGATGGCGCGGTCCGGCGCGTCAAGGGCGGCTGGGAAGGCACCGGCCAGGACTGGCACTACGACGCCGAGCGGTACGCCAGGGTGAGCCGGGCCCGTGAAACCGAACAGCAGGCCATGCTCGACTACCTCGAAACCCCGGGTTGCCGGATGGAGTTCCTGCGGCGCCAGCTGGACGACCCGGAGGCCGCCCCCTGTGGGCGCTGTGACAACTGCACCGGAAAGTATTGGGGCACCACGGTTTCGGCGGAGGTCGTGGACGCGACGGAACAACGTCTCCAGCGGCCGGGGCTCGAAATCCCGCCGCGTAAGCAATGGCCGACGGGCATGGCGAAACTCGAGGTCCAGCTGTCCGGGAAGATCGCGGCGGGTGACCAGGCCGAGCCGGGGCGTGCGCTCGGCAGGCTGACCGACGTCGGCTGGGGCGGGCGGCTGCGCGAGCTCGTCGGGCCGGGCGCGAAGGACGGGCCGGTGCCGGACTCGGTGTTCAAGGCCTGTATCGCCGTACTGGCCTCGTGGAAATGGGCCGAACGGCCGGTCGCGGTGGTCGGCGTCCCGTCGGCGACCCGGCCGGAGCTCACCCACGATCTGGCCCGGCGGCTCGCCGAGATCGGGCGGCTGGACTTCCTCGGCATGGTGGACTCCGCCGGAAGCCCGCCGCGGCGGGCCAACAGCGCCCAGCGGCTCGCCGACCTGACGAACAGGCTCAGTGTCTCGGCGGAGCTCGCTGACGCCGTGTCGTCGGTCAGCGGGCCGATCCTGCTCGTGGACGACGTGATCGACACCGGCTGGACGGCGACGGTGGCGGTGCGCCTGCTCCGCCGGGCAGGCGCACCGGCCGTCCTCCCCTTCGCACTGGCGAGCACGTCATGAGAAAGGAGTGGCTCAGGCCAAGCTGATCTTGTCGCCGGTCACGGTGATCGTCTTCTTCGCGAGCGCGGAGGTCGCGGGGCCCGCGGAGACAGAGCCGTCGGCGATCTTGAACTTGCTGCCGTGGCAAGGACAGTTGATGGTGCCACCCTTGACCTCGTCGACGGCACAGCCCGCGTGGGTGCACACCGCGGTGAAGCAGGCGAACGTGCCCTTGCTCGGCTGGGTCACGACGACCTGCTGGTCGGGGAAGACCTTGCCACCGCCGACAGGGACATCGGCCGCCGCGCCGAGAACCGTCCCGGCACCACCGGCCGCCGGTGGCTCGGCGGGTGCGGCTGGCGTGTCACTCGAACCGCCGTAGGTGGCGCACCCGGCCACCACGGCGGCTCCGGCGGCTCCGATGGCCACCAGGGCGACTCGGCGGCCCACCGCCGTTTCCGTAGCGGGCTTGAGTTCTTGGGACACGGCAGAAACTCCGTTCGAGGGGGTCACAGGGTCACGCCGAAGGTGGTGAAGAACCACAGGGACGAGCTCAGCCAGAGCCCGACCAGCGCGGTGAAGAGCACGCCTCCGGCGACGGGCAGCACCCAGCCGGGCGCGCCGTCGCGGCGCAGCAGCAGCATCTTGCAGACGAACATGCCGTAGAAGAAGCAACCGAGAAGGGAGTGCAGCAGGACACGGGTGTCGAAGGACTGGAAGCCGAGGGCGTACAGGCAATGCACCGCCACGGGGACGGACACCAGGAACGCGAGCCGGCCGGACCAGCGGTGCAGCGGGGGCATCCAGGCGGGGGCCTTGCCGAACTTGCCGTACATGGCGAAAGCGGAGACGAGCTGGACGACGGCGAGGACGAAGGCCACGCTGCCCAGCCAGGCCTTCACCGCCTGCGGGCTGGTGAAACCGGCGAGGTTCACCGCCTTGCCGCTGGGGTCGTGCAGATTGCCGTAGACGCCGAGCCCCACCGCGACCACAGAACCGACGAGCAGCGGGACGAGCAGGGTGAGAGCTGTCGCCCGACTTCTCTCATTCAGCGCGCTCTCGTTCGGTGCGGTCTCGTTCGGCGCGGTCTCGTTCGGCGCGGTCATCGGAAGGCGCCCTCTCCGGTCAGTCCGCTGATCGCCTGGGCGGTGATCGGGGTGCCGCCGACGGTCGCCGTGCCGGTGCCTGGGTTGAGCGGTGGCGCGGGGGTGGACGTCTCACCGGTGGTGACGAGACCAACCTGGCTGCCGTCGGGCTGGACGATCCAGCCGACCTTCGAGGCCTGGCCGCCGACGGTCGTGGCCGCGCGGTAGAGCCCGGCGGGCTTGACCGAGAGCGGGGCGGTGAACTTCCACGTCTTAGAGCCCGCGGTGACGGTGCCGCTGACCGTCGTGGCGTCGAGGTTTCCGCTGAGCACGGATCCCTTGGCGCCCGTCAGGTTCAGCTGACCGCCGGTCTCGGTGCCCTCCAGCCAGACCTCGGTCTTCTTGCCGTCGCACACGTAGGCGATGGCGCGGCCGTCGCGAACGGAGACCGCCACCGAGGCGGTGCCGCCGTCGACCTTGCCCGCGTAGTCACCGCGCGGCGAGTCTTCGGGCGCCGGTGAACTGGGCTCCGGCACGGAGACTTCGGTGGTCGGCTCGGACGTGGGCGGGGGTGGCAGTGGCGGCAGGGGCGGTGCTGTCGTGACGGGACCTGCGGCGCCCGCGGTGCTGACGACGGCCGGAGCGGCCGTGGACTCGTTCACGAAGTTGGTGATTCCGAGTCCACCGGCGAGTGCGGCGCCTGCCAGGAGCGTGAACAGCGGTCCAGGATGTCTCATGGTCTACCCCGTATTCCTCTGGCGTTCGACAGCGGAACGGACCGCCGTGCTCCCCTACACGGACGTAGGCCGCAAAGGGTTCAAATCCAGGCCCGCTGTTTCTTTCGTCCCGACATCGGCCATATTGAGACAAGTTCTTCCAAGAACGCCATATTTCTGGCAAAGTTCCGAGCCACTGCACGGCGAGCCCGGAGGTAGCGATGGTCGAGTCACCAGTGGATCCGCAGGTCAAACATCGGTTACCGGTCCGCAAGCTGTTCGCGGCCAGCGTCGGCAACGCGCTGGAATGGTTCGACTGGACGATCTACGCGACCTTCAGCATCTACTTCGCCAGCGCGTTCTTCCCTTCGGGCAACGACACTTTGGCGCAGATCAACACCTTCGCGACCTACGCGCTGGCCTTCTTCTTCCGGCCGCTGGGCGGGGTGCTGCTCGGCCGGTTCGCCGATCTCAAGGGCCGCAAACCGGCGATGATCCTCACCATCGTGCTGATGGCGGGCGGCTCGATCGCGATCGCCGTGCTGCCGACGTTCGAGCAGGTCGGCTGGCTGGCGCCGATCCTGCTGCTGCTCGCGCGGGTTGCGCAGGGCCTGTCGCTGGGTGGCGAGGTGTCCAACGCGTCGGCCTATCTCGGTGAGATCGCGCCACCGGCCCGGCGCGGGCGCTATTCGTCGTTCTTCTACATCTCCACCGGTTCCGCCGTCCTGCTCGCGTCGGTGCTGGGTTTCGTCCTCGCCAGGACGATGGACAAGGCCGACCTGAACTCGTACGGCTGGCGGATCCCGTTCCTGATCGGCGGCGTGCTCGGCATCATCGGGCTGTGGCTGCGCCGGAGCCTCGCGGAGACCGAGCAGTTCGAGCAGAACAAGGCCAAAGCGCGCCGCGTCGAACGGCCACTGCTGACCACGTTGCAGCAGCATCCCAAGGCGGTCGGGCAGATCGTCGGCTTCACGATGCTCTCGACGCTTTGCTACTACACGTTCTTCAGCGCACTGACGCCGTTCGCGGTCAAGACACGCAAGGCCGACGACGTCGACGTCTTCCTCGCGCTGTCGATCGCGACGGCGTTGTTCGTCGTGTTGCAATATCCGATGGGTGCGCTCGCCGACCGGTTCGGGCGACGCCCGCAGTTGCTGGTGTGGGCGGGCGCGATCGCCATCGTGATCGTGCCACTGTCCACTTTGGTCAAACCAGGGCTCGGCAACCTCATCGTGGTGTTCTGCGTCGGGCTCGGGTTGTACACCGCGATGACCTCGATCGCGCCGGCCGTGATGAGCGAAATGTTCCCCACCGAACTGCGCGGTATCGGCATCGGCGCCTGGTACAACCTCACGGTCGCGGTCTTCGGCGGCACGGCACCGCTCATCATCAACCTGTTGTCCGCGGCGGGAGTCCCGATCATCTTCTTCGTTTACGTCGCCATCTGCGCGGCGATCTCGTTCGTGGTGATCTACCGAATGCCCGAGACCCGCGGCGCCGAACTCCGGTAAACCGGTTCGACCGTCCGGACCTCGTGAGATTAGTCTTCCCGCACCAACAGCGAAGGAGTTCGAAGTGCGGGACAGCGACGTGGGACACGAGCTGGGGCGCCGCGTGGCGTCCGCGCTCAAGGCAGGACTGGACGTGGACATCACGCCCGCGGAGGCCTTGGTCCGACCGTCGACCCGCGCCGGCGTCGACTACCAATGCGACGTCGCGATGGGCCTCGGCCGCAAGGTCGGCCGCCCGCCGCGCGAGGTCGCGGCGATCGTGGCCGAACACCTCGAAACGGGCGGCCTGCTGGAAAGCGCCCAGATCGCCGGCCCCGGCTTCCTGAACCTGGTGCTGCGCGACGAGTGGCTGGAGCAGCACGCCGCCGCGTTGCTCGTCCACGACCGGCTCGGGATCATGCCCACCGACACACCGCGCCGGATCGCCATCGACTACGGCAGCCCGAACGTCGCCAAGGAAATGCATGTCGGCCATCTGCGGTCGTCGATCATCGGTGATTCGATCTCCCGGCTGCTGGAATTCCAGGGCCACGAAGTCATCCCGCACAATCACCTCGGCGACTGGGGCACGCCGTTCGGCATGCTCATCGAGCACATGCTCGGCGAGGATTCGGCCGCGGACCACACAATCGGCGACCTCAACGGCTTCTACCAAGCAGCTCGCGTCAAGTTCGACACCGATCCCGCTTTCGCGGACCGGGCGCGGAAGCGGGTCGTCCTGCTGCAAGGCGGTGACGAGCAGACGCTGGAGCTGTGGCGGAAACTCGTCGAGGAATCGGCTCGCCATTTCGAAAAGGTCTACGAACTGCTGGGCGTCCAGCTCACTCCCGAGGACATCTACGGCGAGAGCTTCTACAACCCGTTCCTCGCCGAGGTCATCGACGAACTCGAAGCCGACGGGCTCACCGAAATCAGCGACGGCGCACTGTGCGTTTTCCCGCCCGGGTTCGCGAACCGCGACGGTGACCGCCTGCCGCTGATCATCCGCAAACGCGATGGCGGTTACGGCTACGCGACGACGGACCTCGCCACCGTGCGCTACTGGACGAAGGAACGCGGCGTCACGGATCTGCTTTACGTCGTGGGTTCGCCGCAGGCCCAGCATTTCGCGATGGTCTTCGCCGTGTCCCGCCAGGCGGGATGGCTCACCGACAAGCATCACGCCGAACACATCGGGTTCGGCACGATCCTGGGCGAAGACGGCAAGACCATGCGCACCCGCGCCGGGGGCACGGTCAAGCTGGCCGAGCTGCTCGCCGAGGCCGTCGACCGGGCGACGTCGATCGTCGCCGAGCGCAGTGAGCTGAGCGCGGACGAGCAGGCCGGGGTCGCCCACGCGGTCGGGATCGGCGCGGTGAAGTACGCCGACCTTTCCGGCGACCGCGAGCGCGATTACACCTTCGACTGGGATCGCATGCTCTCGATGGAGGGCAACACCGCCGTCTACCTGCAGTACGCGAACGCCCGTATCCAGTCGATTCTGCGCAAGGCGGGCGACGCCGAGGCCGCGGAGGTCCACCTGACCGCGCCCGCGGAACGGGAACTGCTGCTGACGCTCGTCCGGTTCGCCGCCGCGGTGGAGTCAGCGGCCGCGACGTACTCACCGCACAAGCTCTGCACGTTCCTCTACGAGACCGCCGCCGCGTTCTCCCGCTTTTACGAGCAGTGCCCGATCCTCAAGGCCGACGTCCCCGACGACGTCCGGCGCTCACGGCTCGTCCTGGCGCGTCTCACCTCGAACACGTTGACACTCGGGTTGTCGCTCCTCGGGATCGAAGCACCTTCACCAATGTAACAGCACTGTTGTATCTGCTACCGTCGACCGGTGACCCGAGACTGGTCGGCGGTGGCCGACGTCCTGATGAGCCAGCTGACCGAGCACTACCTGCACCCGGACGTGGCCGAACGGATCTGCGCGCGGATCCGCTCGGCCGACTACCGGGACCTCGTCGACGAACGAGAGTTCGCCGACGCCGTCACCGAGGACATGCAGTCGGTGAACGGTGACCTGCACCTGTTCGTCCGGTACAGCGAAGAAGAACTCACTGAAGAGTCCACAGTGGACGAATCGCCGCTGCGGGCTGACCAGGCGGTGCTCACCGGCCATGGGTTCGCGAAAGTCGAACGCCTGCCCGGAAACATCGCCCTGCTCGACATCCGGAAGTTCTACGACCCCACCGTGGCCGGCGCGGGCGCGGCGGCGATCGCCGCGATGCACCTGGTCGCGGGCGCCGACGCGCTGGTGCTCGACCTGCGGAACAACCGCGGCGGCGAGCCCGAGATGAACGCGCTGGTTTCGGGCTTCCTCTTCGACGAGCGGACCCATCTCGTCGACCTGTACTTCCCGGCCGCGGACCGGACCCTCCAGTACTGGACGGATTCCTTCGTTCCCGGCCCGATTTTCGGGGGCACGAAACCGATCTACGTGCTCATCGGCGGCCGGACGATCTCCGGCGGCGAAGGGATGGCGTTCCAGCTCCAGCAGTCGAAACGCGCCACTCTGATCGGCGAAACCACCGCCGGAGCCGGAAACTTCCACTACCCGCTTCGCCTCACCGCGCGTCTCCTGTCCGCGATCCCGTCCGGATATCCGGTGGACCCGGTCTCCGGCGGGCGATGGGAGGGCGTGGGTGTGCTCCCGGACATCGCCGTACCGCCCGAACAAGCCTTCGACGTCGGCTACCGGCTATCGCTGGAGCATGTGCTCGGTCTCGGCGAAGAAGGCGCACGACGCCAGGTCGCCGAGGACGCCAGGACCGCCCTCACTCGGCTCCGTGGTCGCTGAACACCTTGCGCTTGAGCGGCGGCACCGCGCTGAAGAACCGGAGCAGGCCCTTGAACATGATCCGGCCCGCCCGGTTTCCGGACACGAACTGGTCGGCGGCGCGCTCGGCCGCCTTGACCGCCGCGAACCCGTAGCCGCGCATCTCCCGTTCGTAGTCCGCGATCGCCTCGGCATACGAGCATTCACCGCGCGAGGCGGCGATCAGGTTGCGGCGCAACAGATCCGCGTCGCGCAGCGCGATGTTCGCGCCGACGCCGCGAAACGGGGTCATGCTGTGGATCGCGTCTCCCAGCAGCGTGATGTTCGTGCTCGGCCAGGGCTCGACCGGCACCGAAGTCAGGACCGGCAGCAGTGAAACCGTTCCGGGCGGAGAATCCGAGACGAGCCGGCGCAGGCCGGGATGCCAGCCCTCGATCCGCCCGCTCACGATGTCCTTCAGTTCGTCTCCGTCTTTTTCGGACAGATCGTCGAAGTCCCTGGCCGCGTACGCCCACATGAGGTAGCTCGCGGTGTTGTCGAACAGCACGGCGTCCTGCTCGGCGGAGGCGTCGTTGACGCCGCCGCCCAGTTCGTGCGGCGCGGAGAACATACCGCACCCGGCGGGCGGCAGCACCGAGTTCGGCCCTTCGTAGAGCCGTTTCGGCAGGAGTGCCTTGGTCTCCCGGGTGAGCGGGAACTTGCCGGCGATGGTGACGATGCCGGTGTCCCGCCGCTCCGCGTGCGGCAAGAACTGTTGGCGCACCCGGGAGTTCGCGCCGTCCGCCGCGATCAGCACGTCCGCCCGCGCGGTGGTGCCGTCGGCGAAGAAGCAGGTGATCTCGCCGTCTTCGGCCCGCTCGTAGCGTTCGAACTCCTTGTCCAGGTGCAGCACGCCGTTCAGCCCGGAGGACAGCACCTGGTGCAGCGTGATCCGGCTGACCGAATGATGGGCGTCGGCCGGATCGGCTCCCGAGGTGAGCTCGCCCTCGATGAGCATGAGTTCGCGAAGCTGCTCGGTCACGAAACCGAAGGCACCACCCGGTTGCCCGCAGGTCGCGACGAACCGCTCCCAGAGCTCCGCGGGCAGCGACGCCCGCAGCGCCCGCGCGCCTTGCGGATTGATGTGCACCCGATAGCCCTGCAACCGCTCAGCGCGAGTCCGGCTGCGTTCGTACACGGCCACATTCATCCCCGCCTGACGTAGCCCCTGCGCCAGGCACAGCCCGCCGGTGCCTCCACCGATCACCACGACGTGAACCATGTCCCCTCCTTCGTCTCGCTGACCCAGTCAATAATCATCTCTATGGATGATTAAGTCAACCCTGAAGATGACTGATGCATCGGCTACGGTTCCCCTGTGCCCGAACCCCGCAAGCCCCGCCGCTCCCCCGCTCCCGGCGAGCGCCAGCGCGATCCCGAGCGCACGAAGGCGCGGATCCTCGAAGCCGCGAAGGCCGAGTTCGGCGCGAAGGGGTTCGCCGCGGCCAGGGTCGGGGACATCGCCGACCGCGCGGGCATCAACAAGCAGCTGATCTCGTACTACTTCGGGGGCAAGGAAGGGTTGTACGAAGAACTCACCACGGCGAACCTGCGGCACAACGTCTCGATCACCGATCACGGCCAGCCGCTGGACGAGGTCGCCAAGGGGTTCATCAAGGGGAACACCGCCGATCCCGACCTGGCGCGGATGTTCCTCTGGGAGAACTTCACCGACGACGCCACCGAAGACGCGGCGGGGCGCGAGTTCCTGCGTGGGCAGGTCGAGTACATGCGCGCCCGGCAGGCCGCCGGCGACTTCCCCGCCGACCTCGATCCGGGACACCTGCTGCTGATCCTGATCAGCGCGGCGAGCGCACCGATGGCCTTCCCTCAGGTCGCGAGAGGGATCTCGGGTCAGGATCCGGCGTCGGAACAGTTCGCCGACGCCTACGCGGAGCAGCTCTCATCGCTGCTCAAGCACCTGCGCAAATAGGGGTTCAGCGACGCAGCGGGACGAGGTCGTCCGCGTGGACGACCTCACGGCGCTGCTCCGCCGGAAGTTCGTGGCTCGACCGGCCGACCAGTTCGGGCAGCTCACCCGCGTCGAAGGCGACCACTCCGCGCGCGACCACACGCTGCGCCGAATCGACGAGATCCACGACGTCACCGGCCTGGAAATCGCCCTCCACCCCGGTGATCCCGGCCGCCAGCAGCGACCGGCGCCGACGCATCACCGCGGCGACAGCACCATCGTCGAGCAGGAGCTTTCCGGACGCACCGGCCGCGTAAGCCAGCCAGAAGCGACGAGCCGACAACCGGGAATCCGCGGCGGTGAAAGCCGTGCCGACATCGGCGGCGGTCAAGGCGTGGTCGGCGTCGGCGGCCGCGGCGAGCAGCACCGGGATACCGGCGCCCGCCGCCGTGCGGGCCGCGGCGAGCTTGGAGACCATGCCACCGGTGCCCAGCCCCGAGCTCGACATGCCGACCGTGATTCCGTCCACATCGGACTCGCCGGTGACCTCGATGATCTTGCGAGTGGCACCGTCACGCGGATCTCCGTCGTACAGAGCGTCCACATCGGACAGCAGGACCAGCGCGTCCGCACCGATCAAATGCGCTACGAGAGCGGCCAGCCGATCGTTGTCGCCGAACCGGATCTCCTCAGTGGCCACCGTGTCGTTCTCGTTGACCACCGGGACCGCACCGAGCGCCAGCAGCCTGTCGAACGTGCGCTGGGCGTTGCGGTTGTGCGAGCGTCGGACGACGTCGTCCGACGTCA
>NZ_DASYMU010000197.1:0-50474 GCF_036008905.1 Amycolatopsis sp. | reverse complement strand
AGTCAGCATGCGGCTAACATTCCTCGGCAAGGCAACGCAAGGCGGAGGATCGCCGACGTTGTTCGCCACCGATCAGGGCACCTACGTCGTGCAAGGCTGGAAAGTGCCTGGGCACTCGAGCAGCGTGGAAATCCCGCATCGCCTGCTCGTGCATGTTCAGGCGGACACCTACGTGGGAGCACATATGGCTGATACCGGGCGAGGTACCTTCACCCTGTCGGGCGAGCCGGTCACCGACACCGAAGCATTGTCGCAAATGGACATTCCCGGGCACGAGACCTGTGTGGAAGTCCCGAAAAAGGAAGAGGTGTGGTTTGGTGGAGTTGCTACAGGGTGAGGCGTTCGACGATCTCTTCCGCGGATTCGATCGTGAAGCGTTCCATCTAGAGGTCCAAGATGCCTATCACACTCCGAACGAGGCCGACCCGTTCCACTTGTTCCTTGCTGGACAGGACGATGATTTCGAGTGGCACCAGCCTTGGCTTGAGCTCGTCCGGGACACTACCTCCGCAGGCAAGCACATCCGGCGCGTGCGGGTAGTATCGGTGCCCCACGTCGACTACACCCGATGGGGGCTCACCGTAGCCGAACACAACATCCGTGCCGGGGAAGACATCCGCTGGCTACCCCGCCACCTCATCGATCCCGAGGCTTTGACGACCGACGACTTCTGGTTGTTCGACGCCGAACGCGTGGTGTTCACCGTGTTCGAACGCGGTGGCCAGTGGGTCGGCGGAGCCGCTACAACCGACCCAGTGATCGTTGATCGGTGCCGCGCAGTGCGGGATCGGGTATGGCACGACGCGATCCCGCATCGGGACTACCTCGACACCGAACACGTCCGCGCGTAAGCGGATACTCCCGTGACGAGTTCCGTTCACCAAGCGCGCGAAGCCCTCGGCCATCGGCTGCGCGATCTCCGCAAAGATGCCGGTCTCACCGGTCGAGGATTAGCCGTCCTGGCCGGGTGGGACAGCTCGAAAGTCTCCAAAATCGAGTACGGCAAGCAAACCCCGTCCGACGACGACATCCGCGACTGGTGTCACCACACCGGAGCCGACAACCACATACCGGACCTGATCGCCACCGTGCGGCACATCGAAGCCATGTACGTGGAATGGCGGCGCACCCTCGGTAGCGGCACCCGGCGCCGCCAAAACGCCTCCCGTACCCTCGAAGGCAAAACTCAGCTCATGCGCTGGTACGAACCGGTGCTGATCCCCGGCATCCTGCACACGGCCGAATACGCCAAAGCCGTCCTGCGCCGCATCATCGATTTCTACGACATCCCCGACGATCTTGACGCGGGTGTTTCCGAGCGGATGGAACGCCAGCAGATCCTGTACCGGGGCAACCACCGCTTTCACTTCAACATCGCCCACCAAGCGCTACTGACCACAGTCGGCGACACCGGCATCATGATCGGGCAGCTTGATCGACTCTTGGCGGTCATGTCCCTGCCTCGCGTCGTAGTCGGCATCATCCCCGCCCACGCCGACTACCGCGTACCCACCAACCAATTCATCATGTACGACAACCGACTCGTGCACGTAGAAACCGTCTCCGCCGAACTGGCCATCAACCAGCCGAGAGAAATCGCCCTCTACGCCAAGACATTCTCCGAACTCACCGCACAGGCCGTCATCGGTCCCGCGGCCCGCGACCTTGTCACCGCGGCACTCAACCAGCGCCGAGAAGCCAGCCTCAAAGTAGTTGCGCGTTCACGCGCCGGGGAAGGTGTCGACACTTTCCCCAGGGTGCAGCCTTGACTTCGAGTTAAGTCGAGGTTCGGCAATGGCGGGCTGCCACTGCTGGCGGGTCCCGTGGAGGCCAGCGCGCTCGGCAACATCCTGGTCCAGGCACGTGCCGCCGGACTCGTCACGCGCCTGCGCGACGTCTCCACAGCCAATCCCCTGGTCGCCTACGAACCCCACGGCCCCCCTGGCGCGCCGCCGCCACCCGCGTCGGCGTCACCCTCTAACCCCCATGTACGACTCGTGAGTGCGTAACAGTGTTAGAACACTGTTACGCACTCACGACCCACAACCAGCCGCGCCCACAAACCCGGCCACGCGGGCTTTGCCTGAAACCCAGCCAGGGCGACTCACGTCCGCCCAACGGGCGGGAGTCTTCACCGCGCGCGCTCGCCGAAGGCCACGTTTGCGGGAGCAGGGCGCCCCCGAACCGGTCGTGACCGACCTCCCATGTCACGCCCTGGTCACGCAAACCTGATCGCGCGCTGCCAATAAACACAGGCCTTTCTACCGTCACGCGCAACACCACCAGCCGCAAGCTTTGAGCCGTACAGGCCAGAGCCCAACCACCAGCCTTGTGCCCTACCTCTAAAACCAGCTGCCAGCTTTGAGCCATACAAGCCTGAGGCCAACCACCAACCTTGTGGCGACCCCCTTGACCTTGAGTTAAGTGGAGGTTCGAGAATGGCGGGGAACAGAGGAGAGTCCATGTCATTCACTCAGGTCGAGCTCGACTACCTGGCGTCGCAGCAACTGGGCCGGTTGGCCACGATCCAGCCCGACGGCACGCCCCAGCTCAGCCCGGTCGGCTTCACCTACAACGCCGAGCTCGGCTCGATCGACATCGGCGGCTATCACATGTCCGAAAGCTGGAAGTTCCGCAATCTGAAGCACAACAACAAGGTCGCCTTCGTCATCGACGACATCGTTTCGACAAACCCTTGGCGCGTAAGGTGCTTGGAAATCCGGGGAATCGCCGAGGGAATCGAAACGCCGTCTGATTCCGCCGCCGGAATCGACGGCGCGATCATCCGGGTACATCCCCGGCGCATCGTCAGCTTCGGCATCGGCGACCCCGATATCGACCCTCACCTGCTGAAGCCGAGCAAGCGCAACGTCGGCGTGTAGCCCGGGCTGTGCTAGACAGGGTGTAACCAAAGGGGCACCCATGAACGAGCTCAGTCTCGGTATTCTGTCGCGCTCGAGTAAGGAAAACGAGCGGCGGCTGCCCATTCACCCCCTGCATTTCGAGCGGATCGACGCCGCTCTTCGTAGCCGGATCTTCCTCGAACACGGCTATGGAGAGCGCTTCGGCCTGTCCGATGAACAGTTGACGCCCTTGGTCGCGGGAATGCGAACACGGGAGCAGTTGATCGCGGAGAGTGACGTCATCTTGCTGGCGAAGCCGCTGGCCGGCGACCTCGCCGAGCTGCGCGCGGGCCAGGTCCTGTGGGGCTGGCCGCACTGCGTCCAGGACGAGAAGCTCACTCAGCTGGCCATCGACCGGAAACTCACGCTCATCGCGTTCGAGGCGATGAACCACTGGACCTCCGACGGTTCGTTCAACCTGCACGTCTTCCACAAGAACAACGAGCTCGCCGGGTACTGCTCGGTGCTGCACGCCCTCGAAACCATCGGCTCGACCGGCGTCTACGGCCGGCGGCTGCGCGCCGCGGTGATCGGTTTCGGGGCGACCGCCCGTGGCGCGGTGACGGCGTTGAACGCGCACGGCGTGCACGACGTCTCGATCCTCACCAACCGGGGCGTGACGGCGGTCAGCTCGCCGATCCACTCCGCGACCATGGTGCAGTTCGACCACGACGTGAACCACCCTGGCGACCCGCGCCGCAGCCATGCCGACACCGAGAACGGGCGCATGCCGCTGGCGGAGTTCCTCGCCGAGCACGACATCATCGTCAACTGCGTCCTGCAGGACACCGAGGCGCCGCTGACGTTCCTGATCGAGGAGGACCTGCCGAAGCTGGCGCCGGGTTCGCTCATCGTCGACGTCTCCTGCGACGAGGGGATGGGCTTCAGCTGGGCCCGGCCGACGACGTTCACCGAGCCGACCTTCCCGGTGGGCGACAACATCACCTACTACGGCGTCGACCACAGCCCGTCGTACCTGTGGAACTCGGCTTCGTGGGAGATCAGCGAGGCACTGCTCCCCTACCTTGAGGACGTGCTCACCGGGCCGGGCGCCTGGGCCTCCAACGAGACGCTCCGCCGGGCGATCGAGATCCGTGAGGGCGTCATCCAGAACCCCGCGGTCCTGTCCTTCCAGGACCGGGTGGCGGAGTACCCGCACGCGCACAAGTAAGCCGCACGACAAAGGGCGGGCCGGCACGGCCCGCCCTTTTGTCCGGAACCGGCGCTATCCGGTGACGCAGTGACGGGCGAGCCGCTCCAGGAGCTCCCCGTGGTTACCGGCCTCGCGGAAGTCCGGCGGGTCCGGCCTGCCGAGCGTGTGGTCCGCGACCCGCAGCGCGGCGAGGAACTTCACGACCTCGCGCGGGTCCGGGACGATCTCGTCCCCGCCCAGGTAGGCCAGCACGACGAGGTCGTCGCGGCCGGGTGCCTCGAGAACGGCGGCCCAGCCGTGCCGCTCGTGCCACAGCAGCGCGAGATCCCGGTCGGGGAACCGGTCGAGCCGCGAGTCGATCGCGACGTAGACGGTCGCGGGGGTGTCGAGGTCGAAGACGCAGGCCTCCAGCCCGATCCCCAAAGCAGTGGTCATCGCGGCCGAGTAGCCCCTCAGGTCGCGCCCGAAATCTTGTTCGATGTCGGCGCCCATCAGACTTGTCACGTGAATCTTCTCCGCTCTCTCTTGGTGAGCTTGAGAACGGACTACCCGCTGACAGATCGCTCTAACACTCTGTTGAACAGTTTTTCTCGGGGAAGTTCTTGCTACGTACGGATTCTGGTCCGAGACCCGCACACGGCGTGAGGACGCGTCCTTAGCGGGAGAGCTCTTTGGCCGCTAGGCGCAGATCGGCGACGAACTCGTCGTAGGCGGTGTCCCGGTCCGGTGCCCGGAGCACCGAGGACGGGTGCACGGTGGCGAGCGCGGCGATGGGCCTGCCCACGACGCCTTCGGGGATCTCGATGAGCTTGCCGCGTTCCTTGGTCACCTTGAACGACGTGCCCAGCAAGGACTGCGCCGCCGTCGCGCCGAGCAGGACGACCAGCTCCGGGCGCACCGCGTTCAGCTCGGCGAGCAGCCACGGACGGCAGGCCAGCATCTCGCCGCGGGACGGTTTCTTGTGGATGCGGCGCTTGCCGCGTTCGGCGGGCACGAACTTGAAGTGCTTGACGGCGTTGGTCAGGTAGACCTCGTCGCGGTCGAGGCCGACATCCCCCAGCGCGCGGTCGAGGAGATGCCCGGCCGGGCCGACGAACGGCGCGCCGGCGCGGTCTTCCTGGTCCCCCGGCTGCTCGCCGACGAACATGGCCGACGCGGTTTTGGGGCCGGCGCCGAACACGGTCTGCTCCGCGTCCCGGTAGAGGTCGCACCCACGGCAGTCCGCCGCGGCCGAGCGCAGCCGCGGCAGGGCTTTGGTGTCCGGGATGTAGGGGAAGGCGTCCATGCCGACGGATACCCGGAGGACACCGCCGGTGAAACAACCGGACTTTTCACCGGGACGTGTGAATTGCCCCACCGTTGGGTACCTGTCCCGCAGGACGCTCGAGGCGGGAGAAGTCATGCTCAGCCACCATGATCGGGACGCACTGGATCGTATCGCCCAGCAACTCGAGGAAAGCGATCCCGCGCTGGCTGCGGCATTGCGTGAAGGCAAGGTCTCCGGCCTGCCGGGGATGAAGACGTTCCTGTTGTTCGCGCTCGGCCTGTTCGGGGTGCTTCTGCTGGTCCTCGGCATCGTCGCGGCGAGCATGGCCGTAGTGGTGTCGGGCCTCGCGGCGCTGTCTGCGGCAGCCATCATCCACGGTATCCGGCAGATGGCGAAGGACGGCGGGAAGCGCAAGTCCCGCCGGACCCATCCGCCGGTTTGATCTTCGCCGCCCCCGGGTACCCGCCGGATCGGGAGCACTGAACAGGTCCAGCGGGAGGTCGACGTGCGTATCGGATACACCTTGATGACTGAGCAGGCGGGCCCCAAGGCGCTCGTGCGCTACGCCGCGGCGGCCGAGCGGGCCGGGTTCGACTTCGAGGTCAGCAGCGACCACTACTCGCCGTGGCTCGACGAGCAGGGGCACGCGCCCTACGCCTGGAGCGTGCTCGGCGCGGTGACCCAGCGCACCGACCGCGTCGAGCTGATGACCTACGTGACCTGCCCGACCGTGCGGTACAACCCGGTCGTCGTGGCACAGAAGGCCGCCACCCTGCAACTGTTGTCGGACAACCGGTTCACCCTCGGGCTGGGCTCCGGCGAGAACCTCAACGAGCACGTCGTCGGCACGGGCTGGCCCCCGGCCAACACCCGCCACGCCATGCTGACCGAAGCGATCGACATCATCTCCGGGCTCTTCGACGGCGGCTACTTCAACTATTCCGGCCGCCACTTCCAGGTCGACTCCGCGAAGCTGTGGGACCTGCCCGAGATCCGGACGCCGATCGGGGTCGCCGTCTCCGGCAAGCAGTCGGTGGAGAAGTTCGCGCTGACCGCCGACGCGATGATCGCCGTCGAACCGGACGCGGACCTCGTCAGCCGATGGGACGCCCAGCGGCACGACACGGGTTCACGCAAGGTCGGGCAGTTGCCGATCTGCTGGGACGCCGATCGCGACGTGGCTGTCAAGCGCGCCCACGACCAGTTCCGGTGGTTCGGCAGCGGCTGGAAGGTCAACGCCGAGCTCCCCGGCACGGCGGGCTTCGCCGGGGCGACCCAGTTCGTCACCGAGGACGACGTCGCCGGCGGCATCCCGTGCGGGCCCGACCTCGAACCGATCGTGGAGAGCGTGCGGAACTTCGCCGACGCCGGGTTCACCGACCTCGCGCTCGTCCAGATCGGCGGCGACCACCAGGACGGGTTCCTGGAGTTCGCCCAGTCCGACCTGCTGCCCGCGCTGCGCGACGCGTTCCCCGACGGAGCCCGATGAGCCAGGGTGCGGCGCTCTTCGACATCGACGGCACGCTCGTCGACTCCAACTACCTGCACGTGGACGCCTGGCAGCGGGCCTTCCACAAGGTCGGGCACCCGGTCGACGCCTGGCACATCCACCGCGGGATCGGGATGGGCTCGTCGCAGCTGCTCGCCACCCTCCTCGGCGATGCGGTGGACAAGCTGGGCGACGAGGTCAAGGAGCTCCACAGCGAGTTCTACCGGAAGTCCTCGAAGCTGCTCCGGCCGTTCGAGCACGCCCGTGACCTGGTGAACACCGTCGCGAGCCGCGGCGCGAAGGTCGTGTTCGCGACCTCCGCGGCACCCGACGAGCTGGACCGGCTGCGCAAGACTCTCGACGTGGAGGAGTCCGTCGCCGAGATCACCTCGTCTCAGGACGTCGACGCGGCGAAACCCGAACCCGAGATCGTCGAGGTCGCGCTGCAACGGGCCGGGGTGAGCGCCGATCGAGCCGTCTTCGTCGGCGACGCCGTCTGGGACGTCATCGCAGCCAGACGAGCGGGCGTGCCGACCATCGGCCTGCTCTCCGGCGGGATCAGCGCCGCGGAACTCACCGAGGCCGGGGCCATCGCCGTCTACGACGACGCGGCCGCCCTCCTGCACGAGCTGGACGGCAGTCCGCTCGCCTCACTCTGGCGCCCGGAGGCCGCCCGCTAGACTTCGCGCTGGCCAGCGGCACGCGATCGGCAGCAAGGACACACGGGCGTTGTACAGATATTTCTGGGTGACACTGGTGGCCGCCGCTGCCCTCCTCGTCTTCTCCCTGAACTGGATGATCGGCGAGATCGGGCCGTGGCGGATCGACCTCGAGGTCTACCGGCACGGGGTCGAGGCCTGGTGGAACGGCCGCGACATCTACGGCAAGCTGCCGCCGTCCGCGGGCGGGCTGGACCTGCCGTTCATCTATCCGCCGTTTTCGCTGGTCGTCCTGCTGCCGTTCGCGGTGCTGCCGTTCTCCCCCGCGGTCGTCACGCTGTTCGTGGTCAACCTGCTGTGCCTGGGCGTGACGCTGTACGTCGTCGCCAAGAGCGTGTGGAAGCCGGGCGGCACGCGGGGCGCGCTGGCCGTCGCGGCGCTGGCCCTGCCGCTGGCGCTGTTCCTCGAGCCGATCAACGCGACGTTCCGGTTCGGGCAGATCAACATCATCCTGATGGCGCTCGTCGCCGTCGACTGCCTGGTGCCCAAGCCCAAATGGGCGCGCGGTATCGGCGTCGGCCTGGCCGCGGCCATCAAGCTGACCCCCGCGGCATTTGTCCTGTACTTCCTGGTCCGCAAGGACTTCCGCGCGGCGATCACGGCCGCGATCACGGCGGTGGTGGCTTCGGCCATCGGGTTCGCGATCGCGCCCCAGGCGTCGGTCGACTACTGGTTCGGCGGGCTCGCCGGGGCGTCGAAGGTCGGCGGGGTCCCGTTCCTCACCAACCAGTCGGTGCAGGCCGTGGTGGTCCGGCTCGGCTTCCCGTCGCTGACGACCACGGTGGTCTGGCTGCTGCTGGTCCTGGTACTGCTCGCGCTGGTGATCGCCGCGATGCGCCGGGCCGATCCGGCCACCGCATTGATGGTCAACGCCGGGTTCGCGCTGCTCGCGTCGCCGACGTCGTGGTCGCACTACTGGATCTGGGTCGCGCCCGCGCTGGTGGTGATGCTCGCCGCCGCCGTCCGCCACGCCCGCGCCGGCTCGCCCGCCTGGATCGGCGGGCTCGCCGCCGCCGCCGCGACAGCCGTGGTCTGCTACCTCGCGCCGTTCAACGGGCTGCCCGGCTTCGACAACCGCGAGATGTCCTGGACGTCCTCACAGCAGGTGCTCGGTGCCAGCTATCCGATACTCGGGTATGCGCTGATCCTCGCCTGCGCACTGCCCGCGATACTACGAAGGAAGCCCGCCGACCAGGATTCGTGGGAGAAGCCACAGGTCGGCGCGGTGAGCCGAAGCAGTTCTGGTGAGGAGACGGGTTGAGGCCGGTTACTTCGAAGCGAGCCTGGCTGCGCGTCGGCGCCCAGGCACTGCTGGTCGTGGGCCTCCTGGTGGTGCTCGGCTACCTGGTGGACGAGTTCCCCAAATGGCCCACCGACGTCGACATCTACCGGCTCGGCGCCGAGACGTTCCTCAAGGGGCACTCGATCTACACCGAGCTCCCCGTCTCGACCGAGGGCGGCCCGCTGCCCTATACGTATCCACCGGTTTCCGCGGTCGTGTTCGTGCCGCTGGGCCTGCTGCCGCCGTCGCTCGGCTTCCCGCTGCTGACCGTGGTGACCGGGCTGGCGCTCATCCCGCTGATCCTGGCGTACCGCAACGGCGTGCCGGAGTTCAAGAAGCTGCTGCGCCAGCCGTGGGTGATCGTCGCGGCGGCCATCGCGCTGGTGATCGCGCACCCGGTGAAGAACACCATCTTCTGGGGCCAGATCAACGTCATCCTGATGATGCTCGTGGCACTGGACATCCTGTGGCCGAACCCGCGCTGGCGCCGCGGCGTGCTGATCGGCATCGCGGCCGCGGTGAAGCTGACGCCCGCCGGTTTCGCGCTGATCTTCTTGCTGCGCAAGGACTACAAGGCCGTCGTGACCAGCATCGTCAGCTTCGCGGTGATGACCGCGATCGGCTGGGCACTGCTGCCGTCGGACTCGTTCATCTACTGGACCGACCGGATCTTCCACGCCACCGACATGAACATCGGGCTCCCCTACGCGAACGAATCGCTGACGGCGGGCCTCGAGAAACTCGGCATGACCGGCACGACGTTGAGCGTCGTGTCGACGTTGGGCCTGGTCGCGGTGCTGGTGATGACCTGCCTCGGCACCAAACGCGCCCTCGACGACGGCAACAACGGCCTCGCGCTGGGCGTCACGGCTGCCGGGGTTCTGCTCGTCTCGCCGATCTCGTGGTCGCACCACTGGATCCTCGCGCTCACGACGTCGGCGCTGCTGATGGTGATGGGCTACCAGCGGCACAACGCGTGGCTGCTGCTCTCCGGCGCGGTCAGCGTCGTCATCTACTGGACCGCGCCGCACTACAAGATCCCGCTGTTCGCCGACACCTGGGACCTCTACGACAAGATCGCCGGGAGCAGCTACCAGATCCTCGCGCTGGTCCTGCTGATCGTCATGTCCGTGCGGCAGCTCGCGAAGCTCCCCGACCGCGGCGCCCTCACCCCGATCCTCCCGGACGCTCCCCTCCCCACCCCTGCCGCCAAACCCACCCCCTCCGAAGTCTCGTAACCGGGAAGCACGCCTGCACAACCGGGAAACACGACTACCCAGCGGGGTGTTTCCCGCTGGGTAGCCGTGTTTCCCGTTCCGGTAGTCGTGTCTCCCGTCTGGGTTACGGGTTCCTGGTGATGGTGAAGCCGGGGGTGGTGTTCTTTACGTCGAGGAAGTTGTCGGACATCCTCAGGTTGTTGAACACCACCGAGCCGACGGCCGGGCCCTGGCCCGATTCCGGCATCTCGTTGGCCCAGAGGCCGAAGCCGGACTTGGCGTCGTAGGCGTCACCGCTCTTGCGAGCACCGGTGATGGAGACGTTGGTGAACACCGTGTCCTTGATCGGGAACTGGGGCTGTCCTCCCACGTAGTTGGTCTGGAACATGATGCCGCTGTAGGTCGGGTCGACGATGTCCACATCGGACACCCGGATCCCCTGGAACACTTTCGACGCGGAGAAGATCCAGATCCCCGGGAACGTCTGCCCGTTCCAGAAGTGCCCGCCGGCGCGGACGATGGAGATGTTCTGGAAGTTCGTCGGGTCGGTGCCGAACCCGTTCATCGGGTAGCCGAAGTCCAGCGACGAGATGGTGATGCCGGAGTAGACCAGGGTGTCGGCGATGTAGATGTTCCGGAACGTGTTCGCGAAACCGCCGTAGACCGCGACACCGGCGGCGCGCCAGGTCAGGATCGACGTCAGGTTCTCGTACAGGTTGTTCTTCTCGTCGGCACCGCCGGCGTCGATGGCGGAGAACAGCGCGAAGCTGTCGTCCCCGGTGGCACGGGCCTCGATGTTGTTGAGGTGGTTGTCCGTGCTGCCGTTGGTCATGTTGACGCCGTCGGCGAAGGTGTCGCGGATCCGCGAGTTGGAGATGGTGATGTTGTCGGTGTTCGCGCCCCAGTACAGGCAGATCTGGTGCTCGTTCCAGACGTTGTCGATCAGGATGTTCGACACGTTGGAGAAGTCGAACACCTTGCCCGGACCGTCGATCCTGGACGTGTAGTTCCCGAAGTAGGCGAAGTTCGTGAAGCTGGAACCGGCCGCCGCGGCTTCCGCGCGGAAGCCGTTGTCGGTGTTCTCCTGGCTCTGCGGCGCGAAGAACCTGGTGAACCACGGCCCGGCGCCGACGACCTTGACCGCCTTGCCGTACACCTGGAACTTGCTCGCCGTCTGGTAGTCACCCGCGGGCAGGTACACACCGACGAGGCTGGCGTCCTGCCTGGCCTTGTCGAGGGCGTTCTGCACGTCCTGATGGGTGAAACCGGCAGGCACCGCGTACTTCGCGGGGTCCGGGTTGGCGACCGGCGCGACCTGCTCGGTGTTGACGAAGTCGATCGCGTAGTTCGTCGTGTTGGCCGCGTCCTTCTGCAGCTTGATCTTGCTGCCCGCGGGGACCGTGGTGCCGAGCAGGAGGTTGGCCTCGTCGTAGATGTGCCGCGGCCCGCCCGCGCCCGGCGAGTTACCGGGGCCGGTTTCGTTGCCGTAGAGCCACGCGTACTTCGACGTCAGGTTGATCGGCTTGAGGAAGGTGCCGTTGACGTAGACGTTGAGCGTGGAGTCGATGCCGCCGCCACCCGCGGAGTCCGGGATGGAGAACCGGGTGACCAACGTGTTCGTGCTGGCCTTCGTGGTGAACTCGACCGCACTGCCGGTGGAGTTCAGCGTGACGGCCTTACGACCGGACGCCTCACCCGCGAGGTCGCCGACGGTCCGGTTCGGGCCGATCACCGACGCGCCGCCAGTGACGACGCCGTCTTCGGCCTCGTACATGTCGTACGGCATGTTGGCGCCGCGGCCGACGAACAGCGACTGGGTGCTGGTGTTGTTGGCCTGCTTCACCGCCAACTCGTTGGCGTCGTTGGCGATGACCGTCTTCACGGTGTACTTGCCGTTGGCCGCGGTCCAGGTGCCCAGGTTGACCGGGCTCGAGGTGGCGCCCGCCGCGATCGCGCCGCTGTAGGAGCCGGTCATCGTCTTGACGACCGAGCCGGACGTCGCGTCCGTGACGGTCACGGTGATCCCGTGGGCGCCGGCCGCCGAGGCCACGGTGCCCTGGTTCTTGATCGCGACCGAGAACGTCACGGTGTTGCCGTTGGCCGGGTTGCCCGGCGTCCAGCCCGACGGCGACGCGATCAGGTCGGAGCTCGCGACCGGGCTGACGACCAGCGAGGACGAGCTCGTGAAGGTGTTGTTGGTGTCGTTCTGCTCGATGACCGTGTTGGCCTCGTCGACCTTGGCGCTCAACGGGTACGTCCCCGCGTCACGCGGGCCGATGTTCGCCGAGACCGTGGCGGACGCGCCGGCCGCGAGGCCACCGACGTTGGCCGTACCGGCGAGCACGGTGCCGAGGTAGAAGTTGACGTTCGTCGCGCCGGACGCGGCGGTCCCGGAGTTGCGGACCGTGGCGGACAGCGTGACGGCGTCGGTCTCGACCGGGGTGGCCGGGGCCGAGGTCAGGCCGGTGATGACGAGGTCCGGGTTCGGCGCCGGGGTGCCGATGACCTGGAACTCCGCGACCTGGCCCGCACCGGAACCGGTGTTGGTGGTGATCTGCAGGCGGAAGTCGGCGGCGGTGGCGGAGACCGGGATGGTCACCGTGTTGCCCGACGCCGGGTTGAACGTGTACGCCGCCGGCGCGACGATCCGGGTGAACACCGACGAGCCCTGGTCACGGCCGAGGACCTCGATGGTCTGCGTCCGGGTCGACCACGCGGAGTCCGGGTTCAGCTTGACCACGATCGAGGAGGCGCTGGCGTTCGCGCCCAGTGCCACGGTGAGCGTGTTCGGGTAGCTGTTGCCGTTGCCCTCCCAGTAGGTGGCGACGTTGTTGTCGTTCGCGTTGGCCGCGACGAAGGTGAAGATCGACGACGAAGCCGTGATCGCCTTGCCGACGGCCAGGTTGATGTCGCCGCCACCGAGACCGGTACGGGTCACGGCGTTGCTGTTCGCGGAGGTGTTGCCCGCGGCGTCCTTGGCACGGACGAAGTACGACACGGTCGCGCTGTCGGGCTGGTTGTCGGTGTAGGTCAGGACGTTGCCCACCACGCTCGAACGCAGGGCGTTGTTGGCGTAGACGTCGTAGCCGGTGACGGCCACGTTGTCGCTGGCGGCGGCCCAGGTCAGCCGGATCTGGCCGGTGGCGGGCTGGGTGAACGCCAGGCCCGAGGGAGCCGTCGGCGCCTGGGTGTCACTCGAGGAACCGGTGCGGGTGACGGTGTTGCTGTTCGCGGACTGGTTTCCCGCCGCGTCCTTGGCCCGCACGAAGTACGACACCGTCGCGCTCGCGGGCTGGTTGTCGGTGTAGGTCAGGACATTGCCCGCCACGCTCGAACGCAGCGTGTTGTTGGCGTAGATGTCGTAACCGGTGACGCCGACGTTGTCGGTGGACGCGGCCCAGGTCAGCCGGACCTGGTCCCCGGCGGGCTGGGTGAACGCCAGCGTGCCCGGGGTGCTCGGCGCCTGGGTGTCCCCGGTGGCCGGGCCGAAGACCTCGAACTCCGAGAGCTGCCCCGCGGGCCAGCCGGTGTTGGCGGTGATGTTCAGCCGCACGTACCGGGTGGTGGTGGCGTTGAAGTTGATCGTCACCGTGTTGGCGGTGGCCGGGTCGAAGTTGTACGCGGCCGACGCGACGAGGTCGCTGAAGGTCGAGCCGTTCGTACTTCCCTGGACCACCAGCGTTTGCCGTCGTGCTTCCCAGGTTCCGGGGAGTTTCAGCACGAGCTTGTTCGTGCTGACCGAGGCGCCGAGGTCGGCCTGGATCCACTGCGGGAACACGTTGTTCGTGCTCTCCCAGTAGGTCCCCTGGTTGGCGTCGCCGACGTTGCCCGCGCCGTACGGGGCCACCGAACTGCTCGCGGTGAACGTCGCCGCGGCGGCCGCGAGGTTGGTCGTCGATTCGGGCGCGGCGTAGATCTCCAGCTCGGAGATCTGGGCGGCCGGGAGGCCGGAGTTGCCGGTGACCTCGACGCGCACGAACCTCGTCACGGTCGCCGGGATCTTGATCTTCACGACGTTGTCTTCGCCGGGATCGAACGTGTAGGCCTTCGAGGAAGCGGCGGTGGAGAAGCCCGTTCCGTCCGAACTTCCCTGTACCGCCAACGTCTGCGTCTTCGCGTCCCAGCCATCGGGGACCTTCAGGACGAGCTGGTCGACGGCCGCGTCCGCGCCGAGGTCGACCTGCACCCACTGCGGCAGCGTGGTGCCCGCGCTCTCCCAGTACGTCGCCTGCTTGCCGTCGTTGATGTTGATGGCGGTCAGCCCGCCGTTCGCGCTGCTCGCGGTGACCACCTTGCCCGCGGCCAGGTTGGCAGCCGAGGCCGCGGCGGCGGGGACTATCAGTCCGCCCATGGCCATACCGGTGGCCAGCGTCGCCGCGGCCAGCCGCGGTATCAAACGCTTCGCTCTCATCGAAATCCTCTCATCGCCGATCAACGGGGGATGGCGGCGCGCGAGAAGACCCCGCGCGGGGGGTGCCGCCTGGCTCGCGAGGTGAAGACCTCGGGCATGTGGATGCAGACGAACGGCAGACCGGTGAGCCCTGCCGGTCGGCGTCGACACAGGAGCGAGAAGCGGTGATTTGCGGGGACCTGCGAGGAATTTTCATCGTTGTGCACGGATTTTGCACTGCTTCGCCCAAGGGTTACAGACGCGCGTCGGCAAAGTCAACGGTTCACGAAGATCGGTTTGAGGATTCGCGGGAGGGTGCTCAGCTGTCCGCGAGCAGCAGCCCGCTGCGCGGCTTCGGGGTGAAATAAGTGGCCTTGCGCGGCATCCGCCGACCGGACTCGTGCACCGCGAGCAGAGCGCTGAACGGCACCGGCGCCAGTAGCAACACCGCGTCACGATCGGCGGGCACCGGGACTCCCGGCAGCAGCGGGCGCAGCGACGGCCCCTCGGGATCGACACCGAGGGCACGCCTGATCATCACCTGCTCGACCACGCTGTGATCGATCTCCGGATCGGCCGCCGGCGCGCCCGCGGACGGCAACGTCACGCGCAGGGCAGAATCCCCTGACAGGACAACGACTTCTCCGGGCCAAGACGGTGCCGTCCGGTCTTCGGACGGGCGGACGCCGAGCCCGGCGGCCCGCCACCGGCGGCCCATCTCGGCGAGGTCCAGACCAGTGCCGGTGAGCACCCGGTGGATCGGCCCGATGCGGAGATCCGGGCCGGCGGTCACCAGTGCCAGCAGCGAACCCTGCCCGGCGACGGCCGCCGCGGCCACCCGATGGTTACCGTCGGCGACCAGAAGCGGGTGTTCCTGGGCCAGCGCGAGCAGTTCGTCCTGCCGCTCCCCCTTGCCCAGCACCCAAAGTTCGTGCCGACGACGTCGTGAGTCCACTGTGGACACCGAGGGCGCACCGAGTTCGGCGATGGCCGCGCTCACCAGCGCGGTGAGCCGCTCGCCCCCGGACACCGGCATCAGCATCGCCGCACTCGTCGCGCAGCCCAGCGCCGCCAGCATCGCGGCCCGCTCGGCGACGACGTCCGGGTAGACCTCCTCGGTGTGGCGCACGCGAGTCAGCCCGTCGGTGCCGATGGCGGCCGGGTCGACCACGCAGAGCAGGCCCAGCGCCGAGCCGTCCGGGCCGTCGACGCGGTAGGGCGCGACAACGTCGGACACCGGGCGATAGTGGTGCTCACGCAGGTGCGCGAGCGCCGCGCGGGCGATCGGGAGCGCCGCTGTCAGTCCCAGGCCATCGGCGATGGCGGCCGGGGTGCGGTGCGGGTGCTGGACGGCGAGCAGCGTGCCGTCGGCACCGCCGGGAGCGGCGAGCGCCGCCGTGATCTGCTCGGGTTCCGCGAACTCGTCGACGTCCGGCCCGGGGACCGCGCCCAGTACCACCCAGCCTCGGCGAACCGGGCGAATCCAGCCGCTCATGCGTCCCATCATCGTCGTCGTGGAATGCTTACGCTTGCGAAGTAGTTCCCCGTTCGAGGACCGCCGTCGATTCTTCCCTAGGAGCGCCCGCAGATGACCACCCCGGCCCCCGCGCCCCCGAAGGCTGTCGGCCTCCGTTCGGAACGCGGCCCGGTGCTCGCGGCCGTCATGCTGAGCACCAGCCTGGTCGCCCTCGACAGCACGATCATCGCCACCGCGGTGCCCTCGATCGTCGCCGACCTCGGGGGATTCTCGCAGTTCCCGTGGCTGTTCTCGATCTACCTGCTCACCCAGGCCGTCACCACGCCGCTCTACGGCAAGTTCGCCGACATGCTGGGCCGCAAGCCGGTCATGTTCTTCGGCATCGCGGTGTTCCTGATCGGCTCGGTACTGTGCGGGTTCGCGTGGAGCATGCCGGTGCTGATCGCGGCGCGGGCGATCCAAGGCATCGGTGCCGGCGCGATCCAGCCGATGAGCATGACGATGGTCGGTGACCTGTACACCGTGGAAGAGCGCGCGCGGGTCCAGGGCTATCTCGCGAGTGTGTGGGGGATTTCGTCGGTCGTCGGCCCGACGCTCGGCGGGGTGTTCTCGGAGTACCTGAGCTGGCCGTGGATCTTCTTCATCAACCTGCCGCTCGGCGCGCTCGCCGCGTGGATGCTGGCGCGCAAGTTCAAGGAGAAGGTCGACCGGGCCACCCACAAGGTCGACTACACCGGCGCGTCGATGCTCACGGTCGGGTGTTCGCTGCTCATCCTCGGCCTGCTCGAAGGCGGCGTGGCCTGGGGCTGGGGCTCGGTCCCGAGCGTCTCGATCTTCGCGGGGAGCCTGGTCCTGCTCGTGACGTTCGCCTTCGTGGAACGCAAGGCGACCGAACCGGTGCTGCCACTGTGGGTGTTCAGCCGCCGCACGCTGGTCGGCGGGAACCTCATGGCGCTCGTCGTCGGCGCGCTGATGATGGGGCTGACCTCGTACCTGCCGACCTACGTCCAGGGCGTGCTCGGCACCGGCGCGCTCGTGGCCGGGTTCGCGCTGGCCGCGCTGACCGTCGGCTGGCCGATCTCGGCGTCGCTGGCGGGCAAGGTCTACATGCGCATCGGGTTCCGCGACACGGCGTTGATCGGCAGCGGGATCATCGTGATCGGCGCGGTGCTCACCGCGATGCTCACGCAACACGCGCAGGTGTGGCAGGCCGCGGCCGCGTCGTTCGTGCTCGGTCTCGGGCTGGGCCTGGCGTCGAGCCCGACCGTGGTCGCCGTGCAGTCCACCGTCGGCTGGGAACGCCGGGGCGTGGTCACCGCGACCAACATGTTCAGCCGGTCGCTCGGCAGTGCCGTCGGTGCCGCCGTGTTCGGCGCCATCGCGAACGCCACCCTCTCCTCCCGCTTCGCCAACCCGCCCGCCGACGTCGCCGGTCACCTGCCCGACAGCGTCGACGCCACCAGCCTCGTCCTCGGCGGCCAAGCCGCCGAACACACCCCGACGACGAATTTCGTCCAGACCGCCCTGTTCGACGCCACCCACCACGTCTTCCTCGCCTCGGTCGCCGTCGCCGTCCTCGGCTTCGTCGCCCTGCTGGTCATGCCCCGCCGCACCGAACAACTCACCTTCGTCTAAGCATGGCCAACCACACACCCAGTCACGTCCGCTCACCGGAGGGATCGCCACCTGTCGACAGATGGCGATCCCTTAGCAACTGAGAGATCACGTGATGTCGACATCTCGCGGCTGGATCCACCCCCGGAGAACGCCAGAGTCGACTCAAGGAGCCAGCCGAGCAGCCTGAGCCTCAAGGTAACGCTGCTCGGGGATGCTCGTCGTCCGGCGCGCGGCCAGCAGGTAACCCTCACGCGCGGCGGCGAGGTCGCCCGCGCGTTCCAGCAAGTGCGCGCGGACGGCGGCGAGCCGGTGGTGCTTGCCCAGTTTGTCCGGTGCGGCAAGGGGTTCGAGCATCTCGAGCCCGGCGCGTGGGCCGGACACCATGGCGACGGCGATGGCATGGTTGAGCGTCGCCATCGGGTTCGGCGAGATCCGCTCCAGCACCCGGTACAGCTGGACGACCTGCGGCCAGTCGGTGTCCTCGGCGCGCGGCGCTTCGTCGTGGACGGCCGCGATCGCCGCCTGCAGCTGGTACGGGCCGAGCGCGGACCGGGCGAGCGAATCGCTCACCAGCGCCACGCCCTCCTTGATCGACTCGGCGTCCCACAAACCCCGGTCCTGCTCGGCGAGCGGGATCAGGGTGCCGTCGGCGTGGCTGCGGGACCGGCGCCGCGCGTCGGTGAGCAGCATGAGCGCGAGCAGCCCGGCGACCTCGCCGTCGTCGGGCAGCTGCGCGTGGACGGCGCGCGTCAGCCGGATGGCCTCGGCGGTCAGCTCGACGCGCACGAGGTCCGGGCCCGAGGTCGCGGTGTAGCCCTCGTTGAAGATCAGGTACAGCACGTGGAGCACGACGGCCAGCCTGTCCGCGCGCTCGGCCTCGGGCGGCATGCGGAACGACGTCCCCGTGGCCTTGATGCGCTGCTTCGCCCGGCTGATGCGCTGCGCCATGGTCGCTTCGGGGACGAAGAACGCGGCCGCGATCTGCACGGTGGTCAGCCCGCCGACCGCGCGCAGCGTCAGCGCGACCTGCGACGGCGGCGACAGCGACGGGTGGCAGCACAGGTACAGCAGCGTCAGCGTGTCGTCTTGGTCCGCGGCGACGGCGTCATCGGGGGCCGGTGCGAAGGCCTCGTCGGCCGGGGCCATCGTCGCCGCGGTCTCTTCACGGCGACGGCGGGCGTGCTCGCTGCGGAACAGGTCGGTCATCCGCCGCGACGCCACCGTGATCAGCCACCCGCGCGGGTTGTCCGGGACGCCTTCCTCCGGCCACTGCACCGCGGCGCTCAGCAGCGCCTCCTGGACCGCGTCCTCGCAGGCGTCGAACTGCCCGTGCCGCCGGATCAGCGAACCGAGGACCTGCGGCGCCAGTTCGCGCAGCAGGTCCTCGATCCGGGTGCCGGTCTCCATCACGCCAGGGTCTTGGTGACGAGGTCGGCGAGCTGTTCGGCGGCGCCGCCCTCCGAGAAGGAATAGAGGTTCCGGGTGAGGGCGAAGGCGATTCCGCCGGCCGGGTCGGCGAAGGCGGCACTGCCCCCGGCGCCTTCCATGCCGAACGCGGTGGTGGGCGAGCCCGGCTCCAGGCCGGGACGGCCGGGCGAATAACCGAGGGTCCACGCGACCGGGTAACCCATGACCTCGTCGACGCCGCTGAACGCGACCGTCGAGATCTCCTTCAGCCGCTTCGCCGAGACCAACCGGACGCCGTCGACCTCGCCGATCAGCGCCGCGTAGATCCTGGCGACCCCGCGGGCGGTGGTGGTGCCCCCGGCGGGGATCTCGGCGGTGAGGATGTCGGCGCGGTTGCCGTATTCGGCGTCCGGCAGCGTCCCGGCCGGCGCGATCTTGGCGAACATGCCCGCCATCAACGCTTTCATCCCGGCCTCGTTCTCCGGGGCTTCCATCTTCGCGAGCCTCGGGAGCTGCCTTTCCGGGACGGCGAGGAAGACCTCGTCGCCGACGCCCAGCGGCCCGGCGACCTCGTCCCGCAGGACCTGCGAAACAGTCTTGCCGGTCGCGCGCCGCACGAGCTCACCGACGATGTAGCCGAAGGTGTGCGCGTGATAGCTGGTCTTCTCCCCCGGCACCCACCACGGCTCGGTGTCGGCGATGGCCGCGGTCATCTTCGCCCAGTCCGTCAGGTCCTCACGGGTGGTGTCCGCGGGGATCCCCGGCACCCCGGCGGTATGCGTCAGCACGTGCCGCAGGGTCGTGCTTTCCTTGCCGTGCGCGCCGAACTCCGGCCAGAGCTCCACGATCGGCCTGTCATAGCCGAGCGCCCCGCGCTGCACCAGCACGTGTGCCACGGCCGAGGTCACGCCCTTCAGCGTCGACGCGCTGAAGAACGGCGTCGACGAGGTCACCGCGCGCCCGGTCTTGGTGTCCGCGACCCCGGCGACGGCGTCGACGACGAGCTCGCCACGGTGGTACACCGCGACCTGCAGACCGGTCTCCGAACCGGATTCGACCAGCCGGTCGATGGCTTCCTGCACGAGCCTTCGCACGTCACTCATAGGGGAAAGCTACCAATCAAGCTTGCGGCGCCGTACCGAAGATGGTCTGATCTGGCCCTGTGACGGCTACCGACACCCATCGCGCGATCGACGCCGTCTGGCGCATCGAGTCGGCGAGGCTCATCGCGGGCCTGGCACGGCTCGTGCGGGACGTCGGGCTCGCCGAAGAACTCGCCCAGGACGCCCTCGTCGCCGCGCTCGAACAGTGGCCGGAATCAGGGGTGCCGGACAATCCCGGCGCCTGGCTCATGGCGACGGCGAAGCATCGCGCGATCGACCTGATCCGCCGGAACAAACGCCTCGAGCAGAAGCAGAACGAGATCGGCCGCGACCTCGAATCCCGCGGTGAGGGCTTCGAGCCGGACATCGACACCGCGCTCGACGACGACATCGGCGACGACCTGCTGCGCCTGGTGTTCACCGCCTGCCACCCGGTGCTGTCCACCGAAGCCCGGGTCGCGCTCACGCTGCGCCTGCTCGGCGGCCTGACCACCGACGAGATCGCGCGCGCGTTCCTGGTGTCCGAGCCGACCGTCGCGCAGCGGATCGTCCGCGCCAAGAAAACGCTGGCCAAGAAGAAGATCCCGTTCGAAGTCCCCAGCGGCGCCGAACTCGCCCCCCGGCTGTCGTCCGTGCTCGAAGTCGTCTATTTGATCTTCAACGAGGGCTACTCGGCGACGGCGGGCGACGACTGGCTCCGCCCGGCGCTCTGCGACGACGCGCTCCGCCTGGGCCGCGTCCTCGCCGGGCTCGCCCCGGGTGAGCCCGAGGTCCACGGGCTCGTCGCGCTGATGGAGATCCAGGCGTCCCGGTCCAAGGCGCGGGTCGGCCCGACTGGTGAGCCGATCCTGCTGCTCGAACAGAACCGCGCACGCTGGGACCAGCTTCTCATCGGACGCGGGCTGGCCGCGCTGGCGAAGGCCGAGAAACTGGGCGGTGCCAACGGAACCTACGCGCTGCAGGCCGCCATCGCCGCCTGCCACGCGCGGGCGCACACCCCGGAACAGACCGATTGGGAACGCATCGCGAGTCTCTACGGTGTGCTCGCGGAGGTCTCGGAATCCCCAGTCGTGGAACTGAACCGCGCTGTCGCTGTCTCCATGGCGTTCGGCCCGGCGGCGGGGCTCGAAATCGTCGACGCGCTGGCCGAGGAGCCCTCGCTGAAGAACTACCACTTCCTGCCGACCGTGCGCGGCGACTTCCTGGTCAAGCTGGAGCGGTTCGAAGAGGCCCGCGCGGAGTTCGAGCACGCGGCCTCGCTGACCCGGAACAACCGCGAGCGCGAGCTGCTATTGGGCCGGGCGAAGGCCGCGCTGGAGCATTAGCGCATCGCCTGGCTGTCGATCAGCCACTTGCCGTTCTGCTCGACCATCGCGTACCGGTGCCGCTCGGTGGACGTGGCACCCTTTTCCGTGAAGGTGACGTTCGCGTTCACCGCGTTGCCACCCGCCGGAGTCACGTCGGAGACCGACACCGCGCTGAACCTGTTCCAGAAAGCGCTGTACTTCTCGAAGTTCTGATTTTTCGAGCTCTTGAAGTTGTCGCTCAGACCGGCGAAGGACGCCTGCAGGTTCTTGGCTTCCACCAAGCCGTAGTAGTCCGTGACTGCCTTGACCTGGGCTTCCGGCCCGGTCGGCACGTTGGTCGTCGTGGGCGACGAAGCCGAGGTGGGTGGCGTCGACGGCGACGACGGCGGTGAGGCCACCGGCGGCGGCACAGCCGCGTCCGAGGTGGGCGTGACGGAAACGGAAGCGGACGGTGTCGGCGAATTCGTCGGCGCGGCTGTTTCGGTACCGGCGTTGTGCGCGGCGATCAGCGCCGCGGCGATGATCGCCGCCAGCACGACGACCCCGATCAACGCCACGCCGAGCCGCTTCTTCGACGGCCCGTCCGACGCGGAAGCGACCGCGGCCACCGGCTCGGGCGGCGGGAGCTCGCGGACGGTCGGCATCGAGCCGCCGGTGACGCCGAAGGCTTCGAGCTCCTCCAGCGCCTGCTTCATCGTCGGGCGGTCCGTCGGTTCCATCGCGAGCAGCCGGAGCATCAGCGGCTCGATCTTGCCCGCCTGGGCCGGCGGCACGATGTCGCCGCTGGAAACCCGGTACAGCAGGGCGATCGCGTTGTCGCCGTAGCCGAACGGCGGTTTCCCCTCGACCGCGGTGTACATCGTCGCGCCGAGCGAGAACACGTCGGAGGCGAAACTCGCCTCGTCACCACGGGCCACCTCGGGCGCGAGGAACGCGGGGGTGCCCGCGATCTCGCCGGTGGCGGTGAGCGTGACGTCACCGATCGCGCGGGAGATGCCGAAGTCGGTGACCTTGACCGTGCCGTCCTCGCCGAGCAGGATGTTGCCCGGTTTGACGTCGCGGTGCACGATCCCGGCCTCGTGGGCCACGGTGAGCGCGGAGGCGAGCTGGCAGGCGATGCCGATGACCTCGTCGATCGGGCGGGCACCGTCGGCCTTGATCACGTCCGCGAGGCTCTTGGAGGGCAGGTACTCCATGATCAGCCACGGCCGGTCGCCGTCCTCGACGACGTTGAACACCGAGATGGCGTGGGGATGCTGCAGCCGGGCGGCGATCCGCGCCTCGCGCATCGCCCGGTTCTTGGCTTCCTCGGCCTTCTCCTCGCCCTGCCCGAACGGCATGAGCAGTTCCTTGACCGCGACCACCCTGTCGAGCTGGATGTCCTTCGCCTGCCAGACCACGCCCATGGCGCCGCCGCCGATACGCGCGATCAAGCGATAGCGACCGGCGATCTCTCGGATCTCCTCGCTCAACGAATTCTCCCCGGTCCAGCTGCTGTCAAAGAAGGTGTGCGAACGTGCGCACCCGGAATGCTACTGCGGCGCGGAAGCCCTCACGTCGGCAGCGTAGGTGATCTCCCCGTGCGGAGACTGAGAGTCCTTTGTGGACACTGTAAGCACCGGTCACTCTCCGAAACCGGGCAGCCTGGGGAATTTCGTCCAAGTGCCGCACGACCGGCGGCGGTTACTCCCGCGCGAGGGCGTCGACGCCGGTCAGCAGCCTGTCCACATCGGACTCGGTGGTGTAGGGCGCGATCCCGGCACGCACCGCGCCCGTATCGCCCAAACCGAACCAGCGGGCACATTCCAGCGCGTAGAAATGCCCGGCGGGCGCGTTGACACCGCGCTCACCCAACTCCCGGTAGACCTCGCCCGGCGTGACGCCGTCGACCGAGAACAGCACCGTCGGGGTGCGCGGGCGGTCGGGCGAACCGTGCACGGTCACCCCGATGATCTTCGCCAGCCCGGTTTCGAGGCGCTCACGCAGCACCGACTCGTACTCGTCCAGCTCCGCCAGTGACACGGCCAGCCGCTCCCGCAGCGATCCTTCACCCGGCACGAGCCCGGCGAGGAACCGCACCGCCGCGGTCGTCCCGGCGAGCAGCTCGTACGGCAGTGTGCCGAGCTCGAACCGTTCCGGGACGGCGTTCGACGACGGCAGCAGCTTGTCCGGGCGCAGTGTCTCCAGCAGTTCCGGCTCGGCGGCGAGGACACCGAGATGCGGGCCGAGGAACTTGTACGGCGAGCAGACGTAGAAGTCCGCGCCGAGGCCGATGACGTCGATCAGCGCGTGCGGGGTGAGGTGCACGCCGTCGACGTAGGCGAGCGCACCCGCGTCGTGCACAACATCGGTGATCGCGCGGACGTCCGGCCGCGTGCCGAGCAGGTTGCCCGCCGCGGTCACCGCGACCAGCCGGGTGCGCTCCGACAGCACCGCGGCGACGTCGTCCACGCCGAGGACGCCGGTTTCGCGGTCGAAGTCGGCCCAGCGCACGGTGGCGCCGACGGCTTCGGCGGCGTGGACCCACGGGCGGATGTTCGCGTCGTGGTCGAGCCTGGTGACGACGACCTCGTCACCGGGGCCCCAGCCCTTCGCGAGCGTGCGGGCGAAGTCGTAGGTCAGCTGGGTCATGCTGCGGCCGAACACGATGCCCTGGCTCGTCGCGCCGAGCAGATCCGCCATCGACTGGCGGGCTTCGGTGACCACGGCGTCGGCACGGCGTTCGGCCACGGTCACCGTGCCGCGGTTGGAGATCGCGGACGTCAGCGTGCTCGCGACGGCCTCGGCCACCACATCGGGCACCTGGGACCCACCGGGGCCGTCGAAATGCGCGGCGCCTTCTTCGAGCGCGGGGAACTGCCGCCGGACCGCGTCGACGTCGTAGGCCACGCGTCAGGCCTCGATCTGCACGGCGGTTTCGGCCCACTCGCGGGTCGCGGCGACGTCGTCGTTCAGCGCGTCGATGAGCGCCTCGCTGGACTCGAAGGCACGCTGGTCCCGCAGGTGGCGTCCGAGGTGGACGATCAGCGTCTCGCCGTAGAGATCGCCGGAGAAGTCGAGGACATGCGCTTCGAGCAGGCGGTGGCCGTCCTCGTAGAAGGTGGCTCGGCGCCCGATCGACACCGCGGCCGTCAGCTTGGTGCCGTCCTCGCGCTCGACCCAACCGGCCCAGACGCCGTCGCCGGCCTCCCCGGACTGGTCGGGCATGGCGATGTTCGCCGTGGGGAAGCCGAGGACCCGGCCCCGCTGGTCACCGGGTTCGACCACCCCGCGCACCGTGATCATTCCGGCGCGTTCCTGACCGGCTGGTGACTCCACGACGTCTCTCCTCTGGCACTCGGGTACGGCTACTTCCCCAAGAATGCCAGCATCTGACTGATTTCGGCGGTCCGGGACTGCACGATCCGGTCGGCCAGCTCCTTGACCTGCGGATTGGCTCCACCGGCCGTCTCAGCCTTTGCCATTTCGACCGCGTTGTGCTGGTGCCCGGTGAGCAGGTTCAGGAACTTGGTCTCGAAGTTGTCGGTCACCGCGGCCAGCGTGGCGATGGTGTCGGGACTCGTCAGCGGCAGCCCACCGTGGTGAGCGTGCGCGTCCGGGTTCGCGTCCATGGTGGCCGGCTGCTTCCAGTCGCGGAGCAGGTCGGACATGGTGTCGGCTTCGAACACCTGGGTGACTTCGATCGCCGCGGCGAGCACCTTGACCTCTTCGCGGGCCGTGCGGTCCTTCGCCAGCCTCGCGATCTCCGCACCTTGGCCGAGATGCGGGATCATCATCTGCAGGAACATGACGTCGGCCTGGTTGAACTCAGCGGACGCCGCTGCCGGTACGACCGGCGCCGCGGCCGTGGAACCGGTGCCGGTGCCGCAGCCGCAGCCTGCCAGCAGCACGAGGCCCGCGGTGAGCAGGACGAGCAGTGCGCGGTTCATGGAAGTTGTTCTCCCGCAAGGTAAGCGGGCCCGCACCCCCGGTGAAGGAGATGCGGGCCGCACCAATGGTTAAAGCTTCTGCCACAGGGCCGGGGTGCTGGACGGTTCCCAGCCGGTGATCGCGGTGTGCGCCTGGAGGCACTTGTAGGTCGAACCGCCGTAGGTCACCTGACTGCCGACCGCGTAAGCCTTACCGGCTGCCCAGGTACCGCCGGCCGGCGGCTGGGTCGGCGGCGGGGTGGTCGGCGGCGGGGTCGTCGTCGGCGGCGGGGTGGTCGGCGGGTTGGTGGTGCCACCGCCCCCGACCTGAAGGTCGACGCACGAGTAGAAGGCGTTCGCCGTGTTGGAGATGTTCCAGATCGCGAGCACCTTCTGCGTGCCCGTCCGGCCACCGAGGTTCACCGAGTGCGAAACCGACGCGCCGGGCGTGCGGCCACCGTCGTCGAACACCGCGATCCGGGTGCCGCCGATGTAGTACTCCCACGTGCTGGTGGCGTGCTGCGCGGTGAGGACCCAGTTGAAGGTCACCGTGCCGCCGACCGACGCCTTCGGCCAGGCCCTGCTCTCGTCGGCGAGCACGGCGAACTGGGAGAGGCCCGCGTTGCAGCTGCGGAGCCCCTTCGGCCCCTCGACACTCTGTGGCTCGTAGATGATCGCGCCACAGTTGGCGACTGCCCCCCGCGCGCAGTTCGCCTGCCGGCTCGGCGGCGACGAGATGTAGCCGTGCGCGCTGGCTGTCGCCGCGGGCAACGCGACGACGAACACCGGCGCCAGGCCGGCGCCGATCGCGACGGCCATGAGCTTCCGTTTGAGATTCATGTCAGCTCCTTCTGATGGAACAGCAGTTCCCAGGTGCGCGACACCAGTTCGACAGGCGCGTCAAAACTCCCCTGGCGTGTGAACACGCACGCCAGGCGAACTGGTCTAGGTGTCAGGTCGATGAAACTGGTCTAGACCATAATCGGACATATGGGCCAGGTCAAGAAGTACCTCGCACCCCATGCCGATCGGGGAGAAACAAACGGCGGAACCGGGGAACTGAATCGGTCAGGACACAGCGCGTGAACCCGGAAACCCTTGCCATTGCGCCATTTGAGGCCCCGGTGAACCGTCGCCCGGAAATGGTCCGTACCACTGGTCCGGTATCGGCAAAGAATTGCACGATACGCAATGCGCGCACTTCCGCGAGAAAGCGCGGAGGCCGTCAGTCCGGCATTTCTCCGGGGCGTACCAGACCGCTGTGATAGGCGACCACCACGAGCTGAGCCCGGTCCCGCGCGCCGAGTTTCATCATGGCTCGGTTGACATGGGTCTTCGCGGTCAGCGGCGAGATGTGCAGTTTCTCGGCGATGTCCTCATTGGACAATCCGAGCCCGACCAGTGCCACGATCTCCCGTTCACGATCGGTCAGGACGTCGAGCTGCGACGACCGCAGGGGTTCACCCCGCGAGGGTTCGGTGAGGAACCGGGCGATGAGACCCTGGGTCGCCTTCGGGGACAGCAGCGCGTCGCCGCGTGCGACCACGCGGATCGCGTTCAGCAACTCGTCGGGTTCGACGCCCTTGCCGAGGAAACCACTGGCACCCGCGCGAATCGCCTCGAAGACGTACTCGTCGATCTCGAAGGTCGTCAGGATCATCACCCGGACCCCGGCGAGTTCCTCGTCGGCGATGATCTCGCGGGTGGCGGCGAGACCGTCCATCTCGGGCATGCGGATGTCCATCAGCACGACGTCCGCGCGGGTCGAGCGGACGAGGTTCACCGCTTCCCGCCCGGTGGCGGCCTCGCCCACTACCTGGAGGTCGGCCGCGGAGTCGATCAGCACCCGGAAACCCGCGCGGATCAAGGCCTGGTCGTCGGCCAGCAGCACCCGGATCATGCGGGGTCCTTTTCGGGTCTGGGCAAGGTGGCGGTGACGCGGAACGCGCCGTCCGGCTCGGCGACCGCGCGCAGGGTACCGCCGAGCGAGGTGGCGCGTTCGGTCATCCCGAGGATCCCGTGCCCGCCGCTCGGCGGGGGCTCGGTGGACGCGGGATGCCCGCCGCGGTTGTGCACTTCGATGTGCAGCGCGTCGAAGTCGTGGGCGAGCCGGACCCGGGTGTCGCCGCCCGCGCCGTGTTTCTGGGCGTTGGTCAGGGATTCTTGCACGATCCGGTACGCCGCCAGGTCGGCCGCCGCGGACAACGGCCGTGGCCGCCCCGAGGTCACGACGTCGACTTTCAGGCCCGCGGTCACGAACCTGTCGACCAGTTCGTCCAAGCGGGCGAGCCCCGGAGTCGGCTCGGTCGGCGCGCCCGCGTCCTCGGGCTGACGCAGTACGCCGAGCAACGTACTGAGCTCGTCCAGCACCGAGCGGCTCGCCTCGCGGACGTGCCCGAGCGCGATCGCGGCGTCGTCGGGCTGGCTGCGCAGCAGATGCGTGGCGACGCCGGACTGCACGCTGATCAGCGCGATGTGATGCGCGACGACGTCGTGGAGTTCACGCGCGATGCGCAGGCGTTCCTCGGCGACCCGGCGCCCGGCTTCCTCTTCCCTGGTCTGCTCCGCGCGCCGCACGCGTTCCTCGATGGCGGCGATGTAAGCCCGGCGGGTCCGCAAGGCGTACCCCAGCGCGACGGCCATGCCGATCCACCCGATCGGCTCCAGACTCTGCGGGTTCCCCCAGGACGTCGTGGTGAACAGGAGCGCGGTGAGGACCAGCACCGCGGCCGCGGCCGCGCCAGACGCCCAGGCCAGCGTTCGTTCGTTGCGTGACGCGACGGTGTACGCCGCCACCGCCACCATCGCCGCGTACGGCGTCTTCCCGTCCGTCACCACGATCGCCACCGCGGTTCCGGCCGTGGTGAAGGCGAGCACGGGAAACGGCCGGCGCCGCCGGACGACCAGCGCGAGGCTGATCAGCGCGCCCGCCACGACACTCGGCACGGTCACGACGAAACCGGGACCCCGGTCGGACTGGGAAGCGGCCAGCGAGGCGGTGAACAGGAACGTGGCGAGCAGCGCGTCGAGGACGTAGGGATACGCCCGCGCCTTCGCCCGCACGAACTCCCACCCACTCATCCGGACACTGTACGACGATCACCTGCCGGCGCGAGTCGTCCGCGCGCGGTAGCCGCGGCCTGCTGCGGACGCAGTACACGGACGGGTTTCCGGCGGCGGCATACCGCTGTCGCAGCAGGCCCAAGTGACGGCGTTGGGACGACGCGCGAGCAGGGGTCCGGCGGCCATCGTTTAACCCATGATCACAGTAGCCAACCTGAGCAAGCGATACGGCGACAAGCTCGCGGTCGACTCGCTGGACTTCACCGTCCACCCCGGCATCGTGACCGGGTTCCTCGGTCCCAACGGCGCCGGGAAATCCACCACCATGCGCATGATCGTCGGCCTCGACAGCCCGACGTCGGGCGACGTCACGGTCAACGGCAGTCACTACGCCGAGCACAAGGCGCCGATCCATCAGGTCGGCGCGCTGCTCGAAGCGAAGGCCGTCCACACGGGACGGTCGGCTTACAACCACCTGCTCGCGATGGCCGCCACCACGGGAATCTCCAAGCAGCGGGTCGAGGAGGTCATCGATCTCGTCGGGCTGCGCGAGGTCGCCAAGAAGCGGGCCGGCGGTTTCTCCCTCGGCATGGGACAGCGCCTCGGGATCGCGTCGGCGTTGCTCGGCGACCCGGAGGTGGTGATCCTCGACGAGCCGGTCAACGGGCTCGACCCCGAAGGCGTGCTGTGGATCCGGAACCTGTTGCGCAGCCTGGCCGGCGAGGGGCGCACGGTGTTCGTCTCCTCGCACCTGATGAGCGAGATGGCGCTGACCGCCGAACACCTGATCGTCATCGGCCGCGGCCGGTTGATCGCGGACGTCTCGGTCGCCGAGTTCACCGCGAGCGCGTCGAACAAGAGCGTCCGGGTGCGCTCCCCGCAGGCGACCGAGCTGCGAGACCTGCTCGCCGACGACGACGTCAGCATCGCCAGCAGCGAACGCGGGCTGCTGGAGATCACCGGGCTCGAGCCGGCCGACATCGGCGACCGCGCGCTGCGCGCCGGGATCGCGCTGCACGAGCTTTCCCCGCAACAGGCCTCATTGGAAGAGGCGTTCATGGAACTCACCCGTGACGCCGTCGAGTACCACTCCACCACGACTTCGGGAGCAGACGCGCGATGACCACCACACTGGAAAAAGCGGCCCCCGTCGCCGCCGAGCACCGCCCGGTGCCGTCGAACCTCAAGGTCACCCAGGCCAGGGTGGTCCGCTCGGAGTGGATCAAGTTCCGCTCCCTGCGCTCCACGGTGATCACCATGGCCGCTGGGGCGATCGCGGTGATCGGACTGGGCCTGCTGTCCGCGGCGTTCGCCAGCGGCACGATCACCAGCCCCGACGGCGGCGGCGGCCCGCCGGGAGGCAACGACCCCACCGGGATCAGCCTGAACGGGGTGATGCTCGCCCAGCTGATCATCGGTTCGCTCGGGGTGATGATGACCTCGGGCGAGTACACCACCGGGATGATCCGCTCCTCGCTCGCCGCGGTCCCGAAACGGCTTCCGGTGTTGTGGGGCAAGGCGATCGTCTTCGCCGGAGTGACCTTTGTGGTCATGCTGGCCGCCACCCTGGTCGCCTTCCTCGGCGGGCAGGCGATCCTTTCGGGCGCAGGCGTCGCGAGTGCGTCGCTGGGCGACACCGGTGTCCTGCGGGCGATCGCCGGCTCGGCGCTGAACCTGACCGGGGTCGGCCTGATGGGCATCGCGCTCGGCGCGCTGCTGCGCAGTACCGCCGGGGCGATCTCGACGCTGTTCGGGATCGTGCTGATCCTGCCGGGGCTGCTCCAGCTCCTGCCGAGCAGCTGGAACGCGAACATCGGCCCGTACCTGCCGTCGAACGCGATCGGGTCGTTCACGACCGTTCAGGCGGAAGCGGGCTCCACGATGTTGTCCGCGGGCGCGGGTCTCGCCGTCTTCGCCGCCTGGATCGTCGTGCTGCTCGCCGGAGCGGCCGTGCTCCTGAAGCGCCGCGACGCCTGATCGGTTACAGCCTGATCCGTTACAGCCGGACCACCGAAGGCCATCTCGAGGGACTTGTCCCCCGGGGTGGCCTTCGCCACATTTCCGGCGCCTTTCCTAGGTAGCCCTTCCGGAAACCTCAAATCGAAATCAACTCAGTGTGAGCACGGGCAAATTATTCACCTGAAATTACCAAGATCTTCCTGTGAGATTGACAGCAGGTGTTCTGCGACACCAGTATTCCCCGCAAACGCAGCACGCCTGGCACCTTGAGCTACTTCGGGTGCGACAAGAAGCGCCGAAACTGTTCTCGCAACCGTGAATGACAACGGCGCCTTCTGCGTCACAGAAAAGTGCCGTATCACAGAAAGTGAAGCCTTGACTGCGAACACTGCGACACCCGTGCCGCTTCCCCCGGAATCCGGACATGTGGACGTCGGCGACGCCGGTTACCACAAAGCCTTGAAGAGCAGGCACATCAGCATGATCGCGATCGGTGGCGCGATCGGGACCGGCCTGTTCCTCGGCGCCGGCGGCCGGCTGAACCAGGCCGGACCGGCGCTGGCCATCGTCTATGCCGTCTGCGGCGTCTTCGCCTTCCTGGTCGTGCGGGCACTGGGAGAACTGGTCCTGCACCGGCCGTCCTCGGGCGCGTTCGTCTCCTACGCCCGGGAATTTATGGGCGAAAAGGGCGCTTTCGTCGCCGGGTGGATGTATTTCATGAACTGGGCGACCACCGGGATCGCCGATATCACCGCTATCGCGCTGTATGCGCACTACTGGAGTTTCTTCACCGACATACCACAATGGGTTCTCGCGCTGATCGCGCTCACCGTTGTCCTGGTACTGAACCTGGTTTCGGTGAAGCTGTTCGGTGAGATGGAATTCTGGTTCGCCATCATCAAGGTCGGCGCGCTGGTCATCTTCATGGCCATCGGCATCTTCCTGCTCGTCACGCAGCACCCGATCGACGGCCACACCCCCGGCCCGAACCTGATCACCGACCACGGCGGCATCCTGCCCAACGGACTCGTGCCGCTGGTGCTCGTGGTGCAGGGCGTCGTCTTCGCCTACGCGGCGCTGGAACTGGTCGGGGTCGCCGCCGGCGAAACCGCCGAGCCCGCCAAGGTCGTGCCCAAGGCGATCAACTCGATCATGTGGCGGATCGCGGTGTTCTACGTCGGCTCGGTGGTGCTCCTGTCGATGCTGCTGCCGTCGGACTCCTACCAAAAGGGCCAGAGCCCGTTCGTCACCGTGCTCGCCAACCTCGGTATCCCCGCCGCGGGCGACGTGATGAACCTCGTCGTGCTCACCGCCGCCATGTCGAGCCTCAACTCCGGGCTCTACGCCACCGGGCGCATCCTGCGCTCGATGTCGGCCGCGGGCTCCGCGCCGAAGTTCACCGGCAAGATGAACAAGTCCCAGGTCCCCTACGGCGGGATCCTGCTCACCGGCGCGTTCTGCGCGCTGGGCGTCGGCCTGAACTACCTGGTGCCGGGGGAAGCGTTCGAGATCGTGCTGAACTTCGCCGCCATCGCGACGCTGAGCACCTGGGGCATGATCATGATCTGCCACTGGCTCTACGTGCGGAAGACGAGGACCGGCGCGCTGACCCGGCCCGCCTACCGGCTGCCCGGCACGCCGTTCACCCACATCGCCACGCTGATCTTCCTGGTGACCGTGTTCGTGCTGATGTGGTTCGACGCCCCTGTCGGCCGCACCACGCTGCTGGCCTCGCCGCTGATCGCGGTGGCGCTGGTGATCGGCTGGTTCTGCGTCCGCAAGCGGGTCCAGACCACGAAGGACGACGCGGAAGCCAAGATCACCGGGCAGTAGGATCGAGGGATGAGCAATCCTCCGGTGGACCGCCTGACCGTGTACGGCACCGGCTGGTGCCCGGACGTCAAGCGAAGCCGAGCCCTTCTCGACAGCGAAGGCGTGGACTACAGCTACGTCGATGTCGAGGAGGACGCGCAGGCCGAGCTCGCCGTCCGGGCACTGCAGGACGGGAACCGGCGCATCCCCACGATCGTCTGGCCCGACGGGACCCACCTGGTCGAGCCGACCGACGAGGCCCTCGCCGCCCACCTGGCCCGCTGACCCGCGGATGGAGCGGCGGGACCTCGAGATCTTCCTGGCGCTGGCCGAGCGCCTGCACTTCGGGCAGACGGCCGAGCAGCTGCGGGTCTCGCAGGCCAGGGTCAGCCAGACCATCAAGAAGCTCGAACGCCAGATCGGCGCTCCCCTGTTCGAGCGGACCAGTCGCCGGGTTTCGCTGACCCCGATCGGGCGGCAACTCCGCGACGACGTCCAGCCTGCGTATCAGCAGATCCTGGACGGATTCGGCAAAGCCGTCACGGCAGGCCGCGGCATCGACGGTCTGCTGCGTATCGGTTTCGAGGCTCCCGGCGTCGCCGACCTCGTCTCGGACGTACTCGACACCTTCCGCGCCCGCCACCGCGACTGCGAGCTCGAGATCCGCGAGGCGGAGTTCACCGACCCGTTCAGGCAGCTCCGCGCGGGCGAGGTCGACGTACTCATCACCCTGCTCCCTGTGTCGGAGCCCGATCTCACCACCGGCCCGGTCGTGTACACCGAACCCATGCTGCTCGCGGTGTCCTCGCGACACCCGTTCGCCCGCCGGGACAGCGTCACGCTCGAAGACCTGGCGCGCGACACCGTCTTTCGCGCCGCCCGGCCGCCGAAGCCGTACTGGGAAGACCCGGTGCTCCCCTGGCTGACGCCGAGCGGGAAGCCCATCCAGCGCGGCCCCGCGGTCGCCACCTTCCAGGAACTCCTGACGATCGTCGCCGCGGGTAAGGGCATCTGCCCGCTGGCCGCCCACGCCGCGGACTACTTCGCGCGCCCGAAGATCGCTTTCGTACCCTTCGCGGGCACTCCGCCGGTCGAATGGGGCCTCGTATGGCGTTCCGCAGGCGAAACGAACCGGGTCAAGGCCTTCACTGAAGCCGCCAGCTGGGCGAGATAGTCACCAGGGCGACGAGCTGGGTCTGGCTGCGGGTTCACAGCTCGTAGGTTCGCGCGGGGTCCCAGGCCGGGGTGAGCGCGAGACGCCGTCTCATCCCCGCCCAGCCCCGCGCGGTGGCCACCACGACCCAGGCGTCGGGATTCCCTGCGGTGAACCGGTTCGCCTGCCGCAGCCACGACGCCGCTTCCTCCGGCCAGTCGACGACGTCGAGCACGATCCGTCCCGACGCCGTCCACTGTTCGGCGAACGCCTTCGCGGCCGCCCGGGCCGGTTCGTCACGGCTGTGGCCGATGGTGATCGTGACGGCCTCCATCACGCGGCATCGTGAAAGACGAGACCGAGGGTGCGGCGGATTCCCGAACGCACCACCGACACGCCGTGCCGGACCGGCGCGGCCGACCAGCCCCGCGCCGAGCGCACCGGCCGCTCGCTCGTGGTGAACAGCAGCCCGTGCCCTTGGCGCAGCAACGTCGAAGTGCCGCGGGACTGCGCACGCGGACGTTGTTCGACCAGCAGGAACTCACCGCCGGTGTGGTCCACCTCCGGCTCGTCGAGCCCGATGACGATCTGCAACGGGAACACCAGGTCGCCGTAGAGGTCACGGTGCAGCGCGTTCCAATCGCCCGCCTGGTAACGCAACAGGATCGGTGTCGGCTTCACCTGACCGGCCCGGTGACACTGGTCCAGCCATTCCTCCAGCGTGTCCGGCCAGGGCGCGGGCCTGCCGAGTTTCGCCGCCCAGTCCCGCGCGATCGGCAGCAGGTGCGGGTAGAACGCCGTCCGCAGGCGCTCGACGGTTTCGGGGAACGGCCGGGCGAAGTAGCGGTACTGCCCCGAGCCGAACCGGTAGCGGGCCATGTCGATCGTGGAGCGGAATCTCGCCACGTCGTCGTACAGCTCGGCGATCTCGCGGCAGTCCGCGGGCGCCAGCACCGGTCCCAGTGCCGCGCACCCGTATTCGTTGACCTCTTCGGTCGCTTTGGCCCAATCCATGTCCCCATCCGACCAGTGATCGCCACCGGGTTCCGGCGAGAATCGGACGTCACAGTCACTCGAACAGACGTTCGAACGTGGAGTACAGTCGGCCGCATGTCCACAGCTCTGCAGGGATCCCTGTTCGACGAGCCCGGCGCGGTCGGCCTGCGCCCGCTCGCCCCGGTCCGCCGCACGGAACTCGGCTCCGGCGCGTGGATCGACGTGCTCCCGGGCTGGTTGACCGGCGCCGAAACGCTGTTCGACAGCCTGGTCGACGGCGTCGGCTGGCAGGCCGAACGGCGCCCGATGTACGACCGGGTCGTCGACGTGCCCCGCCTTCTGCGCTACTACAAGGAAGACGAGCCACTCCCGCACCCGATCCTGTACACCGCCCGCGCGGCCCTCAGTGAGCATTACGCCGCCGAACTCGGCGAGAGCTTCCGCACCGCCGGGCTCTGCTACTACCGCGACGGCCGCGACAGCGTCGCCTGGCACGGCGACAACCTCGGGCGCGGCAGCACCGAGGACACCATGGTCGCGATCGTCTCCGTCGGCGCGCCGCGAGCGCTCTGCCTGCGGCCGAAGGGCGGCGGCGAAGCCATCCGCCGCGCACTCGGGCACGGCGACCTGATCGTCATGGGCGGTTCGTGCCAGCGCACCTGGGAACACGCCATCCCGAAGACGTCGAAGCCGGTCGGCCCGCGCATCAGCATCCAGTTCCGGCCGCGCGGCGTTCGCTGATTGAATGGCGCCCATGACTCCGGCCCAGTTCCTCACGACCACCCCGCTGGGCACCCGGGTCGTCGTGCGCTCGAAGATCGAGGGCGGTTTCACCGACGCGCTCGGCTACCTGCGCGGACGCAGCGACGTCGACTGCACCGTCGAGACCCGGCGCGGCCTCACGACAGTCGCGCTCGACGACGTCGTCGCCGCGAAGGAAGTCCCGCCGCCGCCACCACGGCGACGGCCCCTGGCTACGACCTAGAGCGCAGCTGCGTGGGTGGCTCGTGAGTGGCAACACGTGTTCTAACACTTGTTGCCACTCACGAGCCACGCGCGGTCAGGAGGCTTCGAGGGTGTCCAGGATCTGCTGGCCGTACTTCGCCAGCTTGTTCTCACCGACGCCGCTGACGGTGCCGAGTTCGTCGAGGGTCTTCGGCGCCAGCGTGGCGATTTCCCGCAGCGTGGCGTCGTGGAAGATGACGTACGCGGGCACGCCCTGCTCCTTCGCCGACGCGGCACGCCAGGTGCGAAGCGACTCGAAGACCGGCACCGCTTCCTGCGGCAGGTCGACGGGTGCGCCACGCTTGGCCTTCGCCGTCCTGACGGACTTCGCCGAGCGCTCGGGCTCGCGGCGCAACATGACCTGGCGTTGCTGGCTCAGCACTTCGGAACTCGCCTCGGTCAGCACGAGCGTGCCGTAGTCACCTTCGACGGCCAGCAGGCCTTGCGCCAGCAGCTGCCGCACGACCCCGCGCCATTCGGTGTCCCGCAATTCGGTACCGATGCCGAACACCTTGAGCGAGTCGTGCCCGTGCTGGGTGACCTTGGGGGTGGTCTTGCCCAGGAGGATGTCGACGACCTGACCGGCGCCGAACTTCTGGTTCCGCTCGTTGAGCAGCCGCACCACGGTCGAGAGCAGCTTCTGCGCGGGAACCGTGCCGTCCCAGGACTCCGGCGGGGTCAGGCAGGTGTCGCAGTTGCCGCAGGCGGTGCTCTGCTGGCCGAAGTAGGCGAGCAGCTGCACGCGGCGGCATTCGACCGTCTCGCACAGCGCGAGCATCGCGTCGAGGTGGATGCCGAGCCGCCGCCGATGCGCGAGGTCGCCCTCGGAGGTGTCGATCATCTTGCGCTGCTGAACGACGTCCTGCAGCCCGTAGGCCAGCCACGCCGTCGACGCGAGGCCGTCACGCCCGGCGCGGCCCGTCTCCTGGTAGTAGCCCTCGACGGACTTCGGCAGGTCGAGATGTGCGACGAACCGCACGTCCGGTTTGTCGATGCCCATGCCGAACGCGATGGTCGCGACCATGACCAGGCCGTCCTCGCGCAGGAACCGCGACTGGTTGCGCGAACGCACCCGCGCGTCGAGGCCCGCGTGGTACGGCAGCGCCGAGATTCCGTTCTGTACCAAGAACTCCGCGGTCTTCTCGACCGAGTTGCGCGAGAGGCAGTAGACGATTCCCGCTTCACCGGGGTGCTCGTTGCGCAGCAGTTCGAGCAACTGCTTCTTGGGCTCGTTCTTCGGCGCGATGCGGTACTGGATGTTCGGCCGGTCGAAGCTGGCGACGAAGTGCCGCGCTTCGCCGAGGTTGAGCCGCAGCGCGATTTCGGCGTGCGTGGCCTCGGTGGCGGTCGCCGTCAGCGCGATGCGCGGGACGTCGGGCCAGTGCTCGTGCAACGCCGAAAGCGCGAGGTAGTCGGGCCGGAAGTCGTGGCCCCACTGGGCGACGCAGTGCGCTTCGTCGATGGCGAACAGCGAGATCTTGCCACGTTCGAGCAGCCGGACCGTCGACTCGACCTTCAGCCGCTCCGGCGCCAGGTAGAGGAGGTCCAGCTCGCCGGCGAGGAACGCGGTTTCGACCTGGCGGCGCTCCTCGTAATCCTGCGTGGAGTTGAGGAACCCGGCACGCGCGCCGAGGTTGGTCAGCGCGTCGACCTGGTCCTGCATGAGCGCGATGAGCGGCGAGATGACCACGCCGACGCCCTCGCGCACGAGCGCGGGAATCTGGTAGCACAACGACTTCCCGCCGCCGGTGGGCATCAGGACGAGCGCGTCACCACCGGTCACGACGTGGTCGATGATCTCCTGCTGCTGGCCCCGGAACGAGTCGTAACCGAAGACGCGATGCAGAACCTGCAACGCCTCGCTCACCGCGGGACTGGTTTCGAGGGAAGCCATCGGCCGATCCTACGGGGATCGGCCGGCGACGTTTGCGCGGTGCCGCGGCGAGCGGCCCGCTCGTGCGGTTTATCGGCACGAACGGGCCGTTCACGAGCTAGGTCGTGTCTAGGCGTACACGCGAGCGAGCCAGTCGCGCCAGGTTTTCGACACCGCCGCGACATCGGCGCCTTGGGTGAAGACGTGGTGCCCGACGGCGATCTGCTCACCGTGACCGTGGAAGCGGTACAGCGTTCCCGCGTCGCGGATGCCGAGCAGTCCCCGGTATCCCGGCACCGCGTAGTCCACGACGCCGTCGATCGGCGGGAGACCTTCCGGCGTCAGGTGCACCTTGTCGCCCTGCTCGAGCGCATCGGGCAGCCCCAGCGCCTCGCTCAGTACCGTCCACGAATCGACGCCCTCGGCGACCTTCGGGCCTTCGGCGGAGACGTAGACACCCGGGTGCCCGCCGAAATGCGTGAGGTACTGGTTGAGGGTGTGGAAGTACATCGTCCAGCCGTAGCCGGTCATGTCCTCGTACTCGGCGCCCCAGTCGTCACTGATGATGCCGTTGTGCACGAACCGAAGCACGGTGCTGCCGCCGTCGCGGCCCTCGACGAGGTACTCCATCGCGTGGAACGAGCCGTCCGGTCCGGTGTCGCTGCGGTACGCGAGCCGTTTCTGCGGGTCCCACGCGGTGATCGTCGAGTGCTCGGAGAAGTCCCCGATCGTCAGCGACATCCTGCCGCCCTCGCCGGGTTCGACCGTGTGCGGGCCCATGAACCACGAGTCGATCCCGGGGCCGGTGGCGATCGCGTCCCACACCTGCTCGGGAGTCGCCTCGATCTCGATCTCCTTGTGCAGCTCGAATTCCCTCGGCATAACTCAGGCCTCCTCAGCCATTCTTTCCTGGACGCTCGTCTCTTTGACGCTGGGATGGATCGCGACGATCACGCGATGGGCGCGGCCGCCCTCGGCGGACTCGTCGTGGTACTTGCTCACGAGCGCAGTGAGCACTGTCGCCAGTTCGCCGGTGAAAGCCGCCCTGTCCGCGGCCGACGCGAAGCGCACTTCGCCGTCCATGGCGAAGGTCGCGAGTGGTTTGCGGGCCTTGGTCGCGCCGGTGATCAGTGCGCCGACGTCGCGTACCAACCGGCCCGCGACGGCGAGCAGCCAACGCGCGGAGAGCTGGTCCCTGGCCCGGCCGGGGTCGGGCTGCACCGCGGCGAGCGCTGTCGGCGAGATGACGTAGGACGCCGCGGTCGCCTGCATGACGCGCTCGGTGACGTTGCCCTTCTTGCGCTCCTCCACCAGTTCGACGAGTCCGTGCTTCTCGAGGGCCCGGAGGTGGTAGTTCACCTTCTGCCGGGCGAGGCCGACCTTGGCGGCCAACGTCGTCGCGGAGCCGGGCTCGGCCAGCTCCGCCAGCAGCCGGGCGCGCACCGGGTCCAGCGAGACCTCGGCCGCCGCCGGGTCCTCGATCACAGCCACATCGAACATGGCCACACCGTCTCACCGACAAACAAAATTGTCAAGACTCCTGAACTTGTCGGCTAGCTCGGCGACTTTTCCTCGAGGGTGACGTCGCCGGCGGCCCAGTGCGTGCCGGGCACCTCGGTGACCACCACCCGCACGGACTCCTTCGGCGAACCGACGCTTTCGGTGACGGCCGAGGTGAGCGCGGTGATCAGCGATCGGATCTGCTCGGGCGTACGCCCTTCCCGCAGGCTGATCTGGACGAACGGCATAGTGCTACCTCCATGGGAATCGGGCTTCGAGATCGACTATGGCAGGCCAAGTACGCTGAGCCGCGATGAGACGCAAGCTGAAATCGTCCCTGCCCCAGCGGCACGGCCTGGATCCCGCGCGCCTGAAGATGCCTGCGGAGGGTCCCTGGACGACGCTCCGGGATCACCTCGTCGAGCGACTTCCGCGTCTCGAACCCGGGCACATCGACAGGATGCTGAGCGAGAGCCGCATCGTCGGGCTGGACGGCCCACTCCCCCTCGATGCCCCTTTCGTCCCGAATTCGTTCATCTGGTTCCACCGCGACCTGCCGGAAGAGGTCCCGGTGCCGTTCGAAATCGGCATCGTCCACCGTGACGAGGACCTGCTCGTCGTCGACAAGCCGCATTTCCTCGCGACCATCCCGCGCGGCCAGCACATCGTCGAGACCGCGCTGGTACGCCTGCGCAAGCAGCTCGACCTGCCCGAGCTCGTCCCGGCGCACCGCCTCGACCGCGTGACCGCCGGGCTGCTCATGTTCGTCATCCGCCCGGAGCGGCGCGGGGCGTACCAGATGCTGTTCAAGGACCGGCTGATCAGCAAGGAGTACGAGGCGATCGCGCCGTACGACCCTGCCCTCGAACTCCCCTGGACCGTGCGCAGCCACATCGTGAAGGAGCGCGGCATCATCACCGCGCAGGAACTGCCGGAGCCGCCGAACAGCGAGACCCGCGTCGAGCTGATCGAGCATCGCGACGGCCTCGGCCGCTATCGCCTGCTCCCCGCGACGGGCCGCACCCACCAGCTCCGCCTGCACATGAGCGGTCTCGGCGTGCCGATCCTGGGTGACGACTTCTACCCGGTGCTCACCGAAACCCCGCTCGGCGACTTCACCCGCCCGCTGCAGTTGCTGGCGAAGGTCCTGGAGTTCACCGACCCGATCAGCGGCGAGCCACGCCGGTTCGAGAGCAAGGCGACCCTGCAAGCGTGGACGTCGTACGAGGACTGGGCGCGTACCGGCTGAGTTGTCACGCACCGCGCCGCCGGGTACATGTTTGTACATGTCTTCACCACGGCGGTTCGGCAAGCGGGAACGGCTCATCGACGCGATCGTGTCGCGGATCCGCTCGGGCTCACTGGGCCCTGGCGATCAGCTCCCCGGTGAGCACCAGCTCGCGCACGAGTTCGGCGTCAGCCGCGGCACGGTCCGCAGTGCGCTCACCGAGCTGCAGCGCCGCAGCCTGATCGCCACCGAGTCCGGCATCGGCTCGTTCGTCACCTACGACGGCGTCGACCTCGACGACCGGCACGGCTGGGCGCGCGCCCTCGCCCGATCCGGCCTGCACGCCAGCACCGACCTGCTGTCGATCGACGTGGCGGCCGACGAGGAGCTGCGCGCGAAGTTCGGCCTTGCCGGGGTCGTCGCCGTGCATCGCCGCCGCCGCGACACCGACGGCCTGCCGGTTTCGCTCGAACGCGCGCTCGTCCCCGCACAGGGTTCGCTCGCCGACCTGCCGTCGACGGGACTGCGCAACGGCTCGCTGTCCGCGTCGCTCGCCGCCGCCGGGCTGACCGCGACCCACGGCGAGCAGGACATCGACCTGCGGCCACTGCCCGAGCCGGAAGCCACGCTGCTCGACCGCGCGCCGGGCGAGCTGTTCCTGCGTTCGAGCCGTACCACGCTGACCGACGCGGGCAGCCTGGTCGAACACGTCGTGAGCTGGCTCGATCCCGCCCATTTCCGCTTCCACATCGCGTTCGGCTCCCAGCCGTGACGACCACGCGCACCTGTGGGTCGTGAGTGTTTACGAGTGTTAGAACACTTGTTGCCACTCACGAGTCTTCGGCGAGTGCTTCCCACCGGCTCGACAACATGCTGAGTTCCTCCAGCAGTCGTTCGCGCTCGGCGGGCGCGTAGCCCTCCAGGAGACGCTCGTCGAGCTGCCGGGCACGCCGGTCGATCTCGGTCAGCTTCGTTTCGCCGTCTTCGGAGAGGTAGAGGAGTTTGCGGCGGCCGTCGGTCGGCGCGGGTTCGCGGACGATGAGCCCGCGGTCTTCGAGCCGCTTCGCGATGTCGGCCATCGTGGACCGGTCCAGCGCCACCGAGGACGCCAGCGACCCCTGGTCGACGCCGGGATAGCTGTGCACCGCGGTCAGCACCGCGAACTGGGGCCCGGTCAGCGTCGGATCCACCTGGCGCACCCACGCCGCGGTGTACGCCTGGTACAGCCACCGGACGGCGTACCCCGGCGCCGCGAGCAGCCGCGGAGGTGTCGACGGAACCTCGTGCCCGCCCTCTCCGGTGATCGCCACCTCGTCCGTCCCGCCAGCCATGCCCTACCTAAGCACGCCCACCAGCGCCGGGGTGGGTGATCTCGGCTTGGAACGGGATTGAGCGGGTAGCGCACCGGGTATCCACCGCTGGTCACGGTCCGTGGCGCCGACGACGAGGAGCCCGCCCGATGAGTGTCATGCCGACGAAGATCCTGCTGCTGGGCATCACGCCGCCCAAGCCGCTGCCGTCCCCGCGGAGCACGACGTCGGTGGAGACCGAACTCCGCGCGCTGCTCGACGGCGGGGGCCTGGACCTCCCGCTGCCCGGTGGCGGCCACACCACGCGCCGATGGCAGGCACTCGCGGAGCTGGGACGTCGTGATCTGGCGCTGGCGAGGCTGGCCGAGGGGCATGTCGACGCCGTCGCCATCCTGGCCGACGCGGGCCGGGCACCGGTGCCGGGCGCGCTGTACGGGGTGTGGGCGGCGCGGTCGGGCGGAACCGGCGCGGCGTTCGACGGCGACACGCTGTCCGGGACGGTCCGGTTCTGTTCCGGCGCGCACGTCCTGGACCGGGCGCTCGTGGCCGCGCTCGACCCCGGCGGACAGTGCCATCTGCTCGACGTCGACCTCACCGACCAGCGGGTACACCGGAGCGCGGATACCTGGCAGGCCATCGGGATGGACGCTTCCGACAGCGGAGACGTCACCTTCGAGCACGTCCCGGGCGCGGTGGTCGGCGTTCCCGGCTGGTACGTGTCGAGGCCCGGATTCGGCCACGGCGGCATCGGGGTCGCGGCCGTGTGGCTCGGGGGCTGCGCGGCGGTGCTCGATTCCGTGCTGGCGGAGCTGGGCGAACGCGGTAAGCATGACGAACACCAGCTCGCCCACGTCGGCGCGATGGACACCGTGCTGCGAAGCGCCGAAGCGCTGCTCAGCCGAGCGGCGGAGGATATCGACGCAAACCCGGGACTTGACGCGGTGCACGCGGCCCAGCTGTGCCGCGCCGCGGTCGAACACGCGGCGGGCGAAATCCTCGACCGCGCGCCGAAGGTCACCGGGCCCGGGCCGATGTGCCGCGACCGCCGGTTCCCGCAGCAGCTCGCCGACCTCCAGGTGTACGTCCGGCAGCATCACGCCGAGCGCGACCTCGCCGCACTGGGCGCGCAGGTCATGGCACAGGACCTGGCCCGATGAGCCCGCGACCGACCGTCGGCGAACCCGAGTGGGCACCCGCGTTGCGGCAGCACGGGATCCGGTCCTTGCCGCCCGGCAGCTACCGCAAGGCCGTGGTCGTCGCCGCGCATCCGGACGACGAAACCCTGGGCGCGAGCGGGTTCCTGCAACGGCTCCACGCCGAGGGCGCCACCGTCACCCTGGTGATCGCCACCGACGGCGAGGGCGCGTTCCCCGGCTCTTCCCCGGAGGAACAGCGGGAGCTCGGCCGCACCCGGCGGCGCGAACTCAAGGATTCCTTGCGCTCCCAAGGCCTCGGCGACGTCCACGTCGACTGGCTCGGCTTTCCCGACTCCGGTCTCGCCGGGCACCTGGACGAACTCGTCATCCGCCTGCGGCCGACGCTCAGCGACGCCGAGCTCTGCCTGCTGCCGTGGCCCGGTGACCCCCATCCCGATCACCAGGCCGCCGGGCAGGCGGCGCTGCTGGCCGCGCCGATCACCGCGCACTGCTGGTCCTATCCCGTCTGGCTCTGGCACTGGATCCGGCCCGACGCCGAAGAAATACCGTGGGCGAAGGCGTTCCGCCACGAGCTGGACGAGGAGCAGCGGCGCCGGAAGGCCGACGGAATCGCGGCGTTCGTCTCCCAGCTCAAGCCCGGCCCGGCGGGCGAGGACGCCATCCTCTCCACCGAAATGCTCACGCATTTCCAGCGGGACAACGAGATCCTGTTCCGGGAGCCACCCGCGGGTTCGGCGCCGCGCAGCCGGTTCGCGGAGCTCTACCGTGACGCGGCGGACCCGTGGGCGGTGTCGAGCTCGTGGTACGAGCGCAGGAAACGCGCCGTCGCCTTGGCCGCGCTCCCCCGCGAGCGCTACGCGTCGGCGGTCGAACCCGCCTGTGGCATCGGGACTTTCACCCGGGACCTGGCCACCCGCTGCGACGCGTTGCTGGCCTTCGACCCGGTGGAGTCGGCCGTCGCGCGCGCCCGGCAAGAAAATTCGGTGGACGTCCGGCTCGGTTCCCTGCCGGGCGACCTGCCCGAGGGCCCGGTCGATCTCGTGGTCTTCAGCGAGATCCTCTACTACCTCGGGGACGACGACCTGTCCGCCACCATCGAGGGCGCGGTGTCGGCGTTGCGGCCCGGCGGCGACCTGCTGGCGGTGCACTGGCGGCCGTGGGCAGCCGAAGCACCGCGGGACGCCGCGGACGCGCACCGGCGCCTGCTGGCACACCCGGTGCTGGAGACGGTGGTCGAGCACGTCGACGAGGAGTTCCTGCTCCACGTGCTGAGGCGCCGGTGATCTCGGCGATCGGGGTGGTGGTGCCCGCACACGACGAAGCCGAATTCATCGGCCCGTGCCTGCGCGCGCTCCGCCGCGCCTTGTCGGAACTGCCGGCGAGAATCGACCGGGCCGTTTGTGTCGTCGCGGACCGGTGCGCCGACGACACCGCGGAAATGGCCCGGCGCGAATTCACCGGCTGGAGTTCGGGCCTGGTGACGGTGACCGGCGCGGCGGGTTCGATCGGCGAGGTACGTGATCTTGGTATGCGCCGGGTCCGGTCGGTATTGCCTGGTCACGACGATTCCGAGACCTTGTTGCTGGGCACCGACGCCGACACCGTCGTCGCCCCGGATTGGGCTTGCCGACATCTTGATCGCGTTTCTCGCGGCAGTCACGCGATCGCCGGTTTCGCGAAACTCGACGAATCCTCTTCGCTGACCACGGACGCACAACTTCGCTATAACCAGGTTCTTTCCGACGCGCGGCAACCCGCCGGTCACGGAAATGTCTACGGCGCCAATCTCGGCGTCCGCGCGGACGCCTACAGTTCGGTCGGCGGTTTCCGCCCGCTGAGCACCGGCGAGGACCACGACCTGTGGCGACGCCTCGGCCAAGCCGGCTACCGGCTTTCGTATGCGGCCGACACCCTCGTCACGACGAGCGCCCGTCTCCGCGGCCGCGCGACCGGCGGACTCGCCGACCTGCTGTACTCACTCGAGAACGGTGCCGCCTAAGGAAGTTCTTCGTCCAGGATGTTCTTGAGCCGGCGCGACGCCCGGCGAAGCGAGCGCACCACCAGCGCCAGGAGCAGGAACGCCACCGCGGCGATCAGGCCGACCAGCCACGACGTCCACAGCCACAGCAGCCCGAACAGGGCGGCCGCGGCGAGCGGGACGAGCACACGGGTCAGGCGGAGCGGCCGGGACGTCGAATGCCGGGCGGCTTTCCGCCCTGGCTCGGACGAGGTGAAGCCGGCTCGTCCGTTTTCCGCCAGGTGCCTTCCCGCGTGATGCCAATACGGTAAGGACGCGACCTGGGACATGAGGATTTCCTTCCACGGGATAGGCAACGGCCCGAAGTCGCCGCTGTCACCACCACATGGTTGCCGAATGCACCAGAAGCGGACATGGGCCGAAAGCCCCCATTGGGCCTTAAGGCGTCAAATACCGGCCTGGGTCACTACCCGCCCGTGCACCACTTTCCATCCATCGAGTGAATCCCTCACGATCCCGGCCTTCCAGTTCGTCCAAAAGACGCCGCCGGAAATCCACAATTTTGTCACGGGCGCTTTTGTCCGAGGTCCGCAGGAGAAGAACGTAACTTTTGCGCCAGGCGGCGCACAGGACGTCGGTGGCGAATTCATCCGGATGGTCGACGCATTCCTGTAAATCCGGCGGCAGGTCCGAGGCTTCGGCGGCCACGGGCACGGCGACCTTCTCCGCCTGGTGTTCCGTGCGCGTCCGCGACCGCCGCCAGGACCAGACCGCCACCCCGGCCGCGACCAGCAACAGCACGGGCAGGCTCGCCGAGCCGAGCACCGCGACCACACCGGCCAGCGCGATACAGCTCGCGAACACGCCCGCCCCCACGACCAGACCGGCTCGGCCAGGGGCGACCTCGAGGTTCCTCGCGTACTTCGCCGGCGGGCTCGACACCGCCATCGACGCCACGGTGCCGGCTATCGCGGCCAGGAAGATCCAGCCCACCACCGCGCCCAACGGCGTCGTCAGCAGCCCGATCGCGAAGAGTATCCCCACGAGGGCACCGAACATCGTCCTAGCGAACCAGGTGGGCATGCGCTGCCTCGACCTCCGTACGGGAGCCCGGAAACCTGGAATGGAGCCGAGCTGGAGACCTTGCAATGTACCTCCGCGCGCGGCGCCGTGACAAGGTCAACCGGGGAGTCCACAATGGACGGAAAAGCGGCTGGAGCGACACCCGGCCGGGTGCGGGCACGCCGGTGGTGATCACCGTTTCAAAGCACTGACCTCGGGGTATGTCGAATCCATGGCGAGACCGATCTGGAGCGGGGCCATCAACTTCGGCCTGGTCACCGTGCCCGTCCAGTTGTACAGCGCGACCGAGGACCACAGCATCTCGTTCCGGCAGTTCGAGCGCGGCACGTCCGACCGGATCCGCTACCGCCGGGTGAACGAGCGCACCGGCAAGGAGGTCGACTACAACGACATCGTCAAGGGCTACGAACTGGACGATGGCGACTACGTCATCGTCGAGCCCGACGAGCTGGACGACATCGCCCCCGGCCGCTCCCGAACCCTCGACATCGAAGGGTTCGTGGACCTCGACGAGATCGACCCGATCTTCTTCCAGAAGACCTACTGGCTCGCCCCCGCCAAGGAGGAGTTCGGCAAGGCGTACAGCCTGCTCCTGGCGGCGATGGAGAAGACCAACAAGGCGGGTATCGCGAAGTTCGTCATGCGCGGCAAGGAGTACATCGCCGCGGCGCGGGCGGGCGACGGCGTGATGGTGCTGAACACGCTGCATTTCGCCGACGACATCCGGAACCCGGCGAAGGAGCTGAGCAAACTACCGGGGAAGTCCGAGGCGACCGGCAAGGAACTCGACATGGCGACGGCGCTGATCGATTCCATGGCCGAGGACTGGGAGCCGGAGTCGTACCACGACACCTACACCGAACGCGTCGAAAAGCTGATCAAGGACAAGAAGGCCGGGCGCAAGATCACCCCGGCGTCCGAGCCGGCGGAGCCGACCAAGGTCATCGACCTGTTCGACGCGCTGTCCCGCAGCGTCAAGGACCGCAAGGGCAGAGGGCAAAAGGGCAGAGGCAAACCCGCGGCCGCCGGTCTTTCCGAGCTGTCCAAGGCGGATCTCGATAAGATGGCCAGGGAACTGGACGTCAAGGGGCGGTCGAAGATGAGCCGGAAGGACCTCGAGAAGGCCGTCGAAGCGGCCACCGAGACCACGGACAAGGCGCCTGCCAAGAAGAAGGCGTCCTAGCCGGTGGGTGACCTCAGCGAGTACCGCCGCCGGCGTGACCCGCGGCGGACCCCTGAACCCATCCCTGCCGGCGACGAACTCCCCCGCGGTGACGACGACGTGTTCGTCATCCAGGAGCACCACGCGTCGAGCCTGCACTGGGACGTACGGCTGGAACGCGACGGCGTGCTCGCCTCCTGGGCCGTGCCGAAGGGCCTGCCCAAGGAACCGGACGTCTCGCGCCTGGCCGTGCACACCGAGGACCATCCGCTGGAGTACGCCACCTTCCACGGCGAGATCCCCGCCGGGGAGTACGGCGCCGGCACGATGACCATCTGGGACCACGGCCGCTACGAGACGCTGCACTGGAACGACCATCTGGTCGAGGTGGTCTTCCACGGCGAACGTGCCCAAGGCCGCTACGCCTTCGTCAACATGCACGGGGACGACAACGCCTGGCAGGTCAAGCGCGCCGAACCGGCCGCCGAGGGCTGGGAGGAGCTCCCGCCCTTCGTGCGGCCGATGTCGGCACGCCCTGGCAAGCTGCCCGAGGAGTCCGCCGACGACGAGTGGGCGTACGAATTCGACTGGGACGGGCAGCGGGCCATCGTCCGGGTGCAGGGCGGGCGCGCGACCCTGTTCGACGAGACCGCCACGGAGATCACGCACACCTATCCCGAGCTCCGCGCGATCGGCGGCCAGCTGGGCTCGACCGAAGCGTTGCTGGACGGCGAGATAGTCGCCTTCGAACAGGGCCTGCCGAACCGCGCGGCGCTGGGGCGCCGGCAGTCCGCGGCTCCGGCGCAGGCCAAACGGCTCGTGACGGCCCATCCGGTGATGTACCTGCCGTACGACCTGCTCCACCTCGACGGCGCCTCTCGCCTGCGCGAGCCGTACCTGCGCCGGCGCGAACTGCTCGCCGAACTCGGCCTGACCGGCCCGAACTGGCAGGTACCCGAGCACTACGTCGGCGACGGCGACGCCGTCCTGCGGGCAGCCGAAACCCACGGGCTGGCGGGGATCGTGGCCAAACGCGCCGACAGCGAGTACCGGCCCGGCAAACGGAGTCCCGGCTGGATCGCGGTCGCCACGAAGAAAACCGCTGGCCCGCAGGACTATGTTTGACTCGCCGGCCGCGCGGGTAGTTTGCCGCAACCCACCGGCCGAAGGAAAGGTGCAGCCGACATGGCCGACGCGGAAGCGCGCCCAGCCAGGCACACCGAAACAACCCTGACCAGGTTCTCGCTCGGGGAGCACGAACCCGAACCGGTCCCGAGTGTCCTTGGCAAGCGTTACGAGGTCGGCCGCCTGATCGGCCGCGGCGCCACCGCGCGGGTCTTCCGGGCCTACGACCTGGTCGATCGGCGCCGGGTCGCGGTGAAGCTGTTCCATCCCGGCGCGGTGCCCACCGAGGAGCGGCGGCGGCTCAAGGAGATCCAGATCCTGAGCCGGTTGCAGCATCCCGGCCTGGTCGCGTTGTACGACACCGGGACCCAGGAGGGGCATGCGTTCCTCGCCATGGAACTGGTCGAGGGCCCGAACCTGGCCGACCGCGTCGCCAGCGGACCGCTGACCGCGCCGGAGGTCGCCGCGTTGGCCGTCCAGCTCTCCGCCGCGCTGGCCTACGTGCACCGGCGCGGCGTGACGCACCGGGACCTGAAGCCCGCCAACGTCCTGCTCGCCCCGGACCGTCCGCTGATCAGCGATTTCGGTATCGCACAGGCCTTCGACTCGACGCAGATCACCGCCACCGGCATGGTGGTCGGCACCGCCGCGTACATGGCGCCGGAGCAGGTGCTCGGTGAGGACGTCGGGCCGCCGTCGGACGTCTACGCACTCGGGCTGGTGCTCCTGGAGTCCCTCACCGGGGTCCGGGAGTACGCCGGCACGATGGTCGAGTCGGCGATCGTGCGGTTGCACCGGCCGCCGCGGATCCCGGCCGGACTGCCTCCCACGCTGGAAACGACGCTCCGGCGGATGACCGCACGGAAGCCGTCCGAACGCCCCACTGCCCAGTCCGTCCACCAGGCACTGCGGGCCGACGACGACACGGTGCTCCTGCCCGTGGTCCTCCCGAGGACTCCGTACCGCCGCCGGCGGCTGCTGGCCGCCGGGGTTCCCGCCGCGGCGGCCGTCATCATCGCGGCCGCCCTGTTGCTGTCTCCCGGCACCGACAACCCGCCATCACCCGTCCAGCCCGTTGCCGCGACCCCGCCGAGCGAGACGCCACCGGGCCCGGCCGACCCGCCGCGGGCCATCGCCCCGGCGGCAGGGGAGATCGCCGTCGAACCGAGGGCGACACCCGGCCCGCGCACGCCGGTGGCGGGCAACGACAACCGCGGCGACGGGAACTCGGGTAACGGCAACAAGAACAAGCCGAAGAAGCCGAAACAGGACGACGGGTAGGTCGTGTCCTGATACCGCTCGGCGGCGCGGCGCCCGGCACACCCACTGTGCGCCAGCACGTGTGTGTAACGGGCTTCCTGGGTAACTCACCAACATGGTTGAGAAAACGGGCGACAAGACCGACAGAGTGGTCATCATCGGCGGCGGGCCCGCCGGTCTCTCCGCGGCGCGGGCCTATCGGGGCTCGGGCGGGCCGGGATCGGTCCGGATCATCTCGGCCGACACCGACGCGCCGTACGAACGCCCGCAACTGTCGAAGGAGTTCCTCCGCGGGGAAGCCGAAGACAAGGACCTGCCGTTGGTGGACACGGAGTTCTACCGCGACCACGACATCACACTGAGCCTCGACGAACCGGTGACCTCCTTGGACACCGCCGCCCGCACGGTCACCACGGCGAGCGGCGAAACGGTGTCCTACACGACTTGCGTGCTCGCCACCGGATCCGAGCCCGCCCGTCCGCCGTTCGATGGCGCGGATCACCCGGACGTCCACCTCCTGCGGTCCGCGACCAGCGCGCGGCGGCTGCGAGAAGCCGCGAGCGACGCGCGTAGTGCGATCGTCGTGGGTTCGGGTTTCATCGGTTGCGAAGCCGCGGTTTCGTTGGCCCGTAAGGGAGTTCAGGTCACGCTTTTCACGCCGGAGAGTCTGCCGCAGGCGGCCAGGCTCGGCGACATCGCGGGGAAGCGGATCCTGCACTGGCTCAAGGCCGAGGGCGTCAGCGTGCTGACCGAGACCGAAGTCGACGGGATCGAGGACGGCTTCCGGGTACACACGGACCTGGTGCCCACTCTCGACGCCGGGATGGTCCTGCTGGCCACCGGCATCGAGCCGCGCATAGACCTCGCGAAAGGCGCGGGGCTGGACATCGCGGACGGCCGGGTCAGGGTGGACGAGCACATGCGCACGAGCGCGGACGGAGTACTGGCCGCCGGGGACATCGCGCTGGCACACAACACTTCCGCCGGACGCGCGCTGCGGGTCGAGCATTGGGGCGAGGCACTCACGATGGGCGAGATCGCCGGGCGCACCGCGGCGGGCGATCAGGCGAACTGGGACAACGCGCCCGGGTTCTGGACCGTCATCGGGGACAAGGTGCTCAAGTACGCGGCCTGGGGCGACGGGTTCGACCAGACCGAAGTGGTCAACTACGCCGACGGCGGCTTCACCGTCTGGTACGGCAAAGAAGGCACCACGGTCGGCGTCCTCACCCACGACGCCGACGCCGACTACGCACGCGGCACCGAACTCGTCGAAAGCGGTGCGCCACTACCCAAAGAGTCGTGAGTGGCAACAAGTTGTTCTATTGATGGGAAGGTCAAATGTGGCGTCGTTCGGGTGCGAAGTTTCGCACTTTGGTGAGAAAGCGCCGGTCGGCTTGTCGCCCGAGGTAGTGAAGGCCTCCTTCACGGCGTTCTGGTCCACTACTTGAAGGGGACCGCGATCCACGCGACCGGGACCCTGCTCAGCACCGGATCGTGGCCGCGCGCGGTGGATCCGGTGGCGGAGTACAACGCCGCCCGCAAGACATCTCGCAGGGGTTAATCCAGTG
>NZ_DASYMU010000196.1:0-6618 GCF_036008905.1 Amycolatopsis sp. | reverse complement strand
CGACCTGGTCGCCGGGCTGCGTGAGCAGGATCGCATGCGGGACCTCTTCGGCCGGCACGTCGGCGCGGACGTCGCCCGCCACGCGCTGGAGTTCGGCGCTTCGCTGTCCGGGGACGTCCGCGAGGTGACGGCGTTGTTCGTGGACGTCGTCGATTCGACGGCGCTGGCCTACCGCACCCCGCCGGAGGAGCTCGTCGGCAAGCTGAACCGGCTGTTCACCAGCGTGGTCAACGCCGTCAACGCCCAGGGCGGGCTGCTCAACAAGTTCCAGGGCGACGCGGCGCTGTGCATCTTCGGCGCCCCGACCCGGCTCGCCGATCCCGCGACGGCCGCGCTCGCCGCGGCCCGCGCGATCCGTGACGCCGTCCGCGAACTCGGTGAGCTCGACCTCGGCATCGGTGTCGCCAGCGGCCCGGTTTTCGCCGGTCAGCTGGGTACTAGCAGCCGCTTCGAGTACACCGTCATCGGCGACGCGGTGAACGAAGCCGCGCGGCTCACCGAGAGCGCGAAGGCCGTGCCGGACCGGATCCTGGCGAGTGACGCGGTGATCGCGGCCAGCACCACGAGCGAGCGAGCGCTGTGGACACAGCACGGGGAACTCCAGCTGCGCGGGCGACAGGAAGCCACCGTCACCTGGGCGAACTAGCCCGGGACGACCTCAGGCCAGCGCAGCACGGCAGAACCCCAGGTCAGCCCGGCACCGAACGCGCTGAGCAGCACCTTGTGCCCGGCCATCAGCGTCCCGTCGAGGCAGGCATCGTTGAGCGCCAACGGAATCGACGCCGCGCTCGTGTTGCCGGTGGTCTCGATATTGGAAACGACGGCGTCCGCGGGCATCCCGAGCTGCTTCGCGGTCGCCTGCAGGATGCGGATGTTCGCCTGGTGCCCGACGAACCTGTCGACGTCGGCGACCATCCAGCCCGCCTTGTCGAGCACCACGCGGGACGACTCGGCCATCCGCGCGCAGGCGTGCCGGAACACCGCTGTCCCTTGCATGGCAAGGAAATAGTCGCTGGGGTTCGCCGACTGGCGCTGCTTCGAGCCACCGGCGGCGACCCAGAGCAGCTCGGCCAGTTCGCCGTCACTGTGCAGGTCGACCGGGCCCAGCGCGCCGAGCTCGTCGGGCTCCCCGGCGCGCAGGATCACCGCGCCGGCGCCGTCACCGAAAATCGGGACGGTGCCTCGGTCTTCGGGGTCGACGAGAGTGGTGAAGGTGTCCGCGCCGATGACCATCACGGTCTGTGCGACATCCGCCGCGATCAGTCCGCTGGCCGTGGCGAGCGCGTAGACGAAACCGCTGCACACGGCGTTGACATCGAGCGCGGCGATGCCGTTCAGGCCCAGCTTGGTGGCGACCTGCGGCGCGCTCGCGGGGCACGGCTGGTCGGGGGTCGACGTCGCGAGCAGAAGCGCGTCAACGCTTTCGATGCCCGCGGAAGCCAGCGCACGGTGACCGGCTTCGGCCGCCAAGTCCACAGTGGACGTTCCGGGGTCGGCGACGTGACGCGAGCCGATGCCGGTCCGCGCGCGGATCCATTCGTCGGAGGTGTCGAGCCGCTGGGAAAGTTCGTGGTTGTCCACCACGCGCGGCGGTAGCCAAGCGCCTAGACCGGACAGTACCGCGGCCACCGATATCCCTTCCGCGCCAGCGATGGGTTACGACTGGCTCGGTTTACTTGTATGTCCTACTAATCGGTATACCGGCGCGTTGTGTTCCAGGTCACTATGCGAAGAAAGTTCGCTTCTGACGTCCCCCGAGGTGGACGCCCTTGACGTCCACCCAACGGTGACTGCTGTCACCCGATCGGTCCCGGTGCCATGATGGTGATCTTTCACGGACTTGCGAGACGGGGGTCTGGGCGTGGACGACGAACCGTACCTGCAGATCAGCTGGCGCGACCGGGAAACCGGCAGCCGCGGCTACCTGGTGATCGACAGGCTGGTGCGCGGGGTCTCCAGCGGCGGTCTCCGGATGCGCGACGGCTGCACACTCGACGAAGTCCGCGGACTCGCCGGGTCATAGCAGCGTCGCGAAGCGTCTCCGTTGAGGGTGGTGGAGGGCGACGGGCGGGAATGACGGCCAAGGAAGCGCTCAACTACGACCCGAACGGCCGGTACATCCCGCTGGGCGGCGCCAAGGGCGGGATCGACTTCGACCCGCAGGACCCGCGGGCCATCCACGTGCTGCGGCGCTACCTCGAAGCCGTACGCCCGTACATCGAGCGGTTCTGGACGATGGGCGAGGATCTCGGGCTCCGCCAGGACGTCATCGACACCGTGCTCGCCGAAATCGGGGTGTCCTCGTCGATCCAGGCGGTCTACCCGTTGCTGGACGACGAAACCAAAGCCCGGCGGCTCGCGGCCGCGTTCCGAATCGTCGTGGACGGGGTGCAGCTGGAAGAACTCGTCGGCGGCTACGGCGTGGCCCAAGCGACGCTGATCGGCGTCGACCGGCTCGGGCTCGAAGATCCCCGGGTGTTCGTTCAGGGCTTCGGTTCCATGGGCAGCGCGGCGGCGCGGTACCTCGCGCGGGCCGGGCTCAAGATCGTCGGGATCGCCGACGCCGTCGGCATCATCGCCAACCCGGCCGGACTCGACGTCGAAAAACTGTTGCTGACGCGCAATTCCTACGGCGAGATGGATCGCGCCGAACTCCGCCCCGGCGACGAGCAGATCCCGTTACGGCACTGGCTCGACATCGACGCCGAGGTGCTCGTCCCGGCGGCGGTGTCGTACGCGATCCACGCGGGCAACCAGGAATCCGTGCGCGCCAAGCTGATCGTCGAAGCGGCCAACATGCCCGTCACCGCCGAGGCCGAGATGCCGCTGACCGAGCGCGGCGTGCTGATCCTGCCGGACATCGTGGCCAACTCCGCCACGAACGCCTGGTGGTGGTGGACGGTCTTCGGCGACATCGAGCCCGACGCGGGCGAGGCGTTCGACAAGATCCGTGTGTCCATAGGGAAACTGATCACGTCCACGCTCGACCGCGCCGAACTCGGCAACGTCACCCCGCGCGCCGCGGCCGGGGTCCTCGCGAGCGAGGCGTCGACGCGGATCGCCCGCCGCTTCCCGACGGCTTAGGGATTCGCGGGCGGGATCGTCGCTTGAGGGCCGGGTGGGAGCCCGAGCAACGACGTCAAACCGGTCAGTCCGGTGAAGAGGGCTTCGTCGGGGCAGGACACGAGGTTCGCGAGGGTGCCGCTGACCGAATCGCCGCCGGTCGGCGCACCCGGCGGCGCGGGCGGGGTCGGCACGCTGGTCGCGATGGTGGTGGGAACCCGCACCGAAGAGGTCAACGGCAGGTGACGCGACGAGTCACCGACCGAGACGGTGTAGTCCCCGGCACTGCGGATCCATTGGTGCAGCGTGGAATCCCAGTGCGAGAACGCCCGCGCGTCGAGCGTGAACCGAACACGTTTGGTCTCGCCCGCGTTCAGCTGAACCTTCTCGAATCCCTTGAGCAGCCGGGGCGGCTCGCCGTCCGACGCGGGATGGCTCAAGTACACCTGCGCGACTTCGGCTCCAGCCCGGGTGCCGGTGTTCGTGACGTCCACGCCGACACTCACCGTGCCGTCTGCCGCAACGGGACCAGCGGTGAGACCGCCGAAGGAGAAGTCCGTATAGGACAGTCCGAAACCGAAGGGGAACAACGGGTTCAGCTTCTGCTGGTCGTACCAGCGGTAGCCGACGGCGAGGCCTTCGGAGAACTGCCCGCCGGGGAACCGCGCGAAGTCCTTCGCCGGAACCTGATCCAGGCCGGTCGGGAAAGTGATCGGCAGTTTCGCCGACGGGTTCGTGTCGCCGTAGAGCAGTGACGCGATCGCGTTGCCGTATTCCTGACCCGGGTACCAAGCCGCGAACACCCCGCGCACCTGGTTCAGCCACGGCATCGTCACCGGCCCGCCGGTGTTGAGCACGACCACGGTGTTCGGGTTGGCCGTCGAAACGGCTTCGATCAACTTGTTGTCCGCGTCGGAAAGCGCGATGTCCCCGTTGTCCTTCGACTCCGAGGACCACTTCGCGACGAACACCACCGCGGTCCCGGCCGCCTTCGCCACGGACGCGGCCCGCGCGTGGTCACCACCGTCGTCGAAGCTGACCTGACCTCCGGCGCGCGCGGCGATCCCTTGGTACGGCGTCACGATCGACGGCGCGAGGACGTGCACGCTGCCGCCGCCGGAGCCGAGCACCCCGGCACCGGCCGCGTTCCCGATCACCGCCACCGAACCGGACGCGGGCAGCGGCAGGACGTTCTGCTCGTTCTTCAGCAGCACGGTCCCCTGCTCGGCGACCCCGCGCGCGACGGCCGCGTGCGCGGGCGAAGTCACCACGGCACCCGGCGTGCCGGTGACGGGGTTTTCGAAGATCCCGCGCGCGAACATCGGCCGCAGGATCCGGCGGACCATGTCGTCCAGCCTGCTCGCCCGCACCTGTCCGGCGTCGAGACCCGCCTTGAGCCGGGTGCCGAAGTAGCAGCTCCCCGGCATCTGCATGTCGAGCCCGGCGTTCGCGGCGGCGACGCTGGCGTGCATGGCGAACCAGTCCGAGGTGACGAACCCGTCGAAGCCGAACTGTCCTTTGAGGACTTTGCTCAGCAGGTAGGTGTTGTTGCACGCGTGGACGCCGTTGACGAAGTTGTAGCCGCACATCACGGAGTCGACATCACCGTCGCGGACGGCGTCCTCGAACGCGGGCAGGTAGATCTCCTGCAGCGTCCGCTCGTCGACGACGGCGTTGCCGAGCGGGGTGTCGCGCAGGGCTTCCTGGTTGTACGCGGCAAGGTGCTTGGCCTGCGCGATCAGCCCGTTGCCCTGGATCGCCCGGATCTGCGGGACGGCCAGCGCGCCGGTCAGCTCGGGATCTTCGCCGAGCGTTTCGAACGAGCGGCCGGCGCGCGGGTCCCTCGCCAGGTCGAGTGTCGGGCCGAGCGCGACATTGGCGCCCTTGCCGCGCATCTCGGTACTGACGACGTCTCCGTACTCGGCGGCCAGGCCCCGATCCCAGGCCGCGGCCAGCGAGTTCGGCGCGGGCAGCTGCGTGACGCCGGTTTTGCCGCCGCCGACGCCCGCGGCGCCGTCGGAAAGCGACAGCTGCGGGATGCAGAGCCTGGGGACGGCCTTGACGATGCCCGCGTACGTCGTCGGGTTGAGGACGTCCAGCACGCCGCCGGAGCCGTGCACCAGGCCGAGCTTCTCGGCCTGGGTGAGCCGGCTCAGGACTTGGTCGACGCGCTGTTCGACGGGCGCCGAGGAGCCGACCCACGGGCAGGCTTCGTCCACCGGCGCGGCCGACGCCGTCACGCCGGTCACCCCCGAAGCGACGAGCCCCGCTACCGCCAGCACTGCAAGACCCCGCCGCGTCCACATAGCTAAAGTGAGTACCGTTCACAAACGTCGGCGTCAAATCCTCGCGGGGTTTCGGGCCGCCGGCGCCCGTAAAAGCACCGGACGGGTGAACGACAGACCGATAACCTGGGTCGGTGACCCCGGACCTGGACTCCCTCGACCACGCCATCCTCACCCAACTGCAGGACGACGCCAGGACGATCGCGGAAACGATCGGCGCCAAGGTCGGGCTCTCCGCGGCGGCCGTGCAGCGACGGATCAAGCGGCTGCGCGAGTCGGGGGTCATCGCGCGCGAGGTCGCCGTGCTCGATCCGGCCGCGCTCGGCCTGCCGATGACGTTCATCGTCATGGTCGAAATGGAACGGGAGCGGCTCGAGGTCCTCGACGCCTTCCGGCAGCAGGTTCTCGACGACGCTCACGTGCAGCAGTGTTATTACGTCACCGGCACCGCCGATTTCGTGCTCGTCGTCACCTGCCGGGACATGCTCGATTTCGAGGCGTTCACCCACCGGATGTTCTTCGACAACGAAAATGTCCGCCATTTCACCACCAGCGTCGCGATGGAACGGGTAAAAGTCGGCCTGACACTGCCACTGCAGGACTAAGTCAGTCCACAATGGATTCATCACCCCGCGTGTCCATGTGATTGCAAGGGGTATGTGGCCGGTGTTACACCACTTTGGACAGATACAACCGATCGCATGAACGTGGAGGTTTCTCCGTCATCAACGGACGTCTCGGCCATCTCCTCCATGACCGAACAGTTCGCACCTCGCGAACCACAGGACGCAAGGAGGAGTGGCCGTGCACACCGACGCCGTACACCAGAGCCAGTTCGTGCTGCTGAACGACAGCACGACCCCTGTTCTTTCCCGTATGTCCTTCCACGCCGACGAGCCTTTCGCCGTGACGGTGGCCTTCCGCACCGAGCGAGGCCGCTGGATCGAATGGACCTTCGCCCGTGACCTGCTCGTGGTCGGACTGCTCGAGCCGACCGGCATCGGCGACGTCCGCGTCCGCCCGGATCTCTCCGAGGACGAGGCGCTGCTGACCCTCGAGATCGAGTCCCCCGACGGTTACGCCGCCTTCGAACTCGAGCGCGAGGACGTCCGGAGCTTTGTCGACGCCACGCTCGACCTCGTCCCGCTGGGCTCGGAGAGCGAGCACTTCGACGTCGACGGGCTGATCGAAGAAATCAGCAACGTCTAGGTCGTGTCTGGTAAATCTGTTCGAAAACCTTCATGAATGGGAACACGAAGGGCGGGGTGTG
>NZ_DASYMU010000195.1:0-10848 GCF_036008905.1 Amycolatopsis sp. | reverse complement strand
GTTCGGGCCCCGCGAGGTGCTGCTGACCAGTGAGGAGCCGGTCGTCGAGCAGTTCCTCAACGGCCGCCGCCTCGGCCCGATCGGGATGTCGGAAGAGAAGGACTCCGCGCAGATGGCGCGCGAACAAGCCGACGCCGACGCCGGGCATCTCGACGGCTCGCCGGGTGAGGACATCCGCGGTGTGGTGCCGCAGATCGAGCCGAGTCCCGGGCTGCCGGAGCGCCAGGGTGTCCGCCGTCGTAAGGACCGCGTGATGAGCATCATCCACACGCTGCTCCCCGCCGCGCAGGAAGGGATCATCGAGTCCCTCACCGACGAAGACCGCCGCCGCTACAACGTGCGGCCGCACATGCTGGTCGACGCCGGGCAGCGCAACTCCGTCCCGCCGCCCGGCAACCAGCGTCCCAACCCGGGCCCGCCGCCGAACCAGCACCAGGGCCAACTGCCCGTGGAACAGATCGCGCAGCTGCCCAACGCCGGGTGGCAGGGTGGTCCGGGACCGGGCGGATCCCACCGAACGCGACCGCGTGATCCGGGGCAGGGTGGCGCGTGAGCTCACCCGCTTCGCCGGCGAAGGTCCCCGGAATGGGCATGCTCCGGGAAACCGGGAACCTCTTCGCCCTTGCTCTCGACATCATCCGCGGGTTCTTCCAGCGGCCGTTCCAGCTTCGTGAGTTCATCCAGCAGTCGTGGTTCATCGCGAGCGTGACGATCCTGCCGACCGCCCTCGTCGCGATCCCGTTCGGCGCGGTCATCTCGTTGCAGTTCGGCTCGCTCGCGCGTCAGCTCGGCGCGCAGTCGTACACCGGCGCCGGGTCCGTGCTCGCCACCGTCCAGCAGGCGAGCCCGCTGGTGACGGCGTTGCTGGTCGCCGGTGCCGGTGGCTCCGCCATCTGTGCGGACATCGGCGCGCGGACGATCCGCGAGGAGATCGACGCGATGGAGGTGCTCGGCGTTTCGGCCGTGCAGCGCCTGATCGTGCCGCGTGTGCTGGCGATGATGCTCGTCGCGTTGCTCCTCAACGGCATGGTCAGCGTCATCGGCGTTCTCGGCGGCTACTTCTTCAACGTCGTCCTCCAAGGCGGGACCCCGGGCGCGTATCTGGCGAGTTTCTCCGCGCTGGCACAGCTTCCCGACCTCTGGGTCGGCGAGATCAAGGCCCTGATCTTCGGCTTCATCGCCGCGGTGGTGGCCTCTTACCGCGGCCTGCACCCCGCCGGCGGCCCGAAGGGCGTCGGCGACGCCGTCAACCAGGCCGTGGTCATCACGTTCCTCATGCTTTTCGTGGTGAACTTCGTGATCACGCTCATCTACCTGCAGGTCGTTCCTGGAAAGCTGGACTAGTCACATGTCTTCCTTCACCCAGGGCGCCAAGCGGCTGGCCCATCGCCCACTGGACACATTGGACACTCTGGGCGACCAGATGTCCTTCTACATCCGCGCGCTCGCCTGGACTCCGCGCGCACTTCGCCGCTACACCAAAGAAATCATGCGGCTGCTCGCGGAAGTCAGTTTCGGTTCCGGGTCGCTCGCGCTGATCGGTGGCACGGTCGGGGTCATGGTCGGCCTGACGCTGTTCACCGGTGTGCTCGTCGGCCTGCAGGGTTATTCGGCGTTGAACTCGATCGGCACTTCGGCGTTCACCGGTTTCCTCACCGCGTTCTTCAACACCCGGGAAATCGCGCCGCTGGTCGCCGGACTGGGCCTGTCCGCGACGGTCGGCGCCGGGTTCACCGCGCAACTCGGCGCGATGCGGATCTCCGAGGAGATCGACGCGCTCGAGGTCATGGGCGTGCCGAGCCTGCCGTACCTGGTGACCACGCGGATCATCGCCGGGTTCGTCGCGGTCATCCCGTTGTACGTGATCGGGCTGGTGAGTTCGTATCTGGCTTCACGGTTGGTCGTTATCTATATCTACAACCAGTCCGCCGGTACCTACGACCATTACTTCGACCTCTTCTTACCGCCACAGGATGTTCTCTATTCGTTCATAAAAGTCCTGATATTCAGCGTTCTGATTATTTTGTCGCATTGCTACTACGGCTACCGGGCCACCGGTGGGCCGGCCGGAGTGGGTGTGGCGGTCGGTAAAGCCGTCAGGCTGAGCATTGTCACGGTCTCGATCGTGAACTTCTTCATCGGTTTCGCCATCTGGGGAACCGACGTAACGGTGAGGATCGCTGGATGATTCGGCAAAGGCTGCTGGGCCTGTTGCTCGTCTGCATGCTCGTGGGCGGCATCGCGCTGAGTATCGCCTTGTACAACAAGTCCTTCTCGTCGTTCGTCACGGTGACGCTCAAGGCCGACAGCGTCGGCAACCAGCTGCTCAAGCAGTCGGACGTCAAGGTGCGCGGGCTGATCGTGGGCTCGGTCGGCGAGATCGCCGCGACGTCGGAGGGCGCCGAGTTGACGCTCAAGCTCGATCCCCAGTCCGCGCAGCTGATCCCGGAGAACGTCTCGGCCCGGTTCCTGCCGAAGACGCTGTTCGGTGAGCGGTTCGTTTCGCTGGAACTTCCGGACCAGCCCGCGACCCGCACCCTGCAGACCGGGGACGTCATCCCGCAGGACCGGACGACGAGCGCGGTCGAGCTGGAGCAGGCCCTCGGTCATCTGCTGCCGGTGCTCCAGGCCGTGCAGCCGCAGAAGCTGTCCAGCACCCTGACGGCCATTTCGACGGCGTTGCAGGGCCGCGGCAAGCCGCTCGGCGAGACGCTGTCCCAGCTGGGCCAGTACGTCGGTGATCTCAACCCACACGTCCCGCAGCTGGAGAAGGACCTGAAGGCGCTGACCACGTTCTCGGACAACCTCTCCGGCGCGGCGCCGGATCTGGTGCAGAGCCTCGACAACCTGAGCACGACCACGCGGACCGTCGTCGACCAGCAGCAGAACCTGTCGCTGCTCTACGGCAACCTGACGACGGCGTCCATCGACCTCAAGTCCTTCCTGGACGCCAACTCGAGCAACATCATCCGGCTCGCCGACTCGGCCAGGCCCACCGCCGAGCTGCTCGCGAAGTACGCGCCGGAGTATCCGTGCGTGATCGGTCAGATGGCGCAGACCGTGCCGAAGATCGACGAGGCACTCGGCAAGGGCACCGACCACCCGGGCCTGCACGCCACCATCGAGATCACCACGACTCGCGGGCCGTACCTCGCCGGCAAGGACGAGCCGAAGTTCGAAGACAAGCGCGGTCCGAGGTGTTACGACATGAAGCAGTTCCCCGTGCCGTTCCCGCAGAACCCGCCGGACGGCCCGATCCAGGACGGCTCGACGCCGAAGGCGCCCGCCAAGTCGGTCAACGACGGGCTCCTGCCGTCGAACCTGGCCGCGAACGCGGGCGGGTACAACGGCAGCGGCGCCGCCGGTGGCAACCCGGCGAACAGCGCGGGGGAGAAGGACTTCCTGTCGCAGCTGATCGGACCGCAGATCGGAATGGACGCCGCTGACGTGCCGGGCTGGAGCAGTCTCCTGGTCGGCCCGCTGTATCGCGGGGCGGAGGTGACCGTGAAATGAGGGGTCTCGCTTCACCGCTGATCAAACTCAGCATCTTCATCGTCGTCACCGTGCTGCTCACGGCCGTCCTCGGCATCAGCATCGCGAACATCAACACGACGAGCACCAACAGCTATAAGGCGCGGTTCAGTGACGCGACCCTGTTGCTGGCCAACGACGACGTGCGCATCGCCGGGGTCCGGGTCGGGCAGGTCAAGGACGTCAAGATCGTCGACAAGCGCCAGGCCGAGGTCGAGTTCGAAGTGGACTCCGGCCGCAAGCTCCCGGCGGGTGTCACCGCGCAGATCAAGTTCCGCAACCTGGTCGGCCAACGCTACGTCTCGCTCGCCCAAGGCGACGGCGACCCCAACAAGATCCTCGAGCCCGGCGGCAACATCCCGCTGGAGCGCACGACGCCCGCGCTCGACCTCACCGAGCTGTTCAACGGGTTCAAGCCGTTGTTCACCGCGCTGAACCCCGAGGACATCAACAAGCTGTCCTACGAGGTCATCCAGGTCCTGCAGGGCGAGGGCGGCACGGTGGAAAGCCTGCTCGCGCACACCGCGTCGCTCACCACCACGATCGCCAACAAGGACAAGGTGATCGGCCAGGTGATCGACAACCTCAACTCGGTGCTCGACACCGTCAACGCGCACACCCCGCAGCTCAACGACCTCATCATCAAGCTGCAGCAGCTGGTCTCGGGACTGGCGCAGGACCGCAAGCCCATCGGGGACGCGATCCAGTCGCTCGGCACCCTTGCGGTGACGACGTCCGGCCTGCTGAGCGACGCCCGCGCACCGCTGAAGAACGACATCGGCGCGCTCGGCAAGCTGACCGAGAACCTCAACGACAACGAGGCGATCGTCGAGCACTTCATCCAGTTCCTCCCCGAAAAGGTGACCGCGTTGACCAGGACCGCGGACTACGGCTCGTGGTTCAACTTCTTCGCCTGTGAGCTCCAGGGGAGTGTTTCGTTGCCGCCGTTGATCAACGCGCCGATCGACCTCCCGCTACTGCCGGTCAACCGGGCCAGGTGTGGCGGATGAAAAGCTTCCAGAAACGCAATCCCGTCCCGATCGCGCTCATCGGCATCGTGGTGATCGTGCTGGGCATGGTGGCCGCGCTGAACTCCGAGGACCTGCCGGTCGTCGGTGGCGGCACGACGTACTCCGCCGATTTCAGCGAAGCGGCCGGGCTCACGACCGACAACGACGTGCGCGTCGCCGGGGTGAAGGTCGGGAAGGTTTCCGACATCGTGCTCGACGGCGACAAGGTCAAGGTTTCGTTCAAGGTCAAGAACGCCTGGCTCGGCGACAAGACGAGCGCGGCGATCAAGATCAAGACGTTGCTGGGCCAGAAGTACCTGGCGCTCGACCCGCAGGGCGCGAAGAACCTCGACCCTGGCGTCACCATCCCGCGGGAACGCACGATGGCGCCGTACGACGTGCTCGACGCGTTCCGCGACCTGTCGACGACCGTGGACAACATCGACACCACTCAGTTGGCGAAGAGCTTCGACGTCATCTCGCAGACCTTCGCGAACACCCCGACCGACGTGAAGGGCGCGCTGAGCGGGCTTTCCCAGCTCTCCGACACCATCGCGTCGCGTGACTCACAGCTGTCGAACCTGCTGGCCAACACCCGCCAGGTGTCCCAGACGCTGGTGGACCGGGACGCCGAAGTGCAGAAGCTGCTCGACGACGGCAACAAGCTGCTTGACGAGGTCGGCAAGCGCAAGCAGGCGATCACCGCGCTGCTCAACGGTTCCCAGCAGTTGGCAACCCAGCTTCAAGGGCTCGTGGACGACAACGACGGGCAGCTGGACCCGGTGCTCAAGCAGCTCGACCAGCTGACGTCGATGCTCCAGCGCAACCAGGACTCGCTCGCCCAGGGCATCGAGAAATTCGCGCCGTTCATCCGGGTGTTCACCAACACCGTCGGCAACGGGCGCTGGTTCGACAACTACATCTGCGGTCTGGTGCTGCCCTCGTTCGGCCCGATCAACGAAGAGGGGTGCTACGCGAAACCATGACCAGCACTCGCTTGGGACAGACACTGACCCGTGGTTTCACCATCGCCATCGTGCTCGCGCTGGTGGTCGCCGGTGCGCTGTGGTGGACGCTGAAGGACGGCAACCGCAACCACCTGACCGCGTACTTCGCCGGCACTGTCGGGCTTTACGAGGGCAACAGCGTCCGGATGCTCGGTGTCGACATCGGCACGGTCGACAAAGTCGAGCCGATGGGCAAGCAGGTCAAGGTCGAGTTCGCCTACGACCGTGACGTCGCCGTGCCCGCCAGCGCACAGGCACTGATCATTTCGCCTTCGCTGGTCAGCGACCGCTACATCCAGCTCGCGCCCGCCTACACCGGCGGCCCGCGGATGACGAACAACGCCACGATCCCGCTCAACCGCACGCAGGTCCCGCTGGAGGTCGACGACCTCTACGCCAGCCTCTCGCGGGTCAGCGAGTCGCTCGGCCCCAACGGCGCCAACAAGAACGGCGCGCTGTCGGACCTGCTGAACACCGCCGCGAAGAACTTCGACGGCAACGGCCAGGCGCTCAACGACACGATCACCAAGCTCAGCCAGGCCGCGGGAACGTTGTCCGGTAACAAGGACGACCTGTTCGCGACGATCACGAACCTCGGCCAGTTCTCCACCACGCTCGCCAACAGTGACGGCCAGGTGCGGAAGTTCGAGCAGCAGCTCGCCGACGTCAGCGGGTTCCTTTCCGGGGAGCGCCAGAACCTGGCGGCCACCGTGCGGCAGCTCGGCACCACGCTGACCTCGGTGCAGGACTTCATCGAGAAGAACCGCGACCGGCTCAAGTCCAATGTGGACAAACTGGCCAGTGTCACGAAGGTGTTGGTGGACCAGCGAAGCGCGCTCGCCGAGATCCTCGACGTCGCGCCGGTCGGCCTCAGCAACGTGACCAACACCTACAACGCGTCGTCCGGCACGCTGGACGCCCGCGCGAACCTGAACGAGCTGACGCAGCCGCCGCTGGTGATGGTCTGCAACCTGCTCAAGCAGACGCCGAACGCGCTCGACGTGCTCGGGGACGCCTGCAAGAACGTCGCCGGGCTCGTCGACGGGCTGGTGCCGATCCCGTCGATCGCGCAGGTCATCGAGGCTTCAGGCCGGGGTGCCTTGCCCGCTCTGCCGCTGCCGATTTCCGGGCAGCTCTACGGAACGGCGGCCAAGTGATGCGCACCAAGGCCCTGATCGCGACGGTCGCCGTCGCCGCGTTGACGCTCGGCGGCTGCGGGTTCAGCGGGATCTACGACATCCCGCTTCCCGGCGGCGCCGACCTCGGTGACCACCCGTACACGGTGAAGGCGCAGTTCAAGGACGTCCTCGATCTGACCCCGCAAGCCGGGGTGAAGGTCGACGACGTGCCGATCGGCCGCGTCGAGAGCATCGGGCTGACCCCGGACGGCTGGAACGCCGAGGTCACCTTGCGGGTCAACGGGGACGTCAAGCTCCCGGCGAACGCGCTGGCCAACCTTCGCCAGTCGAGCCTGCTGGGTGAGAAGTACGTTCAGCTCAGCGCGCCCGCCACGGGCCAGGGCAACCTCGCCGACGGCGCGGTGATCCCACTCGACCGGACCAACCGCAGCGTCGAGGTCGAAGAGGTTCTCGGCGCGCTTTCGCTGCTGCTCAACGGCGGCGGGGTGGACCAGCTCAACACCATCACCAAGGAGCTGAACAACGCCACGGAGGGCCGCGAGCCGGACCTCAAGGCGTTGCTGAACAACGCCAACCAGCTCGTGACGAACTTGGACAAGCAGTCCGGCAACATCACCCGCGCGCTGGACGGCCTCAACCGGCTGTCGATGACGTTGAACGACCAGAAGGACAAACTCGTCACCGCGGTCGACAACATCGGGCCCGGGCTCGGCGTGCTGGAGCAGCAACGTGGCCAGTTGGTCACCATGCTCAACGCGTTGCAGAACCTGTCCGGGGTCGCGATCGACACCGTCAACAAGAGCAAGGTGAACCTCGTCGCGGACCTCAAGGCGCTGCTGCCGACGTTGCAGAAGCTCGGTGAGGCGGGTTCCGACCTGCCGAAGGCGCTCGAACTCCTGCTCACGTTCCCGTTCACGGACGCCGCGTACGACGGGGTCAAGGGCGACTACTTCAACCTGTACGCGAAGGTCGACCTGAACCTCAACGAGATCCTCGCGAACCTCGGCCGGAGCCGGCAGAACCCACTCGACGGGATCCTGCCGATCCCGGGCCTGACCGGTGGGGTCGAAGGGGCCCAGGCGAACCAGCCACCGCCGTTGCCGCTCCCGGGCCAGCTCTCGCTGCCGCTGCTCGGCGGCCAGCAGCAGTCGGGTGGGCAGGGCTCGACAGCTCCTCGTCAGACCGGTCCGGCCGGCATCTTGAATCTGCTCTCGGGGGGTGCTGGCTGATGTTGGTTCGCAAAACGCGGTTCCAGCTGGTGGCGTTCGTGATCATCTCGATCGTCGCCATCGTCTACGCGCTGATCCGGTTCGCCGGGCTCGGCGAGGTGTTCGGCCAGAACGGCTACACGGTCAAGCTGGAGCTGAAGGAGTCCGGCGGGATCTTCACCAACGCCGAGGTCACCTACCGGGGTTACAACATCGGCCGGGTCGGCGAGCTACGGCTCACCAAGACCGGGCTCGAAGCGGACCTCAAGATCGACCCGAAGGCGCCGCAGGTGCCCGACGACTTGCAGGCCGTGGTCGCCAACCGGTCCGCGGTCGGCGAGCAGTTCGTCGACCTGCAGCCCGCCCGCGACGGCGGCCCGTTCCTCGCGCAGGGGTCCGTCATCGCGGCGGACCACACCAAGACCCCGGTCAGCACCGAGCGCGTCATCGGCGACCTGGACAGCCTCGCGGCGTCGGTGCCCACCGATTCGCTGCGCACGGTCGTCGACGAGTCGTACAACGCGTTCAGCGGCACCGGGCCGGATCTGCAGCGGCTGCTGGACACCGCGCGCAGCTTCACCGAGACCGCGCAGCAGTACCTGCCGCAGACCGTCCAGCTGCTCGACGCCGGTGGCAAGGTGCTCAACACGCAGAACGCCGAGGCCGACAACTTCGCGTCGTTCAGCAAGAGCCTCAACGACCTCACCGGGCAGCTCAAGTCGTCCGACGGGGACATCCGCAAGCTGATCGACATCACGCCGAAGGTGGCCGACCAGATCAGCCAGGTGCTCGCCGAATCCGGCCCCGGCCTGGGGGCGTTGACGGCCAACCTGCTCACGACGTCGAATCTGGTCGTGACCCGGCTCGACGGGATCGAGCAGGGCCTGGTGACCTATCCGCTGCTGGCCGTCGGCGCGCAGACCGTCGCCCCCGGGGACGGCACCGCGCACCTCGGGCTCGCGCTGAACCTGTTCAACCCGCCGTCCTGCACCAAGGGTTACATCGGTTACGACGAGTATCGGCCGGGCAACGACCTGAGCCAGCGGGCCCCGAAGTCCGACGCGTATTGCGCCGAGCCCAAGGGCAGCCCGATCAACGTCCGTGGCTCGCAGAACGCGCCGTTCAACGGCGTGCCGGTGGTCCCGTCGGACCAGGAGGTCGCGGCGAACTCCGGCCGGTCGGCGCAGGAGCTCGCGGACGAACGGGCCATCAAGGGCGTGCCGGGTATCGCGGGCAGTCCCGGCGTCAGCCTCGCGAGCCTGGCCCAGCTGTTCGGACTGCCATCCTGACCTCGCTGAACAGCGAGCTGACATCCGTTATCTACCCTGGAGTGTTATGAGTTCCGACGAGACGACGGCCGGGCAGCCACCGCGCTGGGTGTTGCTCGGCTCGGCCGCCTTCGCGCTGGCCGCGCTGATCGCCGCCGCGGTGTTCGGCATCCAGTGGTGGGTTTCGGCCAGCGACGACAACGCCGCCCTCGCGTCGGCCCGTGAGGACGTCGTCCGCGTCGGTGGCGCGGCGGTCAAGGCGTACACCGAGGTCGACTTCGAGAACATGGACGCCTTCTTCGCGCGGCAGAAGGAGGTCTCGGACCCGAAGATGCGGGACCAGCTGACCTCGCTCGAGCCGACCTACCGCAAGTCGCTCGACACCGCGAAGACCAAGGTCAAGACCACGATCCAGGACATCGCCGTGGAAGAGCTCAACGATCACGAGGGCAAGGCCAACTTCCTCGCCGCCATCACCACCGACCTCACCCAGGGCGCGCAGCACAGCACGAAGTCGCTGCGGCTCGAGGTCCAGATGAGCAGGATCGACGAGAACGGCGGGCAGGTGTGGAAGCTGTCCGGTATCGGCGACGTCCCGCTCGTCGCCGCGGGCCAGTAGTCCCCGAGAACGGAGTTCGTTTTGCCCCCCTCCCGCCGTCAGCCCCGCTCGACCCCGCCGGTGCGCCGGCCCCGTGTGGCCGGGACCCGCAAGCCGTCCGGTGACGCCCCGGGCCCAGCCCCCAGGCCGAACCCCCGGCCGAACCCGTTCGACCCGGAGCCCGCCCCGCCGCCCGCCGACGAGACGCCCACAAGCGTGTTCCCCGCCGTCGAGGTCGCCCCCGCTGAGCCCGAGGCCACCGCGGACGCAAGCGCGATTAGCCCGCTAAACGCAGTTGAGGAGCCCGACGAGCCCGAAGCCGCCGAGCCGGACGCGAGCGCGTTTCGCGGGCTAAACGTTCCCGCGGCGTCGAAGCCGAGCCCGCGCCCGAAGCTGCGGGACGGCGGCATCCGCAAGCCGACGAACGTCGAAGAGGCCGAAGCCGAGGTCGCCGCCGACGAAGTCACGGCCAAGCCCTCGCTCGCGAAGAAGGCGTACCTGCTTCCGGCGCTGCTGGTCATCGTCGGCCTGCTGCTGGCCGGGGCCGCGGTCATCTTCAAGATCAACGCCAACGAGGTCTCCGCCGCCACCAGCAACACCGCGCTGCTCGACGTCGCGAAGACAGCCCAGGTCAAGGACCAGGTGTCGCAAGCCGCCGAGACGCTGTTCTCCTACGACTTCAATGACATCGCCAAGACCGAGAACGCCGCCAAGGACCTGCTCGTCGGCGACGAGGTCCGAGGCAAGTACGACAAGCTCATGGGCGAGGTCAAACGACTCGCGCCGACGCAGAAGATGATCGTGACGTCGAAGGTGACCCGCAGCGGCGTCATCCTGCTCAACGGCGACCTGGCGAAGGTCATGGTCTTCATCGACCAGAGCTCCACCCGCGCCGACACCAAGCAGACCTCTGCGGGCAGCGCCCAGCTCCACTTGAACGCCGAGCTCCAGGACGGCAAGTGGAAGATCACCGACATGGACACCTATATCGCGCCGTCGGCCCCCGCCGCCCCCGCGCCGTCCGCCCCCGTCTCCCCGGCCCCCTCGAAGTAGCCCAAACCGCCGAAAAGTGGCATGAACGGACCTT
>NZ_DASYMU010000194.1:0-53510 GCF_036008905.1 Amycolatopsis sp. | reverse complement strand
CGGCAACACCACGGTGACGTACTTCTTCCCGATCGGCCCCGCGCTCTCGGCGACCGGTTCCACGTTGGTTCGCGGCTGATTTTTACTACTCAGTGAATGACGAAGGGCGGTTTGAGTGCCTCCAGAGCACTCAAGCCGCCCTTCGTCATTCACTGAGTAGTAAAAATCAGCCGCGAACCAACGTGGAACCGGTCGCCGAGAGCGCGGGGCCGATCGGGAAGAAGTACGTCACCGTGGTGTTGCCACCGGACAGCATTCCCTGTGCCTGGTTGCCCGCGATGATCGAACCGCCCGAGTCGCCGGCCGCCGACCGGATGTCGGTCGCCGTCATCCCGGTGACCGTGCCTTCGGCGTAGCGCACAGTCTGGTTCTTGGCACCGATCGTGCCGCAGGTCCAGCCGGTGGTCGAACCGGACTTGCAGGCCGACGCGCCGGTGGCCGCCGACGTCGAGCCGGTCACGCGGGTGTTGTTGTTGATCAAGCCACGCGGGACCCAGTTGGAGTTGACGTTGGCGCGCGCGTAGTCGCTACCCGGGAAACGCCAGGTACCGAAGGAGCCCATCGCGACCTGGTTGTACCCGGCGAGCGAGCCTCCGCCCGCCGCACAGTGCCCGGCGGTGAGGAAGCCGCCGTTCACCGAGAAGCCGACCGAGCAACGGCTACGGCCGCCGATGTAGTACGCGTCACCGCCGCGGACGTCGTACTGCAGCTGCGGGATTTCCGCGGATTCGACGACGCTGACCGAGGTCTTGTCGACGCCCGACTTCGTGAGGTAGCCCTCCGCGGCGGAGACCTGACCCGGGGCGACGGTGATGGTGACGCGGTTGCTCGCGGTGTCGACGCCCCAGCTGGTCACGGACTTCGGGGCGGCGGACTCACCGGCGTTCAGTTTGTCCACAGTGGAATCGAGCTGCTTGGTGCTGAAGCGCACCAGCTTGGCGTCGGCGCCGCTGGCCTGCACCTGGCCGAGCTTGGCGGCGTCGGTGACACCGACACTCAGCTTTCCGGTCGCGGCATCGAAGGTCGCCCCGCCGAATCCGTCGCCGAGCGCGGCGGTGAGTGACTGCTCAAGACCGGCCGCCGCGTTTTCGGTCGCCAGCCGCGAAACGGCCTGGTCATGGGTCAGTCCGAGGTCACGCTGCATGGCGGGCAGCATCTCGGCGTTCAGCGGAGTGAACTCCGGTGCGGCCGAAGCGGGGATCGATCCCGCAACGAGCGCCCCGGCGGATGCCGCAGCGACTACGGCGATTCCGAGGATCTTGTTGATCTTCATTCTGCTCCCTCGCGATCACGCACGGCACTTGTTGGCCGTACGACTGGCCTCCCCAACGGGTGACACTTCGCGAGACGGAGACTCGGCACAAGCCGGGGTGAACGGGATAGGTATACCCATTCTTCGCCGCCGGGTTGCACTGGTCCACCTGGCCGCAGGCCGTTGCTCTTCCTCGTCGCGGACAGTTCTTAAGTAGGGTTTCCGACAACTACTTTAAGTCACCAATACCTATACCTGCCCGAGTGAACCCGCCACAAACCGGGCAAAACCCTAAGATTTCGTACGGATGGTGATCTTTTACCCAACAAACGCCTGCGAACCGGTGACGGAACGTCTCCAGACGGTGGACCAGACCACTCATCGACGTCGTCGCAGACGGTTTACGACTGATCACCGACTGCCTAAGCTTCCCCGGCAAATAGGACGAGGCGGCCATGATGCCGCTCGGCCGCCGAGGAGCGCCATGATGTGGATGGCCAGCCAACGCCCGACATCCGTGTCGGTACGCACCAGCTCACCGACGCTTGTCGGACGGGAGATCGAACTGGGGACCATCGCCAAGGTGGTCGCCGAACGCCCTTCCGCCGTGTTCATCGGCGGTGAGGCCGGCATGGGCAAGACCAGACTGGTCGCCGAGCTCCTGCGGCGACCGGAACTCGATGGCGCGCGGGTCCTCGCCGGCGCGTGCCAGCCGTTACGCGAGCCGTTTCCCTACGGCCCGGTGCTCGAAGCGCTGCGCTCGATCGGCGACCAGCCGTTCACGAATCCGTTGAGCCCGGTGGCCGGCGTTCTGCGCCCGCTGCTGCCCGAAATCTCGGAACTCCTTCCCCCTCAACCGGAACCACTCGCGGACCCGGCGGCCGAACGACACCGTCTGTTCCGCGCGGTGCGGGAGATCCTCACCGCCTGTGGCCCCGCGATCCTCGTCGTCGACGACCTGCACTGGGCCGACGACGGCACCCGTGACCTGCTGCGGTTCATCGTCTCGGCGATCCCCCCGGACCTCGCCGTGGTGGTGGCGTACCGGGAATCCGGTGGCGCGCATCGCGGTCCGCTCGGCACATCGTTCCGCCCGGCGGAACACCTGCGCGCGGCACGGGTGTCGCTCGGCCCGCTCGACGTCGCGTCGATCCGGCAGCTCGCGACGAACGTGCTCTCGGTGCCGGTCAGCTACGAGTTCGCGGCGAAACTGCACGAGAACACCGCCGGAATCCCGTTCGTGGCCGAGGAAACCGTGCGGGCGCTGCGGGACGCGGCCGGTGCGCTGCCCGTCGGCGAGACACTGTCGGACCGCGTCCTGGAAAGCCTCGAAGTACCCGTGCTGTTACGGGAGGCGATGATCGAACGGCTGAGCTCACTGCCCGAGCCGTCGATCCGGCTCGCCAGGGCCGCCGCCGTACTCGGTGTCTCCGCCGAACCACAGATGATCGGCGCGCTGGCCGAACTCGAAGACGACGACCTCAGGACCGCTCTTCTGTCCACTTTGGAGGGTGGGGTGCTCGGCGAAGTCGGGCACGATCGGTATGGCTTCCGGCATCCGTTGGCGTGCAAAGCCGTCTACGACACAGTCAGCGGACCCGAGCGCGCGATGCTGCACGGCCGCGCGTTCACCGTACTGGCCGAGGCCCAGGCGCCGCCGTTGCTTCAGCTCGCCAAGCACGCGCGGGTCGCGGGCCGCATCGAGCAGTGGCAGCACTACGCCGAAGCGGCCGCTGACCAGGCGATCGCGCACGGCGAGACGTCCGCGGCCATCGACGTCCTGCAGTCCGTGCTGACCGGCGGAACGTTGGCGGAGAAGGACGTCGCCCGGCTGGCGACGAAGCTCAGCCAGATCGCGCTGCGCGGGTTCCACCGGGATGTGATCGCCACCCTGGAACGAGTGCTGGAAGAACTGCCGCTCGGCCCGGCCGCCCGCGGCACGATCCGGTTGAGTCTCGGCATGCTGCTGGTGCGAACCGTCGGACAGCTTTCGCGCGGCCGGGTCGAGGTCGAAAAGGCGATCGGCGAGCTCCTAGACCGGCCCGAACTGGCTGCCCGCGGGATCAACGTGCTCGCCATGCCGATCGACGGGCTGACCCCGCTGAGCTGGCACGAAGCCTGGATGCGGCGCGCCTCGGAGGTGTACGACCAGCTCGACGACCCCGAACTGCGCCTCGCGCTCACCGCCGACAAACTGTCCTCCCGCGCGCATATCGGCGACGGCGCGGCATGGGCCGATTTCGAAAGACTTCCCGACAGCACCACGACCGTCGCCGAACGCGTCCAGCTGGCGCGGCTGTGGTGCAACATGGCCGACGCGCAGTCCTGGGTCGGTCACCTCGGACGCGCGGATCAGCTGGTCACCGAAGGAATCCGACGGGCCGTCGACACCGGCGCGCTCTACGCGGCCGGGCTGGCGCAGGGCACGCGGCTGCGGCTGAACTGGGTCACCGGGAACTGGAGCGGACTCGTCGAAGCCGGGGAGACCTTGCGGGACAAGCACTCCGAACTCGGGCCGATCGTCATGGAGTCTTCGCTGGTGCTGGGCGCGCTGGCCGCCGTCCGCGGTGAATTCGCCGCCGCACAACGACATCTGGAGGCGACCAGTGTGCTCGCGCCGCAGCACGGCCCGATTCCCGTGGTGCTGGCTGCGGCGGGTGTGCTGATCCGGGTCCGCATGGCGACCGGTGACGCTGTCGGCGCGTGCGCGCTCGCCGAGACCGCGATGACGGCCGCGCGGATCAAGGGGGTCTGGGTGTGGGCGGCGGAGCTCGTGCCCGCGGCCGCGGAAACCTATACCCAGGCCGGACGCTGGGACGAAGCCGACGCCGTCGTCGAGGAATTCGCGCGCGGTATCGATGGCCTGGACGCGCCCGTGGCCGACGCGGCGCTCGTGCTGGGTCGCGCGATCCTGCTCGCGGCAAGGGGGAAGCACCAGGACGCGGCCGCGATGTTCGACGAAGCCAAGGCGCGGTACACGGAACTGCCGATGCCCTATCCCGCGACAGGCGCGCTAGAACGCGCCGCGCTGTGCCGTCTCGCCGCCGGGGAACGGTCCGGCATCGCCGAACTCACCAGCGCGGCGGAGGTCTACGAACGACTCGGCGCGACCCGCGATGCCGGACGATGCCGGCACCAACTGCGGGAAAACGGCGCTTGGGCACCTTCACAGCGTGGACGTCGTGGCTACGGCTCCGAGCTCTCGCCGCGGGAACGCGAGGTCGCCAGGATGCTCGCCGAAGGCCGTACCAATCGCGAGATCGCCGACGGCCTCTTCCTCTCGCCCCGAACCGTCGAGCAGCACGTCGCCAAGGTCCTGCGCAAGCTCGGCGTCCGCTCCCGCACCGAAATCGCGCGCCACCTGACCCCGGCCGCCACCATCCCCTAGCACTCCAAGTGCAGTTCGCGCGCACCTGAGTGCAGTCTGTGCACACTCAAGTGCGATCTGCGTCAGCTCAAGCTCGGTCCGTGGCGCGGTTTGCACTCGGCCGTACACAGACTGCACTCACGTGCGCGTGGATTGCACACGCGTGGGAGTGTCAGCTCACCGCGGCAATACTGACGACCTTGTTCCGCCCGGTGTTCTTGGCTTGGTACAGCGCGGTGTCCGCCGCGTACAGCAGCCGCTCCAGCACGGTGCCCGCGTCGGGATAAAGCGCCACCCCGATCGACGCCGAAAGCCCGGAGACCGCGGTGACCCCGTCGCGCGCGACGACGTCGACCTCCAGCCGCGCGATGGCCTGCCGGATGCGTTCGGCGATGACCAGCACTTCGTGTTCGTCGACGCCGAGCAGCAGCACCACGAATTCCTCGCCGCCGAACCGGCCGACGGCGTCGTACTCACGGACCTCACCGGTGATCGCGGTGGCCACCGCCTTCAGCACGACGTCGCCCGCGAGATGGCCGTAGATATCGTTGACCCCTTTGAAATGGTCGAGGTCGAGCATCAGCAGCCCGAACCCAGTCCGGTCCCGCGCCGCCGACGTGAGCGCGCGCTCGGTCTGGTCGTGCCACGCGCCCGCGTTGAGCACGCCCGTCTTCACGTCGATGCGCGCCGCGATCTCCAGCTGCCGGACGAGCACGCCCCGATGCAAGGTGAGCAACGGAAACAGCAGGAACGGGACGAGCACGGGAACGTAGGTCACGCCGAGCGCGGCGCAGACGCCGAGCACGAGCGTGGCGCCTTCCAGCGCGTTGCCCTCGCGGCCGCCGACCAGCCTGCGGATCGACAGCCGACCGGCGTGCAGGTACACCGCCAACGCCACGAGCAGCACGTTCACCAGGGTGAACACCAACGCAGTCTCGACGATCACGAGCGAACCGCGGATTCCGGCGCGCACCGCCCCTTCGATCCCGCCCGGCCCGATGACCGCCGATCCCGCGACACAGGCCAGCACGATCGCCGAGCCGCCGTACGCGATCCGGTAGGTCGGCCTGCCGGGCAGCGTCCGCCACACCCGGATCCACAGGTGCAGGTACACCGCGATGGCGAGCGACGCGGCGAGACTGGCAGGCAGCAGCAGGACACCGGCGAAGGTCCACACGGTGGCCAGGTTGATATGCGGAGCTTTCGCGCACGCGCAGCGGATGCGCTCGACGGTGCGCGAAAGCTCGGCTTGGAGCACCGCCACCACGAGCAGGCCCGCGAACTGGGCGAGCTCGGTCGCGGTGACGGTCGAGGTGATCCAGGCGAACGCTGTCAAACCCAAGGCGAGCGTCTCCAGTCCGGCGAAGGCCGGGAGGACAACGCGTGGTGCCGACAGAATCATGGTGACTCCCCCTTCTCCATGACCCGCCTAAGGGTATCCAGTCAACCACCCAGAGTGGCATGATCGGTCACCCAGCCACACAGATGGACGAACAAGTCAACCCGAAAGGTCAGCCTGACGGCCCTTCACCCACCCACGCCATCAGGGAATGGCGATGCTGGAGATGGTGAACGGCAACTCCGGCGGCAACCCGGCACCGCGTTTGTCGAACTGGCTGTTGACGGCGAGCATGCGGCCGTCGAGGACGTCGATCGTGGTGGGATAGCGGAACGTCGCGTCGCCGGTCCGCGAAAGCACCTTCGCGCTCGTGTAATCCTCGGAGAACCGCAGCTTGGCGATCACGCCGAACCTGTTCTGCGCCGCCCACAGCGTGCGGCCCTTGAGGTAGAGCCCGTCCGCGGCGACGATCGTCTCGGTGCCGAGGTCGACCTGCACGACCTTCTTCGTCCAGGTGTCGATACGCCACAACGTTCCTTGCGGCGAGTGCACCACGATCAGGTACCGCGCGCCGGGGGTCGCGACGATGCCGTTGAGGTTGACCGCGCCCGGGGTGTAGACGATCGGCGTGGTGGTCAGGTCCAGCCAGGGCTCGGCCTCACGGACACCCAGTTGCACGCGCCACAGCACCGGGTCCCACGAGTCCGTCACGAAGGTGCCGCGAGACGTGACCACGAGGTCGTTCGGGAAACCCGTGGCGGGCAAGGCCCATTTCTGGATCAGCCGCGCGTGCTTGGTGTCGTACAGGTAGGTGGCACCGCCCTGCCCGGCCGCGATCCAGACGCCGTGCCCGTCGACCTTGACGCCGTTGCCGCGGACCCGGCCGTCGGTACCCGGCGCGAGGAACTGTTCCGAACGCCCGTTTCTCGGGTTGACGCGGACGATCGCGCCCGTCGCCTGACTGCTGACGTACACCCAGCCGGTCCGCTGATCGGCGCCGATGCCTTCGGGGAACAGCGTCGGCTCCGGTAATGCGTACACTTTGGACGGTGCCTGGCCCGCCGTCGCGATCGACGGCAAAGCCAGGCTTCCCACAGCGACACCAGTGGCAACGAAGAACGCCCTACGGTCCATCATCTTGATCCTCCAAGCGAGCGGGGAAACCCAACCTAGCGGACAAAGCGGACCAAGCCCATCAGTCTGTCGGTACCTTCGCGGCATCCACGAACTGGGTCGTGTACGTCTTCGAAAGATCGATCTTGTCCTTACGCGGCTTGACGTTGCTCGACGACTCACCCAGCACGTTCAGCGCGTTCTGCGCCCCGGCCGGGTCCATCCGGCCATCGCTGGTGAACATCGGCAGGCTGTCCTTCAACGACTTGACGTAGAGCGCGTTGTCCCCGCCGGCGAACGACGGCGGCATCTTCGCCGCGACCTCCTCGGCACTGTGCTTGTCGAGCCATTGCAGTGTTTCGACGAAGGCGTTGGCCAGCTTCTGCACGACCTCCGGGTAGCGCTGCACGATTTCGCAACCCATGTACAGCGAGCTCGCCGGGTACAGCCCGCCGAGCGCCGCGCGGGTGCCCTCCTCGGTGCGCATGTCGTAGAGGATCTTGGCCTTGCCGGTGTTCGTCAGCTGCGCGATGGTCGGGTCGGTGGTCATCCCGGCGTCGATCGAGCCCTGGTCGAGCGCGGAGATGAACGTCTGCCCCGCCCCGACTTTGACCGGCGCGTACTGCTTCGAGCTGACGCCACCGCGGCTCGCGAGCGCCTTGGTCAGGAAGTCGGTCGACGACCCGAGTGAGGTGATGCCGAGGTTGCGCCCCTTGAAGTCCGCGCCACTACGAATTTCACCCGCCTTGGCCGTCGACACCATTTCGGCTTCACCGGGCACGTTCGCGAACTGCACCACGCTGGTGATGCACTGTTCCTTCGACTGCAGGTCGATGGTGTGGTCGTAGAACCCGACCACCGCCTGCACCTCCCCGGCCAGCAGCGAAGTCTCCGCATTGGCACCGGAGGGCTGGTCGAACAGTTCGACGTCGAGCCCCTGCCGCTGGTAGGCACCCAGCTGCTGAGCCAATTGCCCCGGCAGGTAGATCACCTTCGACAGGCCGCCGATCATGATCTTGATATGCGGGCTGCCCGACGCGCCGAAGTCCACTGTCCGCGAATCACGGCAGGCGACCGTTCCGGTGAGGGTCAGCAGGAGCGCGACCGCGATCCCGGCTGTCTTCTTGAGTTTCATGACAGACCTCAGATCCCGCTCGCCGCGGCGGAGCTCGCTGACGGCGGACGCCACTTGAGCAGTTTGTTCTCCAAGCCACCGATGCCCCACTCCGCGAACAACGCGACGATGGTGATGATCAGCATCCCGGCATAGACCCCAGCGGTGTCAAAGGTTCCCTGGGCGTTCGCGATGAGGAACCCGAGCCCGGCCTTCGCCCCGGTGTACTCACCGACCACCGCGCCGATCAGCGCGAAGCCGAACGCCACGTGCAGCGACGACAGGATCCACGAAGTCGCGCTGGGCAACACGATCGACTTGAGCACCTGCCAGCGGCTCGCACCGAGGATGCGGGCGTTGTCGATCAGGTTGCGGTCGACCTCCCTGGCACCGGTGAAGGCGTTGAAGAACACCGCGAAGAACACGAGCACGACCACGGTCGCGACCTTCGACGACAGCCCGAGGCCGAACCAGATGACGAACAACGCGGCCAGCACGATCCGTGGCAAGGCGTTGGCGGCCTTGATGAACGGCGCGAGCACGTCCGCGAGATACGCGCTGCGGCCGAGGATCACGCCGAGGACGACACCGGCCACCGCGCCGATCGCGAACCCGATCACCGCTTCCTCGACGGTGATCAGGACCTGGTACCAAATCGAGCCGAAGTCCGTGCCGTCGGAGAACCATTCGACGAGCCGCTGCCAGATCCGCGACGGCTTCGAGTAGAAGAACGGGTCGATCCAGTAGGTGGCGGTGAGCTCCCAGCTACCCAGCCAGGCGACCAGGATGCCGATCCTCAACAGCCAGATGTTCCGGCGCCGCTTCGACTGGTGTTTGCGCTGGCGGGCCAGGATGTCCTGCTCGCTCTCGAACACCGGCACGGTCGTCGCGGGTGCTTGGGGAGTGTTTCCGCGACGCGAAGCGTCTCCGTTGAGGGCGGTGGTGGGCGAAGGGCTGGCATCATGCGACATTGCTGGCACCCTTCTCGCGAGCCTTGTCGACCTCGCTGCGCAGTGACTCCCAGATTTCCCGGTAGATCAGGCGGAATTCCTCGGTCAGGCGAAGATCCTCGACGGCACGCGGCCGCTCCAGCGGGATCTCGAAGACGTCCTTGACCGTGGCGGGACTGGACGTCAGCACGACGACCTTGTCGGCGAGCGCGATGGCTTCGTCGAGGTCGTGCGTCACGAAGATGACCGCGGCACCGGAACCGGACCACAGGCGCAGCAGCTCGTCCTGCATCAACGCGCGGGTCTGCACGTCGAGCGCGGAGAACGGCTCGTCCATCAGCAGGATCTTGGGGTTCGTGACCAGCGTCTGCGCCAGCGCGACCCGCTTGCGCATCCCGCCGGACAGCTGATGCGGGTAGTACTTCTCGAAGCCGCCGAGACCGACCCGCTCGATCCAGTCGATGGCCTGCGCCCGGGATTCAGCCTTGTCGACACCGCGGAACCGCGGGCCGGACGCGACGTTGTCCAGCACCGAACGCCACGGCATCACCGCGTCGGTCTGGAACATGTAGCCGACACCGTCCGGAATGGACCGGACGTCCTCGCCGTTCACCAGCACCCGGCCGGCCGACGCGGGCTGCAAGCCGGAAACCAGGGACAGGGTCGTCGACTTGCCGCAGCCGGTGGGGCCGACGACCGCGACGAACTCGCCCGGCTGGACGGTCATGCTCAGGTCGCGGACCGCGGTATGCACCGACCCGCTGCCGCTGGGGAAACGCTTGCTGGCTCCGATGAGCTCGATAAGTGGTGGGGCCATCGTGGCCGACTCCTTTGTCAGGACCGCGGGCGCGAAGCGCCTCCGTTGAGGGTGGTGGTGGGCGACGGTGTGGGGCTGCTGTGCCGCCGATCACCGGGACGTTAGGTCGGGATCAAGTGAGGGTGAAGCTTGTCCGCGTTCTGCGTGCGCAGCGCGCGTTCTCCGCGTTTTGCTCATTTAGCGCACCGGTTCAACGACACCGGGCGCAACCCCGTGACCTGGGAGTACGGTCAGCGACATGGCGGAGAAAGGGCTCTTCCGTGGGATGCGGTTCAGCCGTCAGGTCCTGCTGCTGCAGATCGGCGTGGTCGTCCTGGTGCTCGGGCTCGGCGTCGCGCTGGTGACCTGGCTGCTCCAAAGCACGCTCACCGACCAGTACGGGCAGCGGTCACTGGCCATCGCCCGCTCGGTGGCCGTCGACCCGGTGGTCATCGCCGAAGTCGCCGCGAAGCATCCCGGCGGGGAGCTCGAGCGCCGCGCGCTCGACATCACGCAGCGGACCGACGCGTTGTTCGTGGTGATCACCGACGACATCGGCATCCGGCTCGCCCATCCGGACGCCGACCAAATCGGCAAGAAGGTCAGCACCTCTGCGGAAGAAGTGCTCGCGGGCCACGACGTGATCAGCGCGGTCGAGGAAGGCACTCGCGGGCAGTCCGTGCGCAGCAAGACGCCGATCAGGGCCGCGGACAACCGGGTTCTCGGCGAAGTGAGCGTCGGGTACGACATCACCGAACCCGCCGCCGACCTCAAGCGATTGCTGCTGATCACCGGCGGTTTCGCGGTCGGCGCGCTGCTGCTCGGCGCCGGGGCGTCCGCATTGCTCAACCGCCGGCTGCGCCGCGTCACGCACGGCCTGGAACCCCATGAGCTGACCGAACTGCTCTACGAACGCGAAGCCGTCCTGCACGGAATCGGCGAAGGGGTGCTCGCCGTCGACTCCGCGAACCGCGTGTCGGTCCGCAACGACGAAGCCGAACGCCTGCTGGACACCGAACTCCCGGTCGGCGCCCCACTGTCCGAATTGGACCTTTCGCCACGGCTGCGCAAGGCCGTCGAAGAAGGACAGCCCGTCGACAACCTGCTCGCCGTCGCCGGAAACCGGGTACTGGTCATCAACTCGCGCCCGGTCCTGCGCGACGACCGGCCCATCGGGACCGTGCTGACCTTCCGCGACCGCACCGACCTCGACACGCTGACCAGGGAACTCGACGGTATCCGCGTGCTCTCCGACGGACTGCGCGCGCAGCGCCACGAGTTCTCCAACCGGCTGCACACCCTCTCCGGCCTGCTCCAGCTCGGGCACAACGGCGAGGCCGTCGAGTACGTGCAGACGCTCACCGAGACGTCGTCGACGCGCCCGATCGCCGTCGCCGACGCGGTCTCGGACCCGTACCTCCAGGCGCTGCTGGTGGCGAAAACCGAGCAGGCACAAGAAAAAGGCATGATCCTTCGGGTTTCCGACGACTCCTGGGTGCCGACCCCGGTGACCGACCCGATCGCCGTCAACACCGTCGTCGGCAACCTCGTCGACAACGCGCTGCACGCAGCCCGCATGGGCCCGCGCCGGCCCGCGGCCGTCGAGATCGCGTTGCTCGCGGACGGCGACACCCTGCATGTGTCCGTTGTGGACAGTGGACCCGGAGTCGCCGCGGAACTCCGGGAAACGCTGTTCGACGAAGGTGTTTCCACCAAGCTCACCCCCGGTCACGGCCTCGGCCTCGCGTTGGCGAGACAAGCGGCGCGAGCCCGCGGCGGTGATGTCTGGCTGGCCGACCCCGGCGGGCAGGAGAACGGCGCATTGTTCGTCGCCGCGCTGCCTGAAATACTGCGAAAGGAAAAGCCGTGATCCGCACCCTCATCGTGGACGACGACTTCCGGGTCGCCGGCGTCCACGCGGGATTCGTCGAAGAGATCCCGGGATTCGCCGTTGTCGGCACCGCGCATACCGCGGCCGAAGCGCGGGCGCGAGTGCGTGAACTGTCACCGGATCTGATCCTGCTCGACGTCTACCTGCCCGACGAGTCCGGTCTCGCGGTACTGCCGGAATTGCAGACCGACACCATTGTTCTGTCCGCGGCAACCGATGCCAAATCGATCCGGACGGCTCTTCGCGCGGGCGCGCTGAACTACCTGATCAAACCGTTCACCACCCGGCAGCTCTCCGAGCGGCTGCTCAGTTACGCGCGCTACCGGAACCTGCTCAACGACGAACGCGGCCTCGGCCAGGAAGACGTCGACCGCGCTTTCCGCACCCTGCACGAACAGGACCGGACGATCACGCCGAAAGGCCAGTCGACGGCGACTTCACGGCTGGTCTCCGATCAGCTTAAGGCCGCCGCGCGACCGCTGTCCGCCGCGGAGATCGCCGGGGAACTCGGCATGGCCCGCGCCACCGCGCAGCGCTACCTGACGGCGCTGGCCGAATCCGGCGCGATCGAAATGCGGCTGCGATACGGCGCGACGGGCCGCCCGGAGCACGAATACTCATGGCACGGATAAGCCTTGTTTGCCCGCCTGATGAACCCGCGACGCGATCGCGTCGCCAGGGCGCTCCTTGCCGAGTCAGCTCACGTTTTGCTGATCGGCGACCTGCCGCCGAGATAGCGTGCCTTCGGCCAAAGCGGGTTCGTGCACGACATTTGTGGAGCGCGGCGCGGCTCTGGTGCCAACCTTAGCGGCCGGACATCATCTCGAAGAACGGTTTGACGAAGTCCCCGACCTGCTTGCCGATGTCCTTGGTTGGCTGGGTCTTGGGCGTCTGCTCGGGAAGGTCCACCCGCGGCTCCGGCGAAGACCGCACGACAGGCCGCTGAGCCTTCGTGGACGGCACGGCCTTGTGCTGCGACTGGGCGGCGGCCGGCACCTTGGCCGGGACCTCGATGACCTCTGTCGCCGGCGTGACGGGCGGAGCGGCCGGCGGCGGGACAGCGGGCTGCTCGGCGACGTTCTGGCGGACGTCGACCGGCAGGGCCGTCTCCGAGCTGTCCTGGTTCGCCAGCGTGCCACCGGCGAGCCAGCCGATGGCCAGCAGCGTGACCCCGGCGGCCGCGCCGACCCAGGCCTTCGCCCGGCGGTGGATGACGACCGACCGCGGCCGAAGGTCCATGTCCTTCGGCTGCGGCTCGGCGACCCCTGGCTCGGCGACCATCGCAGCGGCGGGCGGCTCGACGTCGGTCTCGAACTCGGTCCGGCGGCGCTGGGGCAGGCTGGCGGCGATGATTCCCGTCCGGTCGAGCAGCTCGACGGCTGTCCCGACCCTCGGCGAGGGGCGAGCCGTCGTGCTGCGCACAGCGGTACGGACCATCATGAAACCTCCGGTATCGGCACCACGGACGTCTGCATTCTGGTCCCTTTCACCCAGGAAAGTCGAAAATTGACTCCATCGAGTGACGGGCGACGCTAAGCCGTTCCGTTTCGCCAGGCGGCTTCTTCAAGCCCCAACTCGGTGACCGGCGGTTCGTCGTAGAGCCATTCCCGCCCGATACGATGCCAGTTCGCCTGCGCGTGCAGCTGCCCAAGCAGACCGAACGTGTAGAGCTCCGCGCGTCGCGTGAAAACGTGTTCCGGCGGCAGGTGCTGCCAGCGCAGCTTCCGGAAATGCTTGGAGCGCGGGTCGACCGAGTCGATGAGAACGTCCGTCGCCATCTCAGGTGTGGCATGCACCACACCGTCGATCAGATACCAGCCGACGGCGTCACGGACGAACTCGAGCATGTCGTCGGCCGGGATCAGGTCCGGCTCCGGGAACACGCCCAAACCGTTGAGCAAGCGGTGCAGATCCTCCGCCCGCCCTTCGCTCGCGGCACGCAAGCACGCCAATTCGGTTTCGATACTTTCGGTCGACATCCGCTTGAACAGCCCGAAATCGATGAACGCGACCTTGCCGTCGGGGCGCAGCAACAGGTTCCCCGGATGCGGGTCACCGGGGAACTCGTGATTCCGGAAGATGGAGCCACAATAGAACCGGTAGGCGATCTCACCGACCCGATCGCGGACCTCCTGCGACTGCTCGACGATGTCGTCGAAGACAAGCCCGTCGACGAATTCCGTGACCAGTACGTGTTCCCCGCAGAATTCCAGGACACTGTCCGGAACCACGATGAACGGGTGCCCTCGGAATTGGCCGGCAACTTCGTGCTGGGTCTGGGCTTCGCGCCGGTAATCCAGTTCTTCTTCGATCCGGGTCCGGATCTCCTCGCCCAGTTGAACCATGTCCAAACCAGGTCGGAAGCGTTGCGAGAAGCGGAGGAAAAGCGCCATGTTCTTCAGATCGGCGCGCACGGCCGTGCCGATCCCGGGGTACTGCACCTTGACCGCGACCGCGCGACCGTCGTGCAACCGCGCCCGATAAACCTGCCCGATCGACGCGGAAGCGACCGGCTTCTCGTCAAATTCGGCGAACACCACGTCAATTCCCGCGCCCAGATCCTTCTCGAGGACCGCGCGCATTTGCCCGAAGGACACCACCGGTGCCCGATCGCGCAGAACGGCCAGTTTTCGCTGGAAGTCGGCGCGCGCGGATTCGGGGATGATGCCGAGATCGATGACCGACATCATCTGACCCAGCTTCATCGCCGCGCCCTTCATGCTGCCGAGGACCGACACGATCTGGTCCGCGGCCTCGAGGGAGCGCCGTTCGAGCACGCGCGCGCGGGCTTCTTCGGAACGACCGAAGGTGCTGGCCTTCGTTCCGACCTGACGAGCCGCCTGACCTGCCACGAAGGCGCCGAGCTTGCTTGTCCGGGCAATCCTGGAGGTCGGAATCTCGCTCGACATAGGGCCCGCCCTTTCAGCCGATTGGCAATGTAGCAGTGAATGGGGGATACACAAGAGGTTCGATACCGTAGGCTCCCTCCCCGATGGAATCCGCACCCCCCACCGGATCGGCGAAGCCACGCGCCCGCCGCGGTCGCCCACCTGAGCCAGGACTCGCGCAACGACGCCGTCTTCAGCTCATCGAATCCGCCTGCGCGGTTTTCACCGAGCGCGGTTATGAAGCGGCCAGCATCTCCGACGTCGCCAAACACGCCGGCGTCGGCCAAGGAACGGTGTACCGCTACTTCGAAAGCAAGCGGACCCTGCTCGACCACGTCCTCGATCACAGCGTCGAACGGATGCTGGAAGCTGTCCGCAATGGAGCCACCCGGGCCCGCGCGGAGTCTCTCGAGGAGTTCATCGAGCAGGTCCGGGCGATCGCTGAGCGACTGTTCACGCTAACCCAGGAAGAGCCTGAGCTGCTGAAGCTCGTCCTCGTCGAGGCGAGCGCGATCGACGAAGAGCTCAAGGCAAGGTTGCTGGGACTGGAAAACACACTGAGCGCGATGATGGCGTCCTATTTGAACCATGGCGTGCGCGCCGGCTGGCTACGCGAGGATCTGGACACGGAAATGGTCGCCCACGGGATGAACGCGATGATCGTGCCCGGTTTCCTGCTCGCCCTGCGCGGGGAAGCCACGCCCGAACGACGGGCCCGCTATGTCGACGTACTGGTGTCGTTCGTGGTCTTCGGCGTGCGGGGCCCGGGAGCGGCCAGATGACCGACAGAATCGCCACCCGGAAACGGGAACTTGTCGAAGCGGCGTATAAAGTGTTCTGCACCAAGGGTTACCGGACGTCCGGCGTCGCCGATATCGTCCGGGAGACCGGCGTCAGCCATGGCACGTTCTACAACTACTACGACAGCAAGCGGCACATCCTCGACGACGTCCTCGACTACGCCGTCGAGTCGATCATCGAGGGGGTGGTGGGTGAGGACCAGCCCAACGAAGCGACTTCGCTGGACGAACTCGCCGGCCAGTTCCGCGTGATGCTGGACAGGTTGCTGACCCTGGTCGAGGGAAAGCCCGGGCTGGTGCAGTTCACCATGCTCGACACCCCGGCGATCGACGACGAACTGGTCCAGCGCCTGCTGACGCTGATCTCGTCGTTCGGCGTGCTCACCACGGCGTATCTCGACAACGGTGTGCGCCGCGGCTTCCTGCCCGCCGATCTGGACACGAAAATCGCCGGGCAAGGCTTGCTGTCACTGATGATGTACTCGGTCGTCCCGACGCTGCGAGGTCCGCTCGTCGAGCCGGAACGGACCCGGCATATCGACGCGCTCGTCGGTTTCGCTTTCAACGGCATGGCCGCGCGGAGCTGACCAAGCTTTTCCTGTGGCACTTTTCGGGAAAGTGTCACGAAACTTCGGGCTCCTGCACGAAAAGGCGGCCGTTCGTGTCCAAATGGCCAGTATCTCCGGTCTCGACCAGCCCGCCGTTGGCGACGAAGATGCGGCCGGTCTGTCCGGTTGGGACTTCCATCCCGTTGTCGTCCAGCAGCTTCACCACGGTGCCGCGAGCGGGCCGTCCGGCGGTTTCCGGGGCGGCACGCAGGTCTTCCGGGGTGGCGATCGACACCAGCGCGGCCTCGGTCGAGCCGTAGATGTTGTAGAGCGTGTGCCCGAACTGCGTCATCCACTCCAGCGCCAGATCGCCCGACAACGCCGAACCGGCCGCCGCGACAACCTCCAAACTGGACAGGTCGTGCTTGCGCAGGCTTTCCAGCGGCAGCTCGAGAATGCGCTCAAGCAGTACCGGAACCGGCACGAGCACCTCGGCCCGGTGCGCCTCCAGATCCAGCAGCACCGAAGCCGGGTCGAACCGGCGCCGGAAGATCTGGGTCGCCCCGAGCTGAAGCCCCAAGAGCAGGAAGCTCAGCCCCCAGGTTTGGCACAGCGGCGCCGCGACGACGTGGGACCGCCTGCGGCGCAACGGGATCCGCTCGACGAGTCCGACGACCGGGTCGAGCGACTGCGGTACCGCCCTGGCGGCCCCCTTGCCGGCGGACAGAATCACCACCGCGCCACCCCGCGACGACGTCGCCAGGTGTGCCGGGTAGTCGCCCGCGATCAGCTCGTCCAGCGTCGTCGCGCTCGCCGGCCTGTCGTGCCACGCGACGAAACGCGGGATGGCGACCTGCTCGACGACTTCCCCGAACTCCTCGTCGTGGATGATCGCCGTGGCGTTTTCGTTCGCCAGCACGGTGACCAGCCGCGAACCGGCGCTCGACGTGTTCAGCAGCAACGCGTCCGCCCCCAGCTTTCCGAGCGCCAGCAAGGCGTCGACGAAACCGCGGTGGTTGCGGCACAGGATCGCGACCCGGCTGCCGGCGCCGATGTCGTGCGCGGCCAACCCAGCCGCCAGCGCACCTGAGCGTTCGTCCAGCTCTACAAAGGACAACGCGCCGCGCTCGTCGACGAGTGCCGCGCGGTCGCCGTGCTGGATCGCCGCCGCGGCCGCCACCGTCGCCGGGGAGACACCCCACCGCAGCGCGGCGACACCGATCCGGACGGCCTGATCCGGCCGCACCGCCCGCGTCACCCCTTCACGCGCCAGGATGCCGACGTTCGTCAACTCGTGCACAGCCCGCCGGAACACCGAAATCACCGGGCGGCCCCGGCGGCGTGGTAACCCCGCTCGCGGAACACCTTGAACGCCGCCGGCACGATGTCCTCGCGGCGCTGCTCGGCGCGCTCTTCGGTGCTGGTCATCGCTTACCCATCCGGTAAGCGTAGTCGTCCAGCAGGGTTCAGCTCAGTGAAATGGCAGGTGACGTTCCGTACGCGCCGGTGCGGCCACGGTGATCGCCATCTGTCGACAGATGGCAAGCCACTCCCAGCCTCGTTTAGGTCAGCTTCAGGCCCTGACGAGCCAGCCAAGCGAGAGGCCGCTGATACCGAGCCCCGAACAACCGCGGAATCGCATCCAGCACATAAGCATCCGCCCCGATAAGAATCCGAGGCTTGTTGCGCTCCACCCCGCGAGCGATCACCTTCGCGGCCTGCTCAGGAGTAGTACGAGCGAGCTTCTCAAAACTCGCCGCCGACTTCTCCTTGTCCGCGGAGCCCAAGCCGCGAGCATCACGCGCGATGTTCGTCTTGATACCACCGGGATGGACACAACTGACCTTCACCGGATGCCGGGCCGCGATCATCTCCTGACGCAGCGCCTCGGTGAAACCACGGACAGCGAACTTCGCCGCGTTGTAAGCGCTTTGGGTGGGAACGCCGATGAACCCGAAGACGCTCGACACGTTCACGATATGACCGTCACCCGAGTCGATCAGGTGCGGCAGGAAAGCTTTCGTACCGTGGACCACGCCCCAGAAGTCGATGTTCATGACCCAGTCGAGATCTTCCCAGGTCATGTCTTCGACGTTGTCCGCCAAGGCGACACCCGCGTTGTTGACGACCAGGTTCACGCCGCCGAAGTCTTGGGCGACCTCGTCAGCGTGATCCAGGACGGCTTGGCGATTCGCGACATTCAAGACATATGGGCGGGCTTCGGCGCCGGCCTTTTCGCACCGGGCCGCGGTCTCGGTCACGCGGGATTCGTCTACATCGGACAGTGCGAGTTTGGTGCCGCGCCCGGCCAGTTCGAGTGCCAATGCGCGGCCGATGCCAGAGCCGGCGCCGGTGATCACGGCGACCTTGTCGGTGAAGGTTTTCATCGTTCTGCTCCGGTGAGGGTTCGTGAGCCAAAGAGGACGAAGTCCGCCGGATCGACTTTGCGGGTTCGCAGCCAGTATTGCCAGGTGAAACCGGGCCAGATGGTCCGATTCACACCTTGGGAGTCCAGATACCAGCTCGTGCAGCCGCCGGTGGTCCAGACGCCGTTCGCGAGTTTGCGCTGGATCTCGTCGTTGAAGGCGGCTTGTACTTCGCCGCGGACTTCGAACGCCTTCGCGTGGCGGCGCTCGACCATGCGCATGGCGTCCAGGGCGTAACGGATTTGCGACTCGATCATGAAGACCACGGAGTTGTGGCCGAGGCCGGTATTCGGGCCCAGCAGGAAGAACGCGTTCGGGAAGCCCGCGACGGTGATGCCAAGGTGGGTCTGGATGCCTTCGTCTCGCCAGAGGGATGCCAGGTCACGGCCTTCGCGGCCCTTGATGTCAAGGTAATCGAAAGAGTCCGTCACGTGGAAGCCGGTGCCGTAGATGATCGCGTCGACTTCACGCTCGACACCGTTGGCGTCCACAATGGAGGTTTCCTTGACCTCGGTGATGCTATCGGTGATGACGTCGACGTGGTCACGAGTCAAGGCGCGGTAGTACTTGTTCGAGCCGAGCACACGTTTGCAGCCCAGGGTGTAGCCGGGGGTGACCTGCTTGCGCAGCACCGGGTCCGCGATCTGCCGGCGGATATGGCGTTTGCCGACGAACTCGCCGGCTTTCAGGATCGCCGGGTGCCCGTTCATGCCGATGGCCAGCGACTCCGCCACCCAGTAGATGGTGTTGCGGTAGGCGCGGCGAACCAGGGGCACGCGGCTGAAGACGTTCCGCTTGGATTCGCTGATCGGGCTGTTCGCCCGCGGCAGGACCCAGGGCGGGGTTCGCTGGTAGACGTGCAGGGCGGCGACGTCGTCGACGATCTCGGGGATGAACTGGACCGCGCTCGCGCCGGTGCCGATGACGGCGACCCGCTTGCCCTTGAGGTCGTAGTCGTGGTCCCACTGGGCGGAGTGGAAGGTCCGGCCAGTGAAGCGCTCGATGCCGGGCAGCGCCGGAATGTTGGGGATGTGCAGTGCGCCGACTCCGGCGACCAGGAACTTCCCGCTCAGCTCGCCGGTGGAAGTGCCTACGTGCCAACGGCTTTCTTCCTCGTCCCAGCGGGAGGAAGTGACCTCGGTGTTGAACCGGATATGGCTGCGCAAGCCGTACTTCTCGGTGAGCGCCTTGAGGTAGTCCCAGATTTCGGGCTGCTGGGAATACATCTTCGTCCAGTCGGACTTGGGCTCGAAGGAGTACGAGTACATATGGGACGGCACATCGCACGCGCAGCCGGGATAGCTGTTGTCCCGCCAGGTGCCGCCGACGTCCCCGGCCTTCTCGAGGATGACGAAGTCGTCACGGCCGGCCCGTTTCAGCTGGATCGCCATGCCCAGTCCGGAAAAGCCGGAACCGACGATCACCACTCCGGTCTGCTCAACCACGTCGGCCGCCTTTCGGCAGTAGCTGGGATCGGTACCAGAGTGCCTTGATCAGCCGTCCCTTGAGCATCCCGGACTCCTCGAAGAAGTTGACCAGTTTCTCGGCCATGAAGGCCATGGTCTGACGGTAATGCGGATTGTCGAGCGCCGCCTTACGTCCGTCACGCGGCCGGATGCCGACCGAGATGTAGACGCGCGGGTGGATCAGCATGTAGGCCACGAGGTTCGCGGCGATGGCCAGCACGAGCCGGTTGATCAGCAACTGGACCGCGTTCAGGTTCTTGGTGCTGGCAACGAGCTCGGTGCGCGCGAACGAGATGTGCCGAGCCTCTTCGAGCACGTGAATGCGGTTCAGCATGCGCATATGCGGCTGGACGTTCTCGTCGAGCATGGTTTCGCGCTGGCCACGGTCGAGGATCTCCTCGATCAGCAGCGCCAGGCCGTAACTGGCGGGGCCGATGGGGAGCAGCGAGATGAACTTCATCCCCCGCGCGGCGATCCGCGGCTGCCGGTACGCCCGGATGCCGGATTTCTCGATGAACCGCGCGAACATCGTCGAATGGCGGCATTCGTCGCCGATCTCGGTCAGCGTGTAGCGGGTGCGTGCTGTCGCGGGATCGCCTTCGGTGACCAACCTGAGCAGGATGTGCATGAGCGCGGCCTCGGCGTAGATGCCGTAACTGACCATGCTGACGGCTTCGTGTTTGCCCAGCTCAAGGCGCTGTTCCGGAGTCAGGTCCTGCCAGAGCCCGGTGCCGTACAACGTCACGCGGTGCTCCGGGACGAACGGCATGCCGTCCACCCACGGCGCGTCCCAGTCGATGTCGACCTCGGGGTCGTAGAACCTTTCGGCCGAGGAGCTCAGCAGTCTTCGGACGGTCTGCTCGCGGGTCATCGTCGACGCGCCACCTTCAGGTAGGTGCTACCGAAAGTACCCGGTACCAGTGGTACATGATACTTCCGGTACTATGCTCGGCATGCCCGCAGGCGTCAACCGGCAGAAGAGCGATGCCCGCACCGAACGCTGGCGCGAACACAAGCTCGCGCTGCGCAAGGAGTTCGTCGACGCGACCTTCCGCGCGCTCGCCGAGCACGGCCCGGACGCCAGCATGGACGACATCGCCGCGGTCGCCGGCGTCGCGAAACCCAAGATCTACCGGCACTTCGCGGACAAGGCCGACCTGTACGGCGCGGTGTCCGAGCGCATGGGCGAAATCCTCTGGCAACGCCTGCTGCCCACCCTGAACCTGCGCGACGATCCGCCGCGCGTCACCATCGAGCGTGGTCTCGAAGCCTACGTCAGCACGGTCGACGAGTACCCGAACGTCTTCCGGTTCCTGATGCGCAGCCAGTACATCGAGCTGATGGAAAACGGCAAGGAGATCGCGGGCGTCATCGCGTCGATGCTCAAGGAGTACCTGCGCTCACTCGACCTGGACGACGAAGTCGCCGAGCCGAGCGCGTACGCCGTCGTCGGCGCGGTGGGCGCGTCAACGGAATGGTGGATGCGGACCAGGACCGTGAGCCGCGAAGCCTTCGTAGCGCATTTGGCGACCATGATCTGGGGTTCCCTGGACGCGACCCTGCGCGCGCAAGGCGTTGCGCTCACCCCGTACGAACTGTGAGCTTGCTGTGCATCCGATCGCAAAAGGTGCCGTCGGCGCCGCGCTGTGATGATCTGATGGCTACGGCCGGAAGGAGCCTGCGATCAACTACCTGCGAGCGGCCTCCGTTGTCACCCTCTGCGCCGCGCTGACCTTCGCCTGCGGTGTCCCCCACGAGGCGGCCGGCGGCACCCCGATCGAAACCACGCCCGCCGGTGAACCCGCCGTCGGCGCATTGTTCGACGGCGACGGCCACTTCTGCTCCGGCAGCGTCGTGCACAGCTCCGCCGGGAACGAGGTCATCACCGCGGCGCACTGCATCCACGAAGGCTTCGGCGGCAACTACCTCAGCGACCTGACCTTCGCCCCCGGTTACCACGACGGCACCGCGCCCTACGGCATGTGGACCGTGACCAGCTCGCTGGTGGCGCCCGGCTGGATCGACGACTCCGACCCGGACCTCGACGTCGGCTTCGTGACCGTGCGGCAGGACGGCAACCCGAATTCGATCGAAAGCGTCACCGGCGCCAACCAGCTCGGCGTCGACCCCGGCTTCACCAACGACGTGACATTGACCGGCTACCCCGACGAAGCCGATTCGCCGGTGGTCTGCCGCAACAGCACCACCCAGCAGTCCGAGTACCAGCTGCGCATCGCCTGCGACGGCTTCCCCGACGGCACCAGCGGCGGCCCGTGGGTTGTCGACGCGGCCCCGGACACGACCCTCGGCACCGTCGTCGGCGTGATCGGTGGCTACCAGCTCGGCGGCGACGACGCCGACGTCTCGTACAGCAGCTACTTCGACACCGACATCGAGGCGCTGTACCGCGCCAGTACCTCGGAAACGCACTGAGGTGAGAGATGGCGGATGATGTCCCGATGCAGAGCCAACCGATCGTCGACGTCCCCATCACCGGTGAGCCGATCCGCCTCGGCCAGTTCCTCAAGCTGGCAGGTCTCGCCGACGACGGATCGACGGCGAAGGAACTACTGGAAGCCGATGAGGTGACCGTCAACGGTGAACTCGAATTCCGCCGCGGACGCCAGCTGACCAGCGGCGACGTCGTGGCCGTGCGGTCCGAGCAGCGACGGGTCACCCTGCCGGAAGCCTGATCCGGCGAACACTTGTTCGACTTACCCCCAGGCTGTCCCCACCTGTGGACAACTTTTCTGTGCCGTTCGGGACACGTCTGTCAAGCCCGAAAAAGAATTGAACTGGTTTCGTAGCCGAACCGTACTCCTTGGTACATAGCAGGAAAGATCCCCAAGGAGTGGCACATGTCCAGTTCGAGCAAAGGCCGGCACCGCAAGCGCACCATGCTCGGCATGGCCGGCATCCTCGCGGCCGCCGGCATCGCCGTCGGCGTCGTCGCACTGAACCCGGGCGCGAGCGACAGCCAAGCCGCCGAGTCCTGCCAGGGCCTGGACACCGCGCTGCAGAACAACCTGAGCTTCATCGCCGACCAGCAGCGAACCCCGGACGCCCTCTCGACAGCGAGAATCGCGAACCGGCAAGACGTGGTGAACCTGATCCAGCAACGCAGAGCCGTCGCCGGCTGCACTGCCGCCGTCGGCCCGGTTGGCGCGCCAGTCGTCGCCGCACCCGCCGCACCCGCCCCGGCCAAGCCCGCCGCCCCGGCGGCCGGACAACCCGCGACCGGCGGTGACGTGGTCTGCGCCGGTTCGACGGTGACGCTGTTCAACGAAGACGCCGCACCGGGCGCTGCGAGCAACCAGTTCCCCTTGGGCACCAAGCTGAAGGTGACGAACCTGGACAACAACAAGGCCACCACGGTCGCGGTGACCTCGACGTCCGGCAGCTGCGTAATCCTGAACAACGCCGCGTTCGAAAACGTCCGTGAGCCGGGCAAGTTCCTGATCCGCCGAGCCAAGATCGAACGCGTCGGCTGAGGATTTCTGCGGGCCTGCCGGGAGGTCTTTCAAACCAGCTTCGCACTTTGGTGAGAAAGTGCCGCCCGGCTTGTCGCCCGGGGTAGTGAAGGGGCTTCCTGTCGGGCGTTCCGCTGGTCAGGTCGGCTACGGCGCGAGTCAGCAATTTGCTGGACCGCGTCGTAGACCACGCTCTTGCCCAGGCAAGGCACTCCGTGCCGCCCGCTGCTGGGTTCGAACAACGAACCGAAGGTCCATCTATGGCGGAAGCGGAGGGATTTGAACCCCCGGTGGGTCGCCCCACGCTCGCTTTCAAGGCGAGTACATTCGGCCGCTCTGTCACGCTTCCCTGGGCATCAGCCTAACGGGTCAGGACTCGAGCTCGGTGAGGTGTTCGAGGACTCGGGAGAAGGCCTGGCCGATGACGGCCTGCTCCTCGGGGGTCAGCAGGTCGATGAGGTGTTCGCGGACGCCTTCGACGTGCTTGGGGGCCGCTTGTTCGAGGAGCGCCTTGCCGGCGTCGGTGAGTTCGGCGACGACGCCGCGTTTGTCTTCCGGGTCGCGGACGCGGTGGACGGCGCCGGCGATTTCCATGCGGCCGATCTGGTGGGAGAGGCGGCTCTTGGTGGAGCCGAGCACGGTGGCGAGGTCCGACATGCGGAGGCGGTTGCCCGCGGCTTCGATACAGACGAGGACTTCGTAGTCGGTGAGCGTCACGTTGTGTTGCTCGACCAACTCGCGGTGTAGACGCTGGCGGAGGCGGAGGGTGGCGACGATGTAGTTACGCCACGCGGCATCTTCTGTCTCCGACAGCCACCGCACCGGACGTTCCTCGCTCATGACACGCAGGGTAGGGCCTTGATCGCTGCCGCGCGTAGTGGCTGTCATCGAGCGGACGATAGACCGTTCGTCGGGCTGTCGGCTACGGAACGGGCGTATTTGCCTACACCAAGTGGCCGTTTTCCAACACCGTGAAATTTAGCTCGAAGGGGCGTAACGAAAGTGTTGAGACTCGGACGCGAAAGGCGCATGGTGGATGAATCGGATGGTTGGACCCGAGCGCGGCGGCCAGCAAGGATCGCCGGTCAGGCCCCCAGCCGGGAGAGGGTAGGTGGTTCTGTGGCGGATGAGTTTTCGCGGTTGACTGCCCGCTGTGTCCCCACGACTGGGGCGGACTGATCCGACTCGGTCGTGATTGTGAACAGCACGAGCGTGGGTTCTGAGTAGTGCGCTCGACATCTTTCTCGCGCATTCGGCGTAGTTCGAGCCTGTTTCGCTTGTGGCCTCTTGACCACGGCGGCAGCGCAGCGCGCCCGGCCCGGCAGCAGCCAATCGCCGGTACAACTGACAACCTCGGTAGATCCTGGGTGCGGCCCCCGACGGGTGGCCGCACCCAGGCGTTTCTTGTGCCTACCCGATACGCTTTGCCCCGTGAGATTCGACGAAGGTGCGGGGCTCGACACGTCCGAAGTCCAGGACATGCGCGATGGCGGTGGCGGTGGCATCGGCGGCCGGGTCGCGCTGGGTGGCGGCGGGCTCGGCGTGGTCGGCCTGGTGATCTATTTTGTGCTCTCTCAGTTCGGTGGCTTGCCGACCACCGGCGCTTCCGGGGGAAGCATCCCTGGGCTGGACCGCATCGGCTCCGGCCAGCAGGTCAGTGACAGTTCGATTTCCGCCGAGTGCAAGACCGGCGCGGACGCCAACAAGAACCACGACTGCGCGATCGTCGCGATCGTCAACTCGGTGCAGGACTACTGGGCCGGGCAGTTCTCGCGGTCCGGCCAGACCTACCGCAAGGCGACGACGAACTTCTTCGACGGCGACGTCCGCACGGCCTGCGGCAACGCGACGTCGGACGTCGGCCCGTTCTACTGCCCCGGCGACTCCGAGGTCTACATCGACCTCTCGTTCTTCAACGAGCTCACGACCCGGTTCGGCGCGCAGGGCGGCCTGTTCACCGAGGCCTACGTCCTGGCCCACGAGTACGGGCATCACGTCCAGAACCTGCTGGGTACCTCCGCGAAGGGCACCGGCAGCGGGCCGACGTCCGGCTCGGTGCGCCTCGAACTTCAGGCCGACTGCTACGCGGGCGTGTGGGCCAACCACGCCACCACGACGCCGACGGAATCCGGGCGGCCGCTGATCACCGAGGTCACGCAGGACGACATCAGCCGGGCGCTCGACACCGCGTCCCGCATCGGTGACGACTACATCCAGACCAAGCTCGGCGGCGGGCGCGTGAACGAATCGCAGTTCACGCACGGCACGTCGAAGCAGCGCGAGAAGTGGTTCACCACGGGGTTCCAGACCGGGGATCCCGCTCGCTGCGACACGTTCGGCGCGAAGAGCCTTGGGTAGCCAAAACTGAAATGTATGGACCTTTCATCTCACTCTGTAGAAATTACAGTTCGAGATGAAAGGTCCATTCATGCCACTTTTTTTCGGGGATCAGACAGCTGCCGCGTGTACGTCACCGGCGACGGAAGCGGTGAAGCTCCGCTGGCCGGAGCGCTCCGCGGCGCGCTGCTTCTTGGCCTTCGCGGCCTTGCCACCGGGGACGCCGTTGACGTCTTCGGTGCTAGTCGCGTAGACGCCAAGGGACCAGGCGACGGCGTCCGCGTTGCGGTCGAGAGCGACGCGGTCGACGTTGCCGAGGTTGTCACAAGCCTGGTGGTAGCACTTGTCGTAAGCGACGCCGGCCTGGCCGCCCCACTTGGCTGCCTGTGCCGCGGTCTTGACGCCCTCGGCACCGGTGAACAGCCCACCGGCGGGGATGCCGACGGCGATGAACTGGCCGTAGTCCGAACGTCCCGAGAAGTCCGTGCCCTCGCTCGGGATGCTGCGCGAAGCGAAGTAGTCGGTGAAGGTCTTCTCGATCTGCGCGGAGCCGTACGGGCCCGCACCCGAGCCGACACCGTCGGAGTCGTCGCCGTCATAGGCGAAGTACGCCGCGTTCGGCGAGCCGAGCATGTCGAAGTTCAGGTACAGCGCGATATCCAACTGCTGCTCGAACGGCAGCGAGTTGACGTAGTAGGTCGAGCCGACCAGGCCGTACTCCTCGGCGCTCCAGAAACCGAACCGGACCGCGTTGTTGACCTTCGGGCTGCCGCCGAGCTGCAACGCGCTCTCGAGCAGGGTCGCCGAGCCGGAGCCGTTGTCGTTGATACCCGGGCCTTCGGTGACGCTGTCGAGGTGGGCACCGAGCATCACGACGTTGTCCTTACGACCGGTCTTGGTCTCCGCGACGACGTTGTAGCTCTTGCGCTCTTCCAGCAGCGAGCGCAGGTCGAGCGTGACCGCCACCCCGTTCTGCGCGGCGAGCGCGTTGCCGTTGGCCTGCGAAATGCCGCCGGTCGGGATCTTCGCCGACGCCGGGTCGCCGAGCGTGCCGTTGAGTTCCCCGTCGGTGTTGTTGTAGATGATCGCGCCGATGGCGCCGGCCGCGGCGGCGACCTGCTGCTTCTGCGCGAAGCTGCAGGAACCGCGCTGGATCAGTGCGATCTTGCCGGTGACGTCGCCGAAGTCGGCGGCTTCACAACCGGGCGTCGCGTCGACCGGGATGACGGCGAGCGGCGCGGTGATGCCCCCAGCGGGCGTCGACGGGCTGTACGACATGACGATGATCGGGACGTTCGCGCCGGCGACGGTGAGCTTCTGCTCGATCGTCTCGGCGTAGGTGAACGGGAACTCCTGGCGGCTGACCGCGTAGCCGGCGGCCGTCAGCTTGCCCGCGATGTACTCCGCGGACTGCCGGTGCCCTTCGGTACTGGCCGCGCGCGTGCCGCCGTTGGCGTCGGCGAGGCGCTGCAGCGCGATCAGGTGGCGGTTGATGCCCCCGATGTCGACCTTCTTGACGAGCTGCTTGGCGAGGGCGGTGCCGTCGGCCTTGGCGGCCGGGGCGGCTGTCGCGGCCGGCATGGTGGCAAGCGTCAGCCCGGCACACGCGACGGCGGCGATAACGAGTCGTTTTCTCCCAGTTGACATGGTTGCTCACTTTTATGCGTTTCCACGAATACGTCAATGAGGTATTCGGTGTAGTTGAAGACTTTCGGGATAGGGTCAGAATATGTACGCGATCACAGTGCGTGAGCCCGGTGGACCGGAAGCCCTCGAGTGGACGGAGGTGCCGGATCCGACGCCCGGCGCCGGCGAAGTGCTCGTCGAGGTGGCGGCCAGCGCGGTGAACAGAGCCGACCTCCTTCAACGCCAGGGTTACTACCCGCCGCCTCCCGGAGCGAGCGACATCATCGGCCTCGAATGCTCGGGAACGATCATCGAACTCGGCGAAGGCGTCGAGGGTTGGCAGGTCGGCGACGAGATCTGCGCGTTGCTCGCGGGCGGTGGCTACGCCGAAAAGGCCTCGATCCCAGCCGGACAGCTGTTGCCGGTCCCGTCCGAAGTGGACCTGATCACCGCCGCCGCGCTGCCCGAAGTCGCCTGCACGGTCTGGGCCAATGTCGTCATGCACGGCAAGCTCGGCGAGGGCGATGTCCTGCTCGTCCACGGCGGCGCGGGCGGTATCGGTACGCACGCGATCCAGGTCGGCAAAGCACTCGGAGCGACGGTCGCGGTCACCGCGGGTTCGGCGGAGCGGCTGGAAAGCTGCCGCCAGCTCGGCGCGGACATCACCATCAACTATCGCGACCAGGACTTCGTCGAAGAGCTCAAGAAGGTGACCAAGGGCGCCGACGTCATCCTCGACAACATGGGCGCGGCCTATCTCGGCAAGAACATCGACGCGCTGGCCATCGGCGGGCGCCTGGTGATCATCGGGATGCAGGGCGGGGTCAAGGGCGAGCTGAACCTCGGCAAGCTGCTGGTCAAGCGGGCGAGCGTGTTCGCGGCGGGGCTGCGCGGACGGCCGCTCGAGGAGAAGGCCGAGATCGTCGCGGACGTGCGCGAGCGGCTGTGGCCGTTGGTGGAGGACGGTTCGGTCAAGCCGATCATCGGTCAGATCGTGCCGATGGCGGAAGCCGCGTCAGCGCACCAGGCACTCGAAGAGGGCACTGTCTTCGGCAAGGTCCTGCTGGCGGCGAAGAACTAACGCAACTCTTCCAGAACCCGGACGAGCTGGTTCACCTCGAACACGTTCGAGTAGTGGGCCAGCCCGATCCGGACCACCCCGCCGACCTCGCCGACACCCAGCGACGCGAACACCCCGCTCGTGCCGTCGTCGGCGAACGCGCACAGCCCCTGAGACGCCAGGTACTCGGCGACCTCAGGGGCTTTCTTGTCGGCGACGGTGAACGCCAGCGACGGGATGCGCCGCATCGCGTCGCCGATCACCATCACGTGCCGCAGCGATCGCAGTTCCGTGGACAGCTGCGCGAGCAGGCCCGCGTGGTACGACTTCGCCGAGCCGAGCGACGTCGTCAGCCGCTCACGCCGCGAGCCCGTGGCGGCGTCGTCGAGACCCGCTAGGTAGTCGACCGAAGCGACGAGCCCGGCCAGCAGCGGATACGCGTGCGGCCCGAGTTCGAGACGGGCGGCGCCTCGCGCGTTCGGGTCGAGCGACACGGACGGTAACCGTTCGAGCATCTCGGGATCGCGGAAAACCAGTGCGCCGACCGACGGGCCGCCCCAGGCCTGCGCCGAGAGCACCATCACATCCGCGCCGAGCGAGGGAAGGTCGAGCGGGACGAACGGCGCGGCGTAGGTCGCGTCGACGATCACCATCGCCCCGACGCGCTTCGCGAACTCGACGACCGTCGGCACGTCCGGACGCGTGCCGACCGAACCCGAAGCAGCCGTGACGGCCACCGCCTTGGTCCGCGCGGACACCAGGTTCTCGTACTGCCAAGCGGGCAGTTCGCAGGTCTCGATGTCGATCTCGCCCCAGCGGAGGACCGCGCCGACCCGCTTGGCCGCGCGCTGCCACGGCGCCATGTTCGCCTGCTCGTCGAGGCGTGAGACGACCACCTCGTCGCCGATGGTCCAGCGCTCGGACATCGAGTCGACGAGGCGCCTGACCAGCACGGGAGCGTTGGGTCCGAGCACGACAGCGGCAGGGTCGGCACCGACAAGGTCGGCCACTGCCCTTCTGGCCGCGTTGACGATGCTTTCCGCACGCTGCGAGGCCGGAAACGCCCCACCTGGCCCGGAGACCGGAGCCCGCATCGCCGTCGAAACAGCGGACGCGACCTGCTCGGGAACCAACATTCCGGCAGCGCCATCGAAGTGAATCCAGCCGTCACCCAGCGCGGGAAACAACCCACGGATACGAGCGACGTCGAACGCCATGGAGACACCGTACGGAGGCTTGGTTTCGCGATGTGATCGGGGTTGGCCTGGTTATCACGCCGCGCGACCGTTCCGGCTACGCTCGGATACAGGCGTCGCAAAGCAAGATGCGACGAGGACCGGAACTAGGCCAGGATGGGGCACATGACCGAGCCGAACTCCTTCGAAACAAGCACAGGCAGTGACTTGAACAACGATACGTCACCCCACGTGGTGGTAGTTGGCCCGGACGGCTCTCCGGTCGGTAACGGGCGCCTCGAATCCGCGATGGACAGTGCCGAAGCCGAGCAGCACGCGTCGGTCGCCGATCTGGTCGAAGAGCCGGCCAAGGTCATGCGGATCGGCACGATGACCAAGCAGCTCCTTGAGGAGGTGCGCGCCGCGCCGCTCGACGACGCGAGCCGCAACCGGGTCCGCGACATCCACGAGACGTCGATCCGCGAACTCGAGAAGGCACTCGCCCCCGAGCTGCGGGACGAGCTCGAACGGCTCATCCGGCCGTTCACCGAGGACAGCACTCCCTCGGACGCCGAGCTGCGCATCGCGCAGGCACAGCTCGTCGGCTGGCTAGAAGGGCTGTTCCACGGCATCCAGACCGTGCTGATCACCCAGCAGATGGAAGCACGGGCACAGCTGGAGCAGATGCGACGCGGCCTGCCCGCGGGCCAGTCCGGTCTCGTCGACCCGCACACGCCGGGCGTATCGGGCACCGGGCAGTACCTCTAAGCCGCGAAAACCCGCACCCTGCAAGTCTCAAGAATCTAGCTCTGCCATGGGGTCAACCAAGACGCCACAACCAGGTGGGTACCCTCCATCACGTGCATGCCACCAGCACGGTCCACGCAACCGACAGCGAACCTGCAACCGTCTCGGCGCCACCACCGGCCGTATCGGACAGCAAGACATTCGCGCGTGCGTTCACCGACCTCCGTGACGGCTTCAACAACCGCGAGCTCTGGCTCCACCTCGGCTGGCAGGACATCAAGCAGCGCTATCGACGCTCGGTGATCGGCCCGTTCTGGCTGACCCTGAGCATGGGCATCACCGCGATCGGCTTGGGCCTGCTGTACTCCCAGCTGTTCGACTCGCCGATCAAGACGTTCCTGCCGTACATCACCGTCGGCTTCATCGTCTGGAACTTCATCAACGGCTGTGTCACGGAGGGCGCGGACACCTTCATCGCGAACGAAGGTCTGATCAAGCACCTTCCGGCGCCGATCTCGGTCTACGTGTTCCGGACCGTGTGGCGGCAGACGCTGATGTTCGCGCACAACATGATCATCTACTTCATCATGTTGATCGTCTTCTGGGGCGGTATCAGCAAATCCGGGTACGTCATCACCGAAGGCGGCACTCCGCAGCCGGGGCTCAGCTGGGGCGCGTTGCTCGCGATACCCGGGTTCGTCCTGCTGGCGATCAACGCCGGTTGGGTGACACTGCTGTTCGGCATCATCTCGACCCGGTTCCGGGACATCCCGCAGGTGATCGCGAGCCTGATCAGCCTGGCGTTCTTCATGACGCCGATCGTCTGGTCCACCGACATTCTCACCAAGAAGTTCGAGAACGCGGCGAGCTGGCGTGGCTGGGTCGCCGAACTGAACCCGCTCTACCACTTCGTGCAGATCGTGCGCGCGCCGCTGATCGGAGCCCAGAACAGCTGGCACCACTGGGTTGTCGCCGGTGGAATCGCCATTGTCGGTTGGCTCATCGCCCTGGTGGTTATGCGTAACTACCGTTCCCGCGTCTCGTATTGGGTGTGACTCGTGGTCAGCATTGATGTCTGGAACGCTTCGGTCGATTTTCCGATTTTCGACGCCAAGACCCGCTCGCTGAAGAAGCGCGTGCTCGGCAAGGTCGGCGGGAAGATCGGCACCGAAAGCAAAGTGCCCATCATCGAGGCACTGCACGACGTGACCCTCTCGATCAAGGACGGCGACCGGATCGGTCTCGTCGGGCACAACGGCGCCGGCAAGTCGACGCTGCTGCGCCTGCTGTCCGGGATCTACGAGCCCACCCGGGGCTCCGCCAGGATCTCCGGCAAGGTCGCCCCGGTCTTCGACCTCGGGGTCGGCATGGACCAGGAGATCTCCGGCTACGAGAACATCATGATCCGCGGTCTCTACCTCGGCATGAGCCGCAAGCAGATGCAGAAGCGCGTCGACGACATCGCCGAGTTCACCGAGCTCGGCGACTACCTCTCGATGCCGCTGCGTACCTACTCCACCGGTATGCGGGTCCGGCTCGCGCTCGGCGTCGTCACCTCGATCGACCCGGAGATCCTGCTGCTCGACGAGGGCATCGGGGCGGTGGACGCGGCGTTCCTCAACAAGGCCCGCGACCGGCTCAAGGACCTCGTGAAGCGCTCCGGGCTGCTGGTCTTCGCCAGCCACTCGGACGAGATGCTGTTCGAGCTGTGCGACTCGGCGATCTGGATGGACGAGGGTGGCGTCAAGCAGCAGGGTTCGCTGCGTGAGGTCCTCACCGGCTACAAGGGTCAGGACCCCTTCGAGAACATGAGCGAGGACATGCTGGAACGGCTTGGCCTCTCGACGTCGGCTACCAACGGCGGCGAGTGATGGCGGCCGAGGTCCAGCAGCTGCCAGAGGGGGCTGTCGTCGGTGTCGTCGTCACGAGGCACCGGCGTGACCTGCTCGCGGACTCGCTGAAGATCATCGCGGCGCAGACCCGCCCGGTCGACCACCTCGTCGTGGTCGACAACGGGCCGGACCAGTCCGCGCGCGACGTCGTCGAGAGCTACCCGCTGCCGTTCACGTACCTGCCCTCGCACCGGAACCTCGGTGGCGCGGGCGGGTTCGCGCTCGGCATGCTGCACGCCCTCTCGCTGGGCGCGGAGTGGGTCTGGCTCGCGGACGACGACGGCAGGCCCGCCGACGAGAACGTCTTGGCGATCCTGCTCGAAGAAGCCGAGAAGCGTGGCCTCGCCGAGATTTCGCCGGTGGTCGCGAACATCGACGCTCCGACGAAGCTGGCCTTCCCGCTCCGGCGCGGCCTGACCTGGAAGCGGTCTTCGTCGGAGCTGGGCACGGACTTCCTGCCCGGTATCGCTTCGCTGATGAACGGCGCGCTGTTCCGGGCGTCCACTTTGGACGTTGTCGGCGTGCCGGACCTCCGGCTGTTCTTCCGCGGCGACGAGGTCGAGCTGCACCGCCGCCTGGTCCGCTCCGGGCTGCCGTTCGGCACCTCGCTCAAGACCACGTACCTGCACCCCGACGGCTCGGACGAGTTCAAGCCGATGCTCGGCGGCCGGTTCCACGCGCAGGACCCGGAGAACGAGGTCAAGCGGTACTACACCTACCGCAACCGCGGCTATCTGTTGTCCCAGCCGGGAATGCGCAAGATCGGCGCGCTCGAGGTCGTGCGGTTCGGGCTGTACTTCGTCGGCGTGAAGCGGGATCCGAAGGCTTTTCTGTCCTGGCTGAAGCTGGTGCGGCAGGGCCGCAAGGAGAAGTTCTTCCGCTTCTGAGCGCTCGGCTCGGTCAAAAACGTGAAATGAACGGACCTTTCATCTCGAATTTCGAGATGAAAGGTCCGTTCATTTCACGTTGTAAGCGCTACTCCCCGATGACCGGGGGCGCGGTGCGCATGTCGGTGCCGAAGAACTCGTCGGGGTCGCCCTCGACGAGGTAGTCGGGCCGCTGGTGCTCGAGGTCTTCTTCGCCCTCGGCCTTGCCGCCGCCGGGCCTGCCCATACCGCCCATGCCGGAACCGCGGCCACCCATGCTGGAACCGCCACCGATGCCACGTCCCGCGGCCGCCTCAGCCGCACCGACGCCACCCGCACGCGCTCCGGAGCTGTTGCCCGAACCCGGCGTCGAGCCCGAACCGCTGCCGCCGCCACCGGGGCCGAAGCCACCGCCGCCACCGCGGCCGGTCTTGCTGTTGTACTCGGAGTCGCCGCCCATGCCGCCACCCATACCCATGCCGCCCATCGGCATCGCGCCCATACCGCCCATGCCGGTATTCGCGTTCGAGTTGTTATTGGAGTTGGCCGGGGGCAGGTTGGACTGCTGGAAGCCCGAAGGAGCCGTGAAGCCCGGCAAGGTACCGGAGCCGGTGCTCGGACCGCCCGGCTGCAGCGGGTGCGACCCCGGCGGCAGGTTGGTGCCGCCACCGCCAGTGCTGCTGCCAACGCCGCCTGGCAGGCTGGAGCTGCCACCGGTGAGGTTGTTCGAGCTCGAGTTGCCGTCCCCGGTGCCCTTGCCGGTCCCGGAAGGTTCGGTCTTGCCCGGTGGGGTCAGCGTGCCGACCTCGCCCTGGCCGAACTGCGGCGGCGGAGCGAACGCGGGCTGCTTGGACGCGGCCGAGTACAGCGTCTTGTCGTACTGCGACATGACCCCGGCGGCCTCTTCGTGGGCCTTGTTGCTCGCTTGGTAGGTCTGGTAGGTGTTCTGGATGGCGTCGGCGAAGGACAGCGGATCCTTGGCCTGGCCCCATTTCGCCATCTCGTCCGTCATGTCGAACTTGACGACCTCTGGCATCGAGTTTTTCGCGCTGGACGCCGCCGTCTGCTGGTCGTAGATCGTCTCCGAGGCGAGCTTGGCGTTGACCGAGTTCGCGTCCGCCCACTTGCCGAGGCTGGTGAAGTAGCCCTGCGCGTTGCCGGCCGCGTCGCCTTCCCACTCGCCCTTGGACTTGTTGACGGCCTCGTTCATCGCCGTGCCGAAGCCGTCGAACGCGACATGCAGCTCGTGATAGGCGTTGGAGACGTCAGTGACCTGATTCGGGTCGAGGTTCGTGTCCAGGAACGCCTTCAGCTGCTCGTGTTCGTGGCCCATGTAGTCGGCGTCGGACGGGTCGAGTCCCTTGATGTACTCGACGTCCTGGTTCTGCAGGTCCTTGACGTTCTCGTTGCCGACGCGTTCGGCGTCGTTCTTCGCCTTGGCCTGGGCGACGATGCGCTCGACCATGCCGAAGAGGCCGGGATCATGCACGCCGGCGTTCGCCTGGTCGGTGAAGTACTGCTGACGATCCTGTGGCGAGAGCTCCGCAATCTGCTCGGGCGTCTTCGCCGGCGGAGCCGGCTTGTTGGGCGTGACCATGTGTTTCCCCTTACCCCTTGGGAAGTTTCGGTTCGACGACTCCGACGAGCTTCGCCGCCACGTCGCACGCTTCAGCGGTGCTGTCCGCGGTGACCAGCACGTCGACGCGTGACGTGTCGCCCACCGCGAGCGCTATTGTGCACGCGCTGTTGGTGCTCGGCGCTCTCACCACGTCACGCCCATTGAGCTTGTCGGTCTGGATGCCCTGGCCGAGATCGTTCACGCTGGAGATGCCCTGCTTGTCCCGCACGTTGATGCTCACGCCGAGCCCCTTGTCGCTGGCGCTCGCGAGCTTGCGCTGGAAACCGCAGGTGCGGGCGCCGCCAAGTTCTTTCTCATCCGGGCCGTTGAACGTCCCGTACTCCGTGAGATCGGTCGCGCTCAGCAGTGAACACGGCTGCACCGAAGCCGTACCCGCGCTACCGCCTTGGGTCGATGACTCCGGAGGCGCCGTCGGAGAAGGCTGGGGCTGTCCGCTGCTCGGTAACCCGGTCGAGGGAACGGCTGTGCCGATCTCGGAACTCGAGCACCCCGCCAGGCCGAAGGCCCCGACGACAAGCAGCAATAGGGCTGGACGTGCGATGACCTTCGACATGCTCAGACCTGAAATCCCTTCAAGACGTCCTGGGTCTGGTTTTCGGTTTCCTTGTAGACCCCGGCGGCCCTGGCGAGCGCCTCATCGGCCTGAATGATCATCTGCTTCAGTTCATCGAGGACACGTCCCGCGGAATCCGGGTCCTGCGACGCGCCTTTCTGGTCGTGCGCGGCGACAGTGTGACCGTAGGTGTGGTTACCCAGCATCGGAGCCTGGTCCAGGGTGCCGCGGGCCGTGCTGAGGTTTTCTATCTTGTTTCGCACGTCGAGCAGGGCATCGCGCATCGGCTTGACGCCCGCTTCGGTGATCTTGAAACCACCGGACTTGGCAGAGTCGAGCAACTTCTGGGTCGCGACCTGGGTTTCCGCAATGAACCCGGCGCTCAGCCCACCAGTGCTGAACAAGCTGCCGCCCGACTGCTCAGGTGCTAACATCGCCGCCCCACATCCTTCGCCCCATAGTCTTCAGCAGGCAGTCTACTAGTGAACGGCTGAGTCGATCACCCGTTTGCCGAAATCTCTCTTTCGACGCACCGGGCGTCCACCAGGTTCCTTCAGCCTACAAATAGCCCTCGAGCTGGGCATAGAGCTGCTGCGCGATCCTGGCGTTGTCGGCGGGAGCGTAGGTGAGCCAACGCTGGCCGTCGGCGGCCTCGTGCGCGGACATCAGGTAGCGCCCGATCTCGGTGTCGAACCACGCCAACGGGCTCAGGTCGACCGGACGGCCGTTCTTGCCCTTGACGAACGGCGTGAACTGCCCGACCCGCAGCTTCGGCTTCTCGAAGACCCGCTCGACCGAGCGCAACTGCGCACCACCGCCGCCCTGCCGGGGACGGTTGACCGACGCGAACGGGTCGTACGAACCGTCGTTGATCGGCTGCCGTCGCGGAGGCGCCGATACGGGTTTCGCGATCGTCACCGACTGACCGGGCGCCGCGGGTGTCAACGGCAGCAGGTCGACCACCGCCGGCACGATCGCCGTCGGCCTGGTCTCCTCGAAAACCAGCAGGTTCTCGTCCTGCCGCACGACCACAGCGAACTGGTTGTCCGAAGACACCCGCGTGAACAGCGGTTTCCCGCCGTCGAGCCGGGCCGCGCCGGCGATCGAAACCAGCGGATCGACGAACGTCTTCAAGGTCAGCTCGACATCGGCGTCCAATCGCCCGCCCCGCATGAGGCCACGGGATTCGAGGTCTCGGAACACCGCGCCGCGCACCTGCGCGCGTTGTGTGTGCGTGGTGCCGATGTGCGGAACCTTGAACGGATACGGGGCGCCGCCCAGTGTTTCGTGTTCGAGAAGAATGTCCACGGCTGCCAAAGACAGCGAGAACGTGTGCGCCATCGCCTATCCCCCTGAGGGTCTCACCAGCTTGCCCAGAAAAGGTAGCAGCCTGACGTGCCGGTCAGTCTGCCCGTAGCGAACCCGCTTGCCGGGAAGATCACGGACTGCTGTGGTGGGACCATGGCCGATCAGAAACCAGCACTCGTGCTCCACCTCGCCGCCGGCGGCGAACCCCTGCTCTTCGCCCTGCTCCCCGAGGAATCGGCGAAGCTGGAAGGCAGGCTGTCACAGCTGTTGAAGTCCGGCGCCGTCGAAACCGTGGTGACCAAGGACGACTCCAAGGTGACCATCAACTTCGGACACGTCGCCGCCGCCTACATCGACGACCTGCAACGCAAAGGCAAGGTCTTCGGGCTCCACTGATTCATTGGCTGGGTCGTGAGGTACGGCTCCAGGTGACTGGGTCTCGAGGCACGGCTTCGCTTGTGGTTGCGGTCAGAGGCACGGCTAGAAGCCTGTGTTTATTGGCGCGCGTAAAGACTCCCGCCCGTTGGGCGGACGTGAGTCACTGTGTCTGGGCTTGGCACTGCGTGGCTGGGTTTTACCACGCCCGAAACAGCTTTGGCCGTGTCCCGCGACCTCGGACACGGCCAAAACCATCTGAGACTTAGAGCTTGTAGAGGCGCTTCCAGTTTTCGCGGCTGGTCAGCTCGGGCATCGCGCGCTTGTACTGCGCCTGAGCGGCGGCGCCTTCCTTGCGCAGTCGCTGGATGACCTTCGCGCCACGGCGGGCGAGGTCGAACATCTTCGCCCGGTCGTAGGTGCGGACTCGGACACCTTCCTGCGAAGCGTCCGTGATGACGGCCGTTTCGAACAGGGAGACGTGCCACCAGTTGGTCTCGTCGGCGGGGATGGCGCCGAGGCTGTGGCGGTGGTTGCCGAGGAGGCGGTCGAGGATCCGCTTGAGCATCACGGCCCGGTGCAGGCTGGGCCTGGGCGCGCTGTTGATGATGCCGATGTCGTTGGAGGCGATCCCCGGCACGTCCGTGGCGGGGTGGCGCTTGGTCTCCGGGTAGTCGTCGCGGATACGCCGGATTTCCTTCATCGCCTCGACGCCACCGTCGCGCAGGACCTCGGGGCCTTCGAGGAAGTCCTCGACGGCCTTGATCAGCGTCGCCGACAGTCCGTACTGCATGCTCAGCAGGTAGCGGACCAGCTGCGCGACCAGGACCCGCGAAACCAGGTTCAGGTTGAACGGGCTGTGCAGCGCCGCGGTGATGATGGAGTTACGCAGGTTGAAGTAGCGGTGCCACTCGTCCCAGTCCTTCCAGTGGAAGTCCGCGTGCCAGACGCCGGCGCCGGGCAGGGTCACCGTCGGGAAGCCGTACGAGCGGGCGCGGTAGCTGTACTCGGCGTCGTCCCACTGGAAGAAGAACGGCAGCGGGTAGCCGGTGGCCTTGACGATCTCGTACGGGATGAGGCAGGACCACCAGCCGTTGTAACCGGCGTCGAGGCGGCGCTCCTGCCGGTTCGGCTTGAGCGTCTCCTCGTCGATGCCTAGCAGGTCCGCGGTGTTGAGGCTGTGCTCGACGGCCTGGCCGGGCTCGAGGGTGTTCAGGTTGGCGTACTCGGCGCCGACGTGCAGCTGGTTCGGGTGGAGCAGGTTCAGCATCTGCCCGCCGACGATGACCGGGTTGGCGGTGCGGTTCGAGAACGCCGTCATCCGGATCACGAGGTCCGGCTCGAGCAGCACGTCGTCGTCCATGAACAGGACGTTGGCGTGCTCGGTCTCGGTGTGCCCGGCGACCTCGTAGAGACCACGGGTGAAACCGCCGGCGCCACCGAGGTTCGGCTGGACGATGTAGTGCAGCTTGTCGCCGAGGTCCTTCGCGACCTGCTCGAACCCTTCACGGGAGTCGACGCGGTCGGTGCCCTGGTCGGCGACGTAGATCGCGTCGAGGGTGTCGAGCGAGGAGATGTCGCCCGCGAGCGCCTGCAGGTTGGCGAGGCAGTCGTCGGCGCGGTTCATCGTGCAGATGGTCACGGCGGTCGGGCGGATCTTCTCCGGCGACTCGACGGTCCAGCGGACCTGCTCGAGGGCCAGGCTCTGCCCGGCCTCGGTCTCGAGGTCCAGCCAGAGGGCGCCACCGTCGTAGAACTTGTCGAGCTTCGCCGTCAGCGTGATGGCCGTCTGCTTGGCCCCCACGAGCTGCTTGGCGGCCACGACACGGGCGTCGCCCTCGACGTCGGACGCGCCGACGGTGAGGAGGCCGTCACCGGTCACGACGGCTTCGAGCGTGACCTCCTTGACGGTGGTCCAGCGCTGCCAGTAGCTGGCCGGGAACCGGCCGAAGTAGGTGTTGCCCGACACCTTGGTGCTCGACTCGAGGCTGATTCCGGTGCGCTCCCGCACCACCGAGCCCCATTCGAGTTCGGAGTAGAGGTCCTTGCTCACGACCGGCGACGGACCGGCGTACAGGCCCCGCTGGGTAGTGAGCCTGCCCTGGGCAACCCGCTCGACGAACGTGGTCTCGTCCGCCGCGTGGTGACCGTTGGTGGCCGGCTCCACTGTGCTGACACCAGTGGCCTGTCCGGTTGCGGCTGCTGCTTTACCGGGCATAGATCCTCAGTTCTCCTCTACGATTTTCTCACGCTGGGCTTTTTCACGCGGTGCCGTCTCACGGAAGACAACCCACTTGAGCATGACGAAATTGATCACGGTCGCGGTTGCCTGCGATACGAGCCAACCTAGCGTGGTTTTCCACGACGACTCGGGAAGCAGATGCAGCATCCAGCGATTCATCCCCACCGCGACGAAGAAAGTCACGGTGTAGAGCGCTACGAAACCACCGATCTGACCAGCACCTTTTTGATGCCCGCCAGCGAATGTGAATTTGCGGTTAAGAAAAAACGCGGTCGTCGTTCCGGCGACGAAACTGATCGCCCGTGCGACGTCGACCCACGGTGTCGCGTCCATTCCCAACGCGCGCAGGCCCTGGTAGCTGCCGAAGTCGATAAGCGCGCAGAAACCGCCGATCAACGCGAAGCGGATCAGCTGTCCGAGCAACCCGGGCGCAGACGGCTTTGTACCCGTCACACCGGCCTGTGGGTCCGTCGCCACCACCGCATACCTCATAAAGTTCGGTTCGCTGACATTCAAAGTGTAGAAGCGGTCACCGGAGGGGCCCATATCGGGCGTGGTTACCCTGGTCGCGTGACCCCGAAACCACAGATCGAGCGGCGCACACTCACCGGCTGGGCGCGTACCGCGCCGACCGTCGCGGAGGTGCTGAGCACCACTGACCTCGACGTCATCGCCCGCGCGGTGACCCAGGCCGGCGAGCGCGGCGTCATCGCCCGCGGGCTCGGAAGGTCCTACGGCGACCCCGCGCAGAACGCCGGCGGGCTCGTCGTCGACATGACCGCGCTCAGCAAGATTCACTCTATCGATCCCGACTCCGCCCTCGTGGACGTCGACGCCGGGGTGAGCCTCGACCAGTTGATGCGCGAGGCGCTGCCGTACGGCCTCTGGGTACCGGTGCTGCCGGGAACGCGCCAGGTCACCATCGGTGGCGCGATCGCCAACGACATCCACGGCAAGAACCACCACAGCGCGGGCAGTTTCGGCAACCATGTCGTGTCGATGGAGCTGCTCACCGCCGACGGCAAGGTGCGGACGCTGACGCCCGACGGCCCGGAGTCGGAACTGTTCTGGGCGACCGTCGCCGGGATCGGGCTGACCGGGATCATCCTGCGCGCGAAGATCCGCATGACCCGGACGGAGACGGCCTACTTCAAGGCCGACATCCAGCGCACCGCGAACCTCGACGAGACCCTCGAGCTGGTCACCGACGGCTCCGAGAGCAACTACACCTACTCGTCCGGGTGGTTCGACTCGATGTCCCGCGGCAAGAAGCTCGGCCGCGCGGCGTTCCAGCGCGGCTCGCTGGCCAAGCTGGACGAACTGCCGCCCAAGCTGCGCGCCGACCCGCTCAAGTTCAACCCTGGCCAGCTGGCGACGCTGCCGGACGTCTTCCCGAACGGGCTCGCCAACAAGCTGTCGTTCACCGCGATCGGCGAGCTGTACTACCGCAAGACGGCGAAGAACGCGCGCGACCAGATCCAGAGCCTGACCGCGTTCTACCACCCGCTGGACCTCTTCGGCGAGTGGAACCGCGCCTACGGCTCGAAGGGTTTCCTGCAGTACCAGTTCAGCACTCCGCTGAACGCGCACGAAGAGCTGCGCCGCATCATCCAGAAGGTCGCGGACTCCGGGCACGTGTCGTTCCTGAACGTGTTCAAGGCGATGGGCGAGGGAAACCCGGCGCCGCTGTCGTTCCCGCACCCGGGCTGGATGGTCTGCCTCGACTTCCCGATCAAGGCCGGGCTGAGCGAGTTCTGCCAGGAGCTCGACGACGACGTGCTCGAACTGGGCGGCAGGCTGTACACCGCCAAGGACTCGCGCACCTCGGCCGGAGTGTTCGCGCAGATGTACCCGCGTCTGGACGAATGGCGCAAGATCCGCGCATCCGTTGACCCCGAAGGCGTTTTCGCCTCCGACATGAGCCGAAGGTTGAAACTACTGTGATCGACGCCGTGGGTAATCCCCAGTCCCTGCTGCTGCTCGGCGGCACCTCCGACATCGGGCTGGCCATCGCCGAGAAGTACCTGAGCGAACGTCCACTGAGGATCGTGCTCGCCGCGCGGAAGTCCGAGCGGCTCGACGCGGCCGTGCAGCGGTTGAAGAACGCGGGCGCCGAGGTGTCCACTGTGGACTTCGACGCGAAGAACACCAGCTCGCACCCTGCCGTGATGAACAAGGCGTTCGCCGGTGGCGACATCGACGTCACGGTGGTGGCGTTCGGCCTGCTGGGCGACCCTGAGCAGCTCTGGCAGGACCACGCCAAGGCCGTCGAGCTGGCCACGGTCAACTACACCGCCGCGGTTTCGGTCGGCGTCGCGCTTTCGGAGAAGCTGAAGAAGCAGGGCCACGGTTCGGTGATCGCGCTTTCGTCGGTCGCCGGTGAGCGCGTGCGCCGGTCGAACTTCGTCTACGGCTCCACAAAGGCCGGTTTCGACGGGTTCTACCTCGGCCTCGGCGAGGCGCTGCGGCCGCTCGGCGTGAAGGTCACCGTCGTCCGCCCCGGGCACGTCAAGACCAAGATGACCGAGGGCCTGCCGGACGCCCCGCTCGCGCAGACCGCCGAGCAGGTCGCCGAGATCGCCGTCGACGCCTGCCGAAAGGGCAAGGAGCTCGTCTGGGCCCCGGCGCCGTTCCGGCTCGTGATGTCGGCGCTGCGGCACGTCCCGCGCCCGATCTTCCGCAAGCTCCCGATCTAAGACCACCAAGGCCACCTTGGTCGCGCTCCCAAGGTGGCCTTGGTGGTACCCCTAGTCCCGAGGCGCGGCCAGGTTGAGGAACTCGCCCTGCTCGCGGTCGTAGCGCTGGGTGAGGCCGTTGCCGTAGCGGTCCCACCAGTTCTGGGTGTGGCCGCCCTGGCGGGTCGTGGTGTCGCCGTAGATCTCGCGGTCGTACTCGATCCGCGCGTCCCGGAACTCCTGCTGGAACTCGGCCGACGAGAGTCCCTGCGCGTGGTCGATAGCGGCTTGGCTCAGCGTGGCACTGCGAGTGATGTCGTCGCCGGCCATCTGGTTCAGGATCGCCTGGACACCGCCGACGCCTCGCATATGCGCGCCGGACATGATCGCGGCCTGCGCGCCGGCGTCGGTGAAGTTCAACGCGCCCGCCCGCTGCGCGCTCGCCGTCATGAGCTCGGAAACCACGGCGCGTTCCTCGGCGCTGCCGATGCCGTACTGCTCGCGCGCGGCGATGATCCGGTCGTAACCGTTGTGCATGTTCTGCCGGAACCCGTACGCCTCGGGCACTCCGCCCTGCTCGCCCGTCGCGCCTTCGGAAGCCATGATCGAGTCGACCACCCGCGGGTCGAGCTGGGTCGGGGCCGCCGCCGCGCCGCCACCGGTCGCGCCGTTGCCGCCGAAACCCTGCGCAGCGGCCGTGTCCGCGTCGGTGTAGCCGTCGACGGCGGAGCGCACGTGCTCGTTGATGTCGTTGATCAGCGTGACGAACTTGCCGAGCCCGCCGACGAGCTGCGTCTGCAGTGCCGCGTTCGCCGCGCCGACACTGGAACCGATACCGGCGAACGACATCACGTCGATGACGAGCGATTCGAGATCGCGCACGGTCGACAGCGCGTGGGAACTCAAGCCCTCCACCGTGCCGGCGATCGAACGGACTTCGGCTGGCAGCACTTGGTAGTTTCCGGCGGTCACGACAAACCCCTTTCATACTGCTCCGACACTTCGAGAATTCACCACTTCGACCCGGCGCCAGACGGCCGAAATACCCACTTGGCGAGGCTTCACCGAAAGGGCACCGGCCGCCGGTTATGGTCTCTTCGTCAGGTACGCAGAAGGAGCACCGTGATCGAGCGCGTCACCATCCCACCGGTAGGCCACTACACAATCGATCCGGGACGCTCGAGAATCACCTTTTCCGGCCGTCATCTGTTCGGCCTGGCGCCGGTGCGTGGTGGGTTCGCGGTCAACAGCGGCTGGATCCGCGTCGCCGACCCGCTGACGAAGTCCACCGCCGAAGCCGAAATCGACTCCGCCAGTTTCGACACCGGGAACAGGCAGCGGGACAACGAAATCCGGTCGAAGCGGTTCCTGAACACGCTGCAGTACCCGGTGATCGTCTTCGCCGGCGGGCAGGTCCGGGAGTCCGGCGGGCGGTGGATCCTCGAAGGACTGCTGACCGTCCACGAGGTCTCCAGGACGATTTATCTCGAAATCCAGCGCGCCGCGACGGCGAACGGGATCTTCACCGCCCGCGCCAGCACCCGCATCGACCGGACCGAGTTCGGCATCGACGCGATGGTCGGCCTCAGCGGCAGCACGTTCAACCTGGTCGTGGACATCACCGCGGTGCGGGACTGACTTTCCGGTCCCTCGAAACGATCAACCGTCGAGCGGACGCAGATACAGGTGCTGTGATCCGGTCCATGGCGACGAAATGTCCCAGCTGGCAAGGACTCCTGGCGGCACCTTGTTCCAGGTTTCTTCGAGCACGAGATCCGGCAGGGTGGGCGGGACGGTCTGGTCGAGGAAGCGGAAGTTGGCCTCGATCAGCGCCCGGCCGAGTGGGCCGCTGCGGTTCTTGCTCTCGATGATCGCCGGGGTCAGCGAGCCGCGATCGGAGAAGATGTCGACGATCGCGCATTGGCACGAGTACGCGAGGGCGCCTATCTCACCGGCGCTGCGCACGACCCGCCCGTTCGCCAGCGCGCCGAGTTCCCGGCCGATCTGCTGGTAGCGCTCACTGGAAGCGTGGTTGGTGGTGATCGCGCTGTAGTCGTGCTGCCTGTCCAGCACCACGGAAACCGTGGCACTCCAAGCGATCACGGCTGCTGCGACGGCGAACACACCGACCCGGACGCGCTCGACGACCGAAGCCGAGGCGGCCACGAACACGGTGGCGGCGATAATGCTGGGGCCGTAGTACCAGTGGTAAGGCGGCACGGTGAGCCACACATAGGTCACATAGTGCACCGCGCCGGCGATGGCCAGCACGGCGAACGGCTGCAACCGTTTCGCGCGTTCGGAGCCTTGGCGATACCGGACTGTCCACAGTAGACCGATCAGCGCGCCGGCCACGAGCGGCAGGAAGGACAACATTGTCGCGATGGGGAAATGCCGCCAGTAGACGAGCGGGCCGTTCGTGAAATCCCAAGGGCCCCAGGACTGCTGCAGGGTTTTGATGATCAAGGTGTCCGGCACGGCCGAGCCGAGCACGGTCCAGCTGAACAGGAACCAGGGCACCGTCACCGCGAGCGCGGCGAACGTCGTCCGCCAGATACCGAGCCAGAAATCGCGGCGGGCGAAGAAGATCACCGCGGCGACGACCAGCAGATCGAGCCGGACCAGCGCCAGCAACCCCAGCGCCAAGCCGAATTCGACCGGCCGCCGCTCCACGGAGAACACGAACAGCCACAGCAGGACGGCCGAGCCGAGCGCCAGTTCGAGCCCGATGGACGAGACCAGTAGCGGGTTCACGAGCAGCAGACCGGCGGCGAGCGGCGCGAACCACGACGGCAGCCCGGCCCGCGCACCGAGCCGGCGCAACGCGAACGCGACCGAAACCTGGCACAGCACGAAAAGCACGCCGGCGGCGAGCACCGCGTCACGCACGACGAAGGTCAGCGCCGCGAGGGCCAGCACGTTCAGCGGCGAGGTCGCCGTGTTGGCCGTGCCCTCCTCGATGAGCCCCCAGTGACCGTGGAAGGCGAGGTTTTCCGCGTACGACAACGTGATGTACGCGTCGTCGATGAGATAGCTTCTGACCAGCGCGAAGACCACTGCCGAGGCCACGGCGACCCCGGCGGGCAGCCACCACGCGGCGACCGGCCGCGGTGCACCGATGCTCGCTTTGGATTCAGCGGGGGCCTTGGATTCAGTGGAAGCTAGGCGCATCGCAGCCATAGTACACGGCCGCCGTTACGCTTTTGTTACCAACTGCGAAAGAAGTTCCCAGGTCAGCCCTGAGGACCGCCCCCGCGTCCGGGGTGGTCGAAGCCGCCACGCTGATCATAGTGCTGCGAATATCCGCCCCGGCCGTCACGGGGTCCGTCATGGCCGCCGGGCCCGGCGAGCGCCACCGCGCCACCCACGATGCCACCGCCGATCACCGCGCCGAGCACGCCGACACCGACGAGCTGGACGGCCCGGTTCTTCACCGCGCGGCGCATCCGGCCGGGCTGTGACGGGGGCGGAGGTGGTGGTGCGTAAGGAAACGGCGGCGGGCCCGCCGGAGCCTGCGGAGGCGGCGGCTGCTGGTTGACCACGGTCTCTTCGACCGGCGCGGGCTCGGGTACGGGCTGGGGAACGGTGGGCTGGGCAGCCGTGGCCGGGGGTTCGGAAGGCGGCGGGGTACCGCCGTCTTCCGGCTCCGGTGGGGTGTTCTTCGAATCGGTCATACACCCAGCATCACCGCGATTGCTGTGGCGAAGCTGTGTTCGACCTGTCGATAACCAGTCGGCCCGGCTCTAGAAGTAGAACGACAGGAACAACGTGATGACCCAGCTCGCTCCGAGCACCTGGAGCACCCTGTCGCGCAGCGCGATCTCTTCCGGTTCGCCCGCGTTGCCGCCGTCGACGTCGACGGCGTACCGGAGAACGGCTACCACGAACGGCACCATCGAGACGACGGCCCACACGGAGTTGTCCGAAGTCGCGCGCAACTCGAACGCCCAGAGGCAGTACGACATGATCAGGATCGCCGCGGAAGTCGCCCAGACGAACCGCAGATAGCTCGCCGAGTACTTCTTCAGCGAAGATCGGATCTTCGCCCCTGTCCGCTCGAACAGCATGATTTCGGCGTACCGCTTGCCCGCCACCATGAACAGCGAACCGAACGCCGTCACCAGCAGGAACCAGTTGGACATCGCGATTCCGCCCGCCACACCACCGGCGATCGAGCGCATCAGGAAACCGGAACCAACGATCGCCAGGTCCACCACCGGCTGGTGCTTGAGCCCCAGGCAGTACGCGAGCTGCACGGCTTCGTAGACACCGAGCACGATCGCCAGTTGCGGGCTCGCGAAGAACGAGATCCCGAGACCGGCGGCGAAGAACACCACCGCCGCGGCATAGGCGAGCTTCACCGGCACGATCCCGGCCGCGATCGGCCGGTTCCGCTTGGTGGGGTGCACCTTGTCGGCCTCGACGTCGATCGCGTCGTTGATGAGGTAGACCGACGACGCGACGAGCGAGAAGGCCACGAACGCGATCAGCGCCGAGATCAGCAGGCCGACACGATCCGTGGACTTCGAAAACACGAAGAAAGGCGCCGCGAAGACGAGGACGTTCTTCACCCATTGGCGGGGGCGGGCCGTCTTCAGCACACCTCGGGCGACCCGCAGCGGCCCGTTCTTCGGTGCCGGCGTGGTCACCTCTTCGGCCCGCTCATCGGTCGTTTCACTCATCGTCGCTTCAGCTTCCGTCGGATCAGGCCTCCCACGAGGCCGCCCAGTGCGGCGCCCGCCAACACGTCGGTCGGGTAGTGCACGCCCAGCACGAGCCTCGAAGCCAGCATCGGTGGCACCAGGGCCGGGACCAGATTACGCCCGGTCAATCCGGAGTAGAGCACCGCCGCCGCCGTGGTCGAAGTGGCGTGCGAAGACGGGAAGCTCAACTTGCTCGGAGTGTCGACCAGCACCTTCACACTCGGGTCGTCCGGGCGCGGCCGCCGCACGACCCGCTTCACCGCGATCGACGCGGCATGCGCGCCGACCACACCGAACGAAGCGATCAGCCATTCGCGGCGACGGGGCTTGTCCACCGCGGCGCCGATCAGGCCCGCGGCGAACCAGCCCGCGCTGTGCTCACCGAAGTGCGAGAGCCCTCGCGCGGCCTTCACTGTCGAAGGCCGCGCGATGGCACCCTGCACCTTGGAAAGAACCGCGATCTCACGCATCAAGCGACCCGTCGAGGGGGGCGCCGTCGGTGAGATGCGGGGCGATCTTGTTGTCGAACACCGACAGCGCCGACCCGATGGCCATGTGCATGTCGAGGTACTTGTATGTGCCGAGCCTGCCGCCGAAGAGCACGTTGTGCTCGCGTGCTTCGGCCTTCGCCAGTTCCCGGTACCGCTCGAGCTTCTCGCGGTCTTCCGAGGTGTTGATCGGGTAGTACGGCTCGTCGTCTTCCTTCGCGAAACGCGAGAACTCCCGGACGATGACCGTCTTGTCCTTCGGGTAGTCGCGCTCCGGGTGGAAGTGCCGGAACTCGTGGATCCGCGTGTACGGGACCTCTTCGTCGTTGTAGTTCATGACCGGCGTGCCCTGGAAATCGCCGGTCGCGACGACCTCGCGCTCGAAGTCGAGCGTGCGCCAGCCGAGGCGGCCTTCGGAGTACTCGAAGTAGTGGTCGAGCGGGCCGGTGTAGACCGTCGGCGTGCCGGCGGGGATGTGTGCCCGGACGTCGAAGTAGTCGACGTCGGTGCGGACCTCGATGTTCGGGTGGTCGGCCATCTTCTCCAGCCACGCGGTGTAGCCGTCGACCGGCAGGCCCTCGTAGGTGTCGTTGAAGTACCGGTTGGTGAAGTCGTAACGCACCGGCAGCCGGTTGATGATCGACGCCGCGAGCTCCTTCGGGTCGGTCTGCCACTGCTTCGCGGTGTAGCCCTTGACGAAGGCCTCATAGAGCGGGCGCCCGACGAGCGAGATGCCCTTTTCCTCGAGGTTCTGCGCTTTGGCGGTGTCGAACTCGGCGGCCTGCTCGGCGATCAGCGCACGCGCCTCGTCGGGCGTGTGCGACTTGCCGAAGAACTGGTTGATCAGCGCCAGGTTCATCGGGAACGAATAGACCTGGTCGGCGACCTTCGCGAAGACGCGGTGCTGGTAGCCGGTGAACTCGGTGAACTGGTTCACGTAGTCCCAGACCCGCTTGTTCGAGGTGTGGAACAGGTGCGCGCCGTAGCGGTGCACCTCGATACCGGTCTCGGGCTCGGCCTCGGAGTACGCGTTGCCACCGATGTGGCCGCGCCGCTCCAGCACGAGAACCTTCTTGTCGAGCTGCGTGGCAGCCCGTTCGGCGATGGTCAGACCGAAGAATCCGGAGCCAACTACGATCAGGTCGTAGCCGGTGAAATCGTCTTCAGTAATCTTGGCGGGGTTCGTGTGCGCGCTCACGGGCGCTCAGGGTACGCAGGTACCCGCCGCGGTCCGCACAGACCTTGACATAGTGACGCACAGTGACTATGTCCAAACGCCTGAACCGACCAACCTTAGGAAGCAGTGCCTACACCGGACACGTTCTGGACCTACCTCGGCGCGATCAGTATTTACCTGGTCGTGCTGGCGGTCCCTGGCGGCCTCATCGGGGTCGCCGCCGGTCTGCGCGGCTGGTCGCTCGCCGGGCTCGCCCCCCTGCTCACCTACACCGTCACCGGGCTCGCCGGGCCGTGGCTGCACCTGATGGGCCTGCCGTACAACGTCGGCACAGCCGCCGCCTGCACGGTCGTGCTGGCCGGCGCCGCCTTCGGGTTGCGCCGCCTCGGGCAGAGCCGCGGCTGGGTGTCGACCGAGCCCGACAAGCCGCCGGTGCGGTGGACCCGGCGCGCCCATATCGCCGTGGCCGCCTGTGTCGTGCTGGCCACCGTGCTTTCGGTGACGGTGGTGCTCTCGGCGTCCGGCGGCGCGAGCGCGGTCTTCCAGCGCTGGGACACCGTCTTCCACGCCAACGGCATCCGCTACATCGCCGAGACCGGTGACGGCGGCCTGACCGGCATGGGCACCATCAACTGGTATCCGGAAGGCTCGTTCTACCCGAACGCGTATCACCTGGTCGGGGCCCTCGTTTACTCACTGTCGGGGGCGACCATCCCGGCCGTGCTCAACGCCATCACGGTGCCGATCGCCGGGATCTTCGCGCTTTCGCTGGTCGCGATGATCCGCCAGTTCGGCGGGCGCGCGGTGTTCGCCGGCGCGGCCGCGATCGTGGCCGGCGCCGCCACCACGGGCGCGTACGAGTCGGTGTCGAGCGGGCTGCTGCCGTTCGCGCTGGGCATCGTGCTCACGCCACTGGCCGCGGTGGCCCTGCAGCGGTTCCTGATTCGCCCTGGGGTGGACACCGGGACCGTGCTCGCGCTGTCTGCGGTCGGGTTGCTCGCGGCGCATTCGAGCGCGCTGTTCGGCGCGATGCTTTTCGCGTTCCCGCTGGTCATCCAGCGCTGGCTGCGGCGCGAGGGCAAGCCGCTCGGCGACGTCCTGCGGATGCTGCCGGTGATGCTCGTGAGCGCGCTGATAGCCGCGCCGCACATCCTCGGCGCGATCACCTTCACCTCCGGCGCGTACCCGTACCAGGCGTGGGCGTCGAGCATCGAGCTGTCCGAAGCGATCAACCAGCTGATCAAGTTCCGGCAGATCCTCAGCGACCCGCAGCTCTGGCTGGCCGCGCTGCTCGTCCTCGGGCTGCTGAGCTTCCGCACGCTCGGCGCGATGCGCTGGGTCGCGGGGTCCGCGCTGCTGCTGTCGGCCATCTTCATCCTGGTCGCCTGTTACGGCGGACTGTCCTGGGTGATCACCTTCTCCCGGCCGTGGTGGAACGACAAGTACCGGCTGATGGCGCTCGCCGCGATCCCGCTGTGCCTGCTCGCCGGGCACGGGCTCGCCGAGCTCCAGCGCTGGTTCGCGAAAGCCGTGTCGAGCTGGAGCTGGCTGCAGGCCAAGCCCCGGATACCCGGCCGCATCGGGCTGGTGACGGCGATGCTGCTCGTCGTCGGGATGGCCGTGGTCACGCAGGGCTTCTACACGCAGGCGAACGCCAAGGCCGTCGCGTACGCCTATCACGACGGGCCGCAGCAGCCGGACCGTCAGCCGCCGGTGAGCGCGGACGAGGTCACCGCGATGCTGGTGCTGCAGAAGATGGGCGTCGGGCCGGACGAGAAGGTCCTCAACGACCGTATCGACGGCTCCGCGTGGCTCTACGCCATCACCGGCATCCGGCCGGTCGCCGGGCACTACGACCCGGGCGTACCGCCGAAGGACGCCGTGTACCTGGCCGCGAACTTCCGGAACTACGACACCGATCCCGAAGTCCGCGCGGCGGTGCGGCGGCTCAACATCCACCACGTCCTGCTCGGCAACGGCGCCATCAAGCCACAGCTGCGGCGGGCGATCGGCCTGCGCGACCTCGACGGGCTCGACTTCCTGCGGCGGGACTACGCCAACCCGCACGCGGTGATCTACACGATCGTCAAGTAGCTCGGGCGCTCAATCGGGCATGAAAAAGGCCTCGTGGTAGGCCGCCCCTGCCGTCCCACGAGGCCTTTCTCGGTCCCCCATTCACCCCCGGGGTGAACCTTGGGCGGGGGTTTGCACCCCGCTTCACGTTTGTGCCCGTGTATTACAGACGACGTCTGTAGTGGGTAATCGGTTTCCCGTGATCTTGCTTATCACCCGATCGGACTAGTGGCCCGCCTGAAGTCCGGGGAGCACGTCACTGGCGACCTTCTCCAGAACCAGTTCGCGGCCTTCGTACTCGCCGTGCGAACGCGGCCAATGCGTCACGATGTCGGTGAAACCGAGCTCCCCGGCCCGGCCGGCGGCGTCGGTGAACGCGTCGACGCTGGCGAGCGAGAACACCGGCGCGGCGTCGAGGCTCAGGTACCGGAGGATGCTCGCGGGGTCGCGACCGGTCAGTTCGAGCTTCTCGTCGAAGATCTTGCTGAGCTCCGCGACGCTGTTCCACCACTCGTCGAGCGTCTCGGACTTGCGGCCCGTGGTGGCCCAGGCGGCGCCGAAGCGGGCGGCGAGCGTCATCGTGCGCGGGCCGTTCGCGGCGACCAGGAAGGGCAGTCTCGGGCGCTGCACGGAGCCCGGCAGGTTGCGGGCGCCGCGGGTCTTGAAGTACTCGCCGTCGAAGTCGAACTTGTCGGTCATGAGCAGCCCGTCGAGCGCCACGACGAACTCGGTGAACCTGTCCGTGCGCTCCTTGGCCGACGGATCGGGCTCGCCGAACACGAGCGCGTCATAGCTCGTCCCGCCCGCGCCGGCGCCGATACCCAGGATGAAACGGCCGTCGGAGATGTCGTCCAGGGTGATGAGCTCACGCATGAACGGCAGCGGATGCCGGAAGTTCGGGGACGCGACGAAGGTGCCGAGTGCGATGCGGGAGGTCACCATCGCAGCGGCCGTCAACGTCGGCACCGCGCTGAACCACGGCCCGTCGACCAGGCTCCGCCAGCCGAGATGATCATAGGTCCAGGCGTGGTCGAAGCCGTACTCCTCGGCTGCCTTCCACTTCGGCTCGGCGGCCCACCAACGGTCTTCGGGAAGAATCACAATGCCTACGCGCACCTGACCAGGTTAGGGGTCAGGAAGAATGGGCTTGTGGAGAAGCCCCAGTTGATCGCGTCGGACGTTGACGGCACCCTGCTCAGCACCCTCGAGGAAATCACCCCGCGCACCAAGTCCGTCATCCGCCGGGCCACCGAAGCCGGCGTTCCGTTCGTCCTGGTCAGCGGTCGGCCGCCGCGCTGGATCCCGCCGGTCGCCCGGGCCGCCGGGCTCAGCGGCTACGCGGTCTGCGCGAACGGCGCGATCCTCTACGACATCGCGCTCGACGAGGTCGTCGCCGTTCACGGCCTGCTCGACCCGCTCCTGCTGCACGACGTCGCCACCGCGCTGGAGACCGCGCTCCCCGGCTGCCGCCTCGCCGCCGAACGCATCGGCACCTGCGCCGTCGACCCGGACGTCACGAACTTCGCCATCGAGCCCGACTACCACAACCCCTGGGGCGACGGCGAAGGCAAGACCAGCCCGCGCGCCGAAGTCCTCGGGCATCCCGCGGTGAAACTGCTGGTCAGCATGCGCGGCATGAGCTCCGACGAGATGGCCACCGCCGCCCGCTCGGTCCTCGATGGCACCGTCGACATCACCTACTCGGCGAACTTCGGGCTGATCGAGGTCGCCGCCCACGGCGTCACGAAGGCGACCGGGCTCGCCGAGGTCGCCGAGCGGTACGGCGTCGCCCCGGCCCGCACGATCGCGTTCGGGGACATGCCCAACGACCTGGAGATGCTGCGGTGGGCAGGCCACGGCGTCGCCATGGCCAACGCCCACCCCGCCCTGCTGGACGTCGCCGACGAGGTGACCGGCCCGAACTCCGAAGACGGCGTCGCCCAAGTCCTCGAACGCTGGTTCTGACCCAGCGTGGCTCGTGAGTGCGTAACAGTGTTAGAACACTGTTACGCACTCACGACCCCCAACGGCAGCTGCGCCCGGGCAGTTGTCCACAGCCGCTTCAGTTGTCCACAGATTTGCGTATGGGTCACCATCGGCGCAGTTTGTGACGCATCGTCGACGGGTGCCTACTTACAGTCGGTGGTCAGAGGCCACCATCGCCGAAGACCAGCGTCCTAGCTGGCAATGCCTACTCGCGGAACAAGCCGGTGTAGTCAGCGTCGCGCAACTGCGGGCTTACGGACACACCGCGGACGACATCGCTGCCAACGTCAAGGCCGGGCGTTGGGGCCATGTTCTGTCTCGCATCTACTCGACCTTCACCGGAGACCTGCCGCGCCAATCGAAGATCCACGCGGCGCTTCTCTACGGCGGCGCAGAAGCGACTCTCAGCCACCACACAGCCGCCGAGGAATGGCGAATGATTCCCATCGCGGAGAGACCGGTCGAGATCACTGTCCCCTATACGAGTTCCGCGGTGTCCCAGCTGCCGCTTGTCGTCGTTCACCGGTCACGCGCGTTGCGGTACACGAGGTTGGGCACTGTCCCGCCTCGAACCAAGAGGACCGACACGATCGTCGATCTGGCGGTATCCCAGGAAACCCGCCAAGCAGCGCTGAACCTGGTCGTCGACCTTGTCAGTCAGTCCGCTGTCTCGGTGTCCGCGATGATGGAATGCGTTCGGGACCGGCCGCCGTTTCGCTACCGGCCGACCATCGACCAGGCACTGTCGCTCGTGCGAACCGGGTTGATGTCCACGCTCGAAGTCGAGTACCAGCAACAGGTCGAGCGTGCGCACGGACTCCCGTCCGGCGACAAGCAGACGCCGTTCATAGTGGACGGTAAGACACTCTGGGAAGACGTCACCTATGACGGTTGCGGCGCCGAAGTGACAGTTCGACTCGATGGCCGAGCCACCCACAGCGTCGCAGGTGTCGCCTTCCGAGACCGAAGACGCGACAACGCCGCTGAACTGGCCGGGCGATCACGTCTCGTCTACGGCTGGCACGAAGTCCACAACGACCCCTGTGCCGTGGCACGAGAGGTGCGCGCGGTTCTGACGCGGCGCGGTGCCGTGCTGCCCGGCCCGCACACACCTTGCCCAGCGTGCGTGGGGGTCGTGAGTGCGTAACAGTGTTAGAACACTGTTACG
>NZ_DASYMU010000193.1:0-21078 GCF_036008905.1 Amycolatopsis sp. | reverse complement strand
CCCCCCCCCCGCCGCTTTGGGGTAATGCCGGAGGGGGTTTGGGTGGGTGCGGCTCAGAGGTGCGGGGTTGGGCTCTGGCTTGTGCGGCTCAAAGCTGGTGGGTGCGTACAGGGGCACGGTTAGAAGCCTGTGTTTATTGGCAGGCGCGCGATCAGGTTTGCGTGACCAGGGCGTGGCATGGGTAGGTACGTAGCGATGGGTGCCGGGGGCGCCCTGCTCTCGCAAACCTGGCCTTCGGCGAGCGCGCGCGGTGAAGACTTCCGGCCGTGGCCGGCCGTAAGTCGCTGTGGCTGGGTTTCAGGCAAAGCCCGCGTGGCTGGGTTTTGGAGGCGCTGGGTCGGGGCGGTGTCACAGTGGTCCCGTTGGTCCCAGGGTTCACTTTGGTCACTTTAGAGGGGGAGCGTGGGACCTTTACTGCCGTTTGGCGGGAGCAAATGTCCCTTGATGCCGCGTTTTGTATAACGAGGTATACGGGGTGGGGTGGCAAACTGGGGGGATGGGAACTGAGGGCGACGCGTCGGCTTGTGAAGTGGCGCATGGTGGGGTCGAGGCCGTGACGGTGGAGCGGGTGCTGGTGGTGGTGTTCGCGTCGCCGGTGGCGCGGTTCTTAATGCGGTATGCGGAGGATCTCGGGTATCGGGTGGTGCTGTTCGAGCCTGACGCGGAGCGCGCGGTGGAGATGGGCGGGGTGACGGTCGTGCCGGAGATCGATCCGGCCGCCGACGTCGTGGTGACTGATCATCATCGGGCTGAGTTGGGCACGGCGTTGCGGGATGTGCTGAAGTTCCCGGCGCGGTGGATCGGGGTGCTGGGGAATCCGCGGCATCCGGGGCCGCATGTCACCGCACTCATCGGGCTGGGTGTCGGCGAGGCGGAGATCGCGCGGGTGCATCGGCCGGTGGGGTTGAACATCGGGTCGCGGACGCCCGCCGAGATCGCGGTGTCGACGTTGGCCGGGTTGATCGCCGATCGCAACGGGCGTCCGGGCGGGTTCGAGTTCTAGGTCGTGTCTGGTAAATCTGTTCGATGGGCTTCGTGATCCAGGTGGTTCCTGGCGGTGCGGGGGATTTGCCCTCGTACCGGGTCGTACTCGGGTGAATCCCCCGTGCCGTCAGGGGCCGCCTGGGCGCGGAGCCCGCGAACTTGATTTGCCAGACACGACCTAGTCCGGCATTGGTTCGAACCGCGCGTGCTGCCGGGTGAAGGTCGCGGTTCCCGAAGTCAGCGAACGCAGGTCGGTGGCGTAGTGGAGCAGCTCGCTCGCGGGGACTTCGGCTTTGATGACCGTCCGCCCGCCGGTGTCGGCTTCGGTGCCGAGTACCCGGCCTCGCCGGGACGACAGGTCGCCCAGGACGGTGCCCAGGTGGTCGTCCGGGAGGCGGACGGCGACTTCGTCCAGCGGTTCCAGCAGGGAAATGTGCCCGTTCGCGGCGGCGTCGCGCAGCGCGAGGGCACCCGCGGTCTGGAACGCGGCGTCGGAGGAGTCGACGCTGTGCGCCTTGCCGTCGACGAGCGTGACCCGGATGTCGACGACCGGGTGCCGGTCGACCAGGCCGCGCTGAAGCTGGGCCCGCACCCCCTTCTCCACGCTCGGGATGAACTGGTGCGGCACCGCACCACCGACGACCCGGTCCACGAACTCGAAACCGGAGCCGCGTTCGAGCGGTTCGACCTCGATGGCACACACCGCGTATTGCCCGTGCCCGCCCGACTGTTTGACGTGCCGCCCGTGCCCTTTCGCCGGACCGGCGAAAGTCGAGCGCAGGCTGATGCGCACCGGCTCGGTGTCGACGTCGGCGCCACCGGACCGCAGCCGGGACAGCACGACGTCGGCATGCGCTTCGCCCATGCACCACAGGACGAGCTGGTTGGTTTCGGCGTTGCGGTCCAGCCGGAGGGTCGGATCGCCCGCCACCAGCCGTGACAGGTTCCTGGCAAGGGTGTCCTCGTCGCTGCGCGTCTTGGCGATCACCGCGACCGGCAGCAGCGGTTCGGGCATCGCCCACGGTTTCATCAGGAGCGGTTCGTCGGGCGACGACACCGTGTCGCCGGTTTCCGCCGAGCCGACCTTCGTCAGCGCGCAGAGATCACCCGCGACGCAGAACGGGACTTCGCGCAGGTTCGCCCCGAGAGGCGAATAGAGGTGTGTGACGCGTTCGTCGGCGTCGTGGTCCTCGTGGCCGCGTTCGGCGAGCCCGTGTCCCGAAACGTGCACCGGGTGCTCGGGGCGCAGCGTCCCGGAAAACACCCGGACGAGGGAAACGCGGCCGACATAGGAGTCGACGGCGGTGCGGACGACTTCGGCGGCGAGCGGGCCGTCCGGATCGGTCCGCAGTTCGGCGTGCGGCGAACCGTCGGGGGTGGTGATCTCCGGCAGCGGGTGTTCGAGCGGCGACGGGAAGGCGCGGATGATCCCTTCGAGCACCTCGGACAGCCCGATGCCGCTGGTGGCGCAGACGGGGAAGACCGGATGGAACGACCCTCGCGCGACGGCGGTTTCGAGATCCTCGATCAGCGCGGCCTCCGAGATCTCCTCGCCGGCGAGGTACCGGTCCATCAGTGTCTCGTCCTCGCTTTCCGCGATGATGCCTTCGATCAGCTCGTCACGGGCCTGGCTCATGCGGTCCAGTTCGCCGGGGTCGGGTTCGCCGATCTTGGGCGGAAACCCTTGTGAGTAGTCGAAAAACCGCTGGGTGATCAACCCGACGAGCCCGGGTCTGCCGTTCCCGGAAGGCAGGTACAGCGGGAGGACGCCGGCGCCGAACGCTTCCTGGCACGCGGCGATCTCGGCGTCCGCGTTGGCGCGGCGGTGGTCGAGCCGGGCGACGACGACCGCCCGCGGCATCCCGACCGACGCGCATTCTTCCCAGACCGCGATGGTCGCCGCGTCGATGCCTTCGGCGGCGCTCACCACGAAGAGCGCGGCGTCGGCGGCCCGCAGTCCCGCGCGGAGTTCGCCGACGAAGTCCGCGTAACCGGGGGTGTCGATAAGATTGATCTTGTAGCCGTTGTGCAGCACCGGCGCGACCGACAGGCCGACCGACCGCTGCTGGCGGACCGCCGCCGGGTCGTGGTCGCACACCGTTGTACCGTCGACGACCGAGCCCGCTCTGCTGACCGTGCCGGACGCGGCGAGCAGTGCTTCGGTGAGAGTGGTCTTGCCGGAGCCCGACGGGCCGACGAGCACGACGTTGCGGACCTTGCCCGGGTCGGCCACAGCGACGGCGGCTCCGGAGTCTCCGCTCTTGCTCTGCTTGTCGGCCATGGTTGGTCTCCTCACGTAGGGGCGGCACGGGACGGCGGGCTCTGCACCCCGAGTGTGTCCTCGATCACACACCCGATGTGCTGGTCGCGGCAAGGTGCGGCACCCATCGGCAGGAGGCGACGGCTACCCTGGTCGACTATCCATAGGGGAGCCATTTAGGCTCAGCTAAATCTCTTGAGGAAGGTACCTTGCTGGAGCTCGCGTTTTCGGCGCAGGACCTGGCGCACACCCGCTTCGCGTTTTCGCCCGTCTGGGAAGCCGTCGCGAGTGTGCGGGTGCTGCGGCAGCCGGGGGACTACGCGCTGCATTTGCCGTGGGTGAAGGAAACCCGGGCGCGAATCGGCGAAGCGGGTCTCGACATCGGGCTGCTCGCGGACCTGGTCGCGGGCGCCAGGCTTCCGGGTTTCCTGGCCGCGACGCCGGTGACGCCGGTCCCGGAACTGGCCGGCGAACTCGCCGAACTGCGGGACATCCCGGCCGCGCTCGTCCGGCGGTCACTCGACGAGCTGGATCCGCCGCGATCCGCCGCGTTGAACAAGTTTTACCGCGATCCCGCAGCGGGACTCGACCGGCTCGCCGATCTCGTCGAGGCCTATTGGCGACTCGCTGTGGAGCCGCACTGGTCCCGAATCCGCGCGTTGCTCGAGGGTGACATCCTGTACCGCTCCCGGCTGCTCGTCGAAGGCGGCGCGGACGCGCTCCTCAACGACCTTTCGCCGATGGTCTCCTGGAAAGACGGCACGTTGACGGTCGCGCACGCGCATGTGTCGAGCTCCCTGCCGCTCGAGGGATGCGGCCTGGTGCTGGTGCCGTCGGTGTTCGTCTGGCCGAAGGTCTTTTCGAAGACCGATTCGCCGTGGCAGCCGGTGCTGCGCTACCCGCCGCGCGGGGTCGCGACGCTGTGGGAGCGGGGCGGCTCGCCGACCAGTGGCGCGCTGGCCGCCGTCATCGGCCGGACGAGAGCGATTTTGCTCACTGAATTGGACGCCCCGGCTTCGACGACCGAGCTCGCCAGAAGGACCCGCCTGACCGCCGGGGGAGTGTCGCAGCACTTGGGCGTCCTCCGGGCAGCTGGCCTGGTCAGCGCGCATAGGGCGGGGCGAAGCGTGCTGTATTCGAGGACGAACGCGGCCGATGGCCTGATGGCCACTTCGGGGCAAGTGGACTGCTGAAATAGCTTCGTACTGGCCTGGGTAGGCGGTCCACGTCGGACCTAGACTCGAACAGACCAACTCGCTCTATGAAAGGCCTCGCAGTGTCTGACGCCCAGTCCACTCCGTTCTCCGCACCCGCCACCGGTACCGGCCGCGTCAAGCGCGGTATGGCCGAGATGCTCAAGGGCGGGGTGATCATGGACGTGGTCAACGCCGAGCAGGCCAAGATCGCCGAGGACGCCGGCGCCGTGGCCGTCATGGCCCTCGAGCGCGTGCCCGCCGACATCCGCGCGCAGGGCGGTGTCGCCCGGATGAGCGACCCTGACCTGATCGACGGCATCATCGCGCAGGTCTCCATCCCCGTGATGGCCAAGGCGCGCATCGGCCACTTCGTCGAGGCGCAGCTGCTGCAGTCGCTCGGCGTCGACTACATCGACGAGTCCGAGGTGCTGACCCCGGCCGACTACGCGAACCACATCGACAAGTGGCAGTTCACCGTGCCCTTCGTCTGTGGCGCGACGAACCTCGGCGAGGCGCTCCGCCGGATCAACGAGGGTGCGGCGATGATCCGCTCCAAGGGCGAGGCCGGCACCGGTGACGTCTCCAACGCGACGACCCACATGCGCAAGATCCGCGGCGAGCTGCGCCGCCTGTCCTCGCTGCCCGAGGACGAGCTTTACGTTGCGGCGAAAGAACTTCAGGCGCCGTACGAGCTCGTGAAGGAGGTCGCCGAGAAGGGCAAGCTGCCGGTCGTGCTGTTCACCGCCGGTGGTATCGCCACCCCGGCCGACGCCGCGATGATGATGCAGCTCGGCGCCGAAGGCGTGTTCGTCGGCTCCGGCATCTTCAAGTCCGGTAACCCCGCACAGCGCGCCGAGGCGATCGTGAAGGCCACCACTTTCTACGACGACCCGGACGTCATCGCCAAGGTCTCTCGCGGTCTCGGCGAGGCCATGGTCGGCATCAACGTCGACGACGTGCCCGAGCCCCACCGCCTCTCCGAGCGCGGCTGGTAAGTCCCTGCCCACCGCCCTCAGACGTGCTCGGAGATTTCGACGGCGGTGGTACCGGGGTCGAGGGCCTCGAAGATGTGCGGGACGTCGCCAGGGTAGGTGATGTAGTCGCCGGGGAAGAGCTCCACCGGGTCTTCGGTGATCCCGACCAGAGCGCGGCCGGTGCTGAGGACGATGTGTTCCACCACGCCGCTCATATGCGGTTCGGAGCTGCGGGCGCGCCCGGGTTCGGCGGTGATCAGATACAGGTCGCGGCGGGCGCTGGGCGGGCAGGCGCTCAGCACGGTGGCGGTGTAGTGCGCCCGCTCGGAGAACACCGTGGGGCCTTCGCCGGCGCGGATGACCTGGACCCGGGGGCGTTGCGGTTCGACGAGCCGCGCGAACGGGACGTCCAGGGTCACGCTCAGCGCCCAGAGCGTTTCCACGCTGGGGTTGCCGGTGGCGGACTCGAGCTGGGAGAGCGTGGACTTCGCGATGCCTGCCCGACGTGCCACCTCGGTCAGGGAGAGGCCGGCGCGGGCGCGTTCGCGGCGCAGTGAGGCCGCGATGACGTCCAGCGGGGCGCCGCCCTTGGCCTGTCCATCACTCATCGTTCGCTCCAGAAGTCGTATCGTTCGGTTTGACGAACAACCCAATCGTGTTCATTATATTAGTCATGCGTTCGATGTGGCGAACTTTGGATCGAGGCCTGGCCCGGGACATCGGGCTGGTCTGTCTCGCCGACTGCATAGTCGGCATCTCCTACGGCGCCATCGCGGTGGGCTCCGGCTTCCCGATCTGGGCGCCGATGCTCCTGTCGTTGGTGGTCTTCGCCGGCGCGTCGCAGTTCATGTTCATCGGGATCGTGGCCTCTGGCGGCAACCCGATCGCCGCCGTGGTCGCCGGGCTGCTGGTCAACGCGCGGCACCTTCCGTTCGGCTTCGCGATCGGGGACGTCCTCGGCAAGAGCTGGGCGCGGCGGCTCGTCGGCAGTCACCTGATGATCGACGAGAACGTCGCGTTCGCGCTGGCGCAGCGGGACGCCGGCAGGCGCCGTGCGGCGTACTGGGCCTGCGGGATCGGGCTGTTCGTCTGCTGGAACGCCGGCGTCGTCATCGGCGCGTTCGCCGGGACGGCCATCACCGACACCGACGCCTTCGGGCTCGACGCGGCCTTCCCCGCGGTCCTGCTCGCGCTCGTGCTGCCCGCCCTGCGGGACAAGGCCGCCCGCCTGCCGGTGGCGATCGGCGCCGCCGTCGCGCTGGCCACCACGCCGTTCCTGCCCGCCGGGCTTCCCGTGCTGCTCGCGCTGGTCGGCGTGCTCGCCGGGGTCGCGGCGAAGGATCCCGAACGCGAAACCGAGGTGGCGCGCTGATGGAACCGCTCACGCTGATCGTCGCGACCGTGGTGCTGGGGGCCGGCACCTTCGCGTTCCGGTTCGCCGGGCCCGTGCTGCGCGCCCGCGTCACGCTCTCCCCGCGTTCGGAGCGGCTCATGGCCACCGCGGCCGTGGTCCTGCTCGCCGCGCTCGTGGCCATCACCGCACTCACCGACGGTCACGAGTTCGCCGGGTTCGCCCGTCCGGCCGGGGTACTGGTCGGTGGCGTGCTGGCCTGGCGGAAAGCGCCGTTCGTGGCCGTAGTGCTCGCGGCGGGGGCGACGGCCGCGTTGTTGCGCGTCGTTGGCGTGCCCTGATGCCCGGTGATCAGCGGCCTGCGGAATAATTTCCGGGATGATCGCCGAAGACGTTCAGAGTCAAGTACGGGTGTTACGTGAGAACGGTGGTACGCCCAAAGAGATCGCGCGCGCCACCGGACTGCGTCCGGCCGAGGTCACCCGTCTGCTCCGGACCTTGGCCGCGGAAGCCGACATCGAGGAACGAGCCGTCGCCGGGTGCTGGTTCAACCCGGGCTGGAGCGCCGGGTTGAGCGTCGAAGGCCATCCGGACTGGCTTCTTGACAATTCCGCCGAATTCTCCGAAGACGCGCCGGGAGGGCTCGTCATGGTGCTCGTCGCGCGGGACGCCGGGCGCAGGCGGGTGTCGGTCTGCGGCTATCTGGTGGACGTGTACTGCCTCGGCGTGAAGAACGTGCGCGAGCCCGAGGTGATGGACGCCGGGAAACTGCCGGAATTCGCCCGTGCCTACTTCGCGGCCTTCGGGGTGCAACCGCTCGAAGTACCGGTCGACCTCGCCCGGCACGTGGTGTTCGGTGCCGTGGACTACGCGCGAACGCTCGGCTTCGAGCCGGTGGCGGGGTTCGACGCCGTCTCGGATCACCTCGGCGAGTGGACCGGCCCGTCGGCCGTCACCTTCGGAATGGACGGCCAGCCGTACTTCATCCAAGGGCCCCACGACGACTCGTCGAAGGTACTGAGGACCTTGCGGAGTTCCGCCGGAGAGGGCAATTTCCAGTTCCTGGTCGCCCCCTGAACCGAGGACGGCGATTCAGGGCGACGAGAGTAACGCCGCCCTGACCGCCGGTGATCAGCCTCGCCGCATAAGCTGTACCGAAGTGGTCACGATCGGAAGTTCGCCGGGGGTCTCGGCGGCCCAGCTTCCCGCTGGACGCACGGCCGGAAGACCCGAGTACAACACCGGTACGAGGGTCTCCCGGCCGCACGCCCAGCAGAAACCTGGATCCGCCGAATACCCCCGACGGACTTCCGATCGCAACCACACGGTCTTTCGGGAGGTCAGGTGTCGGCAATGCGGCCAGTGGTCGGTGTGCTCGCTCTGCAGGGTGACGTGCGTGAGCACGCCGCGATGCTGGAGCAGGCCGGCGCGCGGGTGCTGCCGGTCCGCCGCCTGAGCGAGCTGTCCGAAGTGGACGGTCTGGTGCTGCCCGGTGGCGAGTCGACCACGATGTCGCGCCTGCTCGAGTCCTTCGAGCTGCTGGAACCCCTGCGCGTGCGCATCGCCGACGGGATGCCGGCGTTCGGCTCGTGCGCCGGGATGATCCTGCTGGCCAGGCAGGCGCTCGACGGCAGGCCGGATCAGCAGCAGCTCGGCGGGCTCGACATCGTCGTGCGCCGCAACGCGTTCGGCCGTCAGGTCGATTCCTTCGAGGAAGACCTCGAATTCACCGGGTTCGACGGGCCGCCGCTGCACGCGGTGTTCATCCGCGCCCCGTGGGTCGAGAAGGTCGGCGACGGGGTCGAGGTGCTCGCCCGGGTACCGGACAGCCAGGCAGCGGGGGACGCGGCCGATAGGATCGTCGCCGTTCGGCAGGGGGCAGTGCTCGCCACCGCGTTCCATCCGGAGCTGACGGGGGACGAGCGGGTACACCGGTTGTTCGTGGACATGGTGCGCGAAGCCGGTTCTCAAACGATGGAGGAGAGATGAGCGGCCACTCCAAGTGGGCCACCACGAAGCACAAGAAGGCCAACCTCGATGCGAAGCGCGGCAAGCTCTTCGCGAGGTTGATCAAGAACATCGAGGTGGCGGCCCGTACCGGCACCGGTGGTGGGGACCCGGAGGGCAACCCGACGCTCTACGACGCCATCCAGAAGGCGAAGCGCAACTCGGTGCCCGCCGACAACATCGAGCGGGCCCGCAAGCGTGGTGGCGGTGAGGAGGCCGGCGGCGCCGACTGGCAGACGATCACCTACGAGGGTTACGGCCCGAACGGGGTCGCGGTGCTGATCGAGTGTCTCACCGACAACAAGAACCGTGCCGCGATGGAGGTGCGCACCGCGCTCACTCGCAACAACGGCTCGCTGGCCGACCCGAACTCGGTGGCGTACATGTTCGACCGCAAGGGCGTCGTGCTCCTGCCGAAGAGCGACATCAGCGAGGACGACGTGCTGATGGCCGTGCTCGACGCCGGTGCCGAAGAGGTCAACGACGCCGGCGACAGCTATGAGATCGTCTCCGAGCCGACCGATCTCGTCGCGGTCCGCAAGGCGTTGCAGGAAGCCGGCTACGAGTACGACTCCGCGGAAGCCAGCTTCGTCCCGTCGGTCAACGTCCCGCTGGACGCCGACGGCGCGCGCAAGGTTTTCAAGCTGATCGACGCGCTCGAAGACTGCGACGACGTCCAGAACGTCTACGCGAACTTCGATGTGTCCGACGAAGTCATGGCAGAGATTGATTAGTGGCACGGAATCGGGTGGCGGCACTCAAGGTGACGACTGAGTGCGCTCTTGGCCGGAGGCTTCGCCATCGCGGCGGCGGGGCGCCCTGCAGCAAGACGGGCGTTTCCTCCGTTGTCGCGCCCTGGCGACGCGGTCGCGATCGCGATCGCGCGCAGGTCGCCGGAAGACAGTTGGTGGTTCACAAAAAAGCTGGGTCAAACGCTGGGCGTGACGGCCGGCGTACGGCAGAATGACGGCCGTGACGACCGAAGCCGAAGCGACCGACGTGATCACTTCCGAGGAACTGCGACTCATCGAGTGGATCGAGGAGCAGGCCAAGGCTCGGGGCAACGCGGTCATCTCGGTTCCCAGTGACGACAACGGTTCTGGCTACAGCTTCACCGCGTGCGCCTGGGCGCTGCACGGTGTGCCGGAAGCCGTTGTCGTCGGCCTGCCCGAGGAGATGGGCCCGGTTCTGCTCGACGCCTACGTCGATCGCGCGGCCGCCGGGGTCGTCTTCGAAATCGGCAAGCCGTACACGGACTTCTTCCAGGGCGTCCCGGTGGTCTTCGAACGGGTGGCCAAGGGGCATTATCTGGAGTATTTCGGCAGCGCTTTCCTGGTTTATCCGGAGGGCGATTTCCCGGCGGTGCAGCTCGTCGTGGCGACCCCGGACGGGCATTGGCCGTGGTCGCCGGACGCGCCCGAGGGATTCGACGCGTGGCAGCCGGTGCTGACCGAGAGCGGCCTGCCGGAGAGCTGGACAGCGGGCGTCGACGGTCCCTGAGTCAATCGGCTCTCAAGTCATTTCGCGGATTTCCGTTGCGGCCGAAGGGAACTGGGCCGTCAGCGTTCCGGCGTCGCCGAACTCCACCGACTCGTCGGTGTAGGGCGGCACGACGATCGTGCCCAGCAGGCTCCATTCGCCGAGCGTGACGGTGGTTTGCCAGACGCCTGCCGGGACGACGACCTGGGGCCGTTCCCCGGCGGCCAAGTCGATTCCCAGCACCGGCCGGGTCACCGTCCCGTCCGGGTGCAGGAGCAGCATCCGCGCGGCGGCGCCGGCGTGGTAGGTGAAGATCTCGATGCGGTCCAGCCGGTGCAGGCGCGAGAAATCGGGCGCCACCAACAGGTAGTAGATGGCGGAGACGTCCTCGTCGCGCCAGCTCTGGGTGAACAGGCCGCCTTCGATCGGCAGGGGTTCGAGTCCTAGGTGGGCGACAATTTCTTCGGTGTCGTCGGGAATCGGCATGCCTCCATCCTGCCGGGCTCGGCGAGTCTGCCGCCGACGCGGGGATACGGCCGGTAACCTCACTCCTCGAACTGGTGTTCGGCGAGGAGGACTGCGTGCGGGTATTCGGGGTCGACCCCGGTCTGACCAGGTGCGGTTTCGGCATCGTGGACGGCGGGAAGGGCCGCACGGTCGCCTGTGTCGCCGTCGACGTGATCCGGACCCCGGCCGACACCGATCTGGCGCTGCGGCTGCTGGGCATCTCCGACGCGGCCGAACGCTGGATGGACACCTACCGGCCCGACGCGGTCGCCGTGGAGCGGGTCTTCACCCAGCACAACGTGAGCACGGCGATGGGTACCGCGCAGGCGGGCGGCGTGGTCGCGCTGGCCGCCGCCAAGCGCGGGCTGCCGGTCGTCTTCCACACGCCGAGCGAGGTCAAGGCCGCGGTCACCGGCTCGGGCCGGGCGGACAAGGACCAGGTCACCACCATGGTGATGCGGCTGCTCGGGCTCGAAGACCGGCTCAAGCCCGCGGACGCCGCCGACGCGCTCGCGCTGGCCATCTGTCATCTTTGGCGTGAGCCGATGCGTGCCCGCCTCGCGGAAGCCGAGGCCAGGGGAGCGGAGCTCGTGCGCAAGCACAAGGCGCGTCTCGCCGCCGCGGCGAAGGAAGCCAACGCGGCGAAGCGGTCCGCTGTGGTGAAGGCAGCAAAGACAAACAAGGGGATTGTCCGATGATTTCGTCTGTACGCGGTGAAGTGCTGTCCATCGGGCTCGACCATGTCGTGGTCGAGGTCGGCGGGGTCGGGCTCGCGGTGCAGGCGACACCGTCGACGCTGGCCACGCTGCGCCGCGGCACGGAGGTCCGCCTGCACACCTCGCTGATCGTCCGTGAGGACTCGCTGACGCTGTTCGGGTTCGCCGACGTCGACGCGCGCGAGCTGTTCGGCCTGCTGCTGACCGTGTCCGGGATCGGCCCGCGGATCGCGATGGCCACCCTCGCCGTGCTCGACCCGGACAAACTGCGGATCGCGCTGGTCGAAGGCAATATCACCGTGCTCACGCAGGTCCCCGGCATCGGCCGTAAGGGCGCGGAGCGGCTCACCCTGGAACTGCGGGACAAGGTGACGGCGTTCGCCGGTGCCACCGACGGGGTCGTCGCGGCGACGGGCAATGCCGCGATCCGCGCGGAGGTCGTCGAAGCGCTGGCCGGTCTCGGCTTCCCGGCGAAGCAGGCCGAGCTGACCGTCGATCAGGTCCTCGCCGCGGAGGGCACCACGACTGTCTCCACCCCCAAAGTGCTCCGCGCCGCGCTCGCCACCCTCGGCCGCAAGCGTTAAAGCGCGGCCATGGACTATGAGCAGGTGGACTACGAGACCGACGACGAAACGCTCTCGGCGCTGATCCAGACCGGTGAGCGTGACGTCGAGACGACCTTGCGCCCGCAGATGCTGGCGGACTTCGTCGGGCAGCCGCGCGTGCGTGAGCAGCTCGAACTGGTGCTGGAAAGCGCGCGCCGGCGCGGGGTGCCGCCCGATCACGTCCTGCTCTCCGGGCCACCCGGCCTCGGCAAGACGAGCATGGCGATGATCATCGCCGCCGAACTGAACGCCTCGCTGCGGATCACCTCCGGCCCCGCGCTCGAACGGGCCGGCGACCTCGCCGCGATGCTCTCCAACCTCGCCCCCGGCGACGTCCTGTTCATCGACGAGATCCACCGCATCGCGCGCCCGGCCGAAGAGATGCTGTACCTCGCGATGGAGGACTTCCGGGTCGACGTCGTGGTCGGCAAGGGCCCCGGCGCGACCAGCATCCCGCTGGAGATCGCGCCGTTCACCCTGGTCGGGGCTACCACGAGGTCCGGCGCGCTGACCGGCCCGTTACGCGACCGGTTCGGGTTCACCGGCCAGATGGAGTTCTACTCCGACGACGAGCTCGATCTCGTCGTCAAGCGCGCTTCCAAGATCCTGGGCATCCGGATCGAGGACGACGGCTGCGCGGAGATCGCGCGGCGCTCCCGCGGCACGCCCCGGATCGCGAACAGGCTGCTCCGGCGCGTGCGCGACTACGCCGAGGTCCGGGAAGACGGCTTGGCGACCAGGGAAATCGTCCGCGCGGCGCTCAAGGTCTACGACGTCGACGAGCTCGGCCTGGACAGGCTGGACCGAGCGGTGCTGTCGGCGCTCGTGCGCTCTTTCGGCGGTGGACCGGTCGGTGTTTCGACGCTGGCGGTTGCGGTTGGCGAAGAGCCAGCTACCGTGGAAGAGGTATGTGAGCCGTACCTGGTGCGCGCCGGTATGCTCGCCCGCACTCCGCGGGGCCGGGTGGCGACGGCGGCGGCTTGGGAGCATCTCGGTCTCCAGGCTCCGGCCGGTTCCATCTCCGACGCCGGCTTTTTCGACGCGGTGGCGCTGGGTCAGGCCGAGCAGACGTGACCCATGTGTGACGAAAAGCGTGACGAGAGCGCGCGACAATGCGCTGACCAGTACAGCGTTGAGGGAGACCGGTGCTGACGTTTTCGCTGGCACCTGGCACACTCGATAAGGCAGATCTACCCAAAACCGGACGTTTCGCCGTCCTGCGGCGTCCGTCGAATGGAGAATCATGAACCAGTTATTGCTGCCCCTGCTCCTCATGCTCGTGGTGGCGGTCCCGCTCGTCATGGGTTCCCGCAAGCAGAAGCGAGCGGCGGCAGCGCAGCAGGAACTGCAGAACGGGCTCGCCGATGGTGACCGCGTGATGACCACCTCCGGTCTTTACGGCACCGTCGCCGACACCAGCAGTGAGACCACCATCGACGTCGAGATCGCTCCGGGCGTGGTGACCACCTGGCTGCGCCAGGCGGTCCGCGAGAAGGTCCAGCCGGAGGTCGTCGAGGAGGACTCGCTCGACACCGAGGTCGAAGACGACGCCAGCTCGCTCACCGAGACGACCCCGGTCGTCGTCGAGGACGAGAAGGAGAAGTCGACCGCTCAGGTCGCGCCGCCGCTGGAGCACGGCAAGAAGTAGCTCTGCCACAAGACACGCCCTCACGGATCCGCTCCGGATCCGTACTGGCGTGGGGGTAACGCCGGGCTCACGCAGCACCGAGTAGTGTCTCGGTGCTGCGTGCGTGTCCGTCGTCATAGTCGTGCGCGCAGAAGCTTCAAGAACATGAAGCTGCTTCGTTAAAAGACCCCGCTTCAAAGAAGCCCCCTGCAAAGCCCAACGGGGGAACCCCCAGTCCGAGGAGACCGAAGCACCGTGGCATCACCGGCCGGGCATCTCCGCCCGGGACGCTATCTCGCCTTTTTCATCCTGATCATTGTCGCGCTGTACTCGCTGGTGTTCTTCACCGGCGACGGAAAGCCGACGCCCAAACTGGGTATTGATCTCCAAGGTGGTACCCGGGTCACGCTGACCGCGCGTACGCCGGACGGTGGAACCCCGACGCGAGAGTCCCTCGACCAAGCACGCCAGATCATCGAGACCCGGGTCAACGGGATCGGGGTCAGCGGTGCCAAGGTCGTCCTCGACGGGAACAACGTTGTCATCACCGTCCCCGGTGAGCAGGGCGACCAGGCCAAGAACCTCGGCAAGACGGCGAAGCTCGGCTTCCGCAAGGTGGTGCAGGCGGTCCCCGTGACCCCGGCCGCGCCGTCCGTGGTCCCGCCGGCTTCCCCCAGCCCGACGCCGGGTGCCTCTTCCAGCTCCCCGCCGCCGTCGACCACGCCGCCCGCCGGTGGTGGCGCCCCTGGTGCCGCTTCGGCCCAGCAGCCGCCGTCGACCACGCCGCCGCCGAGCAGCACCCCGGCCCCGCCGCCCGCCACGCCCGACGGCTCGATCGACGAGCGCGCCGCGCAGGAGATCCAGGCCGCCCAGGCGATCCGGCAGAACCCGGCGCTGATCCCGGCCAACCCGTCGGACCAGGCCGCCACCGCGCTCGCGGGGCAGGCCCTGCAGCAGGCGATGGAGTCCATCACCTGCGCGCCCGGCGCCGTCGACCCACTGGTCGGCAACGACGACCCGAAGAAGCCCCTCGTCACCTGTGACACCAAGGGCACCGAGAAGTTCCTGCTCGAGCCGGAATTCATGCCCGGTACCGACATCAGCACCGCCAGCTCCACCTACGACACGCAGCGCGGCGGTTTCGTCGTCAACCTGTCGTTCAACAGCGCGGGCACCAAGACCTGGGGTGAGTTCACCTCGGCGAACCAGGGCCAGCGTGCGGCGTTCGTGCTCGACACCGAGGTCGTCTCGGCGCCGAACATCCAGGTCGCGATCCTGGACGGCAACACCCAGATCAGCGGTAGCTTCACGCAGGCGGAGGCCAAGAACCTCGCCGATGTCCTGAAGTACGGCTCGCTGCCGCTGTCGTTCACCTCCTCGGACGCGACCACGGTTTCGGCCACCCTGGGCCTGGCTTCGCTGCAGGCAGGCCTGATCGCCGGTGCGATCGGCCTCGGCGTCGTCTTCATCTACTGCCTGATCTACTACCGCCTGCTGGGCCTGCTGACGATCCTTTCGCTCGGGTTGTCGTTCTCGCTGGTCTACGCGGTGCTCGTGCTGATCGGCCGCGGGATCGGGTACACCCTCGACCTCTCCGGTGTCGCCGGCCTGATCATCGCGATCGGGATCACGGCCGACTCGTTCGTCATCTACTTCGAACGGCTCAAGGACGAGATACGGGAAGGCAGGTCCTTCCGCTCCGCGGTACCGCGAGGCTGGGTCCGCGCCCGGAGGACGATTCTGGCCTCCGACGGCGTGAGCTTCCTGGCCGCGGCGATCCTGTTCTGGCTCGCCGTCGGTGAGGTCAAGGGCTTCGCGTTCACCCTTGGCATGTCGACCGTGCTCGACCTCGTGGTCGTCTACCTCGTCACGCATCCGCTGGTGGCGATGGTCTCCAAGTCCAAGTCGAAGATCCTGTCCAACCCGAAGTACCTGGGCCTGGGCGCGGTCCAAGACCTCAGTACGTCCCGAAAAGCCGCGAAGCCCGCCGTCGGCGCGACCGTGAAGGAGGCCTGACATGGGAGTCGAGGATCTCGGAACGGACGCAGAGTCCGTGAAGACCCCGGTCAAGCCGGTCAAGAGGGACAGCGCGTTCCGGCGGCTCTACGTCGGTTCCGGCGTGTTCGACGTCGTCGGCCGCCGCAAGCGCTGGTACATCTTCTTCGGCGCGCTGGTGCTCGTGTGCATCGCGTCGATGTCGATCCAGGGCTTCAAGTTCGGTATCGACTTCGAGGGCGGCACTCAGATCCAGATGCCGGCCAACGGCTCGAAGGGTGAGATCACCGAGCAGCGGGCCAAGGACGTCTTCGACCAGGCCCTCGGCAAGCAGGCCTCGGAGGCACAGCGGGTCGGGACAGGCAGCTCGGCGACCATCCAGCTCCGCTCGGACACGCTGAACTCGGCCGAGGTCTTCAAGCTGAAGCAGGCCCTGTTCGAGCAGCTCGGCCCGATCGGTTCCGACGGCCAGCCCAGTGTCCGCGCGATCAGCGACAGCGCGGTGAGCGCGTCCTGGGGTGGCGAGATCTCGCAGAAGGCCCTGCTCGCGCTGGGCGTCTTCCTGCTCGCGGTGACCATCTTCCTCGGGATCTACTTCGACATCCGGATGGCCGCCGCGGCGTTGATCTCGTTGCTGCACGACATCGTGGTGACAGCGGGTATCTACTCGCTGATCGGGTTCGAGGTGACCCCGGCGACGGTGGTCGGCCTGCTGACCATCCTCGGGTTCTCGCTGTACGACACCGTGGTGGTGTTCGACAAGGTCAAGGAGAACACCCGCGGGCTGCTCGGCCTGAGCAGGCGGACCTTCGGTGAGGCGGCCAACCTGGCGCTGAACCAGACGCTGATGCGGTCGATCAACACCGCGATCATCGCCCTGCTGCCGATCCTCGGCCTGCTGGTGGTCGGCTACATCCTGCTCGGCTCCGGCACGCTGCAGGACCTGGCGCTCATCCAGCTGACCGGAACGCTCGTCGGTGTGCTGTCGTCGATCGCGCTGGCCACGCCGCTGCTGGTGGACCTGAAGATGATGGATCCGCAGTTCAAGCAGCAGGCCCAGCGGGTGATGAACCGGCGCGCCGGTCAGGCCCGCAAGGCCGCGGGCAAGGCGCAGGCGTCGGGCGAGGACACCTTCGATGCCGGCGACGACGACGAGCTCGACGCGGAACTCCGCAAGGAGAAGGCCTACGCGGCGGCGGCCAGTGTGCCCGCCCGTATACAGAAAGCCCGCCCGCAGGGCAAGCCGTCAGGTAAGCGCAAACGCTGAGAAGAATGGGCTGGACATCAATATCGACACGGCCCTCGGCCTGATCACCGAGGTTCCGGACTTTCCGGAGCCTGGCGTCCTGTTTCGCGACCTGACGCCGCTGTTCGTCAATGCCGAGGGGTTCGCCACCGTGGTGGAGACGATGGCGAGCACGCTCGACCCCGAGGTCGAGCTGCTCGCCGCCGTCGAAGCCCGTGGTTTCCTGTTGGCCGCCGCGGTCGGGTACGCCCGGGGGATCGGTGTCGTGCCGGTCCGCAAGCCGGGCAAGCTGCCCGCGGTGGCCGGCCGGGTCGATTACGCGCTGGAGTACGGCACCGCGAGCCTGGAGCTGCCCGCGGGGGCGGTTCGCATCGGTCAGCGGGTCGTGGTCATCGATGACGTGCTCGCCACCGGCGGCACGGTCGCCGCCGCTTGTCAGCTGCTCGAGGGCGTCGGCGCGGTGGTCGACAGCGTGCTCGTCGTACTGGAACTCGCCGCACTGGGTGGACGCAACGCGCTTCCCGGCCGAAAGCTGCATACACTCCAGGTCTGCTGACCCCGGGCGGCCGTGACGACGGGCCGGAGATGCGGAGCGTTACCCTTGAAGTTCCAGAACACCGCGCGAGCAGCAGGAGGTGCGGGTGAGCCAGGAACTCGATTCCGTCGTGCCCGCCAAGGACAAGCCTGAGCCGCGCCCGGCCGCTGCCGCCGTGCAGCAGGTCAAGTCGAACGGCGCGGCACCGGCACCGTCCGCCACCCGGCGGGTGCGGGCCAGGCTGGCCAGGCGGATCACGGCCCAGCGGGCGACCTCGGTCAAACAGGTCCTCGAACCACTGGCCGTCGTCCACCGCGAGCTGCACCCCAACGCCGACCTGACGCTGCTCCAGCGCGCCTACGACGTCGCCGAGGAGCTGCACCGCGAACAGCGGCGCAAGTCCGGCGACCCGTACATCACGCACCCGCTCGCCGTGGCCACGATCCTCGCCGACCTCGGGATGGACACCACCACGCTGGTCGCGGCGCTGCTGCACGACACCGTCGAGGACACCGGCTACTCGCTGGAGACGCTGAAGGCGGACTTCGGCGACAAGGTCGGTGAGCTCGTCGACGGCGTCACCAAGCTGGACAAGGTCAAGCTCGGGACGTCGGCCGAAGCGGAGACCATCCGCAAGATGGTCATCGCGATGGCCCGCGACCCCCGCGTGCTGGTCATCAAGCTGGCCGACCGGCTGCACAACATGCGCACCATGCGTTTCCTGCCGCCCGAGAAGCAGGCCCGCAAGGCGCGCGAGACCCTCGAGGTCCTCGCCCCGCTGGCCCATCGCCTCGGCATGGCGACGGTCAAGTGGGAGCTGGAGGACCTCGCGTTCGCCATCCTGCAGCCGAAGAAGTACGACGAGATCGTGCGCCTGGTCGCCGACCGGGCGCCGTCCCGGGACACCTACCTGCGCAAGGTGATCACCGACCTCACGGCCAACCTCGTGGGCTCGCGGATCACCGCCAAGGTCGAGGGCAGGCCGAAGCACTACTACTCGATCCACCAGAAGATGATCGTCCGCGGCCGCGACCTCGACGACATCCACGACCTCGTCGGCGTCCGTATCCTGGTGGAGGACGTCCGCGACTGCTACGCCGCCATGGGTGTCGTGCACGCCGGCTGGCAGCCGGTGCCCGGCCGGTTCAAGGACTACATCGCGCAACCGCGGTTCGGCGTCTACCAGTCGCTGCACACCACGGTGATCGGTCCCGACGGCAAGCCCCTCGAGGTCCAGATCCGGACCTACGAGATGCACCAGACCGCGGAATACGGCATCGCCGCGCACTGGCGCTACAAGGAAACCAAGGGCACGCACAACGGCAACGCGGCGAACGCCGTCGAGGTCGACGAAATGGCGTGGATGCGCCAGCTGCTCGACTGGCAGCGTGAAGCGGCCGACCCTGGCGACTTCCTCGAGTCGCTGCGGTACGAGCTCGCCGCACGGGAGATCTTCGTCTTCACGCCGAAGGGCGACGTCATCACGTTGCCCGTCGACTCGACGCCGGTCGACTTCGGGTACGCCGTGCACACCGAGGTCGGGCACCGCTGCATCGGCGCGCGGGTCAACGGCAGGCTCGTCGCGCTGGAGCGCAAGCTCGAAAACGGCGAGGTCATCGAGATCTTCACCTCGAAGGCCGAGACCGCCGGTCCGAGCCGCGATTGGCTGCAGTTCGCCGCGTCCCCGAAGGCCCGCGCCAAGATCCGGCAGTGGTTCGCGAAGGAACGCCGCGACGAGGCCATCGAGGGCGGCAAGGACGCGATCACGAAGGAAGTCCGCAAGGTAGGCCTCCCGATCCAGCGCCTGGTGTCCGCCGAGTCCATGGGCGCGGTCGCCACCGAACTGCGGCACGCGGACATCAGTTCGCTCTATGCCGCGGTCGGCGAGGGCCACACGAGCGCGAAGCACGTCGTCAGCAGGCTCGTCGCGCTGATCGGCGGCGTCGACGAGGCCGAGGAGGAGCTCGCCGCGCGGGCCACCCCGTCCACGGTGACGCGGCGGCGCGGCTCGAACGACGTCGGCGTGGTCGTCAAGGGCGCGAGCGACGTCTGGGCGAAGCTGGCCCGCTGCTGCACCCCGGTGCCCGGCGACGAGATCCTCGGGTTCGTCACCCGCGGTGGCGGCGTCAGCGTGCACCGCACGGACTGCACCAACGCGGACGACCTGCAGGCACAGCCGGAACGGCTCGTCGAGGTCGAGTGGGCGCCGTCGGCGTCTTCGGTGTTCCTGGTCGCCATCCAGGTCGAGGCGCTCGACAGGCACCGCCTGCTGTCCGACATCACGAAGGCGCTGGCGGACGAGAAGGTCAACATCCTGTCGGCGTCGGTCACCACCTCGAGGGACAGGGTGGCGGTCAGCCGCTTCACCTTCGAGATGGGCGACCCGAAGCATCTCGGCCACGTGCTGAAGATCGTGCGCAACGTCGAAGGCGTCTACGACGTGTACCGGGTCACCTCTGCTTCGTGATGATCGTTCGCTGCCCTTAGGGTTCGGGCTATGACCGATGGACTCGAGTTCGTCCGCGACGGTGAAGTCGCGCGGCTGACCTTCGCCAGGCCGGAGAAGAAGAACGCGATCGCCTACGGCATGTGGGCGGCGATCCCGGAGATCGTGACGGAGGTCGAGCGGGACTCCGAGGTGAAGGTGCTCGTGCTCACCGGTGCCGGGCAGGACTTCTCGGCGGGCGCGGACATCAGTGAGTTCGGCACGCTGCGGTCGTCGGCCGAAGGCGCCGCTGCCTACGACAAAGCCATCGAAGGCGCGGTGCGGGCGTTGACGGGCTTGCGTAAGCCGACCGTGGCGATGATCCGCGGGAACTGCATCGGCGGTGGCTGCCAGATCTCGGTGGCCTGCGACTTCCGGTTCGCGGCCTCCGGCGCGCGGTTCGGCATCACCCCGGCGAAACTCGGCATCGTCTACGACTTCGTCTCGACCCGGCAGCTCGTGTCGCTCGTCGGACCCGCGCACGCCCGGTACTTCCTGCTGTCAGGTGAGCTGATCCAGGCCGGCCGCGCGCGGGAAATCGGGCTGCTGAACGACGTCTTCGAGCCCGACGCACTGGAAGAGTCCACAGAGGCCTTTGTGCGGACGCTGTGCTCGCGTTCGCAGTTCTCGATCCGCGGCATGAACCGGATCATCGAGAAAATCCTTGCCGGACAAGAGGAAACCGACACCGAGGTCGAGGAGATCAGGCTCGGGGCCCTACATGGCGAGGACTACGCGGAGGGCGTCGACGCGTTCCTCACGCGCCGGCCACCGAAGTTCACCTACCGCTAGACCTCGTCTCAGGGGTTGGCCTCGTAAGCCTCGGTGAGGATCCGCGAGGCCAGCGGGTCGAACTTCAACTCGATGTCGTCGACGGCCGCGATCGGCAGGCCCGTGGCTTGCGAATTGGTGAAGAAAGTCGCGTCGAATCCGGCGACGTCGGCCACGCGCACGTCCTCGGTTTTCATTAGGGATCCCGTTGTGCGCCAAGCCTTTGCGGATCAGATTCGCGGGCTACGACGACGCGCTGTTCGTCGACCGATCGGGCTTGAATCACCGAGGCGAGCATCTGGAACGTCGGGTCGCGCTTTCGAGACGGCGGCGGTGGGGG
>NZ_DASYMU010000192.1:0-5195 GCF_036008905.1 Amycolatopsis sp. | reverse complement strand
GCACTGCCGCCCACCGGCTGACTCCCGCCAAATCCGTGTAAGGCCGTTGACACCATCAGGGCTGGATGGATGCTCCCAACTTGACCAAAATCAGGCGGCTGTGCGCGTCACTGATCTGACCGGGTTCTGATCAATTCACCTGGGGCCGGTGAGCAGTCCAAGTGCGCTGGCAGTGGCGACGGCGTGTGCGCGATTGTGCTTGGCCATCACGCCCTTGACATGGCCGCGCACGGTGTCGGACGAGACCCACAGTGCGGCAGCGATGTCCTGGGTGTTCAGCCCTTGGCTGATCAGGTAGAGGACTTGCTGCTGTCGCCCAGCACTGGATCCACGTCCGCACGACGACCGCGGCCGGGTTGGTGTCGGCGACAAACGAGGTCAACGTCGTGGCCGACACGAACGGACCGACGATCGCGAGCGTGGAGTACCCGCGGTGCCCGCCGGTCCGGACGGGACGGCGCGCATCGTCCTACCATCAGCGCTGGGAGATCGAGACTGCGTTCCACGAAGTCCAAGTGCAATTGCTTAACGGTGGTGGGTTCCGGTCGAAAAAGCCAGACATGGTGGAACAAGAGTTCTGGGGATTGCCGGTCAGTCACTACGCGATACGCTCATTCATGCGCGGCGCAACAAGCGACGGCATCGAACCTACCCGCGAGTCTGCAAGAAGGGCAACCGCCATGCATTTCCTACCAGGATGCCCAGCCACCTGCAGGAACACTACGACCCTCATCCGGTCATCCTGCAACGCACCGCTCAACTAAGTGGCATTGAAGCAACTACACGTCGGTTGATTTTGCCGGGACCCTGGATGGTCTTGGCATTCGCCAGTCGGTCGGCCGAACAGGGATCTGTTACGACAATGCTATGGCCGAATCGTTCTTTGCGGCATTGAAGAACGAGCGAGTGCATCGTACGGAGTATCCGACTCGAGAACACGCGCGTAATTATATTGCACACTACATCGAGATGCACTGCAATTCGCGGCGTCTCCATTCGGGGCTTGGATACAAGACCCCACGCGAAGCTCACATCGAGTACCTGAATGAGTTACAGGCCGCGTAAGTAAGTCCACGATTCACTGTCCGGAAACTTCAGGGCGCATCAAACTCTGTTGTTACAACAGTTCTTCATAGCGGCTACACGCGTCTGCAACGGAATACGTGCATGGTAGTTAAGAGCTGCTGGCCAGGCGGGGGCGGTCGCACACGTCGCCGCGCACGAACTCGGTACGGCCCGCAGGCTTCAGGCGACCCCGGGGGAAGGACGCGTGCACTGCCGTGGTCGGCACGAGGGCGACGCCCAGTCCGGCCGCCGCCAAGTGTGCGGCGGTGGTGGCCTGCCGGGTGCGGGTGGCCGCGGTCAACCGGACATCGCGCTGGGCGGCGACGTCGTCCAGCCAGCCGCCGAGGCCGTTGTCCGGGTGGTAGTGCACCACCGGCTCACCGGCGATCAGTGCGAAGGTGACCCCCTCGGCCTCGGCGGCGAGCGGATCGGTGCGCGCCATCGCCACCACGATCTCCTCCCGGCCGAGCACGCCGGCGTGTCTGTCCCACCGGGACGGTCGCGGCCCGATCGCGAGATCCGCCCGCCCGGCGGTCACTTCCCCGGCGAGGGGCGTCCGCACTGGACAGTTCGGTCAGTACCAAGTGGACCTCCGGTGCCGACGGCTCCAGACTCGCAGCACGGGCGCGCCAGCAGGCCGACCGTCATGCTTTCCGCGCACGCTATCCGCAGCTGCCCGCCCGCTCCGCGACCGACCGCGCGGGCGCCGGTGACGACGCGCTCCGCGGCCCGCAGTGCGGCACGAGCGTCCGCTTCGATCGCGCGCCCGGCCGCGACCGCGCGCACGCCGGCCGGGTCTCAGATGGCATAGCGCCATACCGTCAGCGAGTAGGCGCTGAACCAGCAACCCAGCAGGACGAACCCGGCCACGACGGCGATCTGGGTGCCGCGACGACGCCCGGCCAGCCCCATCGCGACCGGCAGCAGCAGCGTGAATCCCGGCAGGAGGAAGCGCGGCTTGGAGAACGGCAGACCGGCGGTGCCCGCGATGAGGACGACCACCCCGGCTCCGTAGACGGCCACCGGCCACGGCATCCGCGCGGTGATCGAGGATCTCCCCAGCAGGACAGCCAAAAACACGGCGCCGAGCAGGACGAACGTGGTCATCGGCTCCATCACCGACGAGCCGGACAACAGCGTGTCCTTGACGAAGCCCACTGTCTCCTTGCCGCCGTCGAACCTGGTCCGCCAATTACGCCACTCGAGATCGAACCATCCGGTCCAGCTGTTGGTCACATTCGCCACATAGAGCCAGAATCCGAGTAGCCCGAGTGGGGCAACGAGGATGCAGACCACTTCGGACCATCGGGAACGCTCGCGGCACACCTCGATCACCGCGGCGAGCACGACGACTCCGATCAGGACGGTCGCGGTGGACCTGGTCAGTCCCGCGCCGACGCAGCACAACGCGGCCAGAAGCCATTTCTTCTCCAGCACCGCGACCAGCGCCCATGCGGCGAACGCGGTGAAAAGCGCTTCGGTGTAGGTCATGGACAAGGTGATAGCCATCGGCGCGCCGGACCAGAGCGCGACCACCAGGACGCCGACCCGTGGCCGGCCGTCGACCAGCGTGGCGATCCGGTGGATTCCGCACGCCGCGACGATTCCCGCGATCAGGCTCAGGACAAGTGCGGCGTTGACGAGGCTCAGACCGGTGCCCGCCGCCAGCCAGCGCAGGAGGGTCGGGTACGCGGGAAAGAACGCCAGCGGTGTGTAGGGCGCGAAGTTCCCGGCGGCGTCGAACAGGCCGTGGGTGACGCCGCGGTAGCCGTACTCCGCGATGGACAGGTACCACTGGCCGTCCCAGGCGGTCAGCCGGTCGATCAGCGGCTTGTCGTGGCTACTCGCGAACAGCGCCAGCAACGCGACGCCGAACGTCCTGACCAGCAGATAGACGGCGATGACCTGGACATAAGGGCGTCGGGTCCACGCTGTCGCCTCCTTGAGGTCGAGCTGCGGGCGTTCGAGGGTGTCGGTCATGTCACGGTCCTTTTTTCGGGCAGCCCGAAGAAGCCCGGCGAGTAGGAACCGCCGAGGCAAGGGCAGGGATCGGGGTTAGGTGGTGGTCGTTCCGGGGTGGGGCGTCATGGTGCCCGCTGTACTCGAGTGCGGCGTCCCGGACGTCGTGGTGTTGGGAGTCGTCCCGGCGGTGGAACCCGACCGGACGGGGCTATGCGTGCCAGTAGCCGCGGTCGTCGTCGGCGGCGTCGTCATCGGCGGCGTCGTCGTCATCGGCGGCGGCGTCGTCGTCGTCGTGCCAATCGTCGAGCTGGACGTCGCGGGGACGACGGCGGGCTGGTTCGCCGGGATCACCGGCGCCCCGCCGGCCGAACGCCCCAGCGTGAGCGCGACGATGAGCACCGCCACCGCGGCAGTACCCGCCGCGCTGCTCGCCATGACCAAGTAGCCGCGCACCTTCCTCTTCCGGCGGCCGCGGCCGAGCAGCTCGGCCAGCTCGGTACCGGTCGACGGCTGTTCGACCGGGCACGCCAGCAGGATCAGGGAACGGATCTCGTCTTCGGTCATGTCCGGTGCTCCTTCTCCTCGTTACGGAACAAGTCGTCGAAGTGCGGGCCGAGCTGCTTGCGCAACGCGACCAGGCCACGCGCGGACTGGCTCTTCACCGTCCCCGGTGAACAGCCCAGCGCGACGGCGGCGTCTTCCACGCTCAGGTCGCTCCAGTAGCGCAAGACCAGCACCGCACGTTGCTTCGGGGGAACCCCGGCCAGTGCGGCCCGGACCGTCAGCCGCTGTGCCACATCCGAGTCCGAGAACCCCTCCGGTTCGGGGAGTTCGCCGCTGACCTGCTCGCGTGAACGCCACAAGCGGCGGTTCTCGCGCAGGAAGAGCCGGAACATCACCCGGCGCGCGAACGCGTCCAGCTCGTCATGCCGGGACAGCCTCGGCCAGATCACGTACAGCTTGAGAAAGGTGTTCTGCACGATGTCGTCGGCGCGGTGCCAGTCCCCGCAGAGCACAAAAGCCGTCGAACGCAGGGCGGGGGCCCGCGCCTCGAAGTACGTGCTGAACTCACCCTCCCACCCCGGCGCGGCCCGGTGAGTCCGATCCTCTGGCACGTCGTCCTCACTACTGTTCGCCGATCCGGGATTGATCTCCGGCCTTCACCTTCTAGCAGGCCTCGACCCACCTGCGGGGTTGCACGGCACTCCGCGAGACCTGGGTCACATCCCCTACCGCAACTCGCCGCGTAGATCAGTTCAGCACAGTTCAGGCGAGCGTCAGGCCATAGGACTGGAGCTCGCGGGTGAGCGGGTAGAAGTAACTGGTCAAGTGTCGCCGCCGGTGGTCGAGCCCTGCTTCGAAATGCGTTCGCCGACAACCGGGGCAGTCGCTGCGCACGACGCGTGCACCGCTGACGTTGCCGCCCGACCAGTTCCCGCCGAGGTTGGTGCAGTGCCCGGCGGTCAGCAGGTACGGTTTCGGTGCCTTCTTCAGCGTCGCCCACAGCCAGGTGTACCGCGAGCTCCCGGCGCTGTCCAAGGAGGGCCTCGTCCGCCTCGGCAAGCAGGGTCCTCGCTCCAGCCAGCAGTACGTGCTCACCGCCGCCGGCAAGAAGACCTTCAAGACATGGCTGACCTCGGAGGCCGGGCCCGACCACCTGCGCAGGCCGTTCATCCTGCGGCTGGTCCATGCTGACTCGTTGACGGCCAAGCAGCGCAAGTCACTGCTCGAGTCCGCGCGCGCCAGCTACGGCCAGCAACTCGACGACGCGAAGACGGCCAAAAAGAGTGCCGACGGGCCCTACGAAAAGGCCATCGCCGAATTAGCTCACGCACAGGCCAGAGCCGCCCTCAAGCTCCTCGATGCTATTGCCAAACAATGAACAAATTCTGATGCACGACCTGTCTAGAGCTGGTGGTCGTACCGTGTAGATCAGCTGGCGGCGTCGGAGTCCGCTCGCGCTGCGACAAATCCTGCCCACCTGTGGTGCGCGGTGGCTTCAGCGAATGGCACTGTCGATGCGCATTCTGCCAGCGCAGTGCAAATAATCGACCTTGCAGTATTTTCGCTGGTCACTGTGAGGGGTTTTGTGGCAGACTCTTCCCCGACTTGCGTCGCTTGGTCTGCGCGCCGAGTGCAACTACCTCGACTTCATCAGCGCTAAAACT
>NZ_DASYMU010000191.1:0-24706 GCF_036008905.1 Amycolatopsis sp. | reverse complement strand
CGGCCGTACTGAGTGCGGTTGAGGACGTACGTGCCGAGCGTCAGCAGGGCGAGCACGATCGGGACGACGTAGGGCACACCGGAGAGGACGATGTTGCTGTTGGGCGCGCGGTTGACGGTCATCAGGTAGGTCGCGATCGCGCCGATCAGCGCCACCCCGCCGACCTTGAACAGCACGATCGGGGTCGGCTGGGTCACCAGGCCACGGCTGAGCCGGGAGAAGTGCCTGCCGAGTACCACCGCACCGAAACCACCGGCACCGATGACGAAGAGCAGCCAGCTGTTCAGCGTCGACAGGTTGCCGTTGGCGACGTCGTTGAGCACGGACGAGGTCCTGATGCCCAGCGTGCCGCCCTGGCCGATGAACTGCAGGATCACGCCCTGCCAGACCAGGAACAGGGCCAGGGTCACGACGAACGACGGCATCCCGATCTTGGAGACGAGGAACCCCGTCAGACAGCCGATCGCGGTGCCGACACAGACAGCGAGCACCATCTCGAGCCAGGCGTTGGCCGCCCCGCCGGAGAGCACGATCACGATGGCCACCGCGGAGAGCGCGGTCCCCACCCAGAGCCGGAGGTACGCCGAAAGCAGTACGGCCACCACGAGGATCACCAGGAAGGCGATGAACACGCCCGAGCCGAGGGAGCCGAGCAGGTTGCCGTTGCGCACGAAGTGCAGTGCCATCACGGCGCCGCAGACACCAGAGGCGGTACCGGCCGAAAGGTCGATCTCACCGAGCAGGAGCACGAACACGATGCCCATGGCGATGATGGTCTGGCCCGCGCCCTGGGAAAGGAGGTTCGCGATGTTGTACAGCGTGAAGAAGCTGTCCGACAGCGAAGCGAAGAGGATCACCAGTACGAGCAGGCCGAGCAGCGCGGGGAGCGAACCGAGCTGGCCCGCCTTCAACCGGGAGAAGTAGTCACCGACGGCTTCGCGGGTGGACATCGAGGTGGTGTCGATGCCGAAGTCCGCTATGGCCGCGGAAGCGATCCGGGCATCGGCCGCCTCTTTGGTCTCCCGAGGAGCGGCTGGAGCAGGTGTCTCAGTCATTACCGGTTCTTTCTCGTCACTCACAGCACAACCGCCTCTGGGCGGGCGAGACCGAGGTCTCCCGAACGGCCCGCGGTGATCAGTTCCACGACCTGGTTGTGCGTTACGTCCTTGGTGTGCACCTCGGTGACCAACCGGCCGAGGTAAAGCACGTCGATACGGTCGGCGACCTCGAAGACGTCGGCCATGTTGTGGCTGATCAGCACCACGCCGAGACCCTGCTCGGCCAGTCTGCGCACCAGGTCCAGCACCTGCCGGGTCTGCGCCACGCCGAGTGCGGCGGTCGGCTCGTCCAGCAGCACGACCTTGCTGTCCCACAGCACGGACTTCGCGATGGCGACGGTCTGCCGCTGGCCACCGGACAGCGAGGAAACGAGCGTCCGCACGGACTTCACGGTCCGCACGGAGAGCGAGGCGAGGGTTTCCCGTGCCGCCTTCTCCATGCTGGCTTCGTCCAGCAGCCATTTGCTGCCGCGTTCCCGGCCGAGGAACATGTTCTGCACGATGTCAAGGTTGTCGGCGAGCGCCAGGTCCTGGTAGACGACCTCGATGCCGAGGTCGGCAGCGTCCTTGGGCCCGCGGATGTGCGTCTGCTCGCCCTGGAAGGTCACCGTGCCCGAGTCCGACGGGTGGATCCCGGCGATGCACTTCACCAAGGTGGACTTGCCCGCACCGTTGTCACCGACCAGCGCCGTCACTTCACCGGCTCGCACGGAGAAGTCCACGTCGTGGAGGACGTGGACCGGTCCGAAGCTCTTGTTCAAGCCTTTGATTTCGAGAATGGGTTCGCTCATGAATAAAACGTCTCCTGGCTGGATACCGGGCTGGGATGCGTTGTCGGGGAACACATCCCAGCCCGGCGGTCATGGGTGGAACAGTGAAATCGTCAGGAGATGCCGAGCGAGGTGCAGACGGCGGCGACAGCACCGGTGCAGAACTCGGTCGCCTTGACGTAGCCCTCGGTCACCACGGTCTTGACATTGTCCTTGGTGATCAGCTGCGGCTGGAGAAGGATCGACTTGACGTCGCGGTTGCCCTTCGGGTCCTTGGAGACCGCGGTGGCGAGCGCGTCGGCCGCGGCCTTGTCACCCTTGGCCAGTGCGGAGGCCAGCTTGGCGGCGCCCTCGGCCTCCTGCTTGATCGGCTTGAACACGGTCATGTACTGGTCGCCGCTCAGGATCGCGGCCAGGCCGTCGGCCGTGGCGTCCTGACCGGTCACCGGCACCTTGCCGTTGAGGCCGTTCTTCTTGAGGACCGTGATGACCGCGCCCGCGAGACCGTCGTTGGCCGCGACGACGCCGCCGACCGTACCGCCGGCGCCGGTCAGGATCTGCTCGAAGGCCTGGCCGCCCGTCTGGTTGTCCCAATCGTCGATCGGCTGGCTGCGGATGAGCTTCAGGGTGCCCGCGGCGTACAGCGGCTTGAGGACGGTCTGCTGGCCGTTGTAGAACAGCGTCGCGTTGTTGTCCGTCGGCGCGCCTTCGATCTCGATGACGGTGGCGCCCGGCTTGTCCTTGAGCGCGGTCGCGAGACCCTGGCCCTGCAGTGCGCCGACCTTCTCGTTGTCGAACGAGACGTAGTAGTCCGAGCTGCCGCCGAGGTTGAGGCGGTCGTAGTCGATCGTCGGGATGCCGGCGGCCTTCGCCTTCGCGGCGACGGCGCCACCCACTTCACCGTTGATCGCGGCGATGATCAGGACCTTGACACCCTTGGCGATCATGCCGTCGGCCAGCGTCGAGAACTTCTGGACGTCACCCTGCGCGTTCTGGATGTCGACGCTGAATCCCTCGGCCGTGAGGGCCGTTTGGAGCATCGGCTTGTCGAAGCCTTCCCAGCGGGCGGAGGTCGCGGTCTCGGGCAGAATCACACCCACCGTGCCATTGGCACCGCTGGGCGCCGGAGCCGAAGCAGAGTCCCCTGTGCCCCCCGAAGGGGTGCTGTTGGCGCCACAGCCGGCCAGAATCATGCTGGCACTCGCTGCGACGGCGAGGAGGGTAAGGGTTTTGGTGCGCATCCTCGGTCCTTCCGGGTCCTGCCGGCGGGGCGGCGATCCCGGGGAGGATCGCGCTCCGTCGCGCATATGTTGTGGGCGACAACATATGACGGACAGGCGTCGCGCGCCAGGGGGCTGGACCGATTAAGACACTTCAGATGGACACGGTTTGGCAACATGGTGTTCTCATGGGATGCAACCGGCCGAACGACTGACGTTCAGGGTCCTACCAGGAACGGAGAGTGACGATTCGCTCTTCCAGTTGCTCCACGGTGGCCATCGCCGTCGGCGGTCCGCCGCACTGCTTGCGTAGGTCGTTGTGGATCGCCCCATGGGGCTTTCGCGTCCGGTGATGGTACATCCCCACCAAAGCGTTGAGTTCTTTGCGCAAAGCCCCCAAACGCTGCGACACCGTCTGCGGCTTCACGACCGGAGCGGCTTCGTCGGCCTTCGGCTTGCGGCGGTCGGCGTCGGAGAGCTGTTCCTTCTGGCGCTTGCGCAGCAGCGCGCGGACCTGCTCCGGCTCGAGCAGCCCCGGCAGGCCGAGGTACTCCTGCTCTTCGTCACTGCCGGAGAACACCGCGGTGCCGAACGAGTTGCCGTCGTAGATCACCTGGTCGAGCTCGGCGGAGGCACCGAGCGAGGTGAACGCCTTCTCCTCTTCGCCAGGCTCGTCCTCGGTGCGGTTGGCCGCGGCGAGCAGTTCGTCGTCCCAGCCGTCCTTCTCGCGATGAGGCTTGCCGAGCACGTGGTCGCGCTGCTGTTCCAGCTCACTGGCGAGTTCGAGCAGCACGGGCACGCTCGGGACGAAGACGCTCGCCGTCTCGCCCTTCTTGCGCGAACGCACGAACCGGCCGATCGCCTGGGCGAAGAACAGCGGGGTGGACGCGCTCGTGGCGTAGACCCCGACGGCGAGCCGCGGGACGTCGACGCCTTCGGACACCATCCGCACCGCGACCATCCAGCGGTCGGTCGACGCGGCGAACTCGGCGATCCGGCCCGAGGCCCCGGGGTCGTCGGACAGGACGACCGTCGGCTCCTCGTCGGTCCAGGACAGCCGGTGCAGGATCTTGGCGTACGCGCGGGCGGACTCCTGGTCCGACGCGATGACCAGGCCACCCGCGTCGGGGATGCCGCCGGCGCGCATCTGGTTCAGCCGCGTGTCCGCGGCCTGCAGGACGGCCGGGATCCACTCGCCGCTCGGGTCCAGCGCGGTGCGCCAGGCGCGGGCGTTCTGCTCCGCCGTCAGCGGCTCGCCGAGGCGGGCGGTGAACTCCTCGCCCGCGCTGGTGCGCCACGACGCCTCCCCCGAGTAGGCGAGGAAGACGACCGGCCGGACGACGCCGTCGGCCAGCGCGTCAGCGTACCCGTAGGAATGGTCCGCCTTGCTGCGGAGCAGGCCTTCCGCATCGGGTTCGTAGGTAATGAACGGGATCTGCGAGTCGTCGCTCCGGAACGGGGTCCCGGTCAGCGCGAGGCGGCGGACCGCGGGGTGGAAGGCCTCGCGGACGGCGTCACCCCAGGACTTCGCGTCGCCACCGTGGTGGATCTCGTCGAGGATGACCAGCGTCTTGCGGTTCTCCGTGCGCACGCGGTGCAGCGTCGGATGGGCCGCGACCTGGGCATAGGTCACCGCGACACCCTGGAAGTCCGAGGACGTCGCGCCGGTGCCGTTGCGGAAGTTCGGATCGATCGCGATCCCGGCGAAGGCGGCGGCCTCGGCCCACTGGTGCTTCAGGTGCTCGGTCGGGGTGACGATCGTGATCGACTCGATCGTGCGGTCCGAGAGCAGTTCGGCGGCGATGCGCAGACCGAAGACGGTCTTGCCCGCGCCCGGCGTCGCGACCGCCAGGAAGTCCTTCGGTTTCTGCGTCAGGTACCGCGTCAGCGCGCGGCGCTGCCAGGCACGCAGTGGCCTGGCGGTGGCATCCTTCTCCGCCGGCGGCGCGCCGAGCACCTGGTGTTGGGCCGTTTCCGACAAGGAAGGTCCAACTCCTCTCGCGGGTCTTGACCCGGCATCGACATGCGTGTTGACGTGCGAAAGCCCTCACTGATCTGCCCCTGCGGCTTAGCCGGGACGGGTGAGGGCGGCTAAGCCCAGTCTACCTTCCGCTCCGCCGCGGCGCGGGCACCGGCACGGGTGATTCACGACCGATCTCCCCCTTACACGCGGGGCGCCGCGCCAAATTCACGCGAATGCACCATGCTTGCGCTGGGATGAGTGAGCAGATGGCCGACGCGCCGGAGGACGGCGCCGAACGGGTACCCGCGCGAAGGGTGGCCCGTAAAGGCCCGCTGCGCTTGATCCGCCGCACGTTCGCCAAGGCGTGGGAAGGCAACATCTTCTCCGAAGCGGCCGAGGCCGCGTTCTGGCAGACGCTCTCTCTGCCGCCGCTCTTGCTGGGCCTGCTCGGTGCCCTCGGCTTCTTCGGCGACTGGTTCGGCCCGTCGGTGGTCGACGCCGTGCATACCCAGATCATCACCTTCAGCCAGACGATCTTCAGCCCGAACGCGGTCGAGCAGATCATCGAGCCGACCGTCAACAGCATCCTGACCGTCGGCAAGGGCGAGATCGTCTCGGTCGGCTTCGTCATCTCGCTGTGGGCCGGCTCGTCGGCGATGTCGTCGTTCGTGGACGCGATCACCGTGGCGCACGCCCAGTACGGCGTGCGCAACGAGGTGTGGCAGCGGATCTTCGCGCTGCTGCTCTACATGGCCGGTCTGGTGATACTGGTGATCGGCCTGCCGCTGGTGGCGATCGGGCCGGACCTGCTGCCGGAGTTCTTCCCCGACAGCTGGCGCCCGACGGTCAGCTACTGGGTCGGCACGCTGTACTACCCGATCCTGGCCGTGGTGATCACCCTCGCGCTGGCGACGCTGTACAAGCTGGCGTTGCCAAGGAAGCTGCCGTGGCACCGCGGGCTGCCCGGCTCGGTGCTCGCCATGGTGATCTTCCTGCTCTCCAGCGTCGGCCTGCGGATCTACCTGAGCTGGATCACCAAGACCGGCTACACCTACGGCGCGCTGGCCGCGCCGATCGCCTTCCTGCTGCTGATGTTCTTCATCGGGCTCGCGGTGGTCGGCGGCGCGTACTTCAACAGCGCGATCCAGGAGCTGTGGCCGGCGAAGATGACCCGGCGGCAGCGCCGCAAATGGCGGCGCCTCGAGATGGAACGCGCCAACGAACGGTTGCGCTCGGAAGAGGGCAAGAAGCTCTGGGACCGCCACACCGTCCCGCTGCTGCGGCCCCGCAAGACCGAGCCTGAAACCGTCGCCGGCACCGAGGTCAGTGCGAACGGTGAGAACGGTGAGGCACCGGTCGATCACGAACCGTCGGAGTCCACCCAGTCTCCACCCCCGCCCGGCGCGGGAAGTCATCCTTAAGTCGTACCCCACGTCCACCCGCGGGTTAATCCGCCCGTTAGCCCAATCGTGGAAACTGTCCCCATCACATTCTTTGCCGAGGGGGAAACCACATCATGTCCGTGCTGGCCAAGATCAGCCTGAGAAATCGAAGTCTCATCGGTCTGCTCGCGATCCTGTTGATCGGGTTCGGGGTGCTGACGCTGCCGAAGATCAAGCAGCAGCTGTTCCCGTCGCTGCAGCTCCCGACGGCCGTGGTCGTGACGCCGTATGCCGGCGCGTCGCCCGACGTCGTCGACAAGCAGGTCAGCGAGCCGATCCAGGCCAGTCTCCAGGGGCTCAGCGGGGTCGAGAAAATCACCTCGACGTCGTCGGAGGGCTCGTCGTCGGTCGCCGTGCAGTTCGCCTTCGGCACCGACATCGACGCGTCGGTGACCAAGATCCAGCAGGCCGTCAACGGGCTCGCCGGCCGGCTGCCCGCCAACAGCAGGCCCAGCGTCCTTTCCGGGCGCACTGACGACATCCCGGTCGTGCAGCTCGCCGTCGGCACCACCGGTGACAAGCAGCAGCTGGCGACGCGGCTGACCAACGACGTCGTGCCCGAGCTCCGCAAGATCGACGGTGTGCGCGAGGCGACGGTCAACGGCGCGCCCAAGCCCACGGTCACCATCACGCTGGACTACGCGAAGGTGGCCGCGGCCGGGATCGACCCGTCCGGGCTGGCGCAGACCCTGCAGACGGCCGGGGTCTCCGTGCCCGCCGGTGTCGTCACCGAGGCCGATCGCACGCTGACCGTGCAGGTCGGCGGCTCGCAGACGTCCGTGCAGGGCCTGCGGGACCTCTATCTGACACCCGCCGCCGCGCGCGGCGGCGGCGGTGCGCCCGTCAAGCTTTCGGACATCGCGACGGTCGAGCCGGGCCAGGCCGCGGCCACCGAGATCACCCGCACCAACGGAAAGCCCAGCCTCGGCGTGTCGGTCACGATGGTCGACAACGCGAGCGCGGTCGCCATCTCGAAGGCAGTGCAGGACCTGCTGCCGGCGTTGAGCACGAAGATCGGCGCGGAGATCACCACGGTGTCCGACCAGGGCCCGGCCATCCAGGACGCCATCAGCGGGCTCACCACCGAAGGCCTGCTGGGACTGCTGTTCGCGGTCATCGTGATCCTGCTGTTCCTGCTTTCGGTGCGGTCGACGCTGGTCACCGCGGTGTCCATCCCGCTGTCGGTGGTGGTCGCGCTGATCGCGCTGTGGACCGGCGACCTGTCGCTGAACCTGCTCACCCTCGGCGCGCTCACCATCGCGGTCGGCCGGGTGGTGGACGACTCGATCGTGGTGCTGGAGAACATCAAACGACATCTCGCGTACGGCGAGGAGAAACAGCACGCCGTGCTCACCGGCGTCCGTGAGGTGGCCGGCGCGGTGACGTCGTCCACGCTGACGACCGTCGCGGTGTTCCTGCCGATCGCGTTCGTCGGCGGTCTCGCGGGCGAGCTGTTCACGCCGTTCTCGGTGACCGTGACCGTGGCGCTGCTCGCGTCGCTGCTGGTGTCGCTCACCGTGGTGCCGGTGCTCGCCTTCTGGTTCCTGAAGCAGCCGAAGTCGGCCAACGCGGCCGAAGCCGCGGCAGCGCTGGAACTCGCGGTGGAGAAGGAACGCAAGAGCTGGATCCAGCGCGCCTACGTGCCGGTGATCCGGTTCGCGACCAAGCGGCGGCTGACCGTCGTGCTCGCGGCGATCGTCATCTTCGCCGGGACCGGCTTCCTCGCGGGCCAGCTGAAGACGGACTTCATCGGCAGCGGCGGCAGCAACACGCTCAGCCTGTCGCAGGAGCTGCCGGCCGGAACCAGCGTCGCCGCCAAGGAAAAAGCCGTCGGCGAGGTCGAGCGCGCGCTCGCCGCGTCCCCGGAAGTCGTTACCTACCAAGCACAGGTGGGCAGCAACGCGGCCGCGGCGGCGTTCGGCTTCGGTGGCGGCACGGCCACGAGTGTCACGGTGACGGTCAAGAAGGACACCGACATCCAGGCGCTGCAGGACAAACTGAAGAACCAGCTGTCCGGGATCCCCGGCATCGGCGTGCTGAAGTTCGGCGCCGACTCGCAGGGCTTCTCCACCGACAAGGTCGAAGTACTCGTGACCTCGCCGACCGAGGAAGCGCTGATGCCCGCCGCGCAGCAGGTGCAGAACTCGCTGTCGGGCGTGGCCGGGCTGACCGAGATCACGAACGACTCGGCGAAAGGCTCACCGCGCGTCCAGGTCGAGGTGGACCCGCGGGCCGCCGCGGCCCGCGGGCTCAGCGTCACGACCATCGGGCAGATCGCCAACCAGGCGATCGGCGGCAGCACCGTCACCCAGCTGCCGGTGGACGGCGTGCGGACCGACATCGTGCTGCGCACCGGAACGGCACCGACTTCGGTGGCTTCGATCAGCGCGCTGCCGCTGCCGGCGGCGACCGGGATCGTCCGGCTCGACCAGGTCGCCAAGGTGTCCACTGTGGACGGGCCGACCGCGGTCAAGCGGACCGGGAGCGACCTGAGCACCACCGTCAGCGCGAAGAGCACCGGCGGGGACCTGGCCAAGACGACCGCGGAGATCAAGGCACAGCTGGAAAAGCTCCAGCTGACCGGCGGCGCGAGCTACTCGATCGGCGGGGTCAGCCAGGAACAGAGCAAGGCCTTCGGGAACCTGTTCCTCGCGCTGCTCGCCGCCATCGCGATCGTGTTCCTGATCATGGTCGCGACCTTCCGCAGCCTGGTGCAGCCACTGATCCTGCTGGTGTCGATCCCGTTCGCGGCGACCGGCGCGATCGGCCTGCTCCTGGCGACCGGGACCGCGCTCGGCCTGCCGGCGCTGATCGGGATGCTGATGCTCGTCGGGATCGTGGTGACCAACGCGATCGTGCTGATCGACCTGGTCAACCAGTACCGCGCCGACGGCATGAGCGTCCAGGACGCGGTGGTGGAAGGCGGCAGGCGGCGGCTCCGGCCGATCCTGATGACCGCGGCGGCGACGATCTTCGCGCTGGTCCCGATGGCGCTCGGCGTCACCGGCCAGGGCGGGTTCATCGGGCAGCCGCTGGCGATCGTGGTGATCGGCGGGCTGGTGAGCTCCACGCTGCTGACCCTGGTGCTGGTGCCGACGCTCTACACGATGGTGGAGGGCCGTAAGGAACGCCGCAGGGCGAAGCGGGCCCTGCGCGAGCGTCCGGCCGAGGTCACGGAGACGCGCGAACCCGCGGACGTCACGGGGTAACCGACGTCCGTCACCAAGGCGGTGGGCATGGACGGGGGTCCGTGCCCACCGCTTCCCGGCGCGCACCTCGCGATCCGCCGTGGGTCAGTTTTCGCGTAGGCGCCAGGTCTTGCTGTCGAAGGCGGCGCAGATGCTCGGCGAGACGACCACGACCCGCAGGGTGGCGTCGCGCTCGTCGAAGTCGATGCCTTCGGCCTCGAAGCTGCCGCCGCAGGCGCTCTGCAGGGGTAACTGGCCCAGCGACGTGACGTGCCCGGTGACGTCGCCGCCGTTGAGCTTGCCTGCCAGGTCTACCTGGAGCAGTGGCTTGGTGACGCCGAACAGCGCGCCCTCCGGGTCGTCGGACGAGCACAGGAGACGCGTTTCACTGGCGAAGTCGCACCCCTGGACGTCGCGGACCGGGTGGTCGAGGCGGATCGCCGAGGCGTACGGGAGGTTCCGTGACGGGTCGGTGAACGCGACACCGGGCATCGGATGGACCAACAGCCTGTCCATGGTCCCGTATTCGCCCGCGACCAGCCAACGGCCGTCCGGCGAGCCGGCGGCGAACGAGTTGTTGTTGGCTTCCCAGGATTCCAGCGCGTGGGTGTAGCCGGCCCATGAGCCGTCGGGCGCCTGGACGCGGAAGAGCTTCGCTCCCCTGTCGTCACGCTGGTACGGCTCGACGTAGTAACCGAGCGCCGATCCGGGGTCACCGACGTGGTTCCAGCCCCGCGAGGACAGGTCCGCCGGGACCGTGCCGATGCCGGTGTAGCGGATGGTCGTGGTACCGCCGCGGACGACGGTGGCCAGGCCCTGACTTTCGTCGAGCGGCCTGGCCACGTCCGATCCGATCGGCGTCCACGTTCCCGCCGCTTGCGCCACTGAAGGCGACAGGGCGGCGATCATCGCCACGAACGCGAGCAGGACCGAGGTTCTACGCATGGAAGCTCCAAGCCGGTGGGTTTCGCTGGCGTTGTAGTGCTTACCAGTGATCCACGGGATTGGTCACCACCATGTGAATGATTTTCACACGGGCTTACTCGCCGGGGCGAAGACCTTCGTAGATCTTCTTGCAGTCCGGGCAGACCGGCGAACCGGGCTTCGCGGACTTCGTCACCGGGAAGACCTCGCCGCAGAGTGCCACGACGTGCGTGCCCATGACCGCGCTCTCGGCGATCTTGGCCTTGCGCACGTAGTGGAACATCTTGGGAGAGTCGTCGTCAGTGGCGTCGGTACCCTCGGGCCGGGTGTCGAGTTCCGGCAAAGTTTGTGTACTCACGCCCTACATAATGCCTCAAATGCCGGTGGACGCCGCAGGGAGCTGGCAGGATCTCCCGCATGTTCCAGAAGGTGCTCGCGAGCTTCGGCTCCGGCGGCGCGCGGATCGACGCCCGCCTGGTGGATCGTTCGGTGACCCCGGGGCGCCCGCTGCGCGGTGAGGTTCTCCTGCTCGGCGGCGAAGTCGATCAGGAGATCAACGCCCTGTCGGTCACGCTGCTCGCCCGCGTGGACGTCCCCGGCACGGACAAGACCGAAGACCTCTCGTTCGGCAGCCAGCAGCTCGTCGGGAGTGAAACCATCCGGCCGGGCCAGGAGGTCCGCATCCCGTTCGAGATGCCGCTGCCCTGGGAAACGCCCGTTTCGAGTGTGTTCGGCAAGCCGCTGGCCGGGATCGCGGTCGGCCTGCAGACCAATCTCGACCTGTCCGCCACGGTCACCGACCCACAGGACGTCGACAGCGCCGCGATCGAACCGCTGCCCGCGCAGAAGCGGATCCTCGACGCCTTCGCCCGGATCGGGTTCACCTTCACCGGCGCCGCGCTGGAGCGGGGCCGTATCAACGGCGCGCTCCAGCAGCTGCCGTTCTTCCAGGAGATCCGCTTCGCCCCTTCGCCACGCTTCGCGCCGGTGTTCACCTCGGTGGCGGTCACCTTCCTGTCGTCTCCGGCGGAGACGCAGGTCGTGCTTGAGGTGACCAAGCGCGTCCGGGTCAGCAAGACCGGCGGCTTCGGCGGGCGCGGGCAGGAGTTCCTCGGCCTGTTCAAGCTGGACCACGCCGCCATCGAGCGGGTGAAGTGGGAGCCGCAGATCGAGGGCTGGCTACATGAGATGGCCAAACCCCGAGGCATCTTCGACTGACACCGCCCAACCACCAACCCAGCCGTGCCCCCAGGACCCAAGCACGGCTAACGGTGACCACCACCAGCCGCAACCTCCCGACCCAGCACCCCTCGTGAGTGCGTAACAGTGTTCTAACACTCGTAGCCACTCACGACCCCTGACCCGCCTTCGCGGGGTGCCGGACGATCAATGAAGATGTCCCCTCGTGACTACGCAATCCCCGATCACCCTCGCCGAAGAAGTCGCCGAAGCGCTGCGGAACGGCCAACCCGTCGTGGCGCTGGAAAGCACGATCCTCTCGCACGGCCTGCCCCCGGGCCGCAACCTCGAGGTGGCCCATCGCCTCGAAAAGGTCGTGCGGGACGCGGGTGCGATCCCGGCCACGATCGCCGTGCTGGACGGACGGCCCGTCGTCGGCCTCTCCTCCGCCGAACTGGAGCGCGTCTGCGCACCGGGCGCCGACCTGGACAAGCTGTCCCTGCGTGACCTCGGCCCCGCGATCGGCCTCGGCCGGTCCGGCGCCACCACGGTGGCCAGCACCGCTTCGCTGGCTTCGGCGGCCGGGATCGGCGTGTTCGCCACCGGCGGTCTCGGCGGGGTGCACCTCAACGCGTCGGCCACCTGGGACGTCTCGGCTGACCTCGGTGTGCTGGCCAGGGTGTCGACGCTCGTGGTGTGTTCCGGGGTGAAGTCCGTGCTCGACATCGCGGCCACCCTCGAGGTGCTGGAGACGAACTCCGTGCCCGTGCTCGGTTACCGCACCAGCCACTTCCCCGCGTTCTACCTCCGATCCTCCGGGCTGCCGGTGCCCTGGCGCGTCGACGATCCAAAGCAGGCGGCGGCCGTCGTCGCGGCGCACCGGCTGCAGGCGAGTTCCGGCGTGCTGCTGGCGAACCCGATCCCCAAAGAGTCCGAAATGGACAGGGAGCTGCACGACCGGCTCCTCGCTGACGGCCTGGAGTTGTTGCGCACCAAGGACATCCACGGCTCTGACGTCACGCCCGCGCTGCTGGAGCACTTCCACACCGCGAGCGGCGGCGTGAGCCTGGACGCCAACGAAGCGCTGGTGCTGTCCAACGCGAAGCTCGCGGCCGAGGTCGCCGTGGAGCTCGCGGTATGAGCATTGTCGTCGTAGGTGACGCCGGGCTCGACGTCGTCGCGCAGCACGCCGGGCCGATCGTCCACGGCGGCGACGTCCGGGCGAAGGTACGGTTCACCGGCGGCGGCGCGGGCGCGAACACCGCGCTGTGGCTGGCTTCCCTCGGTGTCGAGCCCACGCTGATCGCGCGGGTCGGCGACGACTCGGGCGGGCGGCTCATCCGCACCGAACTCGAAGCGGCCGGGGTGCGCTGCGCGCTGGCGCTGGACCCCGAGGCGGCGACGTTCTGTGTCGTCGTGCTCGTGGACACCGATGGCCAGCGCAGCATGCTCGCCGACCGCGGCGCCAACGCGCGCTTCTCCCCTGACGACGTCGATCCCGCGGTGCTCGTGGGCGCGAAGCACCTGCACCTGTCGGGTTACGTCCTGCTCGACCCGTCGTCGCGGCCCGCCGGTCTCGCCGCGCTGGCCGCGGCGAAAGCGGCCGGACTGACGACGTCGGTCGACCCGCAAGCGGCCGCGCACATCCACGATCCGGCGGCGTTCCTGGCCGACGTCCGCGGCGTGGACCTGCTCCTGCCCAACACCGAGGAACTGGTGGCACTGACCGGATCCGCGGATCCGCTGGCGGCGAAGGAACTCCTCGAGATCGTCGGCGCCGTGGTCGTCACCGCCGGGACGGGCGGCGCGAGCTGGGTCGACACCGACGGCGTCACGACCGTGCCCGCCGAAGTCGTGGAATGCGTCGACAGCACCGGCGCGGGAGACGCCTTCAACGCGGGCGTCCTGTCGTCCTGGCTCGCCGGTGGGTCCACTGTGGACGCTCTGCGCGCCGGTGTCCGGCTGGGCAGCCTCGCCGTGGGCAAGGTCGGCCCCCAGCCCTGACCACCAGCCCCTCCCGGGGAAAGTGTCGACACTTTCTCCCGGGTGGGCTAGCCGTCGATGACGCGGTGGTTGTCGTTCTCGATCAGCGTGGGCTCGCGCTCATAGCGGTTGACCTCTTCGGCCTTCCGCGGCGGCCGGTCGTTGGCGATGAGCACCGCCATCCACGGCAGCGGCACGGAGATCGCCACGAAGGCGAGCGCGAGCCACCAGGTGTCGTGGAAGATCCCGGCCAGGATCAGGCACGGGATCCGGATCCCCATCATCAGCATGTACTTGCGCTTGCGCGCGGCGAGTTGCTCTTCGTACGACGGTTCGGCTGCGGTGATCAGCACCGGAGCCACATCCTGCGGTTCCGGGTCATTGGCGGGCGTATGCACGACACCACCTCCGTTCACCATGCTCTCACTTCCCGGGCTCATGCGACGGCTGGGGCGGAGAGTTTCCGCAGCGCACCGACGACAAGCGTCTCGACGCCGGTCCGCAGCGTGGGGTGGATCACCGGGGCGAACAGCGGCGAATGGTTGGACGGGATGTCCTGTTCGAACCGGCCGGCGGCGATGGCCGTCAGCACGGTCTGCGCGTCGACTCCGCCGACCAGCCAGAACACCGAGGGCACACCGGCGGACTTGCCGAACTCGCTGAAGTCCTCGCTGCCGGTGACCAGCGGCGCTTCCATCGTGCGGTCCGCGCCGAAGTGCTCGCCGAACGCCTCGGTCAGCTCGGCCGACACGGCGTCGTCGTTGGACGTGACGCCGAAGCTGCCGATGCGGGCGATCTCCGGCGGCTTCGGCGAGCCGGCTGTGGCTGCTTCGCCCTGCACGATCCGTTCGACCGCGGCGAGCACCTTCGTCCGCACCTGCTCGTCGAAGGTGCGGACGTTGACCTCCAGCGTCGCGTGGTCGGCGATGACGTTGTTCACCGTGCCCACGTGCACTGTCGACACCGTGACGACGGCGGACTCGGTGGCGGAGATCTCGCGGGACACGATCGTCTGCAGCCGCAGGATGACGTGCGCGGCGAGCACCGCGGGGTCCACCGTGGTCTCGGGGCGCGAGCTGTGGCCGCCGCGGCCGTGGAGCACGATCCGCAGCACGTCGGTCGCGGCCATGATGACGCCGGGCCTGGTCAGCACCCAGCCCGCCGGGCCGGGGACGAGATGCTGGCCGAGCACGACGTCGGGCGCGCCGGCGTGGCCGAACACGCCGTCGCGGAGCATGCCGAGCGCGCCGTCGCCGACCTCTTCGGCGGGCTGGAACACCGCGAGCAGGGTTCCCGACCACTCGGCACGTCCCCGCGCGAGGAGGTCCGCCGCGCCGGAAAGCCAGGTGGCGTGCATGTCGTGCCCGCACGCGTGCATCACCGGGACTTCGTTGCCTCCGGCGTCGACGCCCTTCGCGGTGCTCGCGTACTCGAGCCCGGTCTTCTCCTCGACGGGCAGCGCGTCGATGTCCGCGCGCAGCATCACCGTCGGGCCGGGACCGTTGCGAAGCACGCCGAGGACGCCGGTGCGCCCGATGCCGGTGTGCACCTCGTAACCGCTCGCTTCGAGCCGGCGCGCGAGTTCACCCGCGGTCCTCGTCTCGGCGAAGGCCAGCTCGGGATGGCGGTGCAGATCCACGTACAGGGCTTCGAGATCGGGCAGTTCGGCTTCGAGAGGAGCGAGCACACGGCTCCGATGGTCGGCGGTCACCTCTTCATCTGATCACAGCGGCCCGGTCACAGGTCCTCGGCGTCCATCCCGAGGTCCCGCCGCATTTCGGCGCGCAGGGCGCGGTATTCGCGCTGACTGGTCTCCCACAGAGTGGGGTCCTCCTGGCGAAACTCGTCCCCGAGCAGCAACCTCGACAAGGTCAGCCGGGGCAGGATCGCCCCGCTCAACATGACCCTGATCCGTTCCGGGGCCTGGAGATTGACCACGCCGAGGTTGTTGCGCAGCGTCGAGGTGAGCTGGCGGAGGTCCGCGCTGAGATGCTCGTCCAGTACACCGGCCGCCCGCTTGGCTTCGAACTGCACGGTGTCGAGCGCTTCGATCGCGCCGATGACCTGGGCGTACCCGGCCGCGCGTTCCTCGTGGCTGCGGTTCTCCCGCTCGCGCACGAGTTCGCGGCGCCACCGCCGTTCCTCGCGCCGCCCGACGATCAGCTGCGCGGAGATGACCCCGGCGAAACCCAGTACACCGACCATTATCGGCACCCACAGCGGTACTTGACCCGAAGACATCGGGTCAACATAGCGAGCGGCCCCGGGCGCGTTCCGGCGTCGTGGCAGCATTACCCACCGTGAGCACCGATCTTCCCGAATTCTCCGCCGACATCTGCGCCCGCCTGCGGGAGGCGCTGTCGCGCACCGGATACAGCCCCGACGGCGTGCTGGACACCCTCGGTGGCGCCGCGAACGCCGCGCTCGGCCGGGGCGAACCCGAACTGGCGGACAGGGCCAGCCGTGACGCGGGCGAGCTCGGCACGCTGATCCGCCTGTTCCTGCTGGGCGAGGCCGAGCCGCGTGACGCGGTCGCCGCCGCCTTGAAGCCGCTGTCGATCGACGACGCGCTGGCCGCCGGCCTGCTCAAGGGAGGTGACTCTGTTCAAGGACACGGTGAACGCCTGCGCGCCGGGCTGGATCTGCGCCCGCACGGCGACGACGAAGGCACTTGGTGGGTTCTGTCCGATCTCGACGCCGAACTGCTCGGGCACCCCGTCGGCGAGGACCACGTCCTCGGTGTGGGCCACGCGTCGCTGAACCTGATCCGGGCGACCACCCGGCGCAAGGTGGGCTCCCTGCTGGATCTGGGGACCGGCAACGGCGTCCAGGCGCTGCACGCGACCCGGCACGCGGACCGCGTCACCGCGACGGATCTCTCGAAGCGAGCGCTCGCGCTGGCCGCGGCCACCTTCCGGCTCAACGAGCTCGACGTCGAGCTGCTCCAGGGCGAGTGGTTCGCGCCGGTCGCGCGCCGGCGTTTCGACCAGATCGTGTGCAACCCGCCGTTCGTCGTCGGGCCGCCGCGCGTCGACTACACCTACCGCGACTCCGGGCTGGCCGGGGACGACGCGAGCGCGCTCGTGGTGCGGCAGCTGCCGGGCTTCCTCAACGACGGCGGCGTCGGCCAGCTGCTCGCGTCCTGGCTGCACGTCGACGGCGAGGACTGGGCGGACAGGGTCGCCCGCTGGCTGCCCGCGGCGACCGACGCGTGGTTCGTGCAGCGTGACATCGCCGACCCCGGCCTCTACGTCGGCACGTGGCTGCGCGACGCCGGGATCGACCCGCGTTCGCCGGAGGGCCGCGTGAAGTCGGCAGCCTGGTTGGACTGGTTCGACGAGAACAAGGTCGACGGCGTCGGTTTCGGGTTCGTGACGCTGCGCCGCGCGGGCGGCAAGACGCCGACTGTCGTGTGTGAAGACCTCCGCCAGGCCTACGACGACCCGTTGGGCGCGGAGGCGGGCGGCTGGCTCGACAGGGTCAGCTGGTTGCGGGACAACGGCAGTTCGTTGCTCGATGTCCGGTTCCAGGTGCCGCCGACGGTGTTGCTGGAGAGCGTCGGCGAGCCGGGCGACGAGGGCTGGCGGACCACCATCCGCCGCCTGCACCGCACCGACGGTCCCGGCTGGCAGCACGAGGTCGACGAGCTCGCCTCGCGTTTGCTGGCGGGCTGCCAAGGCGCGTTGCCCCTGGAGGACCTGATCGAACTGCTCGCGGCCGCACAGGGCGTGTCCGCGGAAGAGCTCACGGCGGCGGCGCTGCCCGTGGTGCGGGAGCTGGTCCGGCACGGGATGCTCGTGCCGGCGGAGCGATGAGGGCGGTCGCGGCCAGGGTCACCGAAGCGAGCGTGACCGTCGGCGACGAGGTCGTCGGCGCGCTGACCGAGCCCGGCTTACTGGTACTGCTGGGAATCCACGTGGACGACGACCTCGCGAAGTGCTCGACAATGGCGCGGAAACTGCACGAACTCCGCATCCTTCCCGGGGAAGAGTCATGCGCCACGGTGAACGCGCCACTACTCGTGGTGAGCCAGTTCACTCTTTACGGAGATACGCGCAAAGGACGCCGTCCGTCGTGGAACTCCGCGGCCCGGCCGGAGGTCGCTGAGCCGCTCGTCACAGCCGTCGTGGCCGCGTTACGGGACAGGGGCGCAACTGTGGAGACGGGACGCTTCGGCGCGATGATGGCCGTACGCAGCGTGAATGACGGGCCGTTCACTCTTTTGGTGGAGGTCTGACTTTATTCCCCGAGCCACGCTGAAAGTTTTTCAGTTCGTGGCCGACTTTCTCAGCACGGTGTTTCTCTCAGGGAAAACTCAGCTTCACTGGAGCAACCATTCCCCGGTCAGGGCCGTCTTTTCTTATGTGAGACGCCGGGAACGAAATCGCAAACCCCGGCGTTGAACCAGATATCCAGCCAGCAAGCTGGACCCGCCTCACCGAGTTCCACAGGCTCGGCGGAGCGGGGGCCAAGTGATCAGGCATGACGCGCCACACGGTGTTCATCCAACAGCGCAGTCAAGCCCGTGACCGGGGAGGAACAATGTCAGTACAGACTCTCGAACGCGAGGCCCGGGGAATTCGGCAGCGCACCATTCCTTCGCAGTCTACAGAAGATTCCGACGGACCGGTTCTGCTGGGAGACGCTGACCTCGACGCGCAAAGCCCCGCCGCCGACCTGGTGCGGGTCTACCTCAACGGGATCGGCAAGACAGCGCTGCTCACCGCCGCCGACGAGGTCGAGCTGGCCAAGCGCATCGAAGCCGGGGTTTTCGCCCAGCATGTGCTGGACACCGCCGAGAAGCTGACGCCGAAGCGTCGCTCCGAGATGTCCGCACTCGTCCGTGACGGGCACGTCGCCAAGAACCACCTGCTCGAGGCCAACCTGCGCCTCGTGGTGTCGCTGGCGAAGCGCTACACGGGCCGGGGCATGCCACTGCTCGACCTGATCCAGGAGGGGAACCTGGGTCTGATCCGCGCGGTGGAGAAGTTCGACTACTCCAAGGGGTTCAAGTTCTCGACCTACGCCACCTGGTGGATCCGCCAGGCCATCACCAGGGGGATGGCCGACCAGGGACGCACCATCCGGCTCCCGGTGCACCTGGTGGAGCAGGTCAACAAGCTGGCCAGGATCAAGCGTGACCTGCACCAGCAGCTCGGCCGCGAGGCCACGCACGACGAGCTGGCCGCGGAGTCCGGCATCCCGGCGGAGAAGATCTCCAACCTGCTCGACCACGCGCGTGACCCGGTAAGCCTGGACATGCCGGTCGGTACCGAGGAAGACGCCCCACTGGGCGACTTCATCGAGGACTCCGAGGCGACCGACGCCGAAAGCGCGGTCATCTCCGGGCTCCTGCAGGACGACCTCCGTCGTGTCCTGTCGACGCTGGACGACCGCGAGCAGCACGTCATCCGGCTGCGCTACGGCCTGGACGACGGCCAGCCGCGCACGCTCGACCAGATCGGCAAGCACTTCGGGCTGTCCCGCGAGCGCGTCCGCCAGATCGAGCGCGAGGTCATGTCGAAGCTCCGCCAGGGAGAGCGTGCGGAACGGCTCCGCGCGTACGCCAGTTAACAGTTGCTCACGGTAAGGAACACCCGTTCGGCAGCGTTGACTTATGACCTGGCGCACGAGACGGTCGAGGGTGACTGAAAAGCGGTTCTCGAGCGCAAGCCAGGCATGAGCTTCGCGGTCGGGTGTTCGCACCTGGACCGCTTTCCCCGGAAGGTCGGGTCCGTCGGGGTGGACCCGGCCTTCCGACCACTTGGCGCTTTCGCACTGAAGGGACCTCTCGCACGAGAGGTCCCTTCAGTGCGTTCACGATGCGACGATCGAACAAGACTGAACATGGACAAGCCTGGTCGAGCAGGCGTTTCTGTCCTGTTTTGGCCTTGATCGGCACAAAACCATCAGCAAGCATCAGAAGGCAACTCAAAACCCCACCGCCGTGGTCGCCGCCTGGGAGTAGCCGATGCGTCAGTGCCGACGTCCGAATGCCCGCCGAACGCTTGCCCTGACGCTGACAGCGGGCTTGGCCCTGTCACTGTCACCAGCCGTCGCCAGTGCTGCGCCACACTCAGGGACTTACGTGATCCCCAGCCGGTCTTCACAGGTCGGTGCCGCGCTGAGCGTCGATCCGGCCGGCGCGGTCTCACTGTCGGTCACCGGCAAGGGCGGGCAGCAGCTCACCACCAGCGCGCTTGGCCTCAAAACCACTGACGGTGACCTCACCCGTGGCCTTCGGCTCACGTCCACGAAGAACCGCCAGGTGAACGAGCACTACCGCATGACCACCGGCAAACGCCTCGACCGCTCGGTGCGGATGTCCGAATCCCGCTTCTCCTTCACCGGCGACGGCAACGCCCGCCTGGACATCGTGGTCCGGCTGGCCCCGGACGGTGTCGCGTACCGCTACGAACTCCCCGGCAGCGCCACGGTGACCGGCGAGGCGTCGTCGTTCACCGTGCCCGCCAACGCTCCCGCGTGGCTCCTCCCCTACAACGCCCAGTACGAGAACCAGCGCGTCCAGACCACGGCGAACTCCGCGGCCACCGGCGAGTTCGGCTACCCGTCGCTGTTCCAGGCGGGGCAGGACTTCGTGCTCCTCAGCGAGTCCAATGTGGACGGCCGCTACTCCGGAAGCCGCCTGCGGCACACGACCGGCTCGAACACGTACGCCGTCCAACTCGCCGACAGCCAGGTCCGGTCCACCGGCACCACGCCGTGGCGCACGGTCATCGCCGGGGATCTCGCCACGGTCACCGAATCGACCCTCGTCGACGATCTCGCCGACCCCGCCGAGTTCACCGACACCTCCTGGATCCACCCCGGCAAGGTCGCCTGGTCGTGGCTGAGCGAGAACTCCAGCCCGCGCGACTTCGAGCGCCAGAAGGACTACGTCGACTTCGCCGCCGCCAACGGCTGGCCGTACGTGCTCGTCGACGAGGGCTGGAGCACGCAGTGGGTGCCCGAGCTCACCCGTTACGCCCGCGCGAAGGGCGTCGACATCCTTTTGTGGTTCCACTGGACTGCCTTGGACACCAAGGAAAAGCGCCAAACCGTGCTGCCGCTCGTGAAGAGCTGGGGCGTCAAGGGCGTCAAGATCGACTTCATGGAATCCGACAGCCAGGCGCGATTCCAGTGGTACGACGAAACCCTCGCCGACACTGCCGCGCTGAAGCTGATGGTCAACTTCCACGGCGCCACCATCCCGCACGGCCTCGCCCGGACCTGGCCGCACATCATGACGATGGAAGCCGTCCGTGGCACCGAAAACCAGCCACCGCCGGCCGGGAACCCCATCCAGACCTTCACCCGCGACGTCGTCGGCTCGATGGACTTCACGCCCGTGGCCTTGGACGTCGGCATCAAGCAGGCCTCGATCGCGCATGAAGTCGCGCTGTCGGTGGCTTTCGAGTCGGGCTGGCAGCATTTCGCCGACAAGCCCGAGGCCTACGAAAGCCACCCGGAGGCGCTCAAGTTCCTCAACCAGGTCCCGACCGTCTGGGACCAGACCGAGTTGCTGGGCGGCTCCCCCGGTCAGGACGCCGTGCTCGCCCGCCGCAGTGGCGACCGCTGGTTCGTCGGCGCGATCGCCGCGGGTGAAGCGAAAACCCTGACCGCGTCACTGAGCGCGCTCGGCGGCGGGCAGTGGCTGGCCGACGTCGTCCACGACGCGCCCGGCGCCGAGCGGACGGACGTCGTGCACGAGACGTCGAAGCTGCGCTCGTTATCCGTCGCGGTGCCGAAGAACGGCGGGTTCGCGGCGGTCCTGTGCCCGGCGCGACCGGGGCGGACCAGCTGCTACGAGCCGATCGTCGGAGTTCCCGAGACCACGCTCACGCTGAACCCGGCCGGTCCGCTGGACCTGCGGCGTGGCGCGACCTTCACGGTGTCGGCCGAGTTCACCGTGGTCTCGCCGCGGACGGTCCGCGACGTCGAACTCGCGCCGAAGGCCCCCGCGGGCTGGACCGTGACCGGCGCGCCGGTGAAGGCCCGCAGCCTCGGCCAGGGCGGGAAACTCGCCGGGACATGGACCTTCAAGGTCTCCGATACCGCGTTCGGCACCACGGAAGTGCCGCTGGCCACGGAATTCAGCGACGGGACGCGGCGGGTGCACGTCGAAAAGGCCGTGCGGGTCACGGTGCCCCTGAGCGGGACGCCGTACGTCAGCGATCTGCCTTTCGACGGCGAGAGCAACGGCTACGGGCCGGTGGAGCGTGACCGGTCCAACAACGACCTCGCCGGCGGCGACGGCAACCCGCTGACGATCGGCGGAACCGTCTACGCCAAGGGAATCGGCACCCACGCGCCCAGCGACGTCACCCTCTCCCTCGGCGGCGGCTGCACTTCGTTCGACGCGCTGGTCGGTCTGGACGACGAAACCACGTCGGACGGCTCGGTGTCCTTCCAGGTCCTCGCCGACGGTCAGGTGCGCTACGACAGCGGCGTGCTGCGCGGCAAGAACCCCGCGATACCAGCGAAAGCCGACGTCACCGGGGCACGGACGCTGGTCCTGCGGGTCACCGACGGCGGCGACGGCAAGAACTTCGATCACGCCGACTGGGCCGACGCCCGGCTGACCTGCGCGGCTGCTTAGCGGGTACGGTCGGTGCACGCGCTGTGCCTTCTACAAATGCGTGCAAAGGAGCCCGCGCTGTGTCTAACACGTTCCGCCATACCGAGGTCCTGCCCGTCGGCAAGGACACCCACACCGAGTACCGGCTGGTCAGCTCCGAAGGCGTGCGCGTCGTCGAAGCGGCCGGGCGCAGGTTCCTGGAAGTGGAGCCCGAAGCGCTGACCTTGTTGGCGCGCACGGCGATCTCCGATATCCAGCACCTGTTGCGTACGTCACATCTCGCGCAGCTGCGGGCGATCGTGGACGACCCGGAGGCCAGCGGCAACGACCGGTTCGTCGCCATGGACCTGCTCCGCAACGCCGCGATCGCGGCCGGCGGGGTGCTCCCGATGTGCCAGGACACCGGCACGGCCATCGTCGTCGGCAAGCGCAGCGAAGGCGTGCTGACCGGTGGCGACGACGAGCGCGCGCTGTCGCAGGGCATCTTCGACGCCTACCAGCAGCTGAACCTGCGGTACTCGCAGATGGCGCCGGTGAACTTCTGGGACGAGCGCAACACCGGGACGAACCTCCCGGCGCAGATCGAGCTCTATCACAAGGATGGCGAAGGCGATCCGAGCTACGAGTTCCTCTTCATGGCCAAGGGCGGCGGCTCGGCGAACAAGACTTTCCTTTACCAGGAAACGAAAGCCGTCCTGAACCCGAAGCGGCTCGCGCGGTTCCTCGACGAGAAGCTGCGCAACCTCGGCACCGCGGCCTGCCCGCCGTACCACCTCGCGATCGTCGTCGGCGGCACGTCGGCCGAGTACAACCTGAAGGTCGCGAAGCTCGCCTCGGCGCGGTATCTCGACGACCTGCCGCAGGAGGGATCCGAGCTGGGCCACGGTTTCCGTGACGTGGACCTCGAGCAGCAGGTGCTCGAGATGACCCGGCAGTTCGGCATCGGCGCGCAGTTCGGCGGCAAGTACTTCTGCCACGACGTGCGCGTGATCCGCCTGCCGCGGCACGGCGCGTCCTGCCCGGTCGGCATCGCGGTGTCGTGCTCGGCGGACAGGCAGGCGAAGGCGAAGATCACCGCCGACGGCGTGTTCATCGAGCAGCTGGAAGATAACCCAGCCCAATTCCTGCCGGACGTCACCGAAGACGAGCTGACCGACGAGGTCGTGACCGTCGACCTCGGCAGGCCGATGGCGGAGATCCGCGCGCAGCTCTCGTCGTTGCCGATGAAAACGCGGCTGTCGCTGACGGGCACGCTCGTCGTCGCGAGGGACATCGCGCACGCGAAGATCGCCGAGCGGCTCGACGCGGGCGAGGAAATGCCGCAGTACCTGAAGGACCACCCGGTGTACTACGCCGGCCCGGCGAAGACGCCCGAGGGCTACGCGTCGGGTTCGTTCGGCCCGACCACGGCCGGGCGGATGGACTCCTACGTCGAGCAGTTCCAGGCGGCGGGCGGCTCCATGGTCATGCTGGCCAAGGGAAACCGGTCGAAGAAGGTCACCGAGTCCTGCAAAACGCACGGCGGCTTCTACCTGGGTTCGATCGGCGGCCCGGCCGCGCGGCTGGCGCAGGACTGCATCAAGAAGGTCGACGTCCTCGAGTACGCCGAGCTCGGCATGGAAGCCGTCTGGAAGATCGAGGTCGAGGACTTCCCCGCGTTCATCGTCATCGACGACAAGGGCAACGACTTCTTCGCCAGCACCGGCGATCCGGTGCTGCAGATCAGCTTCCGCTGACGCACGACGCGAAGCCCCTCCGGCCGTCCACAGTGGCCAGAGGGGCTTCGTCGCGTGATCAGGGCGGGGAAGGGAGCACCAGCCCGCCGCCAGTGCTCCCCTCCGTCCCTGCTCCCTCAGCCGACGCGCTCGATCCGCGCGCGCCGGATGAGGAACTTTCCGGGTTCCCGAACCTGTTCGAAGGCCTCGTTGTTGAGCAGCGTGCAGCTGCCCGACACCGAGGTCACCGCCACCGTGGTGGACTTCGAGTTGTCGAGGTTCGTCACCTTCAGCTTGGTCCCCGCGGGGAACTGGTTGCTCGACGCCGCCGGCGCACCGGCCTCGCCCGAGAGCGTCACGGTCGAGCCGGGGCAGACCACGTCACCCGTCGCCGCCGCGTCGCCCGCGCCGGCCTGGTCACCGGCGGCCGCACCGTTCTGGTTCTGCTGCTGCGCAGGCGCCTGCTGGGCCGGGGCCTGCTGCGCCGGAGCCTGCTGCGCGGGCGCCTGAGCCGGGGCCTGCGCCGCCTGGCCGTTGTTCGCGACGACGTTCGCCGTGCACTCCGCGACCACACGCCGCTGCTGGATCAGGTCCACCACCGCCTGGCGGTTGGCGATCCTCGCGGCCGACTGCGCGTCCGGGTTCGCCTGCTGGCCCGCGATGAAGTTCAGGTTGTTCTGCAGGGC
>NZ_DASYMU010000190.1:0-29465 GCF_036008905.1 Amycolatopsis sp. | reverse complement strand
AACAGTGTTAGAACACTGTTACGCACTCACGACTCCGTGGTGGTCAGGAGCGCTGGTACTCCTCCCAGGTGCGCTTCGGGCTGACCGCGGGTCCGTCGTCGGCGCCCCGGCCGGCGAGACCGTTCTGGCCCAGGTAGTAGTCGCCCGCCTGGTGCTGCGCACCGGACGACTGGTCCGGGTCGGACAGCGCGATCGCGTGGATGTGGTAGGCGAAGCCCTGCGCGGGGGTACGGATCCAGGCCGCGAAGCCGACGAGGCGCAGGTTGCGGGTGACGGTGGTGCGGGTAGCCGCGGACATGCCCGACACGGAGATGTCCAGCGCGCCACCGCCGTCGTGCGTGCCGGCCGAGGCGTCGACGCCGCCGGGGTTGTAGGAACCCTGGGTGATGCTGAGGCTGGAGCCGAGCAGACCTTCGGCCGCCACCAGCATCGCCTTGGTGCGGGCGTTCATCAGGCCACCGCGGTAGTTCACCTTGGCGCCTGCCGAGACGACGTTGCCGACGGTGTAGCGCGAAGTTCCCAGCTGCTGCAACGAACTCGGACCCGGCAGGCCCGACGCGTCGATGCCGGTGTAGCCGAGCGAACGCTGGTACGTGGCGTACGCGGTGATGGTCGTGGTGCCGAAGTGACCGTCGACGTACTGGGTGGCGAGCAGGCTCTTGGCGGCCAAAGCCTGCTCCACCAGCAGCACGCTGTCCTTGGCGCCCGGCGTCAGCGCGCTGTCGGGCCGGCGCGGGTCGATCTGCGCGGCCTTCAGGACCGCCTCCATGTTGGCTACCGGCAGGGCCGCGAGCGTGGCGTTCTGGGTGGCGTTCGCCGGAGCGGCGACGCCGAGTGAGAACAGCGCCAGCGCGGTGAGCGCGGTGACTTTCTTGAGCACTTTCTTCTCCTGGGAGTTGAAGTTAAGGGCAGGGGGACGGCTTAGTGGTTCACCTTGAACCAGGGCTGGGTCCAGCCGAGGTAGGTGTAGCCCCACGATGACTTGATCTCGGAGATCGTGGTCTCGGTGTAGGAACCGCGGCCGTGGATGTCGTTCGAGATGAACTTGCCGCCGCCGATGGAGATCATCGTGTGCCCGTAGCTGCCGCCGCTGAAGAAGGCGAGCCCGCCTGCCGGTACCGAGGTGTTGCCCGCGTGCTTGTACGAGGACGGGACCTGGGTCCAGTGCACGTACGCCGAAGCCGAGCCGCTCGCGGTGAAGCCGTAGGCCCACGAGTTCAGACGGTCGCACCAGCCGGCGTAGTCCGCGTTGTTGTTGGTGTGGACGTGCGCCTTCGCCCAGGCCACCGCCTGTGCGCAGGTGTTCGGGTTGTTGGTGCCCGCGGTCGAGCACGCGACCGTGCTGCCCGCGCAGTCCGGTGCCACCCGGCCGTCGGACCCGGTGTAGACGTAGGTGTCGCTGACGTAGCCGCCCGCGGACGGGACGTGGTCCCAGACGTCGCTGGTGCCGTACTTGCCGGTCACCGTCGTGCCGGTGGCCTGGCAGTCGATGGTGACGGCCGTGCCGCTGGCGATGGTGCCGACCGCGCTCGCCGAGGTGCTCGGGCTGGAGCGGACCGTCACGGCGATACCGGAATCGGTGTTCACCGTGCCCGTCGCCGCCAGCGCCGGGGTGGCCCCCGCCAGCACGATCGCCGCCGCCGCGGCGAGCGTCCCCAGTGTTCTCGTGATTTTCGACCGTAGCAACATCGCAGTCCTCCACTGATCATCAGGCTTGACACCACAATGACCAGAGCCGATACAAGGGACATACAAATTCGCCACGACCAGCAGTCTCGCTATCTGTCGACAGATGGCGGTGGTTGCACACGCGGGGTATTACGTGGTGTCGCCGATGCGGGAGGGTGCGGCGCAGGAGATGGGCATCGACGTCCCGGGCAGCTGTCCATTGTGGCGAGCACGTCGCGGGCGCCGTCGGCGTAACTTGTCGGCATGGGGATTCTGGACGGCATGCGCACGATCACCACCGAGGACCAGCTCCGCGAGGTGGTGAAAGAACCACCCGAGGCGAACTGGAAGAAGGACATCGCCCGGATCGACGAGCACGCCCGCACAGTGATCGCGCGGTCGCCGTTCCTGCTGCTCGCCACCTCGTCACCGGAGGGAACCTGCGACGTCTCCCCACGCGGCGACCCGGCCGGGTCCGTGCTGGTGCTCGACGACCACACCCTCGCCGTCGCCGACCGCCCGGCCACCTCGCTGGTCCTCACTTGACCTGCTCCGTTTCGTTGTCCTTCTCGGAGAGAACCGCGCCGACCAGCGCGTAGATGTCCTCGTCTTCCAGCCCGGCCGACCGCGCTTGGTGTACGAACCGGGTGCACTGCACCAGCAAGCGCGCCATCGCCTCCGGGGCGACCGTGCCCAGCGACGCCTTCACGAACGTGCCCGCTCCCACCCGCCCCTCGACCAGCCCTTCGGATTCCAGCTGGCGGTAGGCCTTGAGCACGGTGTTGGGGTTCACCCGGCTCGTGGCCACCACCTCCCGCACCGTCGGCAACCGGTCTCCCGGCCGCAACCACCCCAGCCGCAACGCCTCTCGCACCTGACGAGCGAGCTGGGCATAGACCGGCATCCCGCTGTCCCGGTCCACTTCGAACTCCACGTGAATCACCACCTCCCCTCGATTGTGTCACTACTGTATGACATTGAGAATTCAGGTGTACCTAGCCCTGCCTCTTAGGCTCTCGTTTTTATTCGTGATAGCCAGGTTCTGTTGACTCAGCTTCGTAACACAATCGCAGGGGCGTGGGCGGCGGGGCCGGGTGATCGTGGATCTTCCCCACCGCGCAGCGGACCGGTAACTTTCCTCGTTCGGGTTACGACTCACGGACTACGGTGGCGAGAGGCGCTCGTCGAGGGGGAGGGACATGCCGAAGCGGCTGGTGATCTGTTGTGACGGGACGTGGAACACGCCGGACCAGGTGCGCGGCGGTGCCCCCGCGCCGACGAACGTGGCCAAGGTGGCGCTGGCGGTCGCGCCGGAGGACGTGGTCGGCCAGGAGCAGCGCACGTTCTACCACCGCGGCGTCGGGACGGGGCGCTGGGATCGCGTGCGCGGCGGCATGGTGGGGGCCGGGCTGTCGGACAACGTCCGCGAGGCCTACCGGTTCCTGGTGCGCAATTACGAGCCTGGTGACGAGCTGTACTTCTTCGGGTTCAGCCGCGGCGCGTACACCGCGCGCAGCACTGTCGGTCTCGTGCGGAACTGCGGGATCCTGCGGCCGGAGAACATCGACCGGGTCGACGAAGCGTACGACCTCTATCGCAGCCGCCGTCCCGACGCGCATCCGCGCAGTATCGAGTCGAAGCTTTTCCGCCGCTCGCATTCCTTCGAGGCGCGCGTCCGCTTCATCGGGGTCTGGGACACCGTGGGGGCGCTCGGAATTCCGCTGAACGGGTTACGGCTGGTCAACTTCGTCAACCGCCGCTGGCAGTTCCACGACACGGATCTGAGCGCGAGTGTCGAGGCGGCATACCAGGCGCTGGCCATCGACGAGAAGCGCGGGCCGTTCCGCCCGGCGATCTGGACGCAGCCGAAAGCCGAGTACGGCCAGAAAGTCGAGCAAGTGTGGTTCGCCGGGGTCCACTGTGACATCGGGGGCGGTTACGCGGAAACCGCGCTGTCGGAGATCCCGCTGCTGTGGATGGTGGATCGGGCGCGCGCACAGGGTTTGGCGTTCGATCCGGGCTCGTTCATCTCTGTCAGCTCCGGCAACGAATCCTCGCGGCGCATCGGGGAGCACGTCTCGCCGGACGCGCTCGGGCAGCTGCACGAGTCACGGAAACGGTTCTACCGCCTGCTTCCCAAGTTCGTGCGCGATATCGGCACCGCCGAGGGCGGGCACGAGCAGGTCGCGTCGAGCGCGTTCGAGCGGCACCAGCTGATGGAGGGGTACGCGCCGGGCAACCTCGTCGGCTACCTCGGGGGCAAGAGCCCGCAGATCATGCCGGTCGACTCCCGCAGGCGGCGGACGGGCCGGCCGGGCACGAACGCACTCGACGGCGAAGCCGTCACCTGAGGATCACCGCCGACGGCGGCTCCAGGCCTTGCGGTTGGTGGCCACGCCGGACATGTGCAGCGCGATACAGAGCAGGCCGGCGGTGGTGAGGGTGGACGCCGTGATGACGGTGCCGGCACCGATGGCGGCCAGCTGGAACAGCAAGGCGATCGCGAACAGGACGGCGGCGGCAATGGCGAGCATGTCGGCCTCGCTTCCGGGGGAGAGGGGCCTCGCATTTTATTCGCCCGCACACTCCGCGAATACCGCTGAGTGATCGCTTGTGCTCAGCCGGAAAGTGTTCTAAGACGTCTATTGCGTCAGCAGGTGACGGAGACCTTGCCACCCGACTTGAACGACACGTGGACGTGGTCGAAGTGGTTGGCGGTGACGCTGCCGCGGTCTTCCATCGCCGACCAGCCGCTGCCGTCGTTGTAGCGCTGGCGCCAGATCACGTAGGTGACGGCGAACTTGTCCTGGTTGGCCAGGACGTAGTCGGCGACGGCATTGCCGGTCTTGGTGTCGGTCATGAAATCGAGGGCCAGCCCCGAAGGATGGTCGCTGTCACCGGAACGGCCCGCCGCGCCACCGATGTCGTCGATGCCGAACTTCCCCTTCACGTGGTTGCCGACTTGGGCCACATGCGACTTCGCGCCGTCCAATGTGGTCGGACAGGCGGCGGCCTCGGGGGTTTTCGACGAGGTCTTGGTTTCCGGCGGCGGAGTGCTGCTCGTGGACGGCTGCGTGGACGACGGCGCCGGCTCGGGAGTCGGGCTGGGTTCCGACGTCGGCGACGGGGGCGGCGTGGTGCTCGACGAGGGGACCGGTGCCGGTGCGGCCAGCGCCATCGCGGCGTTGCCGGTTTCCACCGACTGCCAGGGCGCGCCACCGGTGAGCCAGACCGTCAGCACGAGGACCACGACGGCCGATCCGGCGACACCCGCGGGCATCGTCCACGACTTGACCGTCTTGACCTTGCTGCGATGTCTGCCGGACATTTCCGTCGATCACTCACCAATTCCGTGTCTCGTTGCGAAGCTTGCGCCACATTACGAAATGGAAACGAAAATGTCACGGATGAGTGTCGAGAGCCACAAGGGGGTCACGGAGAGTGTTCGTCGGAGTGCGTCCGCGCCGGTTATGCTTTTGCCGTCGGAGCTGGGGGACGTTCGGGGGACAAGCGTGGATTTCGGCGTACTCGGGCCACTCGAGGTGCGGAACGACGACACGGTCGTGAAGCTGGCCAACGGTCGCGAACGGCTCGTGCTGGCCGTGTTGCTCCTCAACACCGGCAGGCCCGTTTCGCCGGAGAACCTCATCGACGCGCTGTGGGACGAGCCGCCGCCGACGGCCAAGGCCCAGCTGCACAACCTGGTCAGCCAGTTGCGCCGCCGGCTGCGGCCGGACGTGATCGTCTCCGGGCCGGCCGGGTACGAGGTCCGCCTGGCCGCGCACACCCTGGACCTGCAGGAATTCCGTGCTCTCGCCGCACGAGGACTGCGCGCGATCGACGACGGTGACCACCCGCGCGCGGTCGCCGCGCTGGACGAAGCTCTCGCACTGTGGCGTGGTCCCGCGCTCGCCGACCTGCCGGACAAACTCGCCGCGGGGTTGCGGGAAGCGCTGCACGACGAACGGGTCGAGGCCGTCGAAGCCCGGCTCGGCTCACGGCTCGCGCTGGGGGCCGCCGACGAGGTCCTGCGCGAACTTCCCGCTCTCATCGCCGTGCACCCGTACCGCGAAAGCCTCTACGCCAAGCAAATGCTCGCGCTCTCCGCCGTGGGCAGGCGCGCCGACGCGCTCGCCTGCTACCAGCGCGTTTACCGCCGCTTCGCCGACGAACTCGGCGTGAAGCCCGGCCAGGCACTGCGCGACCTCGAACAACGCATCCTCCGCGACGAGATCCCGGCGCAGGCTTCGGTCCCGCGCCAGCTCCCGCCGTCCCCTGATCCGCTTACCGGCCGTGACGATCTCCTCGGCGAAATTCTCCGTTCGGCGAACCCGATCGCGCTGCTCACCGGGCAGGGCGGCGTCGGCAAAACCGCGCTCGCGCTCGCCGCCGCGCATCACCTGAGCCCGTCGTTCCCCGGTGGTCAGCTCTACGCCGACCTCGCGGCGGGCCGGGAGCCTCCCGCCGACCCGCACGCCGTCGCGGGCCGGTTCCTGCGCGCGCTGGGCGTGGACGGCGACCGCGTGCCCGAAGACCCCGACGAGCGGATCGCCCTGTACCGCAGCCTGCTCGCCGAGCGCCGGGTGCTCGTGGTCCTCGACAACGCCGACTCCGAGGCGCAGGTGCGCCCGCTCCTGCCGGGCACGGCCGAGTGCCGCACTTTGATCACCACGCGTCACCGTCTCGGCGCACTGGTCGGCTCCGCCCGCTGGACCGTGCCGACGCTCACCGCGGTCGACTCGCTCGAACTCCTCGGCCGCGTGGCCGGAACCGGCCGGGTCGCCGCGGAAGCCGAGGCCGCCACGGCGATCGCCGGGCTGTGCGCGCATCTTCCGCTGGCGCTCGTGGTCGCCGCCGGGCGGCTCGCCGCGTATCCACAGTGGACACTGGCGGAGCTGCGGGACCGGTTGTCCGAAGAACGCGGCAGGCTCGACGAACTGCGCGTCGGCGACCTGGATGTCCGTGCCAGCCTCGAAGTGAGCTACCGGACCGTCGCGGCCGGACCGCGTGCGCTGCTTCGCCTGCTCGGGCTGGTCCAGGCGCAGGATTGGCCGGCGTGGGTCGCCGGCACCCTCTTCGGCGGGCCGGCGGCGCGCCTGCTCGCCGACCTGACCGACGCGCATCTGGTACAGCCGCTGGGACGGGATTCCCTGGGACAGGAGCGGTTCCGGCTGCACGATCTCATCGCCGGTTTCGCCCGTGAGCGCGCGGACACCGAAGACGACGCGGACGTCCGCGCGGCGGCGGTGGCCCGGTTACTCGAAGGCTGGCTCGCCCTGGCGGTCGACGCGGACGGGCGGATCTCCCACTCGCTGATACGTGAGTCCTCAGTGGACAGTCCGGCGCCGCCGCCGGAACCGGCGGAGATCGTGCGCGAGAACCCGGCCGAATGGTTCGAGGCCGAACGGCGTGGCCTCGCGGCGGCGGTCTACCAGGCCTGTCACGCGGGTGACGCGAAGACCGCGGGCAGGCTCGCCCTGCGCCTGTCGGGGTTTCTCTGGCTGCGTTCCTACGACGAGGACTGGGCCGACGCGTTGCGGCACGCGGTGTCGGCCGTGCGCGCGGCGGGCCACGGCGAGCTGCTCATCCGGCTCGTCGACGCGCAGTTCGAAGTCGCCATGCAGCGCCACCACTACGCCGAGCTGCCCGGTCTCGCCGACGAACAGCAGGAGATCGCCGCCCGCCTCGGCGATCGGCCGCTCCGGGTACGGGCCCTGCGCAACATCGGCCGCGCGGCGCTGCGCCTCGACGAGATCGAGATGGGCATCGACGTCCTCACCTGGGCGGTGGCCGCGGCCCGTCACCCGGAGCTGCCGCCGGGCGCGCTCGGTGACTGTGTGGCGTCGCTCGGCTGGGCCCTGCGCGAGGCGGGCGACCTCACGCGCTCGGCGGCTCTCATGGCCGAAGCGGGGGACCTGGACCGCGCGACGGGCCAGACCTTGCGCTACGCCTTGCGCCGCTACCATCTCGCCCTCGCGCTCACCGGGCTCGGCCGGACGGCGGAAGCCCGCGTCGCGCTCACGGAATCCATGGAGATCACCCGGGACGCCGGGGACGACCTGGGCTGCGCCTACGTCGACCAGGCGCTCGCCGACGTCGACATCCTCGACGGTCACTTCGCCGACGCCCGCCGGCGCATCGACCGCGCGCTCGACACCCACCGCATCCTCGGCGACGCCGACGGCGAAGCCACCGCCCTGCGCTCCCGGGGCAGCCTGGCCGCCGCGGAGGGCCGGTTCACCGACGCTGTCACGGCTTTCCGGGGCTCGCTGGCCATCTGGCGGCGGATCGGGCCGAAGACGGAGATAGACCTGACCGAAGCGCTGTTGGAGAAGACCCTGCTCCCGGTCGGAAACGAACGAAATTCGGCTCTTCGTCACCCTGGATGACCCGCCGCTCACGGAGGTTGGCAAGATACGGCCCCTGACCGACGGCGGGGGAACCCGCCGGACGTGGGACGGAAGGAACTGGGTGAACCCGCAGACTTCACAAGTTGACGACCTCCACCTCGTCGCGTTGCCGAGTGCGGTGAACTGCGCCGGTCTGTTCGTCCGGTTCACCCTGTCCGAGTGGTCCCTGCCCACGATGCTCGACGACCTGCTGCGGACCGTGTCGCACCGGGTCTCCGCGGTCGTCGAGGTCTCCGACCCGAAGGCCCCGGCGTTCCTCACCATCCGGTTGCGGCTGTGGGGCGACTACCTCGTCGCCGAAGTCGAGGACGACGTGCGCGGCGAGGTGCCCAACGGGCGGTTGCCGATCGGCGTGAGCATGACCGTCTCGCCGATGCCGCGCCGCGGGAACCTGGCGCGCTCCGAGCTGCAGCTTCCCGCGGGGATGACCGCGCAGGGTGTCGCGCTGCCCCGCCGGGACCGCCGCCGGACCGTGGTCGCCGAGCAGCCCGAGGCCGAACGCGGTCTCGTCGAGCCCGAAATCCTGGAACGCGTCTTCTCCAGCCTCAGTCAATGGGGCCGGGACTGACACTCGGCCGGATGTTCTGGTTGAGGTGGAACACGTTGCCAGGGTCGTAGGCGTTCTTGAGTGCGGTGAGCCGGGCGAGTTTCGCCGGCGGGTAGGCGCGCCGGATGCCTTCCACGCCTTCGTCGCCGAGCATGTTGACATACACGCCGCTGGCGAACGGGTCGAGCGCCGCCGCGCAGCGCCGGGCACCGGCCATCCGGGCCTCGTCCTCACCCGGGTCGGTCCAGCGGGTGCCGGTGCTGAACTCGAACAGCGTCCCGCGATGGCTGAACGCGCTGTCCTCGTCGGGCACGTCGGCGATCGCGCCGCCGTGTGCTTGGAGCCCGACGTTCGGCAGGTTGTCCCCGCGGCCGTTTTCCGTGCCCCGCCGCAGGAACGCTTCGATCGCTTCGTCGGGGAATCGCCGCAGGTAGTGGCCCTTCGAGTACCGGCGGAACGCGTGGCCCCCGGTGACGTCGTCGCGCCGCTGCAGTTCGAGGTACGACGGCTCCGACACGCTTTCGGTCACCGGACGGCCGAGTGACCGCATCGCCGGGACCAGCTTCCGGCCTTCGCGCGGATCACCGACCCAGACGAACCCGGCGGTGACCAGGCCGTCGCCGCCGATCGACGCGGTGAACGTGGCCTGCCGGGGCGCTTCGGCGTTGAGGTCGCGCCAGCCGCGAAGCACAGGCAGGGCGTCGTCGAGCCGGTACTGGTATTCGGCCACCAGGGCTTGGGTACCGACCGGGTGCAGCCGGAACTCGAATTCGGTGACCACGCCGAAATTCCCGCCGCCCCCGCGCAAACCCCAGAACAGGTCGGGGTTCTCGGTCCGGCTCGCGCGGACGACCTCGCCCTCCGCGGTCACCATCTCGAACGAAACAACGTTGTCGCAGGCCAATCCGTGCTGCCGGGCGAGCCAGCCCATCCCGCCGCCGAGGGTCAGCCCGCCGACACCGGTGTGTGACACGTTCCCGGCGGTCGTCGCCAGCCCGTACCGCTGCGAGGCGTCGTCGAGCGCCCCGAGCAGCGCGCCGCCCTGGACCCACGCCCGCCGCTGGGCCGGGTCGACGCGGACGCCGCCCATCGGGCTGAGATCGATCATCAGGCCGTCCTCGGGGACGGCGAGGCCGAGGGCACCGTGGCCGCCGCAGCGCACGCCGATCTCGAGATCGAGTTCCCTGGCCGTGCGAACCGCCGTCACCACGTCGGCCACACTCGCGCAGCGGATGATCATCCGCGGCCTGCGGTCGGCCATCGCGTTCCAGACCGCCCGCACGTCGTCGTAGTCCTTGTCGCCCGGTACGAGCAGCTGCCCGTCGAGGCTGGTCGCTGTTGTCATGACAGGAATCGTGACAAGAATTGGTCCGCGTTATAAAGTCCGATCCAATGGCCGGAATCAGGACCAATTCGCATCTCGCGGGCGACCTGCTCGTCGAGCTCCGGCGTGACGCCGGGGTGCCGCTGCACCGCCAGATCAGCGCGTCGATCCGGGACGGCGTCCGCTCGGGGCGGCTGCCGTTGGGCACTTCGCTGCCGCCCACCCGGACGGTCGCGGCCGACCTCGGCGTCTCGCGGGGTGTGGTTGTCGAGGCGTACCAGCAGCTCGTCGCGGAGGGGTATCTGACGAGCCGGGCGGGCGGCTACACCCAGGTCGCGATCGGGCCGGAACCCGAGCCGGTCACGGAGCGGGCGGCCGCGCGGGCGCTACGGATCGACTTCGGGTACGGCCGGGCCGACGTGTCCAGCTTCCCGCGTGCGGCCTGGCTCAGGTCGGTCCGCCGGGTGCTCACCGAGGCGCCGAGCGAGCGGTTCGGCTACCTCAGCGGCCGCGGTGTCCCGGAGCTGCACGCGGCGCTCGCCGACTATCTCAACCGGGTGCGGGGAACCTCGGCACGGCCGGGGAACATCGTGATCTGCAACGGATACGCCCAAGGCATCGCGTTGCTCGTGCAGGTGCTGGCGAAGTCCGGGGCGAAGCGGATCGCCGTGGAGGACCCGTCCGCGGAGGACGACGTCCGCCCGCTCGCCGCAGCCGCCGGGCTCGACGTCGTCGGGGTGCCGGTCGACAGCAGCGGTATCCGGGTCGACGTCCTCGACCGCACCGAGGCCGACGCCGTGCTCCTGACGCCGTCACACCAGTGGCCGACCGGAAGCGTGCTGTCGGCCGAGTCCCGGGCGGGCGTGCTCGGCTGGGCGAGCCGGCGCGGCGCGCTGGTCATCGAGGACGACTACGACGCCGAGTACCGCTACGACCGCGCGCCGATCGGGGCCATGCAAGGACTCGCACCCGAACAGGTCGTCTACGCGGGCACGGCGAGCAAGACCCTCGCGCCCGGACTGCGGCTCGGCTGGCTGGTCCTGCCGCGGCACCTGGTCGACGAAGTCGCCGAGGCGAAGCTCGCGGCGGACCGGGGTTCCCCGGTGCTCGACCAGCTCACCTTCGCGGACTTCCTGTCCCACGGCGAATTCGACCGGCATCTCCGGCGGATGCGGCCGGTGTACCGGAAACGCCGCGACGCGCTCCTGAAAGCCTTGCGGGACAACGTTCCCGAGCTGGTACCCGCCGGTGTCTCCGCCGGGCTGCATCTGGTCACCTGGCTGCCGCCCGATCTCGACGAGTCCACTGTGGTGCGAGCCGCGGCCGAGCGGGGAGTCGGGCTGTACGGTGTCACGCCTTATCGCCTTTCCGACACCGGCCCCGGCGGCCTGATCTTCGGGTACGCCACCCTCAGCGAACGCACGATCGGTGCGGGGATCGCCATGCTGGCTTCGGTGATCGACGAGATCCGGCGCACGTAAGGAAAGCGGCTCAGATGGTCGTGGGTACCGCGGCCAGGAACCCGGGGGAGATCAGGTTGGCCGTCTCGGTCGCCGCGGCGAGGATTTCGCTGTCGGAGAGATCGAGGTCGTGGGAGCTCATCACGGCCAGGTTGACGCTCATCATCGCCATCCGGATCTTGAGGCGTTCGGCGGGCGGGGCGTCCGGTTCCGACAGCAGCGCCGAGATCCTCTGCACGTGGTCGAACGGGCCGCCCTTCTTGGGGGCGAGGTCGCGCAGGGCCGTTTGGTTGGCGATGGCGAACCGCGCGAAGGCGAGGCCGCCGTCGGTGGTCAGCGAGAACCAGGCGGCGGCGACCCGCGCCGACCTGTCGGGGGAGCGGGGCTGGCTTTCGGCCCACTCGATCAGGCCGTTGATCGTGGCCACGCGCTCTTCGAACAGGCTGTGGACGATCGCTTCCTTGCTGTCGAAGTGGTAGTAGAGCGCGGCTTTGGTGATGTCCAGCTGCTCGGCGATCTCCCGCATCGAGGTGGCTTCGTAGCCGTGACTGGTGAACAGGCTCAACGCCACGCGCTGGATCTCGGCGCGCCGGTCTCCGGCTGCCTTGCGGTGGTGTGTCATGCCCCGGGTCTCCTTCGGTTCCCTATTACTTCATCATACCGCTTGCTTACCTGTCGGTCAGTAAGTAGCCTGTTGACCGACAGGTAAGTTAGCTTAGCGTTTCCGCGAAGGATCCGAGACCATGACGACAGACACCTCCACGGCGGACACGCCACCCTCCCCAGCGGCCGCGGACGCGCCACCCGCTCAGTTCACGCATCGCCAGATCATCGTGACGATGAGCGGGCTCGTCATCGCGATGCTGCTGGCGATGCTCGACAACATGATCGTCGCGCCCGCGCTGCCCACGATCGTCGGCGACCTCGGTGGCCTGAACCATCTCGCCTGGGTGACCACCGGCTACATCCTCGCCTCGACGGCGTCCACCCCGATCTGGGGCAAGCTCGGCGACCTCTTCGGGCGGCGCATCGTCTTCGTCTCCTCGGTCGTGGTGTTCCTCGCCGGTTCGGCGCTGGCCGGGATGTCGCAGAACATGGGCGAACTGATCGCCTTCCGCGCGGTGCAGGGGCTCGGCGCCGGCGGCCTGATGGTCGGTGTGCTGTCGATCATCGGCGAGATGATCCCGCCCGCCGACCGCAGCAAGTACATGGGCCTGATGATGGCCGTGATGCCGGTCGCGATGATCGGCGGACCGCTGGCCGGTGGCTTCATCACCGACAACTTCTCATGGCGCTGGGCGTTCTACGTCAACCTGCCGCTGGGCGCGATCGCGCTGGTCGTCTGCTGGATCACCCTCGCGAAGCTGCCGCGCGGCACCGGCAAGGCGCGCATCGACTGGCTCGGCGCGGGGCTGCTGACCGTGTGGATCACCACGCTCGTCCTGATCACCAGCTGGGGCGGTACCGAGTACGACTGGGCGTCGCCGCAGATCCTGGGTCTGGCCGTGGTGACCGTCGTGACGTTCGTGGCTTTCGTGATCGTGCAGCGCCGCGTGGCGGAGCCGATCATGCCGCTGCGGGTGTTCTCCAACCTCAACTTCACCCTGTCCGGCGGGCTGGCGTTCATCTCCGGGTTCGCGATGTTCGGCGCGGTGACGTTCCTCCCGCAGTTCCAGCAGTTCGTCCAGGGATCCTCGGCCACCAACAGCGGGCTGCTGCTGATGCCGATGATGATCGCCGCCATGGTCGTCTCGCTCGCCAGCGGCGCGATCATCGGGAAAACGGGCCGCTACAAGGTTTTCCCGATCGCGGGTGGCATTCTGCTCACCATCGCGCTCGGCCTGTTCGCGACGCTGGGCACCGACACCTCCAAGACGACCACGGCGATCTACATGGTCATCCTCGGCGCCGGGATGGGCTGCCTGATGCAGACGTCCACGCTCATCGCCCAGAACAGCATCGAGCTGCGGGACATCGGCGCGGGCACCGGCGTCGCGACCTTCCTCCGCAACATGGGCAGCTCGCTCGGCGTCGCCCTGCTCGGCGCGATCTACACCAGTTCGCTGACGGACTCGTTGTCCGGCGTGGGTGGCGCGGGTGCCGTGGCGGGTAACCAGATGACGCCCGCGATGCTGCGGGAACTGCCCGAAGCGGCCCGGCACACCTTCCAGGTCGGCGTCACCGACGCGCTGGGCATGATGTTCGTGGTGGCCGCCGTGGTCGCCGCCGCCGGGATCGTCATCGCGCTGTTCGTCCGCCAGGTGCCCCTGCGCGGCAGCGTTCCCGCGGAAGCCCACCTGGTGGAGTAGTGCGCGGCTTGGGTGGGTGGCTCGTGAGTGGCTACGAGTGTTAGAACACTTGTCGCCACTCACGAGCCACCTCCTCAGCTGCACGGACTCACCCAGCTGGTTCACGGTATTTAAGCCCGTCCACCAGCAGGTCCAGCAGGCGGCGTGCCTGATCGCGCTGGGCGGGTTCACCGGCGATCAGGGCCACGCCGCCCAGGCCCATCAGCACATCGTCCGGCTCGACGTCCTGGCGGATGGCGTTTTCGGCGGCGCCCGCTTTCAGTAGCGCCGCCAGCGCGTCCGTGAGCAGGTCGCGGGTCCGCATCCGCAGCTCGCCGTCGGCGACCAGGACCGCGCGCAATGCTTCCGCCATCCCGCGTTTCGTCGCCAGGAAGTCGATGAACTGGTCCATCCAGACGCGCAGCGCTTCGACGGCCGGTGAGGCCTTCAGCAGGTCGGGCGCCGCCGCGCAGATCCGGGCGACCTCGTTGCGGTAGGTCGCCTCGACGAGCCGGTCCCGGGTGGGGAACCGCCGGTAGAGCGTGCCGATCCCGACCCCCGCGTCCTGGGCGATCGCCTTGAGTGACGCCTCCGCGCCGTCCTTCGCGAACGCCAGCGCGGCGGCGTCGAGCAGCCTGTCGTGGTTGATCTGGGCGTCGGCGCGCAGCGGCCGGGCGTCTTCAGGTGACACAGATCCCTCCTGGACGACTTGCTATCCGGAGTCGCGTCCGCTTATTCTCGAACTTAGCGGACGCGGCTCCGCTTACGAGTGTAAACCAGTCAGGAAAGGGACGCCCGTCATGAGCAACCGCATCACCACCCAGTTCGGCGCCCAGTCGACCGCCGGAGAAGTCATCAAGGGCATCGACCTCACCGGCCGCCGGGCGATCGTGACCGGCGGTGCCTCTGGGATCGGCCTCGAAACCGCCCGCGCCCTCGCCGGGGCGAACGCCGAAGTCACCCTCGCTGTTCGCGACATCGAAGCAGGTCAACGGGTTGCCGACGACCTCATCGCCGACACCGGGAACAAGCGGATCCTCCTCGCCCCGCTCGACCTCGCCGACCAGGCGTCCGTCGCGGAGTTCGTGGCCGCCTGGGACGGGCCGCTGCACATCCTGCTCAACAACGCCGGCATCATGGCCACCCCGGAACTGCGGACCCCGCAGGGCTGGGAACTGCAGTTCGCCACCAACCACCTCGGCCACTTCGCGCTCGCCACCGGCCTGCACGACGCGCTCGCCGCGGCTGGGGGAGCGCGCGTGGTCTCGGTCAGCTCGGTCGGGCACATCAACAGTGACGTCGACTTCGACGACCTCCACTTCGAGCGCCGCCCGTACGACCCCTGGGCCGCCTACGGTCAATCCAAGACCGCCAACGTGCTGTTCGCCGTCGAGGCCAACCGGCGCTGGGCCGCCGAAGGGATCACGGTCAACGCGCTGAACCCGGGCCGGATCCCGGGCACCAACCTGGTCCGGCACATCGGCGACGTCCAGAACGCGCCCGCGTCGTTCGAGCCCAACAGCACCGGGGTGTCGTGGAAGACGCCCGAACAGGGTGCGGCCACTTCGGTCCTGCTCGCCGCGTCGGCGCTGCTCGACGGCGTCGGCGGCCGGTACTTCGAGGACTGCGAGGAGGCCGGGCCGAACCAGCCCGGGGTCCGCCGTGGTTTCGCCGCATACGCGCTCGACCCCGAGGCGGCGGCCCGGTTGTGGCAGGTCTCGATCGAAACCCTTGCCGGATAAGGGTTTCAGACCTGGATTCCGCCGACGCCCAGTGGGTCGAGCTCGGCCGCGGTCGCGTCGTCGTGGTCGGTCGAGCGGCTGAACTCCTCGAACGCGGCGTCGTTGTCCGCCAGTGCCTTCGCACTTGCCTTGGCCATGGTCAGCGCGTCGGACCCGAGCAGGAGCCGCGTCGGCGGATTGTCCATCTCCACCAGTCGCAGGACCGCCCGCGCGACCTTCACCGGATCTCCGGCGGCACGCGTGTAACCGTTCTCGAAAAGCCCCGCCAGGACGCCGACCGTCGGCGCGTACGCCTCGGAAGCGGCCGGGATGTTCATGGAGCTGCCCGCCCAGTCCGTGCGCATCCCGCCGGGTTCGATCGCGGTCACCTTGATCCCGAGTGGCGCGACCTCCCTGGCGAGGACCTCGCTGAAACCGCTCACCGCCCATTTGGCCATTTGATACGGCGCCAGGCCCGCGACGGTGGCGCGGCTGCCGAGCGAGGACACGGTGATGATCCGGCCCTGCTTTTGCTTGCGGAGCACGGGAAGCGCGGCCTTGGTCACGTTGACCACTCCGAAGAGATTGGTCTCGATCTGGGCGCGGAAGTCCTCTTCGGAAGTGTCCTCCACGGACGCGAGGTTCGCGTAACCCGCGTTGTTCACGACGACGTCGATCCGCCCGAACGCCCGGACGGTCTCGTCGACGGCTTTCCTTGTCGCGTCGGCGTTCGTGACGTCGAGCGTGATCGGGAGGACGCTGTTTCCGTACACCGCAACGAGTTCGTCGAGACGCCGTTCGTCACGGGCGGTCGCGGCGACGCGGTCACCCGCGCGCAGGGCGGCTTCGGCGATGTCCCGGCCGAGGCCGCGGGCGCTTCCGGTGATGAACCAAACCTTGGTGCTCATGGGTTTTCGCTCCTTTTCGAAGGTGTCTTTCGCGTATTTAACGGGCTGAGACGGGCAATGCGACGCCGGTGAGGCGTCCGGCGTCGGTCCAAAGCCGGGCGGCAGTCGCGGTGTCGAGGGCCCGGCGCGGCGGGCGGACGGCCGTGGTCGGGCCGACGAGGCCGAAGCGCCCGCCGGGGCCGTAGTAGCCACCGGCGACCGCGTCGGGACTGGTCGCGGCGTGGAGCAGCGGTTCGGTGCCCCGCCCGACTTCTTGTGAGGGAAGGAAATCGAGCGCGCTCACGAGGGCGTGTAGCGGCGACGGCTTGTCGCGGCCGAGGGTCGCGCCGGCGGTCTGGAGGTTCGTCCGGGTGTAGCCCGGGTGAGCGGCCGTACTCACGAGGTTCCAGCCGCGCTCGGCCGCGACGACGGCGAGGTGCCGGGTCATCAGGAGATCGGCGAGCTTGGACTGGGCGTAGGAGAGATTGGGGCTGTAGCGGCGGTTTTCCCACTGCAGGTCGTCGAAGCGGATGCGGCCGTAGTTGGCCGTGCCGCTGCTCATGGTGGCGACGCGCGGGGCGTCGGCGGCGAGCAGTAGTGGCAGGAGTCGGACGGTCAGCGCGAACGGGCCGAGGAAGTTGCTGCCCAGCTGGAGTTCGAAGCCGTCGGCCGTGGTCATGCGGCGCGGCGGGGCCATCACACCGGCGTTGTTGACGAGCAGGTCGAGCGGGGCGCCGTCGGCGAGGAGGCGATCGGCGAACGCGGTGACCGACGCGAGGTCGGCGAGGTCGATCCGGCGTACTTCGACCTGGGCGCCCGGGTGCCGGTCGAGGATCTCCGCGCGGGCCGCCTCACCTTTGGCGACGGTGCGGACGGCCAGCACGACGTGCGCGCCGGCTTCGGCGAGTCGCCGGGCGGCCTCCTTGCCGGTGCCGCTGTTGGCGCCGGTGATCACGGCGAGTTTCCCGTCCTGAGCTGGGACGACGTACATGGGAGCTCCTTCAGCGAGGTGTTAAAGACTTTCGGTCTGTTATGACTCGAAGCTAGCAGACCGTCGGTCTGTTCGCAAGGGACCGTCGGTCTGTAGAGTAGGGGGATGACGTCTTTCAAGCGCGCGCGCAGTGAGGAACAGCGTGCGGAACGGCGGCGCGTGATCCTGGAAACAGCCGGCGCGATGCTCGGCGAGATGCCGGTCGCGCAGCTGAGTCTCAATGAGCTGAGCCGCCGCGTCGGGCTGGCGAAGTCGAACGTGCTGAACTACTTCGAGTCCCGCGAAGCCGTCCTGCTGGAACTACTGGACGCTGCGACGCTGGAGTGGCTCGGACAGCTCGAGGGCGCGCTCGCTGCCGTCGATCCCGATGCCAAGCCGTCCGAACGTGGCGACCAGGTGGCCGCGATAGTCGCGAAGTCGCTTTCTGTTCGCCCGGTGCTGTGCGACCTGGTGAGCGCGCAAGCCGCCGTGCTCGAGCACAACGTCTCCCCGGAGGTCGCCGCCAAGTACAAGCGCACCGCGATCGCGAACGTCGGCGAGTTCGGGCGGCTGATCCTTGCCCGGTTGCCCGAACTCGGCGAGCACGACGCGATGCGGTTCGCCAGCGCCGCCATCATGGTGACCGGCGCGGTGTGGTCCCACGCGCGCCCGTCCGCCGCGATGCTCGTCGTCTACGAGCAGGACCCGGCCATGGCCGCCCTGCGCCTCGACTTCACCATCACTCTGCGCGAAACCCTCGAAGTCCTCATCTCAGGCCTGCTCGCCCGCTCGTGATGCCCTCAACAACCTCCGCCATCTGTCGACAGATGGCGGTAGTTGCGGACGCGGGGTATCACGTGATGCCGACATCTGGTGGCGCCTGGCGCAGGCCTGCGATGAGGAGTTCGACCAGCCGGCGTGCGTCGTAGCGGGGATCCTCCGCGCCGATGCAGAGGTTCCCGACGCCGCGCATGAGCTCGAAGGCCTTCAGATCGGATCGGATCTCGCCGGAAGCGGCCGCGGCGTCGAGCAGCTGGGTGCACACCGGTACGAGGCGGTCGAGGAAGTAGGTGTGCAGCGTGTCGAAACCGGCGTTGTCGGACTGCAGCACAGCGGCGAGGCCGTGCTTGGTGACCAGGAAATCGACGAAGAGGTTGATCCATTGCCCCAGCGCGGCGTGCGGGGTCGCGCTGGTCGCCAGCAGGACCGGGCCGGCCTCGGCGCAGGCTTCGACCTGGTGCCGGTAGACGGCGATGATGAGATCCGCCCGAGTCGGGAAGTGGCGGTAGATCGTGCCCACCCCGACGCCGGCCTTGGCCGCGATGTCGCGTACCGGCGCTTCCACGCCTGACATGACGAAGATCGCGGCGGCCGCGTCGAGCAAGGTCTCCTCGTTGCGCCGGGCGTCCGCCCGCTTGGGCCGCGCCGCGCCCTCGTCGCTGTCGTTCACCGCGCCACTCCTCTGATCACCCGTGCTTGCTAAACGGAACAAGGTTCCGTATCGTTACCGGAGCAAGGTTCCGCTTGCTCATGATGCCAGAGCGGAGCCCGGCGACCAAACCAGGCAATGGAGGAACACTGTCATGCAGTACCGCACGTTGGGCCGCACCGGTGTGCAGGTCAGCTCGCTCGCGCTCGGCGCGATGAACTTCGGCCAGATCGGGCGCACCACCCAGGACGAGGCCACCGCCATCGTCGACGCCGCGCTCGAGGGCGGTATCAACATCATCGACACCGCCGACTGGTACAGCGGCGGCGAGTCGGAAGAGATGGTCGGCAAAGCCATCGCCGGGCGCCGCGACGACATCGTGCTGGCCACGAAGGCGAACATGCCCATGGGCGACGAACGCAACCATCAGGGCAGTTCGCGTCGCTGGCTGGTCACCGAGCTGGACAACAGCCTGCGCCGGCTCGATGTCGACCACGTCGATCTCTACCAGATCCATAGGTGGGACCCGAGCACCAGCGACGAGGAGACGCTGTCGGCGTTGACCGACCTGCAGCGCGCGGGAAAGATCCGGTACTTCGGCTCGTCGACTTTCCCCGCGTATCGCCTCGTGCAGGCCCAATGGGCCGCCCGCGAAAATCACCTCAGCCGGTACGTCACCGAGCAGCCCGGCTATTCGATCCTGCAACGCGGCATCGAAACCCACGTCCTGCCTGTGGCCGAGCAGTACGGGCTCGGCGTGCTGGTGTGGAGCCCGTTGGCTTCGGGCTGGCTGTCGGGTGCGATCCGCGAGGGGCGGGAAATCGCCACCAGCCGCTCGAAGACCCTGCCGCAACGCTTCGACACCGCCATCCCCGCCAACCGGGCCAAGCTCGACGCCGTCGAGCAGCTGGCCAAGGTCGCCGCCGAGGCCGACCTGACCATGATCCAGCTCGCGCTCGGCTTCGTGACCGCGCATCCGGCCGTGACCAGCGCGATCATCGGCCCCCGCACGCTGGACCACCTGCACTCGCAGCTCGCCGCCGCGGACACGGTGCTTTCCGCCGACGTCCTCGACGCGATCGACGCCATCGTCGCTCCCGGCGTCGACCTTGCCGCGGGCGAAAAGTTCGACACCCCTCCCGCCTTACTCGACCCGGCCCTGCGCCGCCGCTGATCGTCGAAAGGATCACCAGTTCCATGACGCACACACCCAAGCCCGGTTTCGGGATCTTGACCGCCCCGATGCAGGTCGGCTACCACGACATCCTGCGAGTCTGGCGCGAGGCGGACGCGATCCCCGAGATCGAGCACGCGTGGCTGTTCGATCACCTCATGCCGATCGGCGGCGCCCCGGACGGACCGATCCACGAAGGCTGGACACTGCTCTCGGCCCTCGCCGCGCAGACCGAACGCCTGCGCCTCGGCCTGCTCGTGACCAGCAACCGCTTCCGGCCGCCCGCGATGCTGGCCAAGATCGCCACGACCGTCGACATCGTCTCCGGCGGACGGCTCGACTTCGGGATCGGCGCGGGCTCACGCCCCAGCCACCCGCTGGCCCGGCGCGAGTACGACGCACACGGCCTGCCCTACCCCGACGCCGCGCACGCCGTGGGGAGCCTCGCCGAAGCGTGCACGATCATCCGGCGGTTGTGGACCGCGGCCGAACCGTTCGACTTCGACGGCAATTACCACCAGCTCGCCGGAGCGTTCGGCAACCCGAAACCCGTCCAGCGCCCCCACCCGCCGATCCTCATCGGCGGACGCTCGTCCGCGACGCTGCGCGTGGTCGCCGAGCACGCCGACGTGTGGAACATCCCCGGCGGCGACATCGACGACGTCGTCAGCCGCAGCGCGTTGCTGGACCGCTACTGCACCGAGATCGGCCGCGACCCCGCCTCGATCACCCGCTCGATCCACCTGCCCGTCTCCTACGGCCAGCCCGGCAGCACCCGGGGCGAGATCGGCAAAGCGATCGACGCCGGCTTCCGGCACTTCGTCCTCGGCATTCCCGCGCCCTACCCCGCCGACATCGCACGCTGGGTCACCGACGAACTCATCACCACGGCCTAAACGCGACCTGCGCGCCCGGGTGCGATCCGGGTACGGAAATCAGCAGGCGGGCGGCAGCCAGCCCGGGGTGGTCACGACCCGCTCCGGGGTCACGGACATCTCGTTCGGCCGCTGCGGGGTGCCGACCCCGAAACTGAACCCGACGAGCGCGCCGGGGCAGACCCGTAGCCCGCTGGGGCCGCCGCCGGTCTGGGTGCCGCGCCACGCGACCGGGTCGATCCCGACGCGCCACACCTTCCAGTAGGGCTTGCCTTCTTGGTGTCCCGCACAGGCGTCGGCCGTGGCGGGCAGGTTTTCGACGCGGCAGACGTGGTCGCGCTCCTCGTACACGCCGGCCTGCTCGCTGGTGTGGATCGTGAGACCGGCCCGGTCGAGTGCCGTCCGCGCGGTGCCCGGATCGCCGGAAACGCAGCGCACCACGACTTCGGGCCGGCCCGCGCCGGTCAGGTCGGCCGCGACCGTCACCCCCTCGGCCGAGGTGCACGCGCCCGCTTTCCAGGTCGGAGCGGCGGTGGCGGGGAGGGGAGTGGCGAAGGTGAAAACGAGGACGAGGACCACGGAGAGGCGCCGGAGCGCACGCTGAGCAGACACGCCGCGAACACTACAGGTAGTCACCCGGACGCACATGGTAAGCAATTTCCCGATAGTCGGGAATAAGAGTAATGCGGATCACTGTCGTCAATGTCCGGTAATCGGCTTTTCGCCGGTATTTGGCGGGAAACACCCTGTTTTCCCTACTTGTGGAACGATCTTCCCGGCCAGAAGATATGGCGACTCAATTGAGTTTCACCCGCCTGGGCGAGGCTTGATTGTCCGGAAGGATCATCAGGTTCTTTCGGTTTCCGAAAGGTTCACAGCGTGACCCGTAAAGGCCTTGGCGCCATCCTGATCCCGTTGGCTCTCGCCGTGACCGTGGTGACGACCGGCGGAACCGCCGCCCAGTCGCAGACCCCGGCGCAGAGTCCGATCAACGTCACGGTGGGCTCGATCAAGATCGATCCGAGCCAGCCCAAGCTCGACATCTCGTACGGCCACTCCGACCTGGAGCTGGAGTACATCCGCAAGGACGCGGCCAATCCCGCCGGTTGCACCACCCGCGACCACGAGGAGACCGAAGAGGCCATCGTCACGCCCGGCGCCGCGCACGTGACCTTGGCGGGGGTGCGGTACGAGCTGGAGCAGTTCCACTTCCACACCCCGGCCGAGCACCGGTTCCAGGGCCGTACCGATCCGCTGGAGATGCACTTCGTGCACCGCAGCGCCGCGGGCAAGCTCCTGGTGATCGGCGTCCCGCTGCGTGCGGGTCATTCGTCCACTGTGGACAAGGTGCTGGCGACGCTGGCGCCCGAATGCGGCGAGTCCGTCGAGCTGCACGACATCAACCTCGACTCCCTCCTGCCCGCGAACCGCAGCACGCTGCGGTACAACGGTTCGCTGACCACCGCGCCCTTCACCGAAGGCGTGCAGTGGTTCCTGACCGCGGAACTGACCGTGTCGCCGGCGACGATCGCGCGTTTCCAGGGCCTTTTCACCAGTGGCAACGCCCGCTCGACCCAGCCGCTCAACGGCCGGACCGTCACCGAGGTCCCGCAGTTCTGAGGTGATTCCCGAAACGAATTGAGGGCCTTCCGTTGCCGGGAGGCCCTCAATTCTTCATTCCGCCGGGTTTTCCGCCAGATGGGAAAGCAGCTGCAGTCGTTCGTAGGACGGGGAATCGCGTTCCGCGTGATAGGTGATGAGCATCTGGCCGGAAGTGCCGGGGAGGGCGAGTTTTTCGTACTGGAGATCCAGCGGCCCGACCTGCGGATGCAGCAGGAGCGTGGTCCCGCTCGTCTTCTGCCGGACGTCCTGGCGGGCCCACAACGTCCGGAACCGGTCGCTGCGCAGGCTGAGCCCCCCGATCTCGGCGTCGGTGTCGAGCCGCAGGGCGCGGGCGATGTTGTCGAGGACTTGCTCGGAGGGGTGCTGGTCACGGCCCGCTCGAGGCGCAGGTAGTACTCCGCGCTGGTGTCGGCGAGCAGCGCGACTTGCCGTAACCATGATCCCAGCTACCAGGCACAACGAGATGTCGACATCTCGCGTGGGCGTCAGCCTAAGTCCTTGTGGCGAGGGCGGGTCACGACGCGCGGACGTCGTGACGGATCATTCAGATGACACCGGAACGCAGCGCGTAGGCGACGGCGTGCTGCCTGTTCCGCAGGTTGAGCCGGGTGGTGACCTTGTGGAGCACGCTCTTGATCGTGCGCTCGGAGTAGCCGAGTTTCTTCGCGATCTCGGCGGTCTCCCTGCCTTCCGACAGCAGGCGCAGCACGTCGACCTCGCGGGAGCTCAGGCCGTCGGCGTTCAAGCCCTGCGGTGCGAGCACCTCCCGCTGCAGCGACCGGATTCCGTTGAGCAGCTTCCCCAGCAGCGCGGGGGACATCATGGCGTCGCCGGTGGCGGCGCCGAGCAGGGCCGGGGTCAGCCTGCTGCCGACGGCGTTGTGGCGCGGCAGCACGGCGACCACATGGCAGCTGACCAGTGTGAGCAGCGCCCTTTCGTCGATGTCGTCGGCGACCAGCACGACCGGGGACCCGACGGCCGCGGCGGATCGCCGCAGATCGATGACGGTCTCGGTGGACACCCGGTCGGTCACGAACAGGATCACATCCACCTCGTCGGCGCGCCCGCCTGCCACCTCCAGCTGTGGCCTGGACTCGAGATACGCCCTCAGTCCGGCCCGGACCAGCGGGTCCGACGCCTGAACGAGCACTCGTACCTGGTTGACAACCTGATTCATGGAAAGCCCCTCCGCGGACATTCGCGACCTCCTGCCGGTGGTCCACCGGCGTTCCCGTCCGATGTTGTAGTCAGTGGCCTTGCGTGTTGCATCGTGGTGGAACCGCAACTTTTAGTTCGACATGGTGTTTCCCGGCGTCGATCGATACCGAAAAGAGCCCGGTTTCGAGGTATCTGGCCGTTTTCGCGGCGGGTGACGGCTCCGGGTGTTCGATCGCTACAGTGCAGCCGACCGCCGAGGGGGGCGGGTAAAACCGAGGGCAGGGGTAGTCGTGAGGGAACAGTTGTATCCATTGGCAGGTCGAGGCGCCGAGGTGAACGCTGTTCGGGGCTTACTCGGCGCCGGGTCGGCGCGCCTGGTCTTCGACGGCCCCGCGGGTATCGGGAAAACGGCTTTGCTGCAGGTTACCGCTGATCTGGCGGCCGGTTCCGGGGCCACCGTGCTGTGGGCGCAAGGACGCCCGCACGAGCGCGATTTCGCCTTCGGTGTGGTGCGCGGACTTTTCCGGTCCTATCTGGCTACGCTGTCCGAAGAGGACTGTGCCGCGCTGCTGTCCGACTTGGCGAGTCCGGCCGCCGCGGTGGTCCTTCCCGAAAGCACAGAATCGGCGGAAGTCGAAACTTTCGTGATGCTGCACGCGCTTTACTGGCTGACCGTGCGGCTCACCGAGCGGCGGCCGCTGATGCTGGCCGTCGACGATCTGCACTGGGCCGACACCGCCTCCCTGCGGTGGCTGCTCTACCTGGCCCGGCGCGCCGACGCGCTGCCGCTGGTCATCGCCGCCAGCTGGAACACCGGTGAGCCCGGCACAGACTCGGAATTGCTGGGCGAACTCGCCGAAACGCTGACCCCCGTGTCCGTCGGAGCGCTGACCGGCGACGAAGTACTGGAGCTGACGGCGGGACGCTTCGGCCGCGAGCCCTGCCCGGATTTCCTCGCCGCCTGCGAGCGCGCCACCGAGGGAAATCCGTACCTGCTGCACTCGATCGCGACCGCGTTCACCGCCGAAGGCCTGGCCCCGGACGAAGAAGGCGTCGGTTATCTCGCCGATCTCGGGCCCAGCGACGTGTCGGAGTGGGTCCACACCAGCATGCGCCGCGGCTCCGCCGACGCGGTCGAACTGGCGAAAGCGCTGGTGGTGCTCGGTGACGGCACCGACCTGGCGACGGCCGCCGCGCTGAGCGGGCTGACCCTCGACGCCGCGGGGGAGGCGGCGGATGTGCTGGCGGCGCTGCGTTTCCTGGCCGGGGACCACCCGTTGCGGTTCGTGCACTCGCTGGTCCGCAACGCCGTCGATCAAGCCATCCCGCCGACGGAACGCCTTGCCACACAAGGCAAAGCCGCGCGTCTCCGGTACGCGCAGCGGCGACCGGCCGAGGAGATCGCCGCCCACCTGCTGGCCGGGGACGACATCGGGGAGCCGTGGATCGCCGCCGTCCTGCGTGACGGCGCCCGGACGGCCACGCGGCGCGGTGCGCCGGACGTCGCGGTGACCTACCTGCGACGCGCCTTGTGCGAGCCGCTGCCGGATGAGGACCGTGCGCCGGTGCTCATCGAGCTGGGCCAAGCCGAACTGGCCGTGGACCTCTCGTCGTCGGTCGCCCATCTCACCGAGGCCTTCGAACTGACCGAAGACCCCGAGACCCTTTGCCGGATCGCCGCCCCGCTGGCCTCCGCGATGATCCAGCGCGGGGACATCCGCCCCGCCTCCGACCTGCTGGACCGCGCGGTCGCCAGGATCGGGCCCTCGCACGTCGACCTCGTCGACCGGCTCGAAGCGACCAGCCTGGTCCACCGGCAGCGCGTTTTCGAACCGGACTGGGAGGACCGGGCCAACCGGCTGGCCGAGTCGTCGCAGACCGGGAACCAGCGGATCGCGCTGGCCACCATCGCCGTCGACGAAGGCCTGTCGGGCGGCTCGCGTGCCAAGGCCGTCGCCCTCGTCGAACGGGTTCTCGCGCTCGGGCCGCCGACCCAGTTCTGTATGGTGGCCAACTCGCTGGCGGCCGGCGTGGCCGTCTTGGCGGGCAGGCTCGACCTGGCGGACGACTGCGCCGCCGGGTTGTTCGAGTTCGCCCACGCGACGGGTCTGCCCGCCGCGGCGGAATGGGCGCACTACGTGGTGAGCCGGATCGCCTACGAGGAAGGCAGACCGGTCGACACCATCGAGGAGCTGATGATCGGCAGCGAGATCGAGGAGTCGATCAACGGCACCCGCGGGCATCCGGACTTCCACGCCGCGCATACCGAGTCCCTGCTGGACCTCGGTGACCTCGGCGGCGTCACCACCCTGCTCGAAGAGCTCGGGCTCGCCGGTGACGGCCCGGTGACCGGCGCTGTCGCGGCGTCCGTGCTGAGCGCGCGGGGGCGGCACCGGATGCGCACCGGCGACGTCAAGGGCGCGCTCGCGGACCATCTCGCCCACGGCCGGAACCTCGGGCAGGCGAGGAACGTCAATCCTGCCATGTCGGACTGGCGGTCCCGTGCCGCGCTCGCCCACCATCGCCTCGGCCAGACCGCCGAGGCGAAAGCGCTGGTCGTCGAAGAAATGGAGCTCGCGCGCGACTGGGGAGCTCCGAGACCGCTCGGTATCGCGCTGCGGTCGCTGGGCATCATCGACGACGACGTCGAACCGCTGCTCGAATCCGCCGAGGTGCTCGGCGGGTCCACCGCGAAGCTGGAACTCGCCCGCACCCTGCTGTGCCTCGGCCTCGCCCAGCATCGGCGCGGCCGGGTCGAACAGGCCCGATCCCAGCTGCGGCAGGGCTACCGGCTGGCGACGGACTGCGGGGCGACGGCCGTCGCCGAGGAACTGGGCGCGGCGGTCATCCTCGCCGGGGGACGACGTCCGCGGGTGGTGCGTGCCGCCGTCCAAGCCCTCACCGCGCAGCAGCGCCGGATCGCCGAGCTGGCCGCGGCCGGGGCGACCAACCGCGAAATCGCCGAGCGGCACTACCTCAGCCTGCGGACGGTCGAGCATCATCTCACCGGCGCGTACCGGGTTCTCGGCGTCGAAGGCCGTGAGGAGCTCGCGACAGCGCTCGCTACGACGGAGACTGCATGAGTACGCCGATGTTCGGCCGGGACGCCTTGCTCGCCGCCGCCGGCACCGTGTTGAGCGAGCTGGCCGCGGGACGCCCGGAGCACTTCGTCCTCAACGGGGTGCCGGGTGTCGGCAAGACCGCCCTGCTGCGCAAGGCCACCGAACAGGCCGTGGCCAAGGGCTGCCAGGTGCTGCGGGCCCAGGCACACCCGTTGGAACAGGACTACGCGTTCGGTGTGGTGCGCCAGCTTTTCCAGCCGGCGCTCGCCGTGCTCACCGACGCCGGCCGCGACGGGATTCTGAGCGGGGTCGTGGCGCCCGCGAACGCGGTGGTGTGGCCCGGCGGGGGACCGGGCGTCGAGCCGGGGGACACCGGTTTCGCCGTGCTGCACGCGCTCACCGCGTTGGCCGGACGGCTGGCCGAGCTCGCTCCGCTGGTACTGGTCGTCGACGACCTGCAGTGGGGCGACGGCGCGTCGCTGCACTGGTTGTGCCAGTTCCTGCGCGGGACCGACGGCACCCGCGCGGTGCTCATGACCGCCCGCACCACCGGGCTGCACGGGACGCAGGACGACCTCGTCGAAGAGCTGGTGGCGCGCCTTTGCCCGGTGGGTGTGGGCGGACTCGCCTTGGCCGACGTCGTCGCGTTCGCGGCGGCGGTCTTCGGTACCGAGCCCGAGGACGTCTTCGTCGAAGCCTGTCACCGCGCGACCGGGGGCAACCCGTTTCTGTTGCGGGCCTTGATGTCCGCGCTCGCCGAGGCCGGGGTGTGCCCCGATCGGGAGGCCATCGGGGCGGTGACGGAGTTCAGCTCGCAGCGCGTCTCGACCTGGGTGCTCACGCGCATCCGGCGCGCCGACCCGCGTGGTGCCGCGGTCGCGGAGGCCGTGGTGATCCTCGGCGAGGACGCGGAGCTGCCCGAGGTGGCGGCGCTGGCGGGCATCGGCGTCGAAGAGGCCGGACAGGCGGCGCGGGCACTGTCCGGGATGGGGCTGATGTACAGCTGGACCGCGTTGCGGTTCGTGCACTCCATCGTGCGGGACGCGGTCGACGGCGAGATCCGGCAGGGCCGCCGCCGCGCCGCGCACGCCCAGGCCGCGCGGATCCTCGAAGGCGGGGACCACGAGCCGGAGCAGGTTTCCGCGCATCTGCTGGCGTGCGACCCGATCGGGGAGCCGTGGGCGGCCGATGTGCTCCGGGCGGCCGCGCGCACCGCGTTGAACCGGGGCGTTTCCCAGGTTTCGGCGCGCTATCTGCGTCGGGCGCTCGAAGAGTGTCCGGCCGGAGCCACCCGGTTCGAGGTGCTCGGTGAGCTCGGGTGCGCCGAACTCGGCGTCGACGTCCGTGCCGCGTCGGCGCATCTCACCGAGGCCTTCGAAGGACTCGCCGTGCTGCCTGAAGACGAACAGCCGGAAGCGGCGTTCGTCGCGCAGGTCGTCACCGATCTCACCGAGGCCAACGGAGTCTGGTCACCGACCGGTGGCGTACCGGACCGCGCCGCCAGGGACCTCGCCGAACGGGCGCCCGAACTCGCCGTCGCGATGGACGGGTTCGGGATCGCCGCCGGGATGAACTTCCCCGGGTTCCCGCACGCCGAGCGGCTGGAGCGGCTGCGGAAGATGGCGGTGGGCTACCCCGATCCGGAACGGTTCGCCGCGACGATGACGGCCCAGTACCTGTCCGCGCTGGGGGAATCGCGCGAGGAGGCGGTGAAACAGGCCCTGCGCGCGAACGAGATGTCCGACGACCGCTCGGCGATGGCCCTGCTGGCGTATCTGCACGGCTGCATCGTGTTCAACCGGGCGGAAGAGTTCGAGCTGGCCTCGCGGTACGTCGAAACCCTGGTGAACACCGCGCCGCTCGCCGGGAAGCCGCTGTTCGCCGAGTACGGCCACGGGCTGGGCGGAGTACTGGCGTTCCACACCGGGCGGCTGGCCGACGCGGTCGACGAAATGCGGGCGGCCATCGCCATCCGCGACAGTGTTTCGCGAGGCGCGGTGAGCCCGTCCTCGTGGGAGGGCACGCTGATCCGCGCCGAACTCGCGCGCGGCGAAATCGTTGCCGCCGAAGCGATCCTGGCGTCGGTCGGAGCGATGGAGCAGTGGCAGCCGTTCTACTACGCCCCGGTGCTGCTGGCCGGCCGCGGCCTGGTGCGGGCCCATCTCGGCGATCTCGAAGGCGCGCTCGCCGACCACCGGGAATCCGGGCGGCGCCAGGCCGAGTTCGAGGTCATCAACCCGGCGGACAATCCGTGGCGGTCGCGAGCGGCGCTGCTCTGCCACCGGCTGGACCGCCAGGGGGAGGCGGAGGAACTCGTACGCGAAGAGCTCGCCCTCGCCCGGACCTGGGGCGCGCCCGGCGCGATCGGGGTCACGCTGAGCGCGCTGGGCCGGGTCACCTCGGATATCGAGCCGCTGGCGGAATCGTTGGCGCTGCTGGAAAACACCCCGTCCAGGCTGCCGTACGCGGCATCGGCGTTCCATTTAGGACTCATGCACCACCGCGCCAGTCACCGGTCGGACGCGCGTGCGTTTCTCGAAATCGCCCACCGCGTCGCCACCGAATGCGGCGCCGACCGGCTCGCCGAACAGTCCGCGCAGGCGCTCACCAGAGTCGCCGGGCGGCGGCCGAACGCGCCGAAGTTCGGGGCGGAGGCGCTGACCGCACAGGAACGGCGGATCGCGGAGCGTGCTGCTCTGGGGGCCGGGAATCGGCAGATCGCGGAGGAGCTTTTTCTTACGCTCCGGACTGTTGAGCACCACCTGACGGCGGTTTATCGGAAACTCGGGGTGGAGGGGCGGGCCGGGTTGGCGGGGCTCGGCGATGGGGACTCTTCGGCGGGGCCTTGATCCCGGTGCGGATTCCCCGA
>NZ_DASYMU010000189.1:0-9409 GCF_036008905.1 Amycolatopsis sp. | reverse complement strand
CGTCTACGCGAACGTGGTCAAAAAGGGCAAGGTCGACGACCCGAACGCCGAGGTCAAGGTCGCCCGCATCACCGCACTGGTCATCGGCGCCGTCGCCATCGCCGGCGGCATCCTCGCCAACGGACAGAACATCGCCTTCCTGGTGGCACTCGCGTTCGCGGTCGCGGCCTCGGCGAACCTCCCGACGATCCTGTACTCGCTGTTCTGGAAACGGTTCAACACCCAGGGCGCGCTGTGGAGCATTTATGGCGGCCTGGCGGTGACAATCGTGCTGATCATCTTCTCGCCGGCGGTGTCCGGTGGCGCGAAACCGATGATCAAGGGCGTCGACTTCCACTGGTTCCCGCTCGAGAACCCGGGGCTCGTGTCGATCCCGGTGTCGTTCTTCCTCGGCTGGCTCGGCGCCAGGCAGTCCAAGGAGTACGACGCCAAGAAGTACGCCGAGATCGAGGTCCGGTCGCTGACCGGCGTCGGCGCCGAGAAAGCCGTTCCGCACTAGAACACGACCTAGGTACGCGCAAGCTCACACCCGCACAACGACCTGACATGGGAGTATGGAAACCGTGGTAAGCCCGTCTGCAATTCCGACCGTGTCCATCTCCGACCTGCCCAAGGACAGGGTCGCGCTGCTTGATGTCCGCGAGGACGACGAGTGGGCCGCGGGACACGCGCCCGGAGCGAAGCACATCCCGCTCGGCGAGCTTCCGGAGCGCGTCAGCGAGATCGCCGAGCTCACCGACGGCCCGGTCTACGTCGTCTGCCGCAGTGGCGGGCGGTCCGCTCGCGCGGCCGCCTGGCTCAACGCGAGCGGCTGGGACGCGGTGAACGTCGAAGGCGGCATGAAGTCGTGGCACGCCGAGGGCCGCGACGTCGTCGGTCAGCCGGGCGCCGAACCCGAGATCCTGTAACGCATGCACCCAGGTCCCTACCCGCCGTCGCGGCCGCCAGTGCAGCCTCATCCGCAGTGGCGGCCCCAGCCTCAGCCGTACCAGCCGGTCCGGCTGAGGCAGCGCGTGCGCTGGGTGGCGTCGCCGCCGCCGGGAGCTTGGCCGGCTCGCCGGTCTCCCACGGTGCAGCGCTACACGGGACCACCGTCGTACCCGTCGCCGCCGCGATGGGGTTTTCCGAACCTGACCTGGCGCCTGCCGACGGCCGTACCCGGCACGGCGTCGGACGAACTGACCCCGTTGCAGCGGCTCCGGGTGATCGCCCGCAGCAGTGTCATGACGCTGTGGGTGTTCGCCGTGCTCGCGCTGGTGTCCGCCGGTGCCGAAATCTGGCGATACGTACTGCTGGTGCAGAGCCGCGATTCGGCGTTGAACACCGCGGTGGTCAACGCCTCGGACACGTTACTGGTCACCGTGGCCCTATTGATGACCATCTTTTCGCTGGTGCCGGTCGGCCTCGGGCTCTGGTGGCTCTTCGTCGCCCGGCTCGCCGCGGCCGACGAGTCCGGTGAAGACCCGCCGCGGACGCCCCGCCAGGTCGGCCGCGGCGTCCTGATTCCCGGCTACAACCTGGTGCTGGCCGGCTCGATCGTCTCCGAGCTGGAGCACGCCGTGCTCCGCCGCCCGTCGGACGAGCGGCCGAAGCCGTCACGGCTGGTGCTCGCCTGGTGGGCCGCCTGGATCGTCAACTGGCTGTTCGTCGCGCTGGTGATCTGGTGGCGTCTGCGTACCGGTGTCCAGGCGCAGGCCGAAAGCGTTGTGCTGATCGCTCTCGCCGACCTCTCCGCCGTGCTCCTCGCCGTACTCACCGCCGTCGCCATCCGCCGCCTGACCAGCCTGCTCGCGCCGATCAACGAGCGCAAACTACGCCCGATGCGCGTCCTCAAAGTCACCGGCGCCCCGGACCCCGAACTCCGAACCGAGCGGGCGTCCGGCTCGGTGCGCTAGGCCGTCACCCGTAACTCGCGCAAGCCGCGGATCACGAACTCCGGCCGCCGCCGCGGCTCGCTCGCCAGCTTCAACCCCGGCAGCTTCGCCGTCAGCGCGTTGAGCGCCGCCGCGATCTCGACGCGGGCCAGCGGCGCGCCGACGCAGTAGTGGATGCCCATCCCGAACCCGAGATGCGCGTTCGGCGTCCGCCCGATGTCGAGCTTGTCCGGCTCGTCGAACACGGCCGGGTCCCGTGCCGCGGCGCCGAGCAGCGCGCCGATCTTCTCGCCCTCGGTCACGCGGTACCCGGCGATCTCGACGTCCGTGGTCGCCGTCCGCTCGAACAGCTGGAGCGGTGAGTCGAAGCGGATCAGCTCCTCGACGCAGCTGTCCACCAGTTCCGGTCCGGCCAGCAGCCGTTCCCATTGCGAAGTGTGCGTGAGCAGCGCGGAGACGCCGTTGCCGATGACGTTGACGGTGGCTTCGTGCCCGGCCATCAGCAGCAGCACCGCCGTCGCGACGAGCTCGTCGGGCGTGAGGCCGCCGCGGCGGAGGTCGCTGATCAGGTCGTCCCCGAGCGGCCGCTCCGCCAGCTCCCGCAGATACGCGACGAACTCGCCGGCGGCCCGCTCCGCCGCGTCCTGCTCGGCGGCGGGCAACGCGTATTCGTACATCTTCACGATCGCGTTCGACCACGGGACCAGCAACGGCCGGTCGGCCTCCGGCACGCCGAGCAGCTCGGCGATCACCGCCACCGGCAGCGGCTGGGCGAGGAATTCCAGTAGATCGGCCTCGCCGTCGGCGGCGATCTTCCCGGCGAGCTGGTCGACCATGCCCGTCGCGAGCTCCGCCACCATCGGCGCGAGGCGCTGCACGTGCCCGCGTCCGAACGCCCCGGCGATCAGGCGTCGCAACCGCGTGTGGGCGGGCGGCTCGTTCTCGAGTAGCGAGTTGCGGTGCAGCAGGTTGAACGAGGTGAACCGCTCCAACGGCGTCGCGTCGGTCCAGATCCGGCCGAGCCCGCGATGCCGGAGCACCGCGGCCGACGCGGCGTGCGAGACGGTGATCGCCAGGCCGAGCCCGTCGTGCCGATGCACCTCACCGCTTTCGCGAAGGCGCGCGAAGGCGGGGTACGGGTCGGCGAGGAACGCGGCATCACGAGGGTCGAACACCCACCGAGCCTAGCTCGCGGGCGCGGGCGGTAGCGTTTGCTCGCCGAGACGAGGAGGCCACATGAGCAAGGGCGCGCGCAAAAAAGGTCCGAAGCCGGAACGCAAGGTGAAGGTGCGCGACGTGTTCGTGGGCCAGCCGTTCGAGGGCCTGGCCGCGGAGCCGGAGCTGATCGCGTTGCGCGAGTTCGTGCCGTCCGCGACGGCGAAGCTTTCGCTGGCGAACTCCGACGAGACAGTCACGCTGGGCACGGTGCTGCCGATGGCGGCCGCCGCCTTCGTGCGGTCCGACGGTGAGCGGTTCGTCGGCATGCAGGTACAGACGCGGTCGTCCGACATCAGTCGTGACCTGGGCCGGTCGCTGCGCTGGGTGCTCGACGCCAAGCCGGGCGACGTGCTCGGGGTGCCGGACACGACGTCCGCGCCTGCCGACGGCGAGCGCCTGCAGGACCTGCTGGTCCCGGGCGCCGAGCTCGAGGCCACGCTGCACACCGACTTCAGCTGGTGGCTGCCCGAGGACGCGGACGCGAGCGGCGAGGTCGGGCTGTCGCTCGAGCGCGCCAACGAGGCGATCATGCCGACCGAGCGCCTGAGCCCCGGTGCCTACTGGGTGCTCGCGGGCGACAAGGCGCACCTGCGCTGGGTCCGCCCCGAGCCGGAGAACCTGCTGCTGCAAGCGCTTGCGCGGCTTTCCGCCGCCGGCGAGATCGGTCTCGGCGACGACTCCCGCTACGCCGGTTCCTTCCGCGCGCACGGGCTGCTCGTGCCGGTGTGGGACCTCGACCCCGAGGCGCACGCGCGCGAATGGGCCGACGGCGCGAACGAGCTCGGTGCCCGCCTGGAAGCCGCGCTCAAGTCCCTCGACGCCGAACCGCTCAACGCGGCCGAGCGCCGCTCGCGTGACGGCCTGATCGGTCGCCAGCTCACCCTGCGCTGATGATCCTGCATATCTGCACCGCCGCCGAGTGGGCGGCGGTGCCGGACGACGGCGAGTACCGCGCGCCATCGCTCGACACCGTGGGCTTCATCCACTGCTCGGACCCGGGCACCGCGCATCTTCCGGCGAACGCGCTGTACGCCGGCCGGACCGATCTCGTCCTGCTCGAGATCGACCCCGGCCGGCTCGGCGTGCCGCTGCGCTGGGAGGCGGGCGTGCCCGCGCATCCGAGTGAAGCCTGGTTCCCGCACGTCTACGGGCCGATCCCGCGCGCGGCCGTCGTCGCGGTGCACGAATTCCCGCCTGGACCGGGCGATTCTTTCCAACTTCCGCCCGCGTTGGCGAACAGATAACGCTTCGCAACTGGACCCCCGTTCGGGCGTCCCTAGAACTGAGGGTCGCTCGAAGACAACCTGCGGGGGCGGTTATGCGTTTTGTGAATGGCGGGAAGACGCCAGCCAAAGGCATGCTGGGAGGAGGCGATACGGTGACCGCAGTCGCGCCTGCCATGACAGGGGTGGATGGCTGGGCGGCTTTGTCGGGAGTGGAGCCCCTTCAGAGTGCCGGCGACGGGACTGCGCACCGAGGGAGGGGATCGTCGGTGACTGGCGAACTCACGGACTTCGGGGAGTTCGTGCATGCCAGCCTGCCCGGTTTGCTTCGTTACGGCCACGCGCTGACGGGTAACCCGCACGACGCCGCCGACCTGGTCCAGACCGTGCTGGAGAAGATCGGTTCCCGCTGGGCCCACGTACAGCACAAGACCGGCGACCCGCTGGCCTACATCCGCCGTTCGATGGCGAACGCGCACGTCAGCCGCTGGCGCCGGATCAAGCGCGAGAACCTCGTCGCCGACATCCCGGACACCCAGCCGCACGTCCCGGCGGACCCGTTCGAGCACGAGCCGCTGTGGCAGGCGTTACGCGGACTGCCGCCGAGGCAACGTGCCGTCATGGTCCTGCGTTATTACGAGGGACTGTCCGAGGTCGAGATCGCGGCCGCGCTGAGCATCAGCCAGGGGACGGTCAAGAGCCAGGCCAGCAAGGCGATCGCCACGCTGCGCACGAAGCTAGCCGTGGGGGCTGGAGAGGCACGTCCTGTCCAGGACAGCGAAGGGAGGGAAACGAGTTGAGCGCACTCGAAGACGAGTTGGACGCTGAGTTGCGCCGACTGTTCGGCGACGAACGGCTTGCCGTGCGGCCGAAGACCGACGCACCCGAGACCATCGTGGCCGGAGCGCGCCGCATCCGGCGACGCCGGACGGCGATGATGTCGGCGAGCGGTGCGGTGGTGGCCGTGGTGCTGGTCGGCGGGAGCCTGACGTTCGGCCCCTTTCGCTCCCAGGACAACGCCGCCGCCATGAACACGTCGGCGCTGAAGACCGGTGCCCTGCCGCAGACCGTGGCCGGCTCGGCGCCTCCCGCTCCGACGACCGACAGCCCGCTGCCCGGTGGTGAATCCCCGCTGCCCACGTCCGTGCCCGGAAGCCCTCCCTCGGCCGGCAGGCCGACGACCCCGAACGCGCCCGCCAAGACCACGCCCACTTCGGGCAAGCCCGCGCCGCAGTTCGTCACCACCGGTGGGCTGATCAGCCCGGCCGGTTTCGGGAACCTCAAGCTGGACGCCTATCTGGAGGGCACGCCGCCCGCGGGCGTCACCCTGACCGAGACCCCCACCTCCACCGCGTGCACCGGCTACAACTTCAGTGGTGACGGCGTGCCGGGTGCCGGCTTCGTCGCCGCGTCCCCCGCGACCCCGAACACCAGCGGCGGTTTCGCCATGATGATCGTGCCGAGCGGCCCGGTGCACACGCCCGAAGGCATCGGCAAGGGTTCGACGAAGGACGACGTCAAGCAGAAGTACGCCGGTGCCGGCGAAAACGAATCCGGGCTGTATGCCCCAGCGAGCACAACGAGCATCTACCAGTTCGCCGTCGACGGTGCGAACGTTGTCCAGGCCATCCGGCTCGTAAAGACCAACAGCGACTGCTGATCCCGAATTCGGCAGTGTTGTTGCCCAAAAAGAAAGCCCGGACTTTCCAGGGGGAGAGTCCGGGCCTTCTTTGTTCAGCTGATGTCTAAAGCGCGCCACCGGCGACCGGGGGCATGCTCGAGTCCGCGCCGGAATCGCCGACCGTCTCGCGGTGCAGGTGCGCCTCGACCTCGAAGAGGTTCCCGTTCGCGCGCTTGACGATGTTCAGCAGCGTGGTCATCTGGGAGATCTCCTCGACCTGCTCCTTGAGGAACCACTGCGTGAACTGCTCCGCGATGTAGTCCTCTTCGGCGCGGGCGGCCTTCGTCAGCATCTTGATGTCGGCGGCCACCTCTTTCTCCTGTGCCAGAGCCAGTTCGACGAGCTCGGTGACGTCGGAGAAGTCGTTGCGGACTTCGCCGATGCCGGGGATCTGGACGTGGTGGTCGGTGTCCATCATGTACTGGACGAGTGCCATCGCGTGGTTGCGCTCCTCGACCGACTGCTTGTAGAAGTGCTTCGCGAGCTGGGGCAGGTCCTCGTTGTCGAACCAGACAGCCAGCGCGATGTACTGCTGCGACGCGGTGAACTCGTTGTGGATCTGCGCCTGCAACAGCTCGTAGAACTTGGATCGCGGTTCTTTTTTCGTGAGGGCCATGTTTGTCACCATAACTCGATCGCTAAATGTTTTCCACTTTTATCTGGTGATCTACCCCCTATTAGGTTACCATTCCTAAAGCAAGGCAGTGCTTAACTTGGGTAGCCTTTCCTAATTCATTTGGCTATTTATTAGGTTAGGCTAAATTGAATCACGCAGGATAGGGCAGGACATGCAACGCGGTCCGCCGCGGCCGGAGCCCAGCTCGGAGCCCGCGATCGGCAGCACTTCGATTCCGGCTTCTTCCAGGCGCACGTTGGTTTCCACATTGCGCTCGTACCCGACGACCACACCCGGCGCCAAAGCGAGGGTGTTGTTGCCGTCGTCCCATTGTTCGCGTTCGGCGGTGACGGGGTCGAGGCCGGTGTCGATGACGCGGAGGCGGTCGATGCCCATGGCTTCGGCGGCGGCGATGAGGAACGGTGTCGGTCCTTCGACCTTCATCGCGCCGTCCCCGGCGGGCCGCATCGTGTACGCCGTGAGCGAGTCGCGGGACAGCGGATACATGACGACCGCGTCGGTGTCGACCATGGTGCAGACGGTGTCGAGGTGCATCGTCGCGCGGGCCTGCTCGATAGGAACCGCCAGCACGGTGTGGGCGACGTCGTCGGCGAACAGCGACCTCGCCAGGGATTCGGCGCCCGCGGCGGTGGTGCGTTCCCCGACGCCGATGGCCACGACTCCGGGGGACAGGAGCATCACGTCGCCGCCTTCGATCGGCGCGGAATGCGCGCCGTACGCACGGTCGGCCCGGGAGAACCGCGGGTGATACGCGTAGACGAGGTCGAGCAGGGCTGTTTCGCGGCGGCGGGCGGGCATCGTCAGTGACGAGATGGCGACGCGGTCACCGATCCAGGCCGACGAATCGCGGGTGAACAGCAGGTTCGGCAGGGGGTCGACGGCGAAGTCGTGGGGGTGGTGCATTTTGCGTACCAGCGAGTTGCCCTCCGCCGACGGGAGCTCCTCGAACGTCATCCCGGCCATCAGGACTTCGGCCAGCGTGTCAGGGGTGACGCTGGACAGGTGGGAGCGGAGGGAGTCGGCGAGTTCGTTGCCGAGCCGGCGTTCGTCGACGGCGGTGTGGACACCGGCGGCATGCGCCCGGGGGTCGCCCAGGGAGGTGCGCAGGACGTCGGCCAGAAGGAGCACCTCCACGTCGCGGTTGCGGAGGGTTTCGGCGAAGGCGTCGTGTTCTTGTTGGGCTCGTCCGACCCACGGGATGGAGTCGAAGAGGAGTTGGTCGTTGTTCTGCGGGGTGAGCCTTTTGAGCTCGTTGCCCGGCCGGTGCAGGAGTACCGCGCGGAGTGGTCCGACCTCGCTGTCCACCCTCGGGGTGGCGAATTCACTGATCACAGCCCTGAGGGTAGTGGGTTCAGGCGCCGGCTAAGGGAGCCAAGACAAGCTGTTCTTCAACAACGCGTAGCCCACGAACGAGACCACGTCGAGCAAAGTGTGTGCCACGACCAGCGGCCACAGGCGGTTCGTACGCTGCCAGAGCCGCCCGAACACCAGGCCCATGACGAAGTTGCCGACGAACCCGCCGAAGCCCTGATACAGGTGGTACGACCCGCGCAACACGGCCGCGCCGACCAGGGACGAGTTCTCGCGCACGCCCAGCTGCCGCAGCCGCGTGAGCAGGTAGCCGATCACCAGCATTTCCTCGGCGAACGCGTTGCCGAACGCCGACAGCGTCAACGTGATCGGCCGCCACCAGGTGTCGCCGAGGGTCGACGGGAGCACCGCGAGGTTGAAGCCCAGCTTGTACCCGACGAAGTACAGGACCAGCCCCGGAATCCCGATCAGCGCGGCGAGCCCGAACCCCCAGGCGACGTCCCGGCGCGGGCTCCGCTTGTCGAGGCCGATCGCCGCGAGCTTCACCCCGGCGCGCCACAGCAGGTAGAGCCCCAGCGCGCCCCAGCCGAGGAGCTGGATGACGCTCAGCAGCTGCTTGAGCAGGTCGATCAGGCTCGCCGCGGCCTGCGGCACGTTCAGCGCCACCTGCTGCTGGGACAACGGCACCGGCCGCAGCAACGAGTCGACCAGCGACAACAGGCTACGGACCCCGGACAGCCCCAGCGTGATCCCGAAAACCAGGAACAACTCGATGACGATCGCCCGGCGCTCAGCCGGATCGGTGATCATCTCGGGCGAACCGGGGCGTTCCGGACGCAGCCAGGATCGCGCGGCGAAGGTCATCCACGCACGCTACCTTCGTGGTCATGCCAAGGACTATCGCCACCAATGAAACAGTCGACCGTGCCGGACTCGTCGAGTTCATGCGCACCCGCCACCACGCCATCCTGATGACCACCAAGGCCGACGGCTCGCCGCAGATGTCACCCGCCACCTCCGGCGTGGACTCCGAAGGGCGCATCGTGATCTCGACGTACCCGAAGCGGGCGAAGGTCGTGAATATTCGGCGGGAGCCGAAGGTTTCGGTTTGTTTGCTGTCGGATGATTTCGGTGGGGCTTGGGTGCAGGTCAACGGGGTGGCCGAGGTGATCGATCTGCCTGAGGCCGTCGAGCCGCTGGTTGAGTATTTTCGGAGCATTTCCGGGGAGCACCCGGATTGGGACGAGTACCGCGAGGCGATGTTGAAGCAGGGGAAGAGCTTGATCCGGATCACGGTGGAGAGCTGGGGACCTGTTGCTACCGGAGGGTTTCCGCCGGAGCTGGCTTGAGATTGGCAGCCCGGCTTTCGGCGGGTCTGCGCGCTGACGGTTTCGCGTCGCCAGGGCGTGACTACCAGCGAAAGTCGCGGTTTGTGGGTCTGCGCCCTGCCGCCGCGAAACCGTGG
>NZ_DASYMU010000188.1:0-122689 GCF_036008905.1 Amycolatopsis sp. | reverse complement strand
ACTGCACGCGGTGGTCGCGGAACAACAGTTGCGCGAGGTCCTCGGCACCACGAGCACTCCGCAGCAGGCCGTGGACCGGTTCGCCGAACTCGTCGAGGAGGCAGGAGCACCGGACAACTTCGCCTACGTCGTCGTCGACGCACTGGCCCGCAGCTAGCGCCACGAGATGCCGACTTCTGCAGGCCGTCATGCCGATTAACTGCCGATCGCCTCACGAACTGGTCAGCCGTTGATCGACAACGCTCGTCCTGGCGGGTAGCGGCTACCCTGGAGGTACCTCTTCGCGGAGGATCGCCCCTGGTCGACGGGCCGGGGGCATGCGAAGAGGCCGACTCCGCGAATGAGGGTGGTCTTTGTGACCGAACCTGCCGAAATCGGCCTGCGCGTCCGCACTATCCGGCGTCGTCGCGGCCTCAGCCTCGACACCGCCGCCGGTTTGGCTGGCATCTCCAAGCCCTACCTGTCGATGCTCGAACGTGGTGAGCGACGGTTTGAACGCCGGGGTCTGCTCGAAGATCTCGCGAGCGCGCTTGGCTGCGCGGTCATCGACCTGACCGGCGAGCCGTATCTCCCCGGCGACCGGGCAGGCGCTGAGGCGATGGCCACCCTGCCGCCTATCTCGGTCGCGCTATTCGATGCCACTTTGGCCGACGTGCCTGACGTTCCGGCCAGGCCGATTGAAGAACTGACCAGCCTCGCCCAGGCGGCGAACGCCGCGTCGGCGGAGTCCCGTTATTCCCTCGCCGGACGCGATCTCGGCGCCTTGCTGACCGAGCTCCACGTGCACGCGGTCACGGGCGACTCTGACACCCAGCGGGCAGCACTCGCCGCGCTCACCGAGGCGTGCTTCGTCGCCGCCGGGAACGCGCGGAACCTCGGGAACTACGACCTCTCTGTGCACGCCGCCCGGCGTGGTGAGGACGCTGCCCGACGTTTGGGAGATCCGGCGCTGACCGCTTTCGCCGCGATGACGAGCACGAGTTCGCTCAGTCGCATGGGCGCGCGGCACCGTGCCCAGCAGGTAGCCACCACAGGCCTTGCCGCCATCGAACCGCACGCCGATCCCACGTCCGCGCTACCGGCCGCCGCCGAAGCGGCTGGCATGTTGCACTTGTCGTCCGCGCAGATGGCCGCCAAAGACCACAACGGAGACCGAGCGCGAGATCACCTTCGAGAGGCAGCCGATCTCGCCGAGCGCACCGGGGAACGGAACGAACTGCAGTTCTCATTCGGCCCGGCGAACGTCCGGGCGTGGTCGATGTCGATCGCCGTTGAGCTCGGTGAAGGCGCGGACCTGGCCGAGCGGATTACTGGCACCGATGGCTTCGACGCTCACCTGGTGACTGCGGATCGGCGGGCGGCCCTGCATTTCGATCTTGCACGCGGCTTCGCTCAAGCGGAGGGCGCCCGTGACATCGAGTCGGTGCGACACCTGGATATCGCCGACCGCATCGCGCCGCAGCGAATCCGTCATGACCCGGTGGCACGCGAGGTCGTCGCCCAGTTGGATGCGCGGGCCCGCCGCCGTGCCTGGGAGCTTGACAGTTTGAAGCACCGCCTGGGGGTCGGTTAACAGATTGTGAACGCCTGATCGATGATCGCCCATAGTGTTCGTTTCCTGACATTGGGTGACGGCGAGGTGGGCATATGTGCAGGTTGGTACGAGGCAGTTTTTCAAGTAGCGGGCCGGGATTGTCGCAGGATCGGCGTGGTGAGCCGGAGTGCGAAGTGCGGCCCGAGCAGGTCGAGACGGATCCGGCGATCTGGCCGAGTCGCAGTGCCGGACCGCTCGAATGATCGGCGAAGGCCGGGACTTCCCGGGATCGGCGGAGCGCAAGCCGACGACGCACCGGATCGCGATCCGTTGGTACGCCGAGGATCGCCAGGCGCACGCCTACCCCACCGACGAACTCAGCGGGGACTGGGCATTCGCTGAACCGGTGTGTGCGCCTTGGGAGCACGCGATCCCCCACCCCCGCAGAGCGGTCGGTTCGCATGATCTTCCGTCTCTCGGCAGTGGATGCGAAAGGTGCCCGCGCTGCGCGGCGTGGACGCGTACTCACGAACACACCGTGGTTGTCCACGGTGAGCCGGTCACGGTCGCGGGACACCTCCGCCACCATCTGGCGGTGGCCGGATGAGGCTTGATGAACGGCCAGCGTGGCGCGACCCTATCCGGCGTCTCAACGTCGCGATCAACGCCGAGGTGGACGGGCTCATGGATCAGCTCGCGTCGAACCCGGACGAACGCGCGGCCACCGGACTCGTCGAGATCGGCGAACACCTGCGTGAAGCCGCCATCGACATGATCGACGTAGGACGTGCCCATCAACACCACGCGAGGAACCACAGCTGATGTCTGGATCAACGAACCTGCCGACGATTCGCAGCCGGGAACTCGGACAAGGATTGCGCGCCGCGATACGCGGGGCGGGTCTGGGCGTGCGGGAGCTCGCGCACAAGCTTGGGTGGACGCATCCGTTCGTGTCGCATGTGTTGAATGGCAAGAGAAGTTTCAGCGACGAGGATCTGTTGAGTTTGCTCCTCGTGTGCGGTGTCGACCGCGACGAGCGTGCACGCCTGCTCACCCTTTCCCGGGAATCCGGGGTTCGAGGCTGGCTCCAGCATTACCCGTCCGGCACGCCTGAACAGCCGAGTACACTGATCGAGCACGAAGACAAGGCGACGGATATTGTTGATGTGCAGTGGGCGGTACTGCCGAAGTTGCTGCACACCGAGGGATACGCGCGAGCCTTGCTCAGTCAAGGGACGTCTGCGTCAGGGGCCGTCGAGGCGTTGGTGGAGGCCCGGCTCGGCAGGCAGGCGGTGTTCACCCGGTCGCCACCGCCGCGCACGGTCTTCTTCGTGCACGAGCCCGCGATACGAGCCTCGATCGGCGGAGTGGACGTGATGTGCGACCAGGTTCACCACCTGCTCAAAATGTCGATCCGGCGAAACCTGGAATTGCGGATCATTCCGAGTTCGGCAGGGCACGCCGCGCAGGCCGGATCATTCGCACTCATGGAATCCACGGAGTTCGGCCCTGTCGTGTATCTCGAGGGTGCGGTTTCGGTGGCATTCCTCGAGGAACCCGACCAAATCACGGCTTACCGGCGAGTCTTGTCGGCGCTGGACAAGAGCGCCTTGAACGGAACGGAATCACAGGAGCTGACTACCGTATTGGCCGGTGAACTTTCCCGCCGCGCATCGCCCGAGATGTCCCCCATGGATCCCTGATCACCGATTCAAAATCCCCCGCGATGACGCCGGAACGCCCTCATGGCCACCTTGAGGGCGTTAGAGTCCCTCAAGGTGGCCATGAGGGAGCGACCGGGCGCGCGGCGAGGGCAGCGGAGTGTGTTCGTGCACCAGGTTGACCTCGAGCAGCAGGTCGCGCGACGCGAGGATCTGGCTCGGCGTGCCAACGCCTGCGATGCGGTGGTCCTCACCGAAGACCAGGCAGCGGTCGGCGATACGGTCGAGCGCGTCCAGGTCGTGCGTCGCGTGCACGATGGTTTTACCCGCTTCGGCCAGCTGTGCCATGAGCTCGATGAGCCACATCTGTGTCCGCGGGTCGAGCGCGGCGGTGGGTTCGTCGAACAGCAGGACCTCGGGGTTCATCGCGAGCACACTCGCGATGGCGACCTTTTTCTTCTGCCCGCCGGAAAGCTGGAACGGCGTGCGGTCGGCGAGGCCGGAGATCCCGAGCATCGCCAGCACATCGGTGACGCGCTGAGTGGTCTCTTCCCGGGACAGCCCAAGCTGCAACGGGCCGAAAGCGATCTCCTCGGCGACGTTGGGGGAGAAGACCTGCGCGTCGGAGTTCTGGAAGACGAACCCGACCCGGCCGCGGAACGCCTCGTTCATCTGTTCGTCTTCGAGCGCGTCCTCGGTGATCTCCTGACCGAACGCAAAATACCGTCCGGTGCCGGGAAAAACGAGCCCATCGAGCACTTTCAGCAATGTCGACTTCCCGCAGCCGTTCGCGCCGAGCAGCGCGAGCCGCTCGCCGCTGCGTACCTCCAGCGAGACGTCGTCGAGCGCGGGAAACTTGTCGAGGTACGAGAAACTCAGGTTCTCGCAGACGAGCAGCGGGTCAGCGGACAAGGAGCGAGTCACCTCCCAGTGCGAGCGCGGCCGCGACGGCGACACCGGCGAACCACGCGACTTCGACGGTACCGAACCTGAAACTCTTCAGCACCTTGCTGTCTCCCCGGAATCCTCGTGCGGTCATGGCCTGGTGGACTTCCTCGGCCAGGTAGTGCGACTTGCCGATCAGTGCGCCGGCCGTCGCCGCGACGAACCGGCGCGCAGTTCGGTCGTGCGCCTGTTTGCCGATCGTGCGGGCCTTGCGGGCTTCGTACATGTCCATCACCGAGGTCAGCAGGTGGAACAGATACCGGTACGCCATCCCGATCACCAGGATGAACATCTTCGGCACGCCGAGCCCGCGCAGCCCGGCGAGCAGCCGTGCCCACGGTGTCGTCAGCGTCAGCAGCACGACGAGCGACACCGAACCGGCGACCCGCAGAATCAGCAAGGCCGCGGCTCTGAGTCCTTGGGCGGTGAAGCCCTGCGCGTGGCCGTTCCAGTGCCACAGGGTGAGAACGACTTCTCCCGGCGTCACCAGGGAAAGCGTGGCGGGCAGGACGACGATCCCGGTGAAGATCGGGATGAACAGCCAAACCCGCTTGATGAAGAACACCACCGGCAGGCCGGAGATCCCAGCCAGGACAAGAGTCGCGAGATAGCAGGCGAGCAGCATCCACGGACTGTGCACAAAGGACACCGCCACCAGCAACGCGAGAAACCCGATGACCTTGGCGCGTGGGTCGATGCGCTGCAGCAAACCGGGCCGGTGCGCGAGATCGTCGCTGAACATCACCTGCCGCAACAAGCCCGCGCTGCCGTTCAGCGTCTTCTCGACGAAGGAACCCTTGCGGCGCTTGCCGATGCAGCCACAGGGACAGAGCCCGGCCTCTCGTTCCAGAAGCCACGCGGGGGTGGTCACACCTTCTCCAGCGTGTCACGCCGGCTGAAGGCCTCGACGGCTTTTCCGATGAGGAACACGACCACGCCCACCACCACGATGCCGATCACCGCGGAAAGTACGTAGCCCACCCAGGGATGGGTCTCCCCGCCGAGTTTGTAACCGCTGAAGATGGCGTGCTGCCAGAAACCGGCGTACCGGTTGAGCCCCTCCGGCACCGCGGACAACCCCAACGAGCCGAGGTTCAGATCCTCCGGGGCGTCCTCACCGAACGCGCCACCGGGCGCCAGCAAACCCAATGGCGTCAACAACGTCATGATCCCGACCGCGATCCCGGCGACCACGATCGGCCGGAACCGCCGCCGCTCGGTGGTGGCTTCGACGTCGATGCCCGGGTGGTTGACCTGGAGCAGCGGGAGGTTCGCGCGCTGCAGGTAGAGGATCACCCCGGCGGTCAACGCCGCTTCGGCGACCCCGGCGACGAGCAGGTGCGCCAGCAGCATCGCCGGAATGGTCTGGGCCAGGTGGTACGGCGAGTACAGCGGGGTGCCGGACGCGTCGTGGAAGAGGTCCGGCTGGATGCCGAGCTCGATCCCGGTCAGCACCGCCGCGGTGGTCAGCGAGACGTATCCCGCGACGGCGGCCGCGACGACCCGGCGCGCGCTGGTCAGCTCCGCGCGACCGGAGATCAGCTTGTAGACGCCGTACGCCACCACCGGCATCACGATGGCGATGTTCAGCACGTTGGCGCCGTACGCGAGCACGCCGCCGTCGCCGAAGAGCAGCGCCTGGAACAGCAGCGCCACCGAGACGGAGATCATCGCCGCCCAGGGCCCGAGGACGATCGCCACCACCGCCCCGCCGACGGCGTGTGCCGTGGTGCCGTCGGGAATCGGGATGTTGAACATCATCACGAGGAACGACACCGCCGAGAACAGCGCGAGCGTCGGCACGTGCCGCGTCTTGACCACCCGCTTCACCTTGCGGGCCGCGACGGCGAGCGTCGGGACCGCGATCGCGAACGCGACCCCGCAGGTTTGGGGGCTCAGATACCCGTCCGGAATATGCATGCGTACTCCTCATCAGCCAAGACCCGAGAACAGTGAACGCCCGAGTGGGACGGGAGGGCAAGCCTTAACGTCTGATCAGATGCACAGATGATGAAATCCTGGCTCAGGAGCGGCGGTAGCGGCCCGGTGACTGGCCGACGGCGGCGGTGAACTCGCGGATCAGGTGCGCCTGGTCGGCGTACCCGAGGTCGGCGGCGAGCGCGGACCAGTCGACGTCCGCGGTGCGGGCGGCCCGTTCGGCGGCTTCGTAGAGGCGGTAGCGGCGCAGCAGCCACTTCGGGCCGATGCCGACATGGTCGTTGAACGCGCGTTGCAGGGCGCGGACGGTGACCCCGGCGATCGCGGCGAGGTCTTCGACGCGGCGCAGTTCCCTGTCGGTCGCGGCTCGTTCCGCCCAGCCGGTGGTCCGCTCGGACGGCTGCGCGTCCGCGGGCAGGAGAGCGGTCAACGCCTTGTCGACCGACGCGCTCAGCGTCTCACCGGAAGCGCCGTCGGCTATGCGGAGCGGTTCCCAGCCAGGGACGACTTCGGCGAGCGGGAGCACGGAGTTGGTGATCGCCGACAGCGGCCGCCCGAGCAGCGGGCGGAACCCGGCGGGCCGGAACATGACGCCCAGCGCGCGTGAGCGGCCTTCGAGCACCTTGGTGACGCGCTCTTCCTGCACCCCGGTCACTGTCGCGGTGTCGCCTTCGAACACGACGTTGACGACCGGATGGGCCAGGACCTGCTGCTGGTGCCGCTGCCCGTCCGGCAGGTGCCACGACGCGAGCCAGTAGCGGTCGACGAACCGGGCGACGTCGGCCGACGGGGTGAAGCGTTCCAGCGTGAAGTGTTCGAGACCGGCGCGCGGATGCAGGATCCCGCGGCTGTCCCGTTCGACCGGCTCGACCATCGAGATCCGCTAGCCGAGGCGCAAAGCCTGCAACTGCCCGCTTTTGACCGGCTCACCGCAGGCCGTGCAGTCCAGCCGGGGCTCGAGCACCGCGCCGCAGGAGTGTTCCCACACCGATGGCGGCTCGCCTTCGGTGACGTACTTGTCGCCCCACTCCATCAGGCTCAGCAGCACCGGCTGCAGCGCGCGGCCCGACTCGGTCAGCACGTACTCGTAGCGCGGCGGGTGCACCTCGTACTGCTGCTTCTCCAGCACGCCCGCGTCGACGAGCTTGCGGAGGCGGGCGGCGAGGATGTCCCGGCTGGCACCGGTGTTCTGGACTATCTGGTCGAATCTCCGTGCCCCGAAGAACACCTCGCGCAGCGCGAGCAGGCTCCATCGCTCGCCGATCACGCCCAAAGCGTTGGCAATCGAGCATTCCCTCGGCGTCGCCGGCATGCGGGGTACCTCCATTCGTCTTTCCAACCTACCATCGGGCCGCGCTGTTTCAGGCCTTCCGGAAGACCAGCGCCTTACAGGCCGATGGCCTTCGCGAGTTCCTGGGGCTTCAGCACCCGCAGCAGGGCTTCGATCAGGTAGTAGTCGCCGTAGGGCACCGAAACCTCGATCCCGTCCTCGGCGGGCCGGTTACGGGTGCTCCGCGCGAGAATCGCTTCCGCGCGTGTCGACTTCGTCGTCAGGCACGTGTCCGACAACGCCGTCAGGATCCTGAGCGCGCTGTCGTGGTACGAACTCCGCTTCGACGCCTTGGCCAGATCCATCAGCCCGCAGGCCATGATCGCGCCCGCCGAAGCGTCCTTGACGTCGTTGGGTGCCTGCGGCGCGAGGTAGTCCCACACCGGCACGTTGTCCGGCGTGAGCTTGCTCAGCGCGTAGTCCGCCAGTTTCCGCGCGGTGGCGAGGAACTGCGGGTCCCCGGTCCTGCGGTACATCGTGGTGAACCCGTAGATCGCCCACGCCTGGCCACGGGACCAGGCCGACGTCGGGCTGTAGCCCTGCACGGTGTTCGGCCCGATCGGCGCGCCCGTGGTGGCGTTGAAGTCGAAGACGTGCGGGGTGGAGCCGTCCGGGCGCAGGAAGTTCTTCTGCGTGGTCTTCGCGTGCTCGATCGCGATGTTCAGGTACTTCGGGTCGCCCGTCTGCTGCGTGGCGAACGCGAGCAGGTCGAGGTTCATCATCGTGTCCATGATGACCCGGCCCGCGTCTTTCGGACTGCTCAGCGCACCCCAGGCGCGGATGAACCGGCCCTGCGGGTTGTACCGCTGGATCAGCGAGTCCGCCGCCTTGATCGCGCCCGCGCGCCACTTCTCCTCGCCGGTGAGCCGCCACGCGGTGACCCAGGACGGGTAGAACAGGAACCCGAGGTCGTGGGTGCCGGTGTCGGTCTGCCGCGGTGCGAGGTTCTGCGAGGACGTGGCGGCGAGGGTCTTGAATTGTTCGCCGCCACCCGCGACATAGGAAAGCCAGAGGGTGCCGGGCCAGAAACCGCCGACCCAGTCGCCGTCGGCGGAAAAAGTCCACTTTTCGAACTTCGTGATCACCGGGAATTGCGTGATCGCAGGGCCGACCACGCGCAATTTGGCCAGCGCGTAATCGAGGGTCGCCTGGAACGTTGCCTTGGTTCCTATTGCGCCGGCGGGAGCGGAAATATCGGCCGCGGAAGCGTTGGTCGCGCCCAGTGTTCCGGCGGCGACGGCCGCCCCGGCGGCGGTGGTCAGCAAAGTGCGTCGGGTGAGACTCAAGGTGTGTCCGCCATTCTCACGGGATAAATACTGCAAAGGCCCGGGAATTTTTACACAACGGCAACTCCTTGTACACCCGCGATCGTAGGCGTTCATGGTTGTGAATTGTCCGGCCATTAACACGGGTATTGCCGGTGAATGGGAATGGGCGTTCATATGCCTGAATGGGCCGGGTCCCGGCCTGGCCGGGGTGCCGGGGTTCGTCCGGATGGCGGCGTTTCGCCCCGCGAGCACCCGGGTACCCATCGTGAGACGCCGCTGAAAGGACGCTCCTCATGGAAACGAACGCCTACCTGGTCTTCCTGCTCATCGGGGTGCTGCTGGTCGTCGCCGACGGCCAGGTCATCTACCGCAGTGGCAAGAGGTACCTCGAAGGGTCCTACGGCGACCCGTCGGCGGGCGCGTCGATGGCCCGGATGGTCACCGTGCTGTTCCACCTGGCGGTATTGGGCCTGCTCGCGCTGCTGTCCACGATCAACCTCGGGGGCAGTTCGATCCAGGGCGTGGTCGGCAGGCTCGGGGTGATGCTGCTCGTGCTCGCCATCGCGCACGCTCTCACCATCGGCATCCTGTCGAGGATCCGTGACGCACAGGTCGACGAGACGATCGTGACCAGCCGTGCCGTGGCGAACGATCAGGCACGTCCGGGCAGCGGCCCGGCCACCACGCCGGTCCCCGGCCAGTCACAGAGCGGCCCGGTGGTCAGCCCGGCGCTGGACTACCAGGCGCCGTACTCGACGCCCGAGCGCTAGGCGTTCCCTAGTACCCGGGTGACGGCGATCTCGAGTACCACCCGCAGCGGGTTCGGCCGCGGAGTCCGGTAACGCAGGGCGTAGCGCCGTTCGGCGTCCAGCACGGCTTCGGCGTCGTCCCGCAGCACCGCGAGTCCCTCCAAAGTGGACCAGCGGCGGCCGTCCACCTGGCAGACGGCCACGCGCACCCCCTCGGCCCCCGCCGCGCGCACCAGCCTGGCCTTGTACGACGTGCCGGAGGTGATCACCCGCGCGGTCGCCGTCGCCACGTCCAGCGTGACTCCCACCGGGATGACATGCGGCGTGCCGTCCTCGCGCACCGTGCTCAGCGTGCTGAGGTGCCGCTCGGTCCAGAACCCGGCGAACTCCGGCCCGCGCCGCGTCAAGTCGATCACCATGGCCCCTACCGTAGGCAGCGCCATCCGGCGGGGCGAAACCAGCCTCCCGGCCGATCGGCCCCGGCCATTCGGCTGATCTGCGGAAAGCCACCGGCCACGAGACTCGTAGTCAGAGGGTCGCACGAGGTGGCCACGCAGTTCAGGAGGAAGTCATGTCGATCGTCGAAACCATCGGGACCGCGCTGGGCCTGCTCCTGCTCGCGCTGATGGCCCTCGCCCCGCTGCTCGTCGCGCTCAACGACCGGTTCCCGGTCCGGGCCCGCCGCGCGGCCGCTCCCAAGATCGCCCGCCAGGGGGCCAGGATGGCAGCGGTCTAGACCTTTCGACGCCAGGACCGAGCCCGTCACACGCCCCTTCGAAGACCGCTCCGGACTAGTGAATTCCCTGGTCAAAGCCTGTTAACGAGCCGACCGTCGCCGTCCTGGATTCAGGACTTATTTTTAGACGTGTATTGACGCCCGCCTGTGACCGCCCTAACATTTCGACGACCCGTTCGACGGATACCAGACGTGTCGTCCGCTCCTCAGGTCCCCATCACGCGGGGTCGAGCCGGCTATGGACACGTCGGCTGGCGACGCCGCAATGCTGCGGCAGAGGAGAGTCTCGTGATTGCAGCACAGGAAACGCCGGGCGGTTCCGGTCGCCGGAGACGTCGCCGACCCGCCGCACTGGCGCTGGCGGCCATGACCATCGCCGCCGGCTACCTCGCCGCCGTGGCGCCCGCCGCGAGCGCCGCGGTCACCCCGGGCGGGTGGTACACGGTGGCTGGTCAGAACAGCGGAAAATGCGTCGACGCGCGCGCCGCGGCCTCTGTCAACGGTACGGTCGTGCAGCAATACGCGTGCAACGGCACAACGTCGCAGGAATGGCAGTTCGAAGCCACATCCAACGGGTACTTTCGGGTCAACACCCGCAACAATCCCGCCCAGGTGTGGGATGTCGCCGACGTTTCCGCCGCGGACGGAGGACTGATTCACTTGTGGACCTACGGCGGCGGGAACAACCAGCAATGGCTTCCCGTGGAAGAGGCCGGTGGCCGGTTCCATTTCGTGAGCCGTAACAGCGGGAAGTGCCTGGACGTGCCGAGCGCCTCCACGGCCGACAGCACCCAGCTGACCCAGTACACCTGCAACGCCACCACCGCGCAGTCGTTCACGCTGACCCCGGTCGGCGGCGGCGACCCGACGACCCCGCCCACGGCCGGCAACCCGGACCTCGGCCCGAACGTGTCGATCTTCGACCCGTCGATGTCGGCCTCGACGATCCAGAACCGGTTGAACACGGTGTTCAGCCAGCAGGAGCGCAACCAGTTCGGCCCGCAGCGGTACGCGCTGCTGTTCAAGCCGGGCTCCTACAACGTCGACGCCAACGTCGGCTTCTTCACCCAGGTGGCCGGTCTCGGCCTGTCCCCGGACGACGTGACCATCAACGGTTCCGTGCACGTCGAAGCCGACTGGCTCGGTAACCAGAACGCCACCCAGAACTTCTGGCGGTCGGCCGAGAACATGTCGGTCAACCCGACAGGCGGCACCGACAAGTGGGCCGTCTCGCAGGCCGCGCCGTACCGCCGCATGCACGTCCGCGGCAACCTCCAGCTCGACGACGGCGGCTGGTCCTCCGGCGGGTTCATCTCCGACTCGAAGATCGACGGCCAGATCCGCTCCGGCTCGCAGCAGCAGTTCCTCACCAGGAACAGCGAAATGGGCAGCTGGAACGGGTCCAACTGGAACATGGTCTTCGTCGGCAACACCGGCGCGCCGCAGACTACCTTCCCGGCCCCGCCCTATACCGCGGTGAACCAGACCCCGGTCGTCCGGGAGAAGCCGTTCCTCTACATCGACCAGGCCGGCGCCTACAAGGTCTTCGTGCCGGCGCTGCGGAACAACTCGCAGGGCACCACCTGGGGGCACGGCGCGCAGGCTGGGGACTCGCTCCCCATCAGCCAGTTCTTCGTCGCCAAGCCGGGCATGTCGGCGGCCACCATCAACACCGCGCTGGCGCAGGGCAAGGACCTCCTGTTCACCCCGGGTGTCTACAGCGTCAACGAGCCGATCCGGGTCACCCGCCCGAACACGGTCGTCCTCGGTCTCGGGCTGGCCACGCTGGCCCCGACCAACGGCGCGATGGCCCTCTCGGTCGCCGACGTCGACGGCGTCAAGCTGGCCGGTCTGATGATCGACGCCGGGGCGACGAACTCGCCGCTGCTCATGGAGGTCGGCCCGAACGGCTCCTCGAACAACCACGCGGCCAATCCGACTTCGATCAGCGACGTCTTCGTCCGGATCGGCGGCGGCGCGGTGGGCAAGGCGACCACGAGTGTGGTGGTCAACAGCCCGAACGTGATCGGTGACCACCTGTGGATCTGGCGTGCCGACCACACCGACGGCGTCGGCTGGAACGTCAACACCGCCGATACGGGGTTGATCGTGAACGGTGCCAACGTCACGATGTACGGCCTGTTCGTCGAGCATTATCAGAAGTACCAGACGGTCTGGAACGGCAACGGTGGCCGGACGTACTTCTACCAGAACGAAATGCCGTACGACCCGCCGAACCAGGCGGCGTGGATGAACGGGTCGACCCGGGGATACGCGGCCTACAAGGTCGGGAACTCGGTCACCAGTCATGAAGCGTGGGGCCTGGGAAGCTATTGCTTCTTCAACACCAACCCGGCCGTCGTGGCGGACCGCGCTTTCGAAGTCCCGGCGACTCCGGGGGTGAAGCTCCATTCCATGGTGACGGTTTCGCTCGGTGGACAGGGCACGATCAACCGCGTCGTCAACAACACCGGTGAAGTGGCGAACACGGGACATCAGGTCTCGAACCTGGCCAACTTCCCGTGACGGGTAAACGCTGAAAAAAGGGGCCCTCGCCGTGAGGGCCCCTTTTTTATTGCGTGCGGTAAAGATGCCGAAACCGGTGGTCGACGTACACAGCCTGCACTCGGGTGCGCGTGGATTGCACTTAGGTGCGCACAGAGTGCGTTCGGGTTCACCACGAAGGGGGCGACCCAGGGCTCGGTGGAGGCGGCGATGGTGCGGAGCCAGTTTTGGCGCACCCGGCCGTCGTGGTGCCGGGTGTACAGGCAGGCGAGGATTGTCCGCTGGACCGGCTTCAGGAAGAGCGCGGTCAGCACGTCGGACGGGGCCATCGGGTCGTGGTAGATCCGGCTCGGGATGTGCGCCGGTTCACCGCCCACGGTCAGCCGACGCTCGACGTGATAGGTCTGCTGGATCGGCTCGGACGTCGGCTGAGGACGCCCGGGGAGGACACGCGGCATCGCGGCGACGACGCACAGGGCATGATCGGCACCCTAGAGGAATGTGGCGTGGTTCGGTGCCATTCCGGCTGGCGCACTTTCGCGAGAAAGCGCCGCTGCCCATCGCCAGCCGCCGATGACCTGCGCGCAGATCGCCAACACACCTACAGGAACGGGGGACACGCGTGGTCAATTGGTGAGCCAGCGGGGGCGGGACATCGACGCGAGGCTGGACCACTGGGCGCGGTAGGCGGCTTCGAGCTGATCGGCTTCCGCGGTGTTGTGCCGGTGGAGCAGGCCGTAGGTGAAGGCGTTGTGCGCCAGCAGATGCTCCTGGACGCCGAGCTGCCGGACGAGCTCGCGCGCGACGATCCGGTCGTGGTGGTCGCCGAGAGTGCTCTGGATCTTCTTGACCTTCTTCGTCCACGCCTCGAGCCGCTTGCCGAACGCGGGCGCGGCGGCCTCGCCGGTGTAGCGCGCCTGCTTGGCCTTCTTGCGGACCTCGTGGAGCGCGGCACTTCGGTCGGTCGCACTCGCGAGGGCGTTTTCCGCGCGCCGCAAGCGTTTGCTCGCGCGCCGGAGTGCTTTCCCGAGTTCGGGAGCGGCGCGCCGGGAGGCCTTGCCGGTCAACGGCGGATCCGTCAGCAGCCGGTCCAGGGATCGCAGCAGGGCGAGATAACGCGGACTGTCCAAAGTGGACAACGCCTTCTTGCCCGCGTTCGCCTCCTCCCGCGCGAAGTACGCCGTGAACGATGCCCTCACCGGGCCCATGACGAGCTCACCCGGCTGGGAGTCGACTTGCTCGTTCAGCAGTTCTTCGAGTACCTCGGTGTCGCGGGCAGGGGCCAGTTTCCGGCCCAGCCACCGTAGTTCGCCGGCCAGCTCCCCGGTGGCGTCGCGGTCCAGCACCCGGCGGAAGCTGCTCAACGCGCTGCGCAGGCGCCGGCTCGCGACCCGCATCTGGTGCACGGCGTCGTCCTTGCCGGTGCGGACGCCGACGTCGTGGGTCCGCAGCAGTTCGGCCTGGGCGCGCAGGTACTCGCCGACCACGAACCCGGCGGACTTCTTCTTCCCGTGCCGCTCCGGGACGGGAAGCCGGTCGCCCAATACCCGCGCCAGCTTCGACGAGCTCTTGGCCGGGCGGGCGCCGAGTTTGCGCAACGCCGATTCGGCGCCGTCCAGCAGCCGCGGATCGGAACCGTTGACGAGTTCGATCTCCAGCTCACGCCAGGCGTCCAGCCGCGCGGTGTCGCCGCCCGCCTCGGCGGTCACCCGGTCGTCGGCCAGGGTCGCGAGCACCTTGCCTTCGGCGTCGAGCAGGTCCGAGGAGAACCGGACCGTGGCGATGTGCGCGATCGGCACGAGCTTCTCGCCGAGGCTCCAGGCCGTCACCAGCCGGGCGAGTTTCGACGGCACCTTCGTGCGATTCTCCCCGAGGGGGACGTGGATCTCTTCACGCTGCTCCGGGGCGACCGGGAGTTTCAGGTGCCAGCCCTCGTCGTGCCCGCCGGTGCGGCGCCGCAGGGTGATCCCCGCCCGCGCCAGGCGGAAGTCGCGCGTGTCGAAATAAGTGGCGTCGAGCTGCGACTCCGTCGGCTCGCTCTGCTCGGCCACCGGGCCCACTTCGGTCAGTCGGGGGATCGGGGAATCAGCGGTCACCTCGAACTTGCGTTCCCACTCGATGCTCATTCGATCGAGGTACCCGCTCGGCGCGGTCGTCAATCGCGTTTGCCTTGGGCTCGTAATGGGCACCTCGCCTGCGTGAGAACGCCCGACTAACGGGGGAGTGGCCCGATGACGGACAGGCAAGCACTCAGGAACGAGATCGCCCGCGCCGTCGCCACCGTGCGGGGCGGGAACCAGGAGCACGCGGTGACGCGCCTGGCCAAGCTGACCGAAGCCGAAGAGCCGGTCATGCGGGAGAGCGTGCTCGAGCTGGTGGGCGCGAACGTCGAAATGCTGCACGCCTCGGTCGCCGGGGTCGCGACCGACGCCGTGGAGTTCGCCGTGGACGGCCAGGACGACGACGGGCAGCCGGTGCCCATCGACGAGTTCGAACCCTCACAGCGGGCCGCGACCCGGATCATGCTCGCGCTGGCCAACGACCGGCCGGACGACGCGGAACTCCAGCTGGACATCGTCGCCGCCTCCGCCGGGCCGTCCGAGCTGGGCCTGGTGTTCGTGCACACCCTGTGCTGGACGCTCGAGCTGCTCGACATCTGCGAGGAGATCGGGTACGACATCCCGACCTGGCTGCGCCCGCTGGCCGCCTAGCGGTCGATGGTGAACAGGACGTGCATGTGGCGGTCTTCGTCGCCGTCACCGGTGACCCAGCAGCGGGCGGAGTCGGTCAGTACCTGGAGCATGTGCCAGCCGAGCGCTTCGTTACCGGGCGGCTGACCGTTGTCGGTCGACGCCGTCGCCCGCATTTCGACGCGTTCGGCGGTCACCAGGAGACGGCAGACGAGCAGGCCGTCGGGCCGGGCTTTGGCCAGTACCGTCGCGCACGCCTCGTCGACCGCGAGTTTGAGGTCGGCGAGCGAGTCGAGATCGAAGTCCTCGTGGATGGCGATGTCGGCGGCTATCGCGCGCACAGTGGCGACCCGGGCGTCCGCCACCCGCATCCGGACCTCGATCTCGCCTGCGCTCAGTTCGTCTTCACTGACAGCCGCGGTGCGGCATTCCTCGCTCACCGGCTTCGCCCTCTCAGGGACGCCAAGACCGGGTGAGGATTCATCGGCCAAGTGCGTCTTGCAACTGTTTCTTGGTCATTGTGGACCGGCCCTTGATATTCCGCTTCTTGGCCTCGTTGTACAACTGGTCCCGCGTCGGCCCGCCGGGTCCCTGGCGGTTTCCGGAGCGCTTGCCACCGCGCTTCTGCGGTGACATGTCGTTGACCGAACTCTTGCTGGCCTGACGCGATTCCCCGGCCTGCGCGCGGTTCTTGTTCACCGTTCGCGCGGCGATCTCTTCGGCCCTTTCTTCGCTGGAGCCGCGGCTCTTCTGCGAGGACTTGATGTGCTTGTACTGGCGTTCCCGCTTGCCGCTCCACGACTGCTCAGGCATCTCGGTCTCCGTTCTCCCGGTTCGCCTTGTACTACCCGGTCACCCGCGGTCGCAAACCGCCGCTGTTTCGGCCGGCCCGCTGTGGGTAACCCACGAAGATGACCACCCGAACTCGCATCGTCATCGTGGGCGGCGGCTTCGCGGGCCATGAGACGGCTCGCGCGCTCGGCCACGCGCTCCCGGATTCCGCCGCCGAAATCGTACTGGTCAACCCGACCGATTACTTCCTCTACCTGCCGCTGCTGCCCGAGGTCGCCGCGGCCGTCCTCGATCCCCGCCGCGTCACCGTGTCACTGCCGGCGACGCTGCCCCGCGTCCGGCTCGCGCTGGGCGAAGCGGATGCCGTGCGGGTCACCGACCGCGAGGTCGACTACACCGATCCCGAAGGCGGCAAGCACACGCTCGGGTACGACCGGCTCGTCCTGGCGACCGGCAGTGTGAACAAGCTCCTGCCCATTCCCGGAGTCGCGGAGCACGCCCACGGTTTCCGGGGCGTCCCCGAGGCGCTGTACCTCCGTGACCACGTCATCCGGCAGGTCGAGCTCGCCGCCGGGACCGACGACCGGAAAGAACGGGACTCGCGGTGCACGTTCGTCGTGGTCGGGGCCGGATACACCGGGACGGAGGTCGCCGCGCAGGGCCCCCTGTTCACCGCGGCGCTGGCCGAGTGGCATCCGGTGCTCAAGGACCAGGAAATGCGGTGGATCCTGCTCGACGTGGCGCCGAAGGTGCTGCCGGAGCTCGATCCGAGACTGTCCAAGACGGCCGATCGCGTGCTGCGGGAGCGTGGCGTCGAAGTCCGGATGGGGACTTCGGTCGAGGAAGCGACCACGGACGGCGTCAAGCTGACCAACGGCGAGTTCGTGGCGACGCACTCATTGGTGTGGTGCGTCGGGGTCCGTCCCGATCCACTGGTCGACGAGCTGGACCTGCCGACGCGGAAGGGACGGCTCGTGGTGGAGTCGGATCTGACCGTGCCCGGGCATCCCGAGGTCTTCGCCTGCGGTGACGCCGCCGCGGTGCCGGACCTGACCCGGCCCGGCGAGGTCACCGCCATGACGGCGCAGCACGCGACGCGGCAGGGGAAACTGGCGGGCAAGAACGTCGCCGCGTCACTGGGATACGGCCAGAAGCGTCGCTACAAGCACCACGACCTCGGGTTCGTGATCGATCTGGGCGGTAAGCACGCTGCGGCGAACCCGCTGCGCATCCCGCTTTCGGGACTGCCCGCCAAGACCGTCACGCGGGCCTACCACCTGATGACCATGCCGGGAAACCGGATCCGCACCGCGGTCGACTGGCTGATGGACGCGACCCTGGGCCGCCAGTCCGTGCAGCTGGGCCTGGTGCGTTCGTCCGCGGTGCCGCTGGACACGGCTTCGCCGGAACTCCCGTCGCGCTCAGGCACCTGAGTTTCCGTTGTGTGAGCACGGCTTGGGTGAGAACGGCCTCAAGCGCGGAGCAGCCGGACCACCGCGCGCTCGATCAGCGCCCGGGACTCGTGCTCGTCCTCCACCGCACGGGCCCGCCGCACCGCGTTACCGATCGTGCGTTCCTCACCGAAGGCCGTCACGACCCGAGGGTCCACATAGGAGCGTCGCGCGACCGCCGGGGTATTGCCCAGTCCTTCGGCCACTTCCCGCATGACGGCGGCTTCGACGCGTTTGCGCCCGCGTTCGCTCGACGGCCGGTCGGCATCGGCGAAGGCGACCGCGGCCAGTACGGTCGCGTTCCAGGTACGCAGGTCTTTCGCGGTGAATTCGGCACCGGTGAGTTCCTTGAACCGTTCGTTGATCTCCTCGGCGTGCACGGGATGCCATCCGTCGTTTTCACGATAGGTGAGCAACCGCTCCGCTTTCGGTGCCGCCCGCCGCAATGCTTTCACCGCCTTGACGAGTTCTTCGTCGCGGATACTGACGTCACGCTGGATGCCGCCTTTAGCGGGATAGCGGAACACGAGCTCGCAGCCGCGCACGGTCACGTGTTCACGCAGCAGGGTCGCCAGGCCGTGGGTGCCGTTCTCTTCCGCGTACTCCTCGCCGCCGGTGCGGAAGACACCGAGATCCAGGATGCGCAGCGCGACGGCGAGCACTCGCTCCCGGCCGGTGCCGCGGCCGTCGAGATCGGCCGCCACCGCTGCGCGCAGCTCCGGCAGGCGCCGGGCGAGCGCGAGCACCCTGTCGTGTTTTTCCTCGTCACGGGCTCGCCGCCACTCGGCGTGGTACAGGTACTGCCGCCGCCCGGCCGCGTCGACGCCGACAGCCTGGATGTGCCCGTTCGCGTCCGGGGAGATCCACACCTTCCGCCAGGCCGGCGGGATCACCAGGTCCTTGATCCGCTCGAGGAGCTCGGGGTCGGTGACCGGTTCGCCGGTGGGGCCGAGGTAGCCGAAACCGCGCCCGCGTCGCCGCCTGGTGAGACCGGGGGACTCCGGATCGGCTCGTTTCAGTCGCATGGAATGCTGCCGGTCATTCGCTCAGTTTCTCCCGCAGGTATTCCAGCGTGCGCGACAACAGCCGCGACACGTGCATTTGTGACACCCCGATCTGCTCGGCTATCTGGGTCTGCGTCTGGTTGCCGAAGAACCGCAGCATCAGGATCGTCCGCTCGCGTTCGGGTAACTGGTCCAGCAACGGTTTCAGGGTTTCGTGGTTCTCCACCTTTTCCAGGTCGGCGTCGTAGTCGCCGACGGTGTCGAGCAGGGAAAGGTCTTCGGACTTGTCGCTGATCGTGCTTTCCACCGAAATCGTGTGATAGGCGTTGCCCGCCACGAGCCCGTCGGAAAGTTCGTCGATGTCGATACCGAGTTCCGCCGCGAGTTCACTCGTGGTGGGCGCGCGCCCGAGCCGCTGCGCGAGCACGCCGGTCGCCTTGCTGATCGAGAGGTGGAGTTCCTTGAGCCGGCGGGGAACCCGGACCGCCCAGCCGGAATCCCGGAAATAGCGGCGGATCTCGCCCATGATCGTCGGCACCGCGAAGGAGATGAACTCCGTTTCGCGGTCGACGTCGAAGCGGTCGACGGCGTTGACGAGCCCGAGCCTGGCCACCTGGAGAAGGTCCTCGCGGGATTCGCCACGGCCGTTGAAGCGGCGGGCGATGTGCTCGGCGAGCGGCAGGCATCGCGTGACGAGTTCGTCGCGCGCCGCGGTGCGTTCGGGGTCGTCCGCGGCCAGCTTCGCCAGACGCTGGAACAGTGGCCGGACTTCGAGGTAACCGTCCACCGACACGGAAGTGGCTTGGTCGCTCACGCCCCGCCCGTCCTTTTCTTGGTGAACCAGATCGCGGTGGCGTAAACGCCGGGAGCGACCTGACGGTGTTCCACCGTGACGGTGTCGGTGAGCGTGGTGAGGACGTGCCAGCCGAAACTGTTCTTGTTGGGGAAGCCGGGGGCGGAGGTCGTGGTGGAAACGACTACTTCGAGCGCGTGGGGGAGCATGCGGAACCGGCAGTCCAGCCGGGCGCCCAGGATGGCCCGGCTGATCAGGCAGGCGCTGGCTTCGTCGACGGCCAGCTTGACGTCCGCCACCGAGTCGAGATCCAGGTTTTCCCTTGCCGCCACTGCCTCCGCCACGGTCCGCACCACGGCCAGCCGGTCGAGCTCGGTGGGTACCTGCAGCTCGACCGGACCGGCCGGAGTCGTCCGGGTCGTGCCGGCGGAATCGACTTGGATCATCAGAACTCCACTGGGTCGCGAATATCCGGCGGGGCGCCGTCGCTTTCAAGGGCCGGATACCCAGGAAAGAGGCCGCCCACACCCGCGTTCCGCCTTCCGGTTTCTTTTCTGATGGCGAATAAGGCACATCGGGGAACCCCAACGTTGTACCGTCGGAGACCGGGTCAACCGGAAGAGGTGGTCGCACTGCAGACGCCACCCAGTACACGAGACATAGTCGTGGTCGGCGCTTCGGCCGGCGGCGTGGAGGCGTTGCGGGCGTTGGTCGGTTCGCTGCCCGTGAATCTGCCCGCTTCGGTGCTCGTCGTGCTGCACATGCCCGCCGGGGGCACCAGCGCACTCGCCTCGATCCTCGCCCGCTCCGGAACCCTGCCCGCGGTGACCGCCCGCAACGACGCCGAACTCGAGCGCGGTGTCGTTTACGTGTCGCCCCCCGATCACCACCTCCTGGTGGACGACAACCGAGTGGTGCTGAGCGTCGGTACCCCCGAGAACGGGCACCGCCCGGCGGTCAACGCCCTGTTCCGTTCGGTCGCGGTCAGCGTGGGGCCGCGGGCCATCGGGGTACAGCTTTCCGGGAACCTCGACGACGGCGTCGCCGGCCTGCGCGCGATAGCGCGTCGCGGCGGCAAAACCGTCGTCCAGTCCCCGGCGGAGGCGCTCTACCCGGCCATGCCGGAGAACGCGCTGCAGGAAGTCGCCGTGGACCATGTGCTTCCGGTCGCGGACATCGGCGCCCTGCTGGGAAAGCTGACGGCCGAACAGGTGGACCCCGACGCGGGCGGCGAACTCGACGCGCTCTTGGAACTGGAGAACCGGATCGCCCACGGCCTGCCGGTCGCCCCGATCGCGGCTTCCGCCGAACTCGGCCCGCCGTCCGGGTACATGTGCCCCGACTGCCACGGCTCGCTGATGGAACTGGGACCGCACCGGTACCGCTGCCGCGTCGGGCACGCCTGGTCCGGTGACTCCCTCCTGCGGGTACGGGGCGCGGCGGTCGAACGCGCGTTGCGGGCGGCGTTGCGGAGCTTGGACGAAAAGATCATGCTGGCCCAGCGCATGTGCGAGAGAGCGACCGACCGGCGGAACCTCCAGATCGCCGAGCGCTACCGGCGCGCCGCCGAGGAAACCACCTATGCCGCCGAAACGCTGCGGGACCACCTCGGGAACCTGCACACCCAGGAGAGCGACGAACCCAGTGGGGCAGGTACGCCGACATGATCATGTCTTCCCGGCTCGCCATCGAGCTCGACGACCTCGATGGCTGCACGGTCGTCCGCCCGGTCGGGGTACTGGATGTGAGTACCTACCCGGTCATGCGGGACACCCTGCTCAAATGCGTGGTGGACGAGCCGGCCGCGGTGATCGTCGACCTCGGCCCGCTGGTCATCCCGTCGACGGTGGTGCTCAGCGTGTTCTCCGTGGTCGCCATGCGGACCGGTGACTGGCCGGGGGTGCCGATCATGCTGGTCGCCCGGCAGGAGTCGCAGCGGGAAACCGTGCGGCAGAGCGCGGTCCGCAAGTGGGTCCCGTGCTTCGAAGACCTCGACGCGGCGTTCGGCGCGGTCGGGGAGCCGCCGCCGCGCCGCCGGGTGCTGATCGAACTGGCGGGCCGGCGCTCCAGCTCGCGGGAGGCCCGGCGCCTTGTCCGGGAGATCGGCGGGAACTGGGGCCTGGCGAAGCTCGGCCACGTTCTCAGGGACGCGGAACTGGTCGCGACCGAACTCGTCGAGAACACCGTCCGGCACACCGTTTCCGATCTCACGCTGCGCCTTGAACTGCGCAACGGCTCGCTGACCGTCGCCGTCGCCGACGACGACCCGCGGGGAGCCGTGCCCCGGGAGCGCGCGGGCGAATGCCCGCAGGCGTCCGGACTGGTCATGGTGGCACAGGTGGCCAGAGCGTGGGGCTGCACGCCGTCGACGAACGGCGGCAAGATCGTCTGGGCGGTACTGGACACCGGGAAACCAGGGCTCGGCCGTCCCACCGCAAGGGGTACCGTACCGCAGTGACCAGGCCCGACGACACGATCAAGGACGACCCTTTCGAGGCGTTGCTCAGCTACCTCAAGGAGTCGAGGGGCTTCGATTTCACCGGCTACAAGCGCACCAGCCTCATGCGCCGGGTGCGCCGCCGGATGGGCCAGATCGGCATCGACGACTTCGGGGAGTACATCGATCTCCTGCAGGTGAATTCCGAGGAGTTCGCGGCGCTGTTCAACACCATCCTGATCAACGTCACCGCGTTCTTCCGTGACCCGGACGCCTGGGACTTCATCCGGAACGACGTCGTACCGATGCTGCTCGCGGAGCGCGGGCCGGAAGCGCCGATCCGGATTTGGAGCGCCGGCTGCGCGTCGGGCGAAGAGGCCTACAGCCTCGCGATCGTGCTCGCCGAAGCGCTCGGCCCCGAGCAGTTCCGCCAGCGCGTCAAGGTCTACGCCACCGACGTCGACGACGAAGCGCTCGGCGAAGCGCGCCACGCGTCCTACGACCCGGCCGATGCCGGGGGACTGCCACCGGAACTGCTGGAGAAGTACTTCGAGCACCAGAACGGCCGGTACCTGTTCCGCCAGGATCTGCGGCGCTCGGTGATCTTCGGCCGCAACGACCTCGTCCAGGACGCCCCGATCTCCCGGATCGACCTGCTCGTGTGCCGCAACACGCTGATGTACTTCAACGCCGAGACCCAGACCAAGATCCTCAACCGGTTCCACTTCGCGCTCGCGCCGCGCGGCCTGCTCTTCCTCGGCCGCGCCGAGATGCTGCTGAGCCACGCCCGGCTCTTCGACCCGTTCGACCTCAAACGCCGGGTGTTCCGCAAGACCACCGGGCTGGTGAGCGGTCTCGACCGCTTCAACGGCGACACCATCGTCACCGAACGGCACGGTGAAGTCGGGGGACTCGGCGAGTTGCAGGAGCTGGCCTTCGGGGCGAGCCCGGTCGCGCAGGTCGTGGTGACCTCCGACGACATCATCGCGCTCGTCAACCAGCAGGCCGTGCAGCTGTTCGGGTTGTCGCACCGCGACACCGGGCGGTTGCTCCGGGATCTGGAGCTCTCCTACCGGCCGGTCGAACTGCGGGCCTACGTGGAACAGGCCAAGCTCGAGCGGCACGCCGTGCGGGTCAAGGACGTCGAATGGCGACGGCCGGCCAACGATCCGGCGTGGTTCGAGATCCACCTGAATCCCTTGGTCAGCAAGGACAAGGCCCTCATCGGTGTGTCGATCGTCTTCCACGATGTCACCGCTTCACGCGCGCTGCTCGACGAGCTCGAACACGCCAATCGGCAGCTCGAAGCCGCTTACGAAGAGCTGCAGTCGACCAACGAGGAACTCGAGACCACCAACGAAGAACTCCAGTCGACGGTCGAGGAACTGGAGACCACCAACGAGGAACTCCAGTCCACCAACGAAGAACTCGAGACGATGAACGAGGAGCTGCAGTCGACCAACGACGAGCTCCAAGCCATCAACGACACCTTGCGTGAACGCAGTGTCGAGCTCGACGGGGTGAACGACTTCCTCGAGTCGATCCTGACCTCGATCCGGGCCGGCGTGATCGTGGTCGACCAGGAGATGCGGGTGACCGTCTGGAACCGTGGCGCCGAAGACCTGTGGGGCCTGCGCCGCGAAGAGGTCGACGGCGTGCACCTGCTGAGCCTCGACGTCGGTTTCCCGCTGGCAGACCTTCGCCAGATGCTCGGCAGCGCGCTCGCCGACCCGTCGTTCACCACCGACGTCCAGGTGAGCGCGGTGAACCGCCGGGGCCGCGAGATCGACGTCCGGCTGGTGTGCAGCGCGTTGCGGACCACGGCCGGGGTGTCGCAGGGGGCGTTGCTGCTGATGGAGCACCGCGGATAGAGGACTGGTCTTCCGGTGCCCGATGGGCCAGGGTGGAACTCCCGGTAGAGGAGGAGAGTTCGTCGTGGATACAACAGCCGGGCCCTCACTGCCCCCGGACATCGCGGAAACGCTGGGACAGGTCGCTCGCACGCTCGAATCCGAGCAGACCGTCGAAGGTACCCTGAAGGCCGTCGTGGCGGCCGCCATGGAGAACATCCCCGGCGCCGACCACGCCGGGATCTCCTTGCTCGAAAAGGGCACGATCCGCACGATGGCGCCGTCCGGCGAGATCGTGAACCGCATCGACAAACTGCAGTACCAGCTCGGTGAAGGCCCGTGCGTCAACTCCATCACCGACCACCGCACCTACCGGACGGGTGACCTCGCGGCCGAATCCCGGTGGCCTCGCTTCGGCGAGGAGACGGCCACGATGGGCGTCCTGTCGATGCTGTCGTTCCGGCTGTTCACCGCCGAGGACACTCTCGGCGCGTTGAACCTCTATTCCGCCGAGCGCGACGCGTTCGACGTGAACGCGCAGCAGATCGGGGAGTTGTTCGCGGTCCACGCCGCGATCGCGCTGGCGGGATCGCAGCAGGAGTCGCACCTGCTCGCCGCACTCGACAGCCGGGACCTGATCGGGATGGCCAAGGGCATCCTGATGGAACGGCACCGCGTCAACGAAGACCGCGCGTTCGCGATCATGGTCGACGCCTCGCAGAAGTCCCAGCTGAAGCTGCACGAAGTGGCCCGCTGGCTCGTCGACGAGGCCGCGGCCGCGGCGAAGAAATAAGCGGCCCCGGGGTCTCGTGGTCAGAAACCCCGGAGCCTTGGCCGCCGTAACCCCAGGGCATTACGCCGGCCCGCCGGTGGGGTACCCGAACCGTCGTAACTCAATCAGCCGTTCGGGGTAACTCAGAGGAGTCGCCCTTTCGGTCGTCCGGTGCTGGTCAGCGCCTTTTCACCACGAGAGGAGTATTCTGCTGCGCGGTGGGTACCCGGTTTTGCGGAAGAACCGGAGGTGACAGCCGTGGTGGACTCTCCTGTCAGGCGACCTGTACCCGTGCCACCGGCACACCCGCCTGCCATCATCGCGCCGAAGGGTTCGGTGCTGCTCAAGCTGTTCCGTACCACCGATCACAAGCAGATCGGCCTGCTCTACCTGACGACGTCGATGGCGTTCTTCCTGACCGGCGGCGTCATGGCGCTGCTGATGCGCGGGGAGCTCGCCCGCCCGGGCCTGCAGTTCCTCTCACCGGAGCAGTACAACCAGCTCTTCACCATGCACGGCACGGTCATGCTGCTGCTCTACGCGACACCGAACGTCTTCGGTTTCGCGAACTTCATCCTGCCGCTGCAGATCGGGTCGCCGGACGTCGCCTTCCCGCGGTTGAACGCGTTCGCCTACTGGCTCTACCTGTTCGGCGGGACCATGGTGCTTTCGTCGTTCTTCACCCCCGGCGGCGCGCCGGACTTCGGCTGGACGGCGTACACGCCGCTGTCCGACGCGATCCACGCGCCGGGGATCGGCGCGGACCTGTGGATCATGGGCCTCATCGTCTCCGGGCTGGGCACGATCCTCGGCGGGGTCAACATGGTGACGACCATCCTCTGCCTGCGTGCGCCGGGGATGACGATGTGGCGGATGCCGATCTTCACCTGGAACATCCTGTTCACCAGCATCCTGGTGCTGGCCGCGTTCCCGATCCTCACCGCCGCGTTGTTCGCGCTGGCCGCGGACCGGCATCTGGGGGCCCACGTCTTCGACCCGGCCAACGGCGGCGCGATCCTCTGGCAGCACCTGTTCTGGTTCTTCGGCCATCCCGAGGTCTACATCGTCGCGCTGCCGTACTTCGGCATCGTCACCGAGATCGTGCCGGTGTTCAGCCGGAAACCGCTGTTCGGCTACAAGACGATGGTCTTCGCCACGATCGCGATCACGGCGTTGTCGTTCGCGGTGTGGGCCCACCACATGTTCGCCACCGGAGCGGTGCTGCTGCCGTTCTTCTCGTTCATGACCTTCCTGATCGCCATCCCGACCGGGGTCAAGTTCTTCAACTGGATCGGCACGATGTGGAAGGGGCAGCTGAGTTTCGAATCGCCGATGCTGTGGTCACTCGGGTTCATGGTGACGTTTTTGCTGGGCGGTCTCACCGGAGTCATCCTCGCGGCTCCCGCCATTAACTTCCACGTAACCGACACCTATTTCGTGGTCGCGCATTTCCACTATGTGCTGTTCGGGACGATCGTCTTCGCCACCTTCGCCGGGATCTACTTCTGGTTCCCCAAGATGACCGGTCGCATGCTGGACGAACCGCTGGCGAAGCTGCATTTCTGGACCACGTTCATCGGCTTCCACACGACCTTCCTCGTGCAGCATTGGCTGGGGGACCAAGGCATGCCAAGGCGTTACGCCGACTACTTGGCCACCGACGGCTTCACTGTGCTCAACATGATTTCCACCGTCGGCGCGTTCCTGCTCGGGCTGTCGGTGCTGCCGTTCCTGTGGAACGTCGTGCGCAGCTACCGTTACGGCGATCCCGTGGAGGTCGACGATCCTTGGGGCTTCGGCAACTCGCTGGAGTGGGCGACGACGTCCCCGCCACCGCGGCACAATTTCCTTGAACTGCCAAAGATTCGCTCCGAACGACCGGCATTCGAGCTGCATTACCCCCATATGGTCGAACGGATGCGGGCCGAGACCCACACGACTCCGTTCCATCGCGGGCGAAGAACAACTACGCCATCGGAAAAACTCGCCGACGCCGTCAAATCGGACATAGAATGATGTTGGCTGCGCAACACCAGAACACGCCCCGGCCGAATTGGACAGGGCGGAAAAGGACAGGGTTATGACTGCGGGAGCGAGGCGGTACGGCCGGTGGTGCCGGGAGCACCACGGCACCACGGTGCCGAGCGAGCCGCCGGGATCCGATACCACGGATTCCGTGCCTGGCAAGGAAGAAGCCCAGGGCCCCGCTGAAGACGCCACGGCCGAAAACACGGTGGCGGAGTAACCGACGCGAAACTCGACGATGAGGATGGCGGCTCCGGTGGACAAGCAATGGCCTGAATCCGCGGCGCGCGGACTGCGCCGCTATGTGCAATTGGTGGCGGAAGTGGTGGGCTCGGGACCCAGTGCCTGGTGCTGCGAGGTCGATGCCCGGCCCACCGCGTACATCGCGATCGAGGGCAGGCTTCCCCGGTATCCCGGCCGGGACGTGGCCCTGCTTTGGGACGCGCGCAACGGGTGGGCGGCCGGGATCGAAACCGCGTCCACCGAGGATCTGATCATCGTCGCCTACCTCGGCAACGACGTCCTGCCCGCACCGCGGCTGATCGCCCGGCATGTCGACGAACTGCTCGCCGGCGCGCTGGTGGAGGTGCCGGAACCGCCGTACTTCCGCATCCGCGGCGCCGACGACGGTCTCGGTGAACGCCTGGCCGACTACGCGGCCAGACCGCAGCCGTGGAAGATGCCACGGCCCGTCGGTTCGGCGTAGCTCCCTATCCGTGCGGGACGGGTTTGGCGTCGAGGGCGTGGTGGATTTCCGCGCGTTCGGCGAGGGAGAGGGGGAGCGCGACGGAGTGGGTCTGGCCGTTGGCGTCGGGCGCAGTCGTCACGGACAGCACGGTATTGCCGTCGCTGTCCTGCAAGGAGACGCGACCGCCGCAGGCCAGTTCAATGGTGGTCGCGTGCGGTGGTTCGTCGAGGCCGAGCCAGCGGAGTGCCGTGGCGAACATCATCGGAATCCCCTTTCCCGGTTAGGTCCGGAATGTGCGTTCCGGACCTAACCGGGGATGCCCGCAAACCGCGGTGATCAAACGCGGTCGGCTTGAACCGCGCTCAACGCGAGATACTCCAGTACGTCTTCGAGGTTGTGGCGGCGGGCGAACGCGGCGCGCTGACGTTCGGCGCCGCCGCCCTTCTCGAGCAGTTTCGCGACGCCCTCGGTGGCGTATTCCAGATCGCCCGAGCCCGCTCGCAGGGCAGGCCCGATGTGGTCGAGCAGATCCACCAGCTGCGCCGAAAACGGCGTCAGCTGCTCGGTCACCGGGTGCAGGCTCTGGCCGGCCAGGCCGTCACGCGCGGCCCGCCAAAGGTTGGCGCGCAACAGCTCCCCGGTTTGCCGTGGGGCGCGACGGCCGTCGGCGATGGCTTCGAGCGCGGTGGTCACGAGACCGCGGATGACCACGGCCAGCAGAGTCGCCTCTTCCGCCGTCGCCGCGACGTCACTCACCCTGGTCTCCAGCGTGGGCTGGTTGTCCGACAACCGGATGTGCCAATAGATCATCCCGCGGTCGAGGATCGCCCCGGAACGGAGCATGCCGTCGACGATGGACTCGTACTCGTCCAGCGAGCTGAAGTACGGTGGCGGCCCGGCGGAGGGCCACCGCGTCCACAGCTGATGGCGCCAGCTGGCGTAGCTCGTGTCGATGCCGTCGTTGTACGGCGAATTGGCCGTCAGTGCGAGCAGCATCGGCAGCCACGGGCGCAGATGGTTGATCACCTGGACGCCGGTCTCCCGATCGTCCATCGCCACGTGCACGTGGCAGCCGCAGGTCGCCACGCTCGTCGCGGTGGCGCCGAAGTGGTCCGCCATCTTGTGGTAGCGCGGATTCGGGGTCAGCTCAGGCGGGTTTTCCTCGCGTAGTAAAGGGGAACCACTCGGTACGAGCCGCAATCGCCGGCGCGCGGCCACCGTCGCGAGTTCGCCGCGCAGGTCGCGTAGCTGGCCGAACACCTCGTCCGCGGTGTGGCAGATGCCGGTCGCCGATTCGACCTGGCAGCGCGTGAGTTCCTGCTGGAGTTCGCCTTCGTCCTTGTGTGCCGCTTCGACCACGGGCGGGCCTTGGCGGGACAGATGGCCGGTTTCGTCTACGAGGAGGAATTCTTCTTCCACCCCTACGGTCAGGCTCATCGGACGGTACGCCGGTACCAGACGCGGCGCGGTCCGGGCAGCCCGATGCGGGCGATCACGTCGGTCAGCACCGCGCCGATGACCAGCCACAGCACGGCGGCGAGACCGTCGTTGAGGAAGGTGCGCAGTTTGACGCCCTCGGGGGTGAACAAGTTGCGCAGGCCAAGGGAAACACTCGAAGACCAGGTGTCGATGAATCCCGCGAAGCCGTTGGAAGCGTTGGCCTCACCGAAAACCAGCACGATGTGGATGGCCAGCACGATCGCGAACAGGCCACACGCGGTGTGGATGAGCGCGCACACGGCGTGGATGACCCGGAGGCGCGCGGCGGGCCGCTCGACGATCTCTTCCACCGGGGAATCGGGTTGGTAGCCGTGCGGGGGCCGAACCGGATACCGGGGATCGTTTTCCGGATAAGTCATACCGGGAGTTTCCCACGGTGGAGGGAAAACGGCAGCGCTTGGCCGATCACGTGGTAAAAGGATCAACACGCGTTACTCCGAATGGCGGGTTTGCGCCGTTCGTCAGCTGGGTACGAGAATCCTATGCCCACCTACCGTCATTCGGCGCGCGCCGACATTCCCGCAGACGACCTGTTCGCGTTTCTGAGTGAGGCGCGGAATCTTCCCCGCTATTTCCCCCGGTTGGCCGTCGCCGAGCCCGGTGGTGGTGACGAAGTGCGCGTCGAAGCCGAACTGGAGGCCAGACGCGGGCCCGGGAGGGCCTGGCTCCACACCGACGCCCAGCTCCGAACCCTTTCCTGGGGCACGGAAAACGAGGACGACTACCACGGTGAGCTCCACATCGGCGCGTCGGACGCCGAGAGCTGCGAGATCACCGTGATCCTCCACACGGAACGGACCGACGGCGACGAAGTGCGGCGTGGCCTCGCGGAAACAGTCGCCGCGATCGCGCGGACGGCGTCGGAGGACAGGCAGTCCGGACGGGTTTGAGTGGACGAATGAGAACCCTTTCCGCGGTTCACGGAAATGGTGGAGGAAATTCGCCAACCAGATGTCACACACACTTTGTCGGAGGTCGTGAGTGGCTACGAGTGTTAGAACACTCGTAGCCACTCAAGACCCACCCACCCAGCAGAAACGCCCCAACGGACCCCGGGAACGCCGTGACGCCATTCGACCCCACCCACCTCAGTGGGCGGGGACGAGGGAGGTGAGCCACTCCTCCATGACGGAGGCGGTGGTCGCCGAGTCCTCCATGGCGAGCGAGAAGTGGTCGGCTTCGATGGTGCGGACGGTGTCGGCGGGCACTTCGGAGCCGGTGGCATCGCCGACGAGCGGGACGCTGCAGCGGATGAGCAGGGTCGGCGCGGTGGTCGGCGGGAGCTCCAGGTCGGCCATCATGCTGAACCAGTGGCTCATCGCGGACAGCCGCGCGCTGTTCAGCGTCACCGACGTCGTTTCCAGCCCGGACAGGTAATTCCGCGTGATCTCGCCGAAGTCGACGCTCTCGCCGGCGCGGTGGCGCAGGCTCAGGGTATCGAGCATGACTACCGCTTCGGGCTTGATGCCCCAGGTGTTCTCCAGCACCCCGGCGACCGAGTACGCGAGCGCGCCGGCCGACGAGTGCCCGACGAGCACGAAAGGCTTGCCCTCACTGGCGTTCAGCGCGCTTTCCGCGATCACCCTGGACGCCGCCGCGGCGGTGGCGGGCAGGGCTTCCCCGGTCGCGAACCCGATCAGCGGCAACGCCGAAAGGGTGCGCTTGCCGCGGAACTGCGCCGCGATGCGCGCGTACTGGTGGACACCGCCGGTCACCACCGGCGAGCTGATGCAGATCAGCCGCGGCTCTTCCGGCCCGTCGGAAAGGGTGACCGGGATCGGCAGTTCGTCCAGCTCGGCCGGGGTTTCGAAGGTCAGGCGCAGCGCGGCGACGGCCTTGAGGAGCAGCATCGCCTCCTGGACCTTCCCCGAGTCGAGCGCACCGAAGAACAGTTTCTCCAGCGTGTCGCTCGAGTCCCGCACCACGGCTTTCCCGTTCCTGACGGGAGCGTCTTCGAGGGTGCCCGCGATCTCGCCGCACAGCCATTTCGCCAGCTGCGCGGGCGTTTTACTGTCGAAGACGATCGTCGACGGCAGCCGCAGCCCGACGGTCTCGGCGAGTTTGTTGCGCAGCTCCACCGCGATGAGCGAGTCGAAGCCCGATTCGAGGAAGGCCCGGTCCGGGTCGAGCGCGCCGGAATCGCGATGCCCGAGCAGCGTGGCGGCGTAGTCCACCACCAGTGTCCGGACAACTTCCTCCTGTTCCTCTGCAGCGAGTCCGCGAAGCCGGTCTTGCAGCGTCGCGGTGGAGACGGCGGAAGTAGCGGCAGTCCGTCGGCTCACCTGGACCAGGCCGCGGAGCAGCGCCGGAACCTCGCCCCGGTTGCTGAGCCCGGCGGCGTCGACCTTCAGCGGCACGATCAGCGCTTCGTCCGAAGCGATGGCGGCGTCGAACATCGCCATGCCCTGCCGGGTGCCGATGGTCGGCAGCCCGGCCGACGAGATCCGCTTGACGTCGTTGCCGGACAACGCGCTGGTCATCTCGCTCGCCTGCTCCCACAGCCCCCACGCCAGCGAAGTCGCCGGAAGGCCGTGCGCCCGCCGGTGCTGCGCGAGCGCGTCGAGGAAGACGTTCGCCGCAGCGTAGTTGGCCTGTCCCGGGCTGCCGGTCACGCCGGACACCGAGGAGAACAGGACGAACGCGGCGAGCGGGATCCCCGCGGTGAGTTCGTGCAGGTACCAAGCCGCGTCGACCTTCGGCCGCAACACAGTGTCGAGCCGGTCCGGGGTCAGCGACGCCACGACACCGTCGTCGAGCACGCCGGCGGTGTGCACCACGGCGGTCAGCGGGTGGTCCGCCGGGACCGACGCGATCAGCTCGGCGGTGGCGTCGCGATCGGCGGTGTCGCAGGCGGTGATGGTGACGTCGGCGCCGTGCGCGATCAGTTCCGCTTGCAGCTCAAGGGCTCCCGGCGCGTCCGGGCCACGACGGCTGGCCAGCAGCAGATGCTTGACCCCGCGCTCGGCGACGAGATGCCGCGCGAGCTGCCCGGCCAAAACCCCGGTACCGCCGGTGATCAGGACGGTCCCGTCAGGATTCCAGGCGGGCGGGACGGTGAGCACGATCTTGCCGACGTGCTTCGCGAGACTCATGTACCGGAACGCGTCCCGCGCGCGCCGGACGTCCCAGCTGGTCACCGGCAACGGTTCGAGCGCACCGGAAGCGAACAACGACAGTAGTTCAGCGAGCATCTCCTGGATGCGTTCCGCGGTGACCGTGCCGAGGTCGAACGCGTGGTAGTCGACGTCGGTGAGACCTTCGCGGATGTCGGTCTTGCCCATCTCGAGGAACCGGCCCTTGGGCGCGAGCACCCGCAGCGACGCGTCGACGAACTCCCCGGCGAGGGCGTTGAGCACGACATCGACACCGCGTCCGCCAGTGGTCTCCAGGAAACGCTGTTCGAACTCGGTCGTCCGCGAAGACGCGATGTGGTCGTCCGCGACACCGAGGGCGCGCAACTCGTCCCACTTGCCTTCGCTCGCCGTGGCGAACACCTCGGCGCCCAGGTGTTTCGCGAGCTGGATCGCGGCCATGCCGACCCCGCCCGCACCCGCGTGGATGAGCACGGTCTCACCGGCGCGCAGCTCAGCCAAGTCCACAAAGGCGTGATACGCCGTCAGGAACACGAGCGCGACCGACGCGGCCTGCTCGTCCGACCAGCCGTCGGGCACCAGGCCGACATAACGCTCGTCGACAGCCGCGACCGGCCCGAACCCACCGTCGATCATGCCCAGGACCCGGTCGCCGGGCTTCAGCGAAGTCACCTCGGGGCCGATTTCGGTCACCACACCGGTGGCTTCGGCACCCATCAGCCCATCACGGCCCGGGTACATGCCCAGCGCCTTGAGGACGTCCCGGAAGTTGACCCCCGCGGCGCCGATCCGCAAGCGGACTTGGCGGCCGACCAACGGTTCCTGCACCTCAGGGCACGCCAGCAGCGTCAGGTTGTCGAGGCTTCCGCGGTGGCTGCTGTCGAGACGCCACGGACCGTCACCGGCAGGCGGCAGCAGGCCGTCGCCGGGCACGAGCCGGGCGAGCCGTCCCGCGTGGACAGCGCCGCCCCGCAGCACAACCTGCGACTCCCCTTCGGCGAACAGGCTCACGAGCGCCGGGACGACGTCGATCGCCGCTTCGGACTCGTCGAGATCCGCCAGGAGGAACCGGCCTGGGTTCTCGGTCTGCGCCGAGCGCACCAGGCCCCAGACAGCGGCCGCGGCGATGTCGGTGACGTCTTGGCCGCCCTCCGCCATCGCGCCGCGGGTCACCACGATCATGCGGGACTCGGCGAACCGGTCCTCGGCCAGGAACTCCTGGATCCTGACAAGAGCCTTCGCGGTCAGGGTGTGCACCGAAGCCGGGCCACCGGTCGCGAGATCTCCCTTGACCGACAACAGGAAGACGTCCGGCGCGCCGCTGGTCACCTCGGCCGGAGAGTCCACAAAGGACACAACGGTGTCGCCGGCGAGGCTCGCCGCGGAGGCGAACCCGAACTCGTCACCGCCGACGATCGTCCAGCGCGTACCCGAAGCCACCGCGGGCGAAACAGGAGTCCATTCCATCCGGAACAGCGACTGCTGCTCACCCCGGGCTCCGGCGGCGAGACCGGCGGAAGCCGATCGCAGCACCAGGGAATCCGCCGACAGCACCGGCGCTCCGGCGACGTCGACCGCGGCCAGCGAAATCGCGTCGGTGCCGACACCGGTCAGCCGGACGCGCAGCGTCGAAGCGCCACCGGCGTGCAGCGAAACCCCGCTCCACACGAACGGCAGCAGGCTCTTGCCCGAGGCTTCGGGATCGACGAACGACACCGCGTGCAGGGCCGCGTCGAGCAGGGCCGGGTGCATCCCGAACAGGTCGGCGTCCTCGGTTTGGGATGGCAGGGCAACCTCGGCATAGACGGCGTTCTCGTGCTGCCAAGCCGCGCGCAGGCCCTGGAACACCGGGCCGAAGGTGCGGCCGTCGTAGAACCCGTCGAGGTCGATGGCCTCCGCGCCCCGAGGCGGCCAGACACCCACGTCGAACGTGGCCACGCGCTCGCCCGACGACAGCACACCGGTGGCATGCTCGATCCATTCCTGCGAAGCGGGAGCGTCGGCGGGGCGGGAGAAGATCTGCAGATCACGGCTGTCCGTGTCGTCGGGCGCGCCGACCCGGACCTGGATCGCCACCGCTTCTTCGTCTTGGAGCATCAGCGGGACGGACAGCGTCAGCTCGTCGACGCGGTCGCAGCCGACCTGGTCCCCGGCGCGGATCGCCAACTCGAGGAAACCGGTGCCCGGGAACAGCACCACCCCACCGACCGAATGGTCGGCCAGCCACGGATGGGTCGCCACGGAGAACCGCCCGGTCAGGAGCAGCCCGTCCGATCCGGCGAGGCTGACCGCGGCACCGAGCAGCGGGTGCTCGGCGGAAACCAGCCCGAGGCCGGACGCGTCGGAGCGCGGCGGCACCGACCGCGGCCAGTACCGCTCGTGCTGGAAGGCGTAGGTCGGCAGATCGATCAAGCGCGCACTCGTTCCGGCGAACACCGACGCCCAGTCGGCGCCGACGCCACGCACGAACACCTCCGCCATCGACGTCAGGAAGCGCCGCAGGTCACCGGCGTCCCGGCGCAGGGTGCCCGAAACCACCGCCACGCCACCGGTTTCGTCGATCGTCTCGTGGATGCTCCCGGTCAGCACCGGGTGCGAGCTCACCTCGATGAACGCGCGATGACCCTGGTTCAGCAGCTCGCGGACAGCGGGCTCGAACCCGACGGTCTGGCGCAGGTTGCGGTACCAGTACCCGGCGTCCATGCCGGTGGTGTCGAGCCAGTCGCCGGTGACCGTGGAGAAGAACGGGATTTCCGAGGCCTGGGGGCGGACCGCGGCCAGCTCGGACGCGAGCTCTTCTTCGAGCAGCTCGACCTGCGCGGAGTGCGAGGCGTAGTCCACCGCGATCCGGCGGACACGCACCTCCTCGGCCGTCAGCTCGTCGAACAACGCGTCGAGCGCGGCGGGTTCACCGGACACGACCACGGACTTCGGCCCGTTGACCGCGGCGATGGAGATCGCCCGCTCACCGAGCCGCGCCTCGACGTCGGCCAGCGGCAGCGCGATCGACATCATGGCGCCGAGACCGGCGAGCTTGCGGCTGATCGCCTTGCTGCGCAAAGCAACTACTCGCGCACCGTCCTCAAGGGACAGTGCACCCGAGACGACAGCCGCGGCGATCTCACCCTGCGAGTGACCCACCACGGCGTCGGGAACGACACCGCGCGAACGCCACAACGCGGCCAGCGACACCATGATCGCCCAGGACGCGGGCTGCACGACGTCGACGCGTTCCAACGACGGCGCGCCTTCGGCTTCGTGCAGGACGTCGAGCAGCGACCAGTCCACGAACGGCGACAACGCGGCCACGCACTCGGCGAGGCGCTCGGCGAACTCGGGGGATTCCGCGGCGAGGCGGGCTCCCATGCCAGCCCACTGCGAACCCTGGCCGGGGAACACGAAGACCGTCCGGCCTTCGACGTCCGCGATGCCGGTGGCGGCTCCACCGGTGGCAAGCTCGGACAGCTCGGCCCGCAGTTCGTCGCGGGTCTCCCCCAGCACCACCGCACGCCGGTCGAAGGCCGATCGTGCCGAAGCAAGCGAAAGCCCGATGTCAGCGAGAGCCACACCCGGGTTCGCGTCTACATAGGACAGAATCCTGGCGGCCTGGTCACGCAGCGCCTGCTGTCCCTTACCGGAAACAACCCACGGGGTCACTCCGGTGTGCATCGGTGCCTCTTCAAGAGCCTTGGGCTCGGGTGCTTGCTCCAGGATGACATGGGCGTTCGTACCACTGATCCCGAACGACGAAACCCCGGCACGACGCGGACGTCCGACCTCCGGCCAGTCCGTCTGCTTGGTCAGCAAGGAAACAGCACCGGCCGACCAGTCCACGTGCGTCGAAGGCTCGGCGACGTGCAGCGTCTCCGGCAGCACGCCGTGGCGAATGGCCATCACCATCTTGATGACCCCGGCGACCCCGGCGGCGGCCTGCGTGTGCCCGATGTTCGACTTGATCCCACCCAGCCACAACGGAATCTCACGGTCCTGGCCGTAAGTCGCCAAGATCGCCTGAGCCTCGATCGGGTCACCGAGAACCGTGCCCGTGCCGTGCGCCTCGACGGCGTCGACGTCCGATGTGGACAGACCGGCGCCGGCCAACGCCTGCCGGATCACGCGTTGCTGAGCCGGTCCGTTCGGCGCGGTCAGCCCGTTCGACGCGCCGTCCTGGTTCACCGCGGAACCGCGCAGCACGGCCAAAACCCGGTGCCCGTTGCGCTCGGCGTCGGACAGCTTCTCCACCAGCAGCATGCCGATGCCCTCGGACCAACCGGTGCCGTCGGCGTCGTCGGAGAACGCCTTGCAGCGGCCGTCCGGGGCGAGCCCACCTTGGCGGGTGAACCCGGCGAAGCCCAGCGCGGTCGACATCAGCGTCACGCCACCGGCCAGCGCCATCGTGCACTCACCGGCACGCAGCGCTTGCGCGGCGAGGTGCAGGCCGACCAGCGACGACGAGCACGCCGTGTCGATCGTGACGGCCGGGCCTTCGAAACCGAACGTGTAGGAGATGCGGCCGGACACGACACTCGCCGCGAGACCGGTGCCCGCGTGGCCTTCGACGTCTTCGCCGGAGGCGAGCACGAGGTTCGCGTAGTCCTGACCATTGGTGCCGACGAAAACGCCGGTCCGGCTGCCGCGCACGGTGGCCGGGTCGATCCCGGCGCGCTCCACAGCTTCCCAGGACGTCTCCAGCAGCAGGCGTTGCTGCGGGTCCATCGCCAATGCTTCCCGCGGCGAGATCCCGAAGAACCCGGCGTCGAACTCGGTGATGTCGTCGAGGAATCCGCCCTCGGTGGTCGCGCTGTGGCCTTGGCCGTCGCCCGCGAGGACGTCGAGATCCCAGCCTCGGTCGGTCGGGAAGGCCGCGATACCGTCCGAAGAGGACGCGACGAGATCCCAGAGCCCTTCCGGCGAGCTGACGCCACCGGGGAACCGGCAGGCCATGCCGACGATCGCGATGGCCTCCTGCTTACCGGATTCGACCTCCTCCAGGCGCTGACGGGTCTGGTGCAAGTCAGCCGTGACCCACTTCAGGTATTCGACGAGTTTCTTGTCGTCCGGCATCGTGAGTGAACCTTCCTGTCCGTGATCGGCCACGGGTCCTAGCTTTTGAGCCGGCCGAGTTCCCTGTCGATGAAGTCGAAGACCTCGTCGGTGCTGGCCGACTGGATCCTCTCGGTGACGTCGAGCGTTTCGGCCTCGGCGCCGGTCCAGCCGGCCACCAGCTGCCGGAGGCGCACTGCGATCCCGCCGCGCGTGACGTCGTCGGGGTCGCTCGCGGCGAGCGCCGCTTCGAACCGGTCCAGCTCGGCGAACAGCGACGGTCCCGTGTCGGCGTCACCGTCGATGAGCAGTTCAGTGCCGAGATGCTCGGCGAGCACCGTCGGCGTGGGGTAGTCGAAGACCAGCGTCGCGGGCAGGCGCAGCCCGGTGGCGATGGTCAAGCGGTTGCGGAGCTCGACCGCGGTCAGCGAGTCGAAGCCCAGCTCGCGGAACTCGCGAGTGGCGCCGATCGCTTCGGGCGAACCGTGGGCGAGGACCGCGGCAGCTTCGTTCCGCACGAGGTCGACGAGGAAACGCTGCCGGTCGCCTTCACGCATTTCCGCGAGCTGCCCGGCGAATCCGGTCTGCGACACCGCAGCCTCGGCGGCCGCCGTGCGTCGGGTCGTCTTCACCAGGCTCCGCAGTACGGCCGGGACCTCGCTCTGCGCCCGCATCGACCCGGCACCAAGCCCGAGAGGCACGAGCAACGCTTCTCCCGACGCGGTGGCCTGGTCGAACAGCGCCATGCCCTGCTCGGACGACAACTGCGGCAGTCCCGCACCCGCCATCCTGCGCAGGTCGGTGCCGCTCAGCGTGCTGGTCATGCCGCTGTCCTGCGTCCACGGTCCCCAGGCCAGCGAGGTGCCGGCGAGGCCGTGGTGCATGCGGTACTGGGCCAGCGCGTCGAGGAACGTGTTGCCCGCCGCGTAGTTGCCCTGCCCCGGACTGCCCATGACCCCGGCGACCGAGGAGAACAGGACGAACGCCGCGAGGTCGCTGTCCCGGGTGAGTTCGTGGAGATGCCAGGCGCCGTCCGCCTTCGGCCGGGTGACCGTGGCGAGGCGTTTCGGGGTCAGTGAGCCGATGACACCATCGTCGAGCACACCGGCGGTGTGCACGACCGCGGTCAACGGGTGTCCGGTGTGGACGGTGCCGAGCAGGTTCGCGACGGCGTCACGATCGGCGGTGTCACAGGCCGCGATGGTCACTTCGGCGCCCTGGGCCACGAGGTCCGCGTGGAACTCGGCCGCACCAGGCGCGTCCGGGCCACGGCGGCTTGCCAGCAGCAGATGCTTGACGCCGCGTTCGGTGACCAGGTGCCGGGCGAGTTGCGCGCCCAGGCCGCCGGTACCGCCGGTGATCAGGACCGTGCCGTCGGGATCCCAGGCCCGGCCGGTGGTTTCGGTGGCCGCGCGCTGCAGGCGTCCCACGCTGATGACGCCGTCGCATACGATGGCCTGTGTCTCGGTCGACGTCAGCAGCCCGGGAAGCTTCGGTACCAGCGCGGTGGAAGCGTCTTGGCCGTCGAGGTCGGCGAGCAGGAACGAGCCGGGGTTCTCCAGCTGAGCAGCTCGGACGAGCCCCCACACCGGTGCGGCGGCGAGGTCGGTCCCGCTGACGGCGTTCCGCGTCACGAACAGTAGCCGGGAAGCAGCGAACCTTTCGTCCGAAGCCCAGTCCTGCAGGACTTTCAGGACGCGTGACGTCGTCGCGTGCGCCGCGGCGGGGACGTCGTCGCCATCCTCCCCCGCGATCGGGACGAGCACGAAGTCCGGCACGGTATCCAGTTCGGCGAAGGTCTCACCGGAAACGGCCACGGTGTGCCCGGCGGCCTTCACCGCGGCGCCGAGGCCGAGTTCATCGGCGCCCAGCACGGCCCAGGTGATTTCCGGGGCCACCGGGGGAAGCTCGGCCGCGAGCGGGACCCAGCCGAGCTGGAACAGGGAACCCTGCTCCACGGAAGAGGTGTCGAGCGTTTCTGCACTGAACGGCCGCAGCAGCACCGATTCCACCGACAACACCGCCGAGCCTTCGGCGTCGACAGCGGTCAGCGAGACGGTGTCGTCCCCGGTGCCGGTGAGCCGCACGCGCAGGACCGACGCGGCGCCCGCGTGCAGCGACATCCCGTTCCAGGACACCGCGTCGAGCCCGTTCTCGGCTTCGGCGAGGCCGGTGAAGTTCACCGCGTGCAAGGCCGCGTCGAGCAGTGCCGGATGCATCCCGAACGCGTCGACGTCCTCGGCGCCTTCGGCCAAGGCAACTTCGGCGAAGACTTCCTCGCCGCGCTGCCACACCGCGCGGAGTCCCTGGAAAGCCGGGCCGTATTCGCGGCCGTCCCCGGCGAACTCGGGATAGAGACCGTCGAGGTCGAGCGCGGTAGCGTCGGCGGGCGGCCAGGTATCAGTGCCGAACTCGGCGGAAACCGTTCCGGTGGCCAGGATTCCGGTCGCGTGCAGCGTCCATTCAGGAGTGTCGGAATCGGCCGGGCACGAGTAGATCTTGATCGTGCGGCGGTCCGTTTCGTCCAGGTCACCGACCCACACCTGCAAGGCGGCGTCCTGCGCACCGAGCGGCAATGGCGCGGTGATGGTCAGTTCTTCGACCCGGTCACAGCCGGCCTGGTCCGCCGCGCGGATGGCGAGCTCGGCGAATCCGGCCGAGGGAAGGGAAATCACGCCGTTGAGGACGTGGCCGGCCAGCCACGGCAGCGTGGCGACCGAGAGTCTGCCGGTCAGCAGCACGTTATCCGACCCGGCCACCGCGGTCGCCGCGCCGAGCAGCGGATGTCCGGAGGCGAGCAGGCCCAGTCCGGCCGCATCCGCAGCGGGAATGCCCGGAGTCGGCCAGTAGCGCTCGTGCTGGAACGGATAGGTCGGCAAGTCGACACCGACCTCCGAGCCGGTGAACAGCGGCTTCCAGTCGACCCGCACGCCGGTGACGTGCAGTTCGGCGAGCGCGGCGACCAACGTGGCCTCTTCGCCACGCCCCCTGCGCAGCGCGGTAATCACGGTCACGGCCGCCGGATCGACGATATCGAGCGCGAGGCCCGCGAGCACCCCACCGGGACCGACCTCAAGGATGGTGTCCGAGCCTTCGGCGACGAGCGTGCGCAAGCCGTCGGCGAACCTGACGGTGTCCCGCACGTGCCGCACCCAGTACCCCGGTGCGCACAGTTCCTCGGCGGTCGCCGGTTGCCCGGTCACGTTCGACACGACCGCGATCCGCGGCTCCTGGAACGACAGACCTTCGATCGCGCGGGCGAACTCGGCCAGCATCGGCTCCATCAGCGGCGAGTGGAACGCGTGCGACACCTCAAGCCGTTTGGTCTTGCGACCCGAGTCCTGCAGCTGCTGGGCGATCGCGAGCACGGCGTCTTCGGCTCCGGCCAGCACGACCGTGTCCGGGCCGTTCACCGCGGCGATCGACACCTCGCCGGTCAGCAGCGGCAGTATCTCGGCCTCGGCCGCGCGGACCGACACCATCGCCCCACCAGCGGGCAGCGCCTGCATGAGCCGCGCGCGGGCCGCCACCAGGGTGCAGGCATCGGACAATGACAGAACCCCAGCAACATGGGCCGCCGCGATTTCACCGATCGAATGCCCGGCCACTCGGGACGGCCGGACACCGAACGATTCGATCAGGCGGAACAGGGCGACTTCGATCGCGAACAGCGCGGGCTGGGCGTGGCCGGTCTGGTTCAGCGGCTCGGCGTCGGTGCCCCACATGATCTCGCGCAGCGGGACGGCGAGTTCGTGGTCAACCGCGTCGAAGGCGTCAGCGAAGACGGGGAACCGGTCGTACAGCTCACGTCCCATGCCCAGCTGCTGGCTGCCCTGGCCGGAGAAAACCACGGCGAGCGACCGCTCCCCCGCCACACCGCTGACCAGCGGCGGTCCGTCGGTGCCGGTCAGCAGGACGGCCCGGTGCTCGAACAGCGCGCGGCCGGTGACCAGTGAACGGCCCAGATCGGCTGCGGTGAGCTCGGGGTTGAGCTCCGCGAAGGACTTGATCCGCCGGATCTGCTCGTTCAGCGCGGTTTCCGACTTGGCCGACAGCGGCCACGGCACCACGGCCGGGGAAGCGGCCGGTGCCCGCTCGGCGACCGGCGGGGCTTGTTCGAGGATGACGTGAGCGTTGGTGCCGCTGAGCCCGAAGGAGGAAACACCGGCGCGACGCGGGCGACCTACCTCAGGCCACGGAGTCTGCTCGGTCAGCAGGGAAACAGCGCCCGCGGACCAGTCCACATGCGACGAAGGCTCGGTGACGTGCAGCGTTTCGGGGAGCACGCCGTGGCGGATGGCCATGACCATCTTGATGACCCCGGCGACACCCGCTGCGGCCTGCGTATGGCCGATGTTCGACTTGATCCCGCCCAGCCACAACGGAATCTCGCGGTCCTGGCCGTAAGTGGCGAGAATCGCCTGAGCCTCGATCGGATCTCCGAGAACCGTGCCCGTGCCGTGCGCCTCGACGGCGTCGACGTCCGAAGTGGACAGACCGGCGCCGCTGAGTGCTTGGCGGATCACGCGTTGCTGAGCTGGGCCGTTCGGCGCGGTCAGCCCATTCGACGCGCCGTCCTGGTTCACCGCGGAACTCCGCATGACCGCGAGAATCCGGTGGCCGTGGCGTTCGGCGTCGGAGAGCCGTTCGACGACCAGGACGCCGGCGCCTTCGGCCCAGCCCGTGCCGTCGGCGTCGTCGGAGAACGCCTTGCAGCGGGCGTCCGGCGCGAGCCCGCCCTGGCGGCTGAACCCGGCGAAGCCCATGGCCGTGGACATCACGGTCACCCCGCCGGCCAGCGCCATCGAGCACTCGCCGGTCCGCAGCGCCTGCGCGGCCCAGTGCAGTGCCACCAGCGACGACGAGCAAGCCGTGTCGATCGTGACGGCCGGGCCTTCGAAACCGAACGTGTAGGAGATGCGGCCAGAAACAACGCTCGCCGCGAGACCGGTACTGGCGTGGCCTTCGACGTCTTCGCGCGAACTCACCACGAGACTCGAATAGTCCTGGCCGTTGGTGCCGATGAAGACACCGGTGGAGCTGCCGCGCAGGGTCGCGGGATCGATGCCCGCGCGCTCGACGGCCTCCCAGGACGTCTCCAGCAATAGGCGCTGCTGCGGGTCCATCGCCATGGCCTCACGCGGCGAGATGCCGAAGAACCCGGCGTCGAATTCGGACGCGTTGTAGACGAACCCGCCCTGTCCGGTGACGCTGGTGCCGCGGCCGTCGCCCGCGAGGGCTTCGAGCTCCCAGCCGCGGTCGGTCGGAAAGTCCGACATCGCGTCGCGGCCTTCGGCGAGCAGCTGCCAGAGCTCCTCGGGTGAGGTGACCCCGCCGGGGAAGCGACAGCCCATGCCGACGATCGCGATCGGCTCGTCGGCGGTGTAGGTGTCCCTGGTGGACTCGGGAATCTCGGCTTCGCGGCCGAGCAGTTCGCCCAGTAGGTGCTCGGCGAGCACGGCCGGTGTCGGGTAGTCGAAGACCACAGTGGACGGAAGATTCAACCCGGTGGCGGTGGCGAGCTGGTTGCGGACCTCGATGGCGGTCAGCGAGTCGAAACCCAGGTCGCGGAACGCCTTTTCGGCACCGATGGCGGTTTCGGCGGAGTGCCCGAGGACGGCCGCCGCGTGGGTGCGGACGATCCCCAGCAGCACGCCGGTCCGATCCGCTTCGGGCAGTTTCACCAGCCGCTCACGCAGTTCTGACGCGGTGGAGCCGGTGTCGGCGGGCTGCGTGGCTACGGACAGGATGCGCCGGGCTTCGGGCAGGTCGGCGAGCAGCGGGCTCGGCCGCAGGCCCAGCAGGGCGGCGAGCAGCATCGGGTTCTGCAGGTCGGCGATCACCACGGTGGCCGCGGGTTCGGTGACGGCGTGACCGAGGGCGGCGAGCGCGGCGCCGGGCTCCAGCACGGAAGTGCCGACGCGGCGGGAGCGTTCCTCCACGTGGGCGCTGTCGGCCATGCCGCCGCCGGCCCACGCGGCCCAGGCGATCGAGGTGCCCGCGAGACCGTCGGAGCGACGGCGTTCGGCGATGGCGTCGAGCACGGCGTTGGCCGCCGCGTAGTTGCCCTGCCCGGGGTTGCCGACCGAACCGGCGACCGAGGAGAACAGCGCGAACACGTCAAGGCCGAGGTCGCGGGTCAGTTCGTCGAGGACGTGCGCCGAAGTGACCTTCGAGCGGAACACCGCGTCGAAGCGGTCCGGGGTCAGGCCGTCGAGGACGCCGTCGTCGAGGACACCCGCGGTGTGCACGACCGCGGTCAGGGGGAACTCGGCAGGGATACCAGCCAGCAGAGCTTGGACAGACTCGCGATCCGAGACGTCACAAGCGGAGATCGTGACTCTCGCGCCCAAAGTGGTCAGCTCGTCGCGCAGGTCCGCCGCGCCAGGAGCGTCGAGCCCTCTACGGCTCGCCAGCACGAGATGCGGGGCGCCTTTCGCGGCCAGATCGCGGGCGACATGGGCACCGAGCGCGCCCGTACCGCCGGTGATCAGGACGGTTCCGGTGGGTGCCCAGGTCGTCAGGTCGTCCCCGGCGGGCGCGGGCGCCAGACGGCGGCCGAACACTCCCGAGGCGCGGACGGCGACCTGGTCTTCTTCGGTGGTGAGCACTCCGGTGAACCGTCGGGCCGCGCGTTCGTCGAGGATCTCGGGGAGGTCGATCAGCCCGCCCCAGCCGTGCGGGAATTCCAGCGCGGCCACACGGCCGAGGCCCCAGACCGCTGCCTGGTCGACGTTCTGCAGCCGTTCGGCACGGCCCGTCGACACGGCGCCTCTGGTCACCGCCCAGGTGGGCGCGGTGATTCCGGCGTCTCCCAGTGCTTGCAGCAGTTCCGTGGTGGCGCAGGCGCTGGACGCGGCGAACGCCATGAGCGACACCACGCCGGCGAGTCCGTCGGGAGCCGTCAGCAACCGCTGAGCCAACTCGGCACGCTCGGTGCTGTCGACGTCGAGCCGGACTGCGCCGGAGCCCATGGCGTCGACCACGGAGGTGATCCAGGCGTCCTCGGCATGGGACCGCGGCACGACGACGAGCCAAGAACCCTCGGGACTGGCCTTCGATCCGGCCAGCGGGACCCAGGACTCCCGGTACCGCCACAGGTCCATAGTGGACTGATCGCGGCACTTCCGGCGCCAGGCCGACAGCGCGGGCATCACCGCGCCGAGGGAAGGTCCGTCGACACCGAGGTCGGCGGCGAGTCCTTCGAGGTCTTCTCGTTCGACGGCGTCCCAGAAGCGGGCGTCCGTCACGGTTTCCGTTGGCTCGACGACCTCGGCCACGGCGGGTTCGGGCCAGAACCGTTCGTGCTGGAAGGCATAAGTGGGCAAGTCGATTCGGCGCGCGCCGGTTCCGGCGTACAGCGCCGCCCAGTCGATCCGGACGCCGGCGACGTGCAGTCGTGCCAGAGCCGAGACGATCGCGGGCTGCTCGCCGCGGTTCTTGCGCAGCGCGGGCACGGCCACCAAGCCGTCGACGGTGTCCTGAGCCATGGCCGAAGCCACGCCGTCCGGGCCGAGCTCGAGGAATGCCGTGACTCCCGCGGTATGCGCGGTCCGCGCGCCGTCGGCGAACCGGACGGGCTCCCGCACGTGCCGCACCCAGTACTCCGGCGAGCACACCTCGTCCGCCGTCGCGACCTGGCCCGTGAGGTTCGAGACCACGGGGATCTTCGGGGCGCGGAAAGTCAGTCCTTGGACGACCTGGCGGAACTCGTCGAGCATCGGGTCCATCAGCGGTGAGTGGAAGGCGTGCGACACCGCGAGTTTCTTGGTCTTGCGGTCCAGCGCCGTGAAATGTGCCGTGATCGCGGCGACGGCTTCGCTGTCACCGGCGATGACGACCGAGTTCGGGCCGTTGATCGCGGCGATCGACACCGCGTCGGTCAGCAGCGGGAGCACTTCGGTTTCGTTGGCCTGCAAGGAAACCATGGCCCCACCGGCGGGCAGCGCCTGCATCAGCCGGGCTCGCGCCGCGACCAGGGCGCACGCGTCTTCCAGTGACAGCACCCCGGCGACATGGACCGCGGCGATCTCGCCGATCGAATGCCCGGTCACGAAATCCGGGACCACACCCCAGGCCTCGAACAACCGGAACAACGCGACCTCGATCGCGAACAACGCGGGCTGGGTGTAGCCGGTGTCGTCGAGCAGAGCGGCGTCAGGCGTGCCGGGCTCGGCGAAGAGCACCTTGCGCACCGAGTCGTCCCACCGCGCCAAGATCGCGTCCAGCGCCTCGGCGAACACCGGGAAGGTCTCGTAGAGTTCCTTTCCCATCCCCGCGCGCTGGGCGCCTTGTCCGGAGAACAACGCGCAGAGCTTGGTACGCCGGGTGACCACACCTTGGACTACACCGGGCGCGACGCCGTCAGCGTTCCACGCCGTCAGCAGGCCGTGCAGCTCGGCAGGATCATCGGCGGTCACGGCGAGCCGGTGTTCGAACACCGCTCGTGCTGTCGCGAGGGTCAGCGCCACATCGGCGGGACGCGCGTCACCGTCCAAAGCGGACAGTAACGCGGTCACCTGATCCCGCAGTGCGGCTTCGGTCTGGCCCGAAAGGATCCACGGAACGACAGCGGGAAGTGGGGCTTCCTCCCCGGGTTCCACAGCCGGAGCCTGCTCCAGGATCGTATGCGCGTTGGTACCGCTGACACCGAACGAAGAAACCGCCGCCCGGCGCGGATTTCCCGTCTCCGGCCACTTGACCAGCGAGGTGAGCAGGTCCACTTTGCCCTGCGACCAGTCCACATGGGACGTCGGCGTATCCGCGTGCAACGTCTTGGGCAGCACGCCGTGGCGCATCGCCATCACCATCTTGATGACGCCGGCGACCCCGGCGGCGGCCTGGGTGTGCCCGAAGTTCGACTTGATGGACCCGAGTAGCAGGGGCTGCTTGCGTTCGCTGTCACTGCCGTAGGTCGCGAGCAGGCTCTGTGCCTCGATCGGGTCCCCGAGCGGGGTTCCCGTGCCGTGCGCCTCGACGGCGTCCACGTCAGCCGCGGTCAGTTTCGCGCTGGACAGGGCCTGCCGGATGACTCGGCGCTGGGCGCGGCCGCTCGGTGCGGTGAAACCGTTGGACGCGCCATCGGAATTGACCGCCGAGCCGCGGACCACCGCGAGGACTTCGTGCCCGTTGCGCCGGGCGTCGGAAAGCCGTTCCAGGACAAGGACTCCGACCCCTTCGGCCCAACCGGTACCGTCGGCGTCGTCGGAAAACGCCTTGCAACGCCCGTCTTGCGCGAGTCCGCCCTGACGGCTGAACTCGACGAGCGAGCCGGGCGTCGACATCACGTTGACCCCGCCGGCCAGCGCCAGCGAGCACTCCCCCGTGCGCAACGACTGCGCGGCCAGGTGCAGCGCGACCAGCGACGACGAACACGCCGTGTCGACAGTAACCGCGGGCCCTTCGAGCCCCAGCGTGTAAGACAACCGGCCGGAAGTGGCGCTCGCTGCGATCCCCGTCCCGACGTCCCCAGTGGACTCGGCGGGCGCCCGGACCATCAGATACGCGTAGTCCTGCCCGTTCGTCCCGACGAACACCCCGGTCCTGGTGCCACGCAACCGCGTCGCGTCGATCCCGGCACGCTCGATCGCCTCCCACGACGTCTCCAGCAGCAACCGCTGCTGAGGGTCCATGGAAAGCGCCTCACGCGGGGAGATCCCGAAGAACCCGGGATCGAATTCCGCGACACCGTTGAGGAAACCGCCCTGCTGGCTGACTCCGTGACCCCGCGCGTCGACCTCGGCGCCATCGAGCGCGTCCAGCTCCCAGCCACGATCGGCCGGGAAGCCGGAGATGGCGTCGGACCCCGACGCCACGAGCTCCCACAGGTCCTCCGGTGAGTTCACCTCACCGGGGAACCGGCAGCTCATCGCGACGATCGCGATCGGATCGGCCGCGCTCGCGACGAGCTGCTGGTTCTGCCGCCGCAGCCGATCCGCCTCCTTGAGGGAAGCTCTGAGCGCTGCGACTACCTTCTCGCTGGGCGATGTCATCATCAACTCCGTCAGTCGTACGACCGGTCGGACTGGGTATTCAGTGCGGCCTGCACCAGGTCGTCGATCTCCATCGCGTCGATGGAGTCCCCGGCTTCCTGCTCGGACATCTGTGCCGCCGCGGTGCGTCCTGCCAGCCGCAGCAACGGTTCCAAGACGCCGATCTCACGCATCTGTTCGAGGGACACCGAGCCCAGCAGGGCCCGGACGTCGATCTCGTCCCCGTCTTCTCCGTCGTGCTCTTCGACCGCCCCGTCCGGGAACAGGCCCGCCAGGATGTGTTCGGCGAGCGCGACCGGGGTCGGGTGGTCGAACACCAGCGTCGAGCCGAGGCTCAGCCCGGTCGCGGCGTTGAGCTGGTTGCGCAGCTCGACCGCGCCCAGCGAATCGAAACCGAGGTCCCGGAACGCCTTCTCCGCGCCGACCAGCTCGACATCGGTGTAGCCCAGTACCTCCGCCGCGCGGGACCGGACCAGGTCGAGCACGGTCTCGAACCGCTGGCCGGCGGTGAGGTCGGCCAGCTTGGCGCGCAACGCGATCCCGGCGTCGGGAGCGGCCGCCGCCGAAGCGACGAGCTCGTCGTAGCCCGGCATCTCCCGCAGCAACGCACTCGGCCGGGCGGTGGCGGTGAACCGTCCCGCGTCGACGTCGGCGATCAGGACCGTCGGCTCGTCTTCGGTGACGACCTGCCGAAGCGCGGCGAAGGCGAGTTCCGGGTCCATCGCGCCGATTCCGGTGCGGCGGGCCATGTCCTCGGCCTTGCCACCGACGGCCATGCCGCCGCCACCCCAGGCACCCCAAGCGATCGAGGTCCCGGCGAGGCCTAGCGAACGGCGTCGTTCGGCGATCGCGTCGAGCACGGCGTTCGCCGCCGCGTAGTTGGCCTGGCCGGGGTTGCCGACCGCGGCCGACGCGGAGGAGAACAGCGCGAACACCTTCAGGCCGAGTTCCCGGGTCAGCTCGTCGAGCAAGTGGGCCGAGGTGACCTTGGAGCGGAACACCGCTTCGAACCGGTCCGGGGTGAGGCCGTCGAGCACACCGTCGTCGAGGACACCGGCCGCGTGGACTACCCCGGTCAGCGGGTAGTCCGCTGGGATGGCCGCGATCAGGGCTGCGAGATCGGTCCGGTCCGCGACGTCACAGGTGGCGATCGTGACGCACACGCCGGTCGCGGCGAGTTCGTCGCGAAGTTCCTTGGCACCATGGGCTTCGAGGCCGCTGCGGCTGGCGAGCAGCAGGTGCTCGGCACCGTCGCGGGCCAGCTTGCGGGCGAGGTGCCCGCCCAGCGCGCCGGTGCCCCCGGTGACCAGGACCGTGCCGCCGGGCTCCCAGATCGGGGCGGAGCCGTGCGCGGGGACCTGGGTCAGGCGTCGGCCGAACATGCCCGAAGAGCGAATGGTGACCTCGTCCTCGCCGTCGAGCCCCGCGAGCACTCCGGCGAACCGGTCCGCCGCAAGGGAATCCACGGTCTCGGGAAGGTCGATGAGACCGGCCCAGCGCTCGGGGTACTCCAGTGCGGCCACGTGGCCGAGACCCCAGACACCCGCTTGATCGGGGCGGACCGGCGATTCGTTGCCGCCCACGGAGATCGCGCCACGGGTGGCACACCACAGTGGAGCGGTGATGCCCGCGTCGCCCAGTGCCTGCAGCGCCGTCGCGGTCAGCGTCACCCCGGAAAGCACGCCCGCTTCGGCGTCCTGCAAAGCAAGCAGCGAGACGACACCGGCGAAGGCCCCAGTGGGCAGCGATTCGGCCAGTGCTGCCCGATCCTGATCCGCCGGGACGTCGACGCGGACCACGTTCTCGCCCAGTGCCTCGGTCGCCGCCGGGATCCACTCGTCGTCGCTACCGGCTGGAACGAGCGCCAGCCAAGTGCCGGTCAGACCACTGGGAACCGCGGTGAGCGGCTTCCAGCCGATGCGGTGACGCCAACCGTCCACAAGGGACTTGTCGGCGCGTTGCCGTCGCCAGTCCATCAGCGCGGGAAGCACCTTCGAGAGCGCGTCGCCCTCGACGTTCAACGCCGTTTCGAGCGAGGAGAAGTCCTCGCTCGCCACCGCGGCCCAGAAGTCGCGGTCGACGTCGTCGGAGCCGGTGGCCGCCTTGGTCGAGGCCTCGGGCCAGAACCGCTCGTGCTGGAAGGCGTAGGTCGGCAGGTCCACCCGGCGGGCGCCGGTCCCGGTGAAGAAACCGGGCCACCACGGGCTGACGCCGTTGACCTGCAACCTGGCCAGTGCGGCGACGGCTGTCGCCTCTTCGTCGCGGTCCTTGCGCAGCAACGGGATGACCAGCGCGTCGGTTTCGCCGAGGCTGTCCCGGGTCATCGCGGACAGCACCCCGTCCGGGCCGATCTCGAGGTAGCGGGTGACACCGTTCGCGGCGAGCGTACCGACACCGTCGGCGAACCGGACCGCTTGGCGAACGTGCTCGACCCAGTAGCCCGGGTCGCAGACCCGCTCCGCGGTGGCCACTTCCCCGGTGAGGTTGGCGATGAGCGGCACCACGGGCGCGGCGTACGAGACACTCCGGGCGACCCGGTCGAAGTCCTGCAGCATGGCGTCCATATGAGGTGAGTGAAACGCATGGCTCACTCGTAAACGCTTAGTCTTTCGCCCGTCGGCCTTGAATCGGGCCGCGATCGCGGTCACCGCGTCGTCGTCACCGGCGATCACCACCGCCTTCGGGCCGTTGACCGCGGCGATCGAAACCCCCTCGGTGAGCAGCGGCGTGACCTCGTCTTCCGTGGCCTGGAGCGACACCATCGCCCCTCCGGTCGGGAGCGCCTGCATCAGACGGCCCCGTGCCGCGACCAGCTTCGATGCGTCAGCCAGCGACAGCACCCCGGCGACATGCGCCGCCGCGAGCTCACCCACCGAATGCCCGGCGACGAAGTCCGGTTCGAGGCCCCACGACTGGACCAAGCGGAACAAAGCGACTTCGACGGCGAACAGCGCGGGCTGGGTGTAACCGGTCTGGTCGAGCAACTCGGCTTCCTCGGTCGCCGGTTCGGCGAACACGAGATCACGCAGCGACCGGTCCAGGTCGGCCTCCAGGTGCGCCAGCACCGCGTCGAAGGCCTCGGCGAACACCGGGAACCGGCGGTACAGCGCCGCTCCCATCCCGGGCAGCTGGGAACCCTGGCCGGAGAACAGAAAGGCGAGCTTCCCGCTGCGCCCGGCGGCCCCCCGCAGCGCGATCGACGACGTGTCGCCGTCCGCGATGGTCGCGAGCCCGCTGAGCAGCTCGTCGAGGTCGTTCGCGACGACGGCGGCGCGGTGTTCGAACGCGGAGCGGGTGGTGGCCAGTGAGAACGCCAGCTCGGTGAGCGAGACATCCGGGCTGGTCCGCAGCCGGGCGAGCAGTCCGCTCGCCTGGGCCCGCAGCGCCGCCGACGTCTTGCCGGACAGCGTCACCGGGACGACCCCGGTCTCGCGCACCGGCTCGGTGTCCTTCACAACGGGTGCCTGCTCCAAGATGATGTGGGAGTTGGTCCCGCTGGCCCCGAACGACGACACCGCGGAGCGGCGCGCACGGCCGGAGTCCGGCCACGGCGTGGCTTCGGTGAGCAGTTCGACCGCACCGGCGGTCCAGTCCACATGCGACGATGGCGCGTCGACGTGGAGTGTCTTCGGCAGCACGCCGTGGCGCATCGCGAGGACCATCTTGATCACTCCTGCGACACCCGAAGCTGCTTGCGTGTGGCCGATGTTGGACTTGACCGAGCCGAGCAGCAGCGGCCGTTCCCGGTTCTGCCCGTAGGTCGCAAGCAGCGCCTGGGCCTCGATCGGGTCGCCCAGCGCGGTGCCGGTGCCGTGCGCCTCGACGGCGTCGATGTCGGTGGTGCCGACCCCGGCGTTCGCCAGCGCCTTGCGGATCACCCGCTGCTGCGAGGGTCCACTCGGGGCGGTGAGGCCGTTCGACGCGCCGTCGGAGTTGATCGCCGAGCCGCGGACCACGGCCAGGATCTGGTGTCCGTTGCGCTGGGCGTCGGAAAGCCGTTCGACGACGAGCATGCCGACGCCTTCCGACCAGCCCGTGCCGTCCGCGCTTTCGGAGAACGCCTTGCAGCGGCCGTCGGCGGAAAGCGCGCCCAGGTCACCGAATTCGATGAAGTTCGTCGGCGTGGACATCACCGTGACGCCACCGGCGATCGCGATCGAGCACTCGCCCGTCCGCAAAGCCTGGGACGCCAAGTGCAGCGCCACCAAGGAAGACGAGCACGCGGTATCGACCGAGACCGTCGGCCCTTCCAGACCGAAGGTGTAGGCCAAGCGACCCGAAAGGAGGCTCGCGGACTGCGCTGTTTGCCACTGGCCGTCCTCGTCGGCGTTGGGGCGGTAGTCGCCACTGCCGCCACCGATGAACACCCCGGCGTCGGTGCCGCGCAGCGCGACCGGGTCGATTCCGGTGCGCTCCAAGGCTTCCCACGCCGCTTCGAGCACGAGCCGCTGCTGCGGGTCCATCACCATGGCTTCACGTGGCGAGATGCCGAAGAAGCCCGGGTCGAAGTCGCCGGCGTCGTAAAGGAAACCGCCGCCGCGGGCGATGGTGCTTCCCTCGCCGTCGCCGGTGAGGGTGTCGAGCGCCCAGTTCCGGTCGGTCGGCAGCACGCCGACGGCGTCGACCTCGCCGGACATCGCGCGCCACAGGTCTTCCGGCGAGCGGATGCCGCCGGGGTACCGGCAGCTCATGCCGACGATGACGATCGGGTCGTCGTCGGTGGCACGGACGTTCGCCACCGGCAGGTCGGTGTCGGCCTGCTCGTCGAGCAGCTCGGACCGCAGGTGGTCGGCGAGCGCGGTGGGCGTCGGGTAGTCGTAGGCCAGTGTCGCGGGCAGTTCGAGGCCGGTCGCGGTGGTGAGCTGGTCTCGCAGGTCGACCGCGGTCAGCGAGTCGAACCCGAGATCCTTGAACGCCACGTCAACCTCGACCGCGTCCACACTGGCGTGTCCCAGCACGGCCGTGACCTTCTCGCGGACCAGGCCGAGCACCTCGGCGACGCGTCCGGCTTCGGACAGGCCGCGCAGCTTCTGGCGGAGCAGGGTTTCGGACTCGACGTCCTTCTTTGGCTCGATCGCAGCCCGTGCTTCGGGCAGCTCGCCGAACAGGACGCTCGGCCGGGTCGCGGTGAAGGCCGGGGCGAACTTGTCCCAGACGACGTCAGCGATGGTTACCGACGACGCTGAGGAGTCGGCGGCATCGGCGACCGCGCGGCCGAGGGCGGACAGCGCTCGGCCGGAGTCGAGGGCCGGGACGCCGTTGAGGCGCAGGTGCCCGGTGAGGCTCTCGGAGACACCGTCGGCCCAGGCGCCCCAAGCGATCGCGAGTGCCGAGGACCCGCGGTCACGACGCTGACGGGCGAGGGCGTCCAGGCGGGCGCCGATAGCGGCTTCGGTGCCGCGTCCGGCGGAGCCCCAGACCCCGGCGAGCGTGCTGAACAGGACGAACGCGTCGAGCGGCCGGTCGCCGAGCAGGGCGTCCAGGTTTTCCGCCCCCGCGACAGCCGAGCCGACGTCGGTGGTCTCGTCGGGCTCGTCGTCGGCGAGAATGACCGAGGTCAGGCCGTCGATCGAGTCCAGTACCACGGCGAGCGCGTCCCGATCGGCCGCGTCGCACTGGACGACGGTGACCGGAATACCGAGTTCGGGCGCGGGACTCTCGTGCTTGGAGGTGAGCACGAGGTGGTCGGCGCCTTCCGTGGCCAGCCAGCGGGCGACTTGAGCGCCGACGACGCCGGTGCCGCCGATGACGAGCACGGTGCCGTCCGGGGTCCACGAGCCGGTCGACTCGGCGGCGCGGATCAAGCGCCGCGCGAAGACACCGGAAGCGCGGACCGCGATCTGGTCCTCGGTGCCGCCCAGTCCGGCGGCGAACCACTCGGCCGAGCGGGCGTCGAGGGTGTCGGGCAGGTCGACCAGACCGCCCCACCGGCGCGGGTTTTCCAGCGCCAGCACGCGGCCGAGTCCCCACACCGCGGCCTGATCGGCGTTGGCGAGGTGTTCCGAACGGCCGACCGCGACAGCGCCACGCGTGGTGACCCACAGCGGAGCTTCGATGCCCGCGTCGGACAGTGCTCGCAGAAGCTCGGTTGGGGAGCTCTGGGTCAGTGCGACGACTCCGGCGAAACCACCGGAACCTTCGTGCGCCTCGATCAACCGTGCGGTGAGGTTCTCACCGAGTTCGACGCGGACGACCTCGCCCAGCGCCTCGACAGCCGTGTCCAGCCACGAATCGGTGGTCTCCGGAACGACGACCAGCCAGCTTCCCTGAACAGCCTTGGGCGAACCGGTGAGCGGCTTCCAGGTGACGCGGTAGCGCCAACCGTCCACAACGGACTGGTCCTGCCGCTTGCGTCGCCAGGTCGACAACGCGGGCACCATCGCGGACAGCGAATCGTCGTCGAGGTCGAGGATCGTGGACAGCGACGACAGGTCCTCACTCTCGACAGCGGCCCAGAACTCGGCGTCGACCGGATCCGCGGAAGCCTTGGCGGTGGCCGAAACCGAGAACTCCGGCCAGTACCGCTCGTGCTGGAAGGCGTAGGTCGGCAGGGTGATCCGGCGGGCGCCGGTCCCGGCGAAGAACGCTTCCCAGGTCACCGGGACGCCGTGCACGTGGAGCGTGCCGAGCGCGGCGGAGATCGTCGTCTCCTCGTCCCGGTTGGCGCGCAGCAACGGCACGACGGCGCCACCGTCGTTGAGGACCTGCCCGGCCATCGCGGACAGCACGCCGTCCGGACCGACCTCGACCATGGTGGACACGCCGGCGCCACGCAGCGCCAGGACACCGTCGGCGAACCGGACGGTCTCCCGGACGTGGCGCACCCAGTATTCCGGCGAGCAGACCTGCTCGGCCGTGGCGAGGGCACCGGTCACAGTGGACACCAGCGGGATCTTCGGCGCCTCGAAGGCAAGTCCTTCGACCACACGGCGGAAACCGTCGAGCATCGGGGCCATCAGCGGCGAGTGGAACGCGTGGCTCACCCGCAGGCGCTTGGTCTTACGGCCGTCGGCGGCGAAGAGCTCGGCGATCGCGGTCACCTCGTCCTCGGCCCCGGCGACGACCACGGCGTCCGGTCCGTTGACCGCGGCGATCGAGATCCGCTCGGTCAGATACGCGGTGACTTCGGCTTCGGTGGCCTGGATCGACACCATCGCGCCCCCGGCGGGCAGCGCCTGCATGAGACGGCCACGGGCGACGACGAGCTTCACGGCATCGGCCAGCGAAAGCACACCGGCGACATGAGCCGCGGTGATCTCACCGATCGAATGTCCGGCGAGGTGATCGGGCTTGACGCCCCACGACTCCAGCAACCGGAACAGCGCGACCTCGATCGCGAACAACGCGGGCTGGGTGTAGCCGGTCTCGTTGAGGAGTTCGGCGTCCGAACCCCAGATGACCTCCCGCAGCGGACGATCTAGCTCGACGTCGATATGCGCGAAGACCTCGTCAAGCGACGCGGCGAACACCGGGAAACGGCTGTAGAGATCACGGCCCATCCCGATCCGCTGCGAACCCTGACCGGAGAACAGGAACGCCGTCTTGCCCGCGGAAGCCGTGCCCCGCGCGGATTCGGCCAGTCCATCCGGACCCGAGAGCAGCACCGCGCGGTGCTGGAACGCGGCCCGGCCGGTGGCCAGCGTGTAGGCGACGTCCACAGTGGACCCATCCGCCGTGAACGCGGTGAGCGTGTCGATCTGCGCCTGCAACGCGTCACGGCTCTTGCCGGACACGACCCAAGGCACGATCGCGGGAGTGGCCTCCACGACGACCGGCTCCACAGCGGGCGCCTGCTCGATGATGACGTGGGCGTTGGTCCCGCTGACGCCGAACGCCGAGATCCCGGCGCGGCGGGCGTGCCCGGTCTCCGGCCACTCCTCGTGCTCGCGCACCAGGGAAACCGCACCGGCTTCCCAGTCCACGTGCGAGGTCGGCGCGTCGATGTGCAGTGTCTTCGGCAGCACGCCGTGGCGCATCGCCATGACCATCTTGACGATCCCGGCGACACCGGCGGCGGCCTGGGTGTGGCCGATGTTGGACTTCACCGCGCCGAGCCGCAGCGGCTCTTCACGGTCCCGGCCGTAGGTGGACAGCAACGCCTGGGCCTCGATCGGGTCACCCAGTGTCGTGCCGGTGCCGTGCGCTTCCACGGCGTCGACGTCGAGCGTGGTCAGTCCGGCGTCGGCGAGCGCACCGCGGATGACGCGCTGCTGGGCCGGGCCGTTGGGCGCGGTGAGGCCGTTGGACGCCCCGTCCTGGTTGATCGCGGTGCCGCGGACGACCCCCCAGACCTCGTGGCCGTTCGCGACGGCGTCGGAAAGCCTTTCCAGGACCAGGATTCCGACCCCTTCGGACCACGACGTGCCGTCGGCGGCGTCGGCGAAGGGCTTGCAGCGGCCGTCGGGTGCGAGGCCGCTCTGGGCGCTGAACTCGACGAACGAGTCCGGGCTGGACATGACCGACACACCACCGGCCAGTGCCAGCGACGCGTCGCCGTCCCGCAGCGCGCGGGTGGCCCAGTGCAGGGCGACCAGCGCGGACGAGCACGCGGTGTCGACGGTGACCGCCGGGCCTTCGAGTCCAAGCGTGTAGGAAAGCCGGCCGGACATCACGCTCGCGGTGTTGCCGGTGGCGACATGGCCTTGGACGTCGGCGGCCGCTTCGCGCAGCATGCTCGTGTAGTCCTGGCCGTTGGTGCCGATGAAGACGCCGGTGTCGCTGCCGCGCAGGGCGGCCGGGTCGATCCCGGCGCGCTCCAACGCTTCCCAGCTGGTTTCGAGCAGGAGCCGCTGCTGCGGGTCCATCGCCAGCGCTTCACGCGGCGAGATGCCGAAGAACCCGGCGTCGAAGTCGGCCACCCCGGTGAGGAAACCGCCCTCGCGGGTGTCGGACGCCCCGGCTGCGAGCGCTTCGAGGTCCCAGCCACGGTCGACGGGGAACGACGTGCTGCCGTCGCGGCCTTCGGCGAGCATGAGCCACAGGTCTTCCGGCGACGAGACGCCTCCGGGGAACCGGCAGCTGATGCCGACGATGACGATCGGGTCGTCGGCCACCGCACGGGTCGCGGCGACGGGGACGACCGGTTCGACGATCGAGCCGAGCAGCTCGGACAGCAGGAACTCGGCGAGTTCGACGGCGGTCGGGTAGTCGTAGATCATCGACGCCGGAAGGCTGAGACCGGTGGCGCCGGAGACGGCGTTGCGCAGCTCGATGGTGGTCAGCGAGTCGAAGCCGAGGTCCTTGAACGCCCGGTCGGCCTCGATGGTGGAGGCATCGGCATGGCCGAGTACCACGGCGATCTGGGCCCGCAGAAGTTCGAGCACCACCGCGCCGCGCTCGGCGGCGGGCAATGCACTGAGACGCTGACGCAGCTCCGATTCGTGCGACGCCAACGCATCGGGCACTACGAGCCGCTTGACCTCGGGAAGATCCGAGACGAACGGGTTCGGCCGCAGCGTGGCGAAAGCCTCCACGAACCGGGGCCACTCGATGTCGACCACGGCGACGGTCGGGTCACCGAGTTCGATCGCCCGCCGCATCGACGAGATCGCGAGTTCCGGTGCCAGCAGGCCGAAGCCACCGCGCTGCATGCGGCTTTCGAGCGAAGGTCCGTCGGTGACCATGCCGCCGTCGGCCCACGGGCCCCAGGCGATCGACGTCGCCGCGAGTCCGACCGAGCGACGGCGTTCGGCCAGTGCGTCCAGCGTGGCGTTGGCCGCCGCGTAGTTGCCCTGCCCGGCCGAGCCGAGCATGCCGGCGGCGGAGGAGAAGAGGACGAACGCCGAGAGATCCGCGTCGCGGGTCAGGTCGTCCAGGGCCTGGGCCGAAGTGACCTTCGAACGCCAGACCGCGGTGAACTTCTCACGCGTGAGCGCGTCGACGACGCTGTCCTCGACGACACCGGCGGTGTGGAACACGGCCGTGATCGGGAACCGCTCGAAGACCCCGGCGAGGGCGTCGCGATCTGCCGCGTCGCAAGCCACGATCGTGACCTCGGCACCCAGCTCAGTGAGTTCCGCCTGCAATTCGTTGGCCCCAGGGGCATCCGGGCCGCGACGGCTGAGCAGCACGACGTGTTCGGCGCCGCCTCCGGCGAGCCAGCGGGCGACATGCGCGCCCAGCCCGCCAGTACCGCCGGTGACGAGCGCGGTGCCCGAGGGCGTGTACGTCCCGGCTTCGTCTCCCCCAGTGGGCCGGTGGGCCAAGCGACGCGCGAAGGCGCCGGAAGCCCGGACGGCCACCTGGTCTTCGCTGCCCGCGAGCACGGCGGCGAGGCGGTGCGCGGTGGGCTGGTCAAGCTCCTCGGGCAGGTCGACGAGACCACCCCAGCGGTCGGGATGTTCGAGCGCGACCACCCGGCCGAGCCCCCACACCCCGGCCTGCACCGGGTTGGTGACCTGCTCGGAACGGCCGATCGAGATGGCGCCACGGGTGACGCACCACAGCGGCGCGGTGATCCCGGCGTCGCCGAGGGCCTGCACCAAAGTCGCGATCGACGTCACGTCGTTGTCCAGCGCGGCAAGGGAAAGTACCCCGGCGAAGGTGCCGAGCGCTCGCAGCTGTTCGGCCAGGGAATTCCGGTCACCGGTCGCTTCGAACCGGACGGTCTCGACGTTTAGCCCGCTAACTGCGACGTCGATCCACTCGGTGTCGGCACCGGGAGTGGTGACGACCAGCCAGGTACCCTTGAGCACCGGGCGCTCGGCGTTGGCGGACAACGGCTTCCAGATGACCCGGTAACGCCAGTCGTCCACTGTGGACTGGTCACGGCGACGACGTCGCCAGGAGGACAGCGCGGGCACCATCGCGGTGATCGTGTCGTCGTCGAGGTCGAGCGTGGACGCCAGCGACGCGAGGTCCTCACGCTCGACGGCGGCCCAGAACTCGGCGTCGACCGGGTCGGTGCTTTCGGCGACCTCGGCCTCGCCGGGCTCGGGCCAGAAACGCTGGTGCTGGAAGGGATAGGTCGGCAGTTCGACCCGGCGGGCGTTCGACCCGGCGAAGAACGCGGTCCAGTCGACCGTGACGCCGTGGACGTGCAGCCGGGCCAGGGTCGTGGTGAGCGCGGAGACCTCGGGACGGTCGCGGCGCAATGCCGGGACGAGCACGGCATCGGAATCTTCGCCGAGAACCTGCTGTGCCATCCCGGAAAGGACGCCGTCGGGGCCGAGTTCGATGAAGGCGGTGACGCCCTCGGCGGCCAGCGCGGCCACCCCGTCGGCGAACCGAACCGTGCCGCGGACATGCGCGGCCCAGTAGTCAGCCGAGCAGACCTGCTCGGCGGTCGCGAGGGTGCCGGTCACGTTGGACACCAGCGGAATCGTCGGCGCGTTGTAGGTGACACCGGCGGCGACGCGGGTGAACTCCTCCAGCATCGCGTCCATGCGGTGCGAGTGGAACGCGTGGCTGACGACGAGCCGCTTGGTCTTGCGACCGTCCGCCTCGAACCGTGCGGCGATGCTCAGGACGCCTTCCTCATCGCCCGAGATGACCAGCGACGCGGGTCCGTTGATCGCGGCGATCGACACACTGCCGATCAGATATGGCGTGACCTCGTCTTCGCCGGCCTGCAAGGAAACCATCGCGCCACCCTCAGGGAGCGCCTGCATGAGGCGTCCACGAGCGGCGACCAGGGCGCAGGCGTCTTCCAGCGAGAAGACCCCGGCCGCGTGGGCGGCGGCCAGCTCACCGATCGAGTGCCCGGTGAGGTAGTCCGGCCGGATGCCCCAGGACTCGGCGAGCCGGAACAGCGCGACTTCCAGCGCGAACAGCGCGGCCTGGGTGTAGCCGGTGGTGTTGAGCAGTTCGGCTTCGGGCGTGCCTTCCTCGGCGAAGATGATCTCGCGCAGTGGCCGCTCCAGCTCGACGTCGAAGCAGGCAAGCGCGGTGTCAAGAGACTCGGCGAAGACACCGAAACGCTCGTACAACTCACGTCCCATGCCCGGCCGCTGGCTGCCCTGGCCGGTGAACAGGAACGCGATCCGGCCGCGGTTCGGGGTGCCCTGGACCAGGCCACTGGCCGGGACCTGGTCGCGCAACGCCGTCAGGCCGCGGACGAGGTCGTCGCGGTCGAGGGCGACCATGGTGGCACGACGTTCGAAGCTGGACCGTCCAGTGGCCAAGGAGAACGCGAGGTCGGCCGGGTGTGTGTCGGGCTGGGTCTCCAGCAGTGACAGCACACGAGTCGCCTGGTCGCGCAACGCCTGGTCAGTGCGCCCGGACAACAGCACCGGCACGACACCGCCGGCCGGCGCGGTGACCGGGACGTCGATCGCGGGGGCTTGTTCGAGCAGCGTGTGGACGTTGGTGCCGCTCAGGCCGAACGACGAAACACCCGCGCGGCGCGGACGGCCGGACTCGGGCCACTCGACCTGCTCGGTGAGCAGCTGGATGGCGCCGGACGACCAGTCCACATGCGACGAGGGTTCGTCGATGTGCAGCGTCTTCGGGACCACGCCGTGGCGCATCGCCATGACGGCCTTGATGACGCTCGCGACCCCCGAAGCCATCTGCGTGTGCCCGATGTTGGTCTTCACCGAACCCAGCAGCAGCGGACGCTCGCGGTCCTGGCCGTAGGTCGCGAGGATCGCTTGCGCCTCAATGGGATCACCGAGCGCGGTGCCGGTGCCGTGTCCTTCGAGGACGTCGATGTCCGAAGGCACCAGTCCCGAGTTGGCCAGCGCCTGGCGGATGACCCGCTGCTGCGACGGGCCGTTCGGGGCGGTGAGGCCGTTGGACGCGCCGTCCTGGTTGATCGCCGAACCCCGCACCACGGCCAAAACCTGGTGTCCATTGCGGATCGCGTCGGACAGGCGCTCGACGAGCACGAGACCGACACCTTCGGCGAGGCTCATGCCGTCGGCCGCTTCGGCGTAGGCCTTGCAGCGGCCGTCGGCGGCCATCGCGCGCTGGCGGCTGAAGCCGACGAACGCGTTGGGCGTCGACATCACGCTGACACCGCCGGCCAGCGCGAACGAGCTTTCGCCGTTGCGCACCGACTGGCACGCGAGATGCAGTGCCACCAGCGAAGACGAGCACGCGGTGTCGAGGGTGACGGCCGGGCCCTCCAGCCCGAACAGGTAGGAAATCCGGCCGGACAGGATGCTCGACAGTGTGCCGGTGATCATGTGGCCTTCGGAGCTCTCCGCGGCACTGGCGCCGGCGGAGCTGTAGTCCTGGTAGCTGGCGCCGATGAAGGTGCCGGTCTGGCTGCCGCGCATGGCGGCCGGGTCGATTCCGGCACGCTCGAAGGCTTCCCACGCGGTTTCCAGCAGGAGCCGCTGCTGCGGGTCCATCGCCAGTGCCTCACGCGGCGAGATCCCGAAGAAGGCCGGGTCGAACTCGGCGACGTCGTGCAGGAACCCGCCCTGGGTCGAGTAGGTCTTGCCGGAGCTGTCCGGGTCGGCGTCGAAGAGGTCGTCGCCGTCCCAGCCGCGGTCCGAGGGGAAGCCGGAGATGACGTCGCCGCCGCGGGTGACCAGGTCCCAAAGGTCTTCCGGGGAGCTCACGCCGCCCGGGTAACGGCAGCTCATGCCGATGATCGCGATCGGGTCGTCGACGTCGGCGCCCGAAGCCGTCGGGGCGATCGTGGTGACCTGGGCCCCCGCGATCTCCGAACGCAGGAACGCGGCGAGCACGATCGGGCTCGGGTAGTCGAACACCATGGTGCTCGGCAGCGTCAGCCCGGTGGCGGTGGCGAGCCGGTTGCGCAGGTCGACCGCGGTGAGCGAGTCGAAACCGACGTCACGGAAGGCGCGTTGCTCCGACAGGGCTTCGCCGGAGTCGTGGCCCAGTACGGTCGCGGCTTCGCTGCGGACCAGGTCGAGCAGCAGGCGGTCCTGTTCGGCCGCGGGGAGCGAGCGCAGCCTGGCGGCGAACTCCCCTTCCCCGACAACGCCCTTGGTCTCCTCGGCGGCTTCGGTGAGCCGGCGCACCTCGGGGACTTCGGCGAACAGGTCCGTGGGCCGGACCGAGGTGTAGACGGGGTGGTACCTCTCCCAGTCGACGTCGGCGATCGCGATGGCCGCGTCGTTTTCGTCCAGCGCACGACGGAGTCCGGCGAGGGCCAGCGCGGGCTCCATGAAGACGAGACCACTGCGGCGGATCTGCTCGGGGTCGACGCGGCCGAGCTCGATGTCGTCGGCCCAGATGCCCCAGGAGACCGAGGTTCCTGGCAGGCCGCGGGAGCGGCGGTTCTCCGCGAGCGCGGCGAGGTAGGCGTTGCCCGCGACGTACGCGGCGTGCAGGCCACTCCCCCACAGGCCGGCGGTGGACGAGTAGAGCACGAACGCGTCGAGCTCTTCGTTGTCCACGAGCTCGTCAAGATGTTGTGCGCCAAGGACCTTGGCCCGGATGACCCGGGCGAACGAGTCCAGGTCGGTGGCGTCGAGCGAGCTGAGTTCGATGATGGCGGCGGTGTGGACCACCGTGCGGACGGTCCGGCCCGCGGACTTCAGGTCGGTCAGCAAGCCCGCGACGGAGTCGCGATCGGCGACGTCACAGGCGGTCATCTCGGCGTCGGCACCGAGTTCGGTCAGTTCGGCGAGCAGCTCGGGTGCGCCGGGAGCGTCGATCCCGCGTCGGCTGGTGAGGACGATGTGCTCCGCGCCCTGGGCGGCGAGCCAGCGTGCGAGGTGCTTCGCGAGTGTCCCGGTGCCGCCGGTGACCAGCGTGGTCCCGCGCGGAGTCCAGGTGCGGTCAGGATCCTGGTCGCCGGCCGGGGCCGGGACCACGCGCCGGGCGAGCACGCCGGACGAGCGGATCGCGAGCTGGTCCTCGCCGGTGGTGCCCGCCAGCAAACTAGCGAGCCGTCCGGCTCCGCGCTGGTCGAGCGTCTCGGGCAGGTCGATGACGCCGCCCCAGCGCTGCGGGTGCTCCAGTGCGGCCGTCCAGCCGAGACCCAACACCTGTGCCTGCACCGGGTTCGGGACCTGGTCGGATCGGCCGGTCGAGACGGCGCCGCGGGTGAGGCTCCACATCGGCGCGTCGAAGCTCGCGTCGCCGAGGGCCTGGATGAGCGCGACGGTCAACGCGAGACCGGTGGTGAGTTCGGGATGCGCGTCGCTCGGCTGCTCGGCGAAGGCCAGCAGCGAGACCACACCGGACACACCAGCGAACTCGGTCAGGCGAGCGGCAAGGGCTTCGCGGTCCAGATCGGACTCGTCCAGCACAAGACGTTCGACCTGAGCGCCGTGGTTTTCCAAAAGCGCGGTGATCTCGGTGTCGTCTTCGGCGGACACGACCAGCCAGGTGCCGGACAGCGTCGCCGATGCCACGCTTTTGACCGGCTTCCAGGTGGCCCGGTAGCGCCAGGAGTCCACAGTGGACCTGTCCTGACGCTTGCGGCGCCACGAGGACAGCGCGGGCAGGACTGTCGCCAGCGAGGCGCCGTCGACATCGAGGCTGGCGCTGAGCGACTCGAAGTCCTGTTCCTCGATGGCGTTCCAGAACTCCGTGTCCGCAGAGTCCACTGTGGACGGGAGGCCCAGCTCGACGGGCACGGCATAGAAGCTCTCATACTGGAAGGCGTAAGTAGGAAGCGCGACACGGCGGGCTCCGTCGAACCGGCCAAGCCACTCGACCCGGACACCGCGTACGAAGACCTCGGCGAGCGAGGTCATGAACCGGGCAGCGGTGCCCTGGTCGCGGCGCAGGGTTCCGGCGACGACGGCCTTGACCCCGGCAGCGTCCGCGGTGTCCTGGACCGCGGTGGTCAGCACCGGATGCGGGCTGGCCTCGATGAACGCACGGTGGCCCTGAGCCACCAATTCGGCGATCGCGGGCTGGAACCCGACGGTCTGCCGCAGGTTGCGGTACCAGTACCCGGCGTCCATCCCGGTGGTGTCAAGCCAATCGCCGGTCACCGTCGAGAAGAACGGAACCTCGGACGCAACAGGACGAACCGCGGACAACACCGACGCCAGCTCTTCTTCGAGCAGCTCGACCTGCGCCGAGTGCGACGCGTAGTCCACCGCGATCCGGCGGACCCGGATCTCCGCAGTCGTGAGTTCGTCGAACAGCGTGTCGAGCAACTCGGGCTCGCCGGACACTACGACCGAGTTCGGGCCGTTGACCGCGGCGACGGAGATTCCCGCACCACGCCCGGACAACCGCTCCTCGACGTCGGCGACCGCCAGCGCGATCGACATCATGCCGCCGAGACCGGCCAGCGTGCGGCCGATCGCCTGGCTGCGCAACGCCACCACGCGGGCACCGTCGGAAAGGGACAGTGCGCCCGAGACGACAGCGGCGGCGATCTCACCCTGCGAGTGACCGACCACGGCATCCGGTTGGACACCCTGCGAACGCCACAGCGCCGCGAGCGACACCATCATCGCCCAGGACGCGGGCTGCACGACGTCGACACGGTCCAACGAAGGCGCGCCCTCGGTCTGACGCAGGACGTCGAACAGGGACCAGTCGACGAACGGCGACAACGCGGCCGCGCACTCGGCGAGCCGCTCCGCGAAGACGGGCGACTCGTCGACGAGACGGGCCCCCATGCCGACCCACTGCGAACCCTGGCCGGGGAAGACGAAGACCGTGCGGCCGTCGACATCGGCGGTCCCGGTGACCACGCCGGCCGAGGAGCCGTTGCGGCCCAAGGAATCCAACCCGGACAGCAAGTCGATACGATCGGTGCCGAGGACCACGGCCCGGTGCTCGAACAGCGTCCGTGTGGTGAGGAGCGAGTAGCCGACATCGGCGGGCCGTTCAGCGTCCACAACGGACAGAAGCGCGGTGGCCTGGCCACGCAGCGCGGCCGGGGACTTACCCGACAGCACCAGCGGCACGATCCCGGCCGGGACCTCAGGCACGACAACGGGTGCAACTTCGGGGACGTACTCGAGGATCGTGTGCGCGTTGGTCCCGCTGATCCCGAACGACGAGATCCCCGCGCGGCGCGGACGGCCGGTCTCGGGCCAGGCCATCGCGTCGTTCAGCAGGGAGACCGTGCCGGAGGACCAGTCGATATGCGGTGACGGCGTCTCGGAGTTGAGCGTGCTCGGCAGCACGCCGTGGTGCATCGCCATGACCATCTTGATGACACTCGCGACCCCCGCGGCCGACTGCGTGTGCCCGATGTTCGTCTTGATCGAGCCCAGCAGCAACGGACTCTCCGGGTCGCGGTCACGGCCGTAGGTCGCCTGAAGTGCTTGTGCCTCAATGGGGTCACCGAGCGCGGTGCCGGTGCCGTGCCCATCGACGGCGTCGATGTCGGCCGCCGTCAGGCCGGAGTTGGCCAGCGCCTGCCGGATGACCCGTTGCTGCGAGGGGCCGTTGGGCGCGGTCATGCCGTTGGACGCGCCGTCCTGGTTGATCGCCGATCCCCGCACCACCGCGAGCACCGGGTGCCCGTTGCGGCGGGCGTCGGAAAGTCGCTCCACCAGCACGAGTCCGACGCCTTCGGCGAGGATCATGCCGTCCGCGCCGTCGCCGAAGGCCTTGGTGCGGCCGTCGGCGGCCAGCGCGCGCTGGCGGCTGAAGGCGACGAACGGGCCGGGGTTGGCCATGATGTGCGCGCCACCGGCGAGGGCGAGCGAGCTCTCCCCGCTGCGCAGCGACTGGCACGCCAGGTGCAGCGCGACCAGCGAGGACGAGCAGGCGGTGTCGACGGTGACCGCGGGGCCGTTGAGCCCGAACAGGTAGGCCACACGACCGGACAGCACGCTGGGGCTGGTCCCGGTGACCATCATGCCTTCAGAGCCACCGAGATCCGCGCCGGCGCCGTAATCCTGGTAGCTGGCGCCGATGAACGTGCCGGTCTGGCTGCCGTGGACGGTCTCGGGATCGATGCCGGAGCGCTCGAACACCTCCCACGCGGTTTCCAGCAGGAGCCGCTGCTGCGGGTCCATCGCCAGCGCTTCACGTGGTGAGATACCGAAGAAGCCGGGGTCGAACTCGGCTGCGTCGAGCAGGAAGCCGCCCTTGGTGGTGTACGTGCCGCCGGGCCGGTCCGGGTCGGGGTCATAGAGGCCTTCGCCGTCCCAGCCACGATCGGGCGGGAAGTCCGTGACGGCGTCGGCGCCCTGGGACACGAGGTCCCAGAGCTGTTCGGGCGAGCGGACACCGCCGGGAAAGCGGCAGCTCATGCCGATGATGACGATCGGGTCGTCGTCGACGAGCGTGCCGGTGCTCGACGGGACGAGGTCGCCCGTGCTGCCGAGTGCTTCGGTGAGCAGGAATCCCGCCAGCGCGGCCGGGTTCGGGTAGTCGAAGGCCAAGGTGGTCGGCAGGTTCAGGCCGGTCGCCTTGGCCAGGCGCTTGCGCAGTTCCACCGCGGTCATCGAGTCGAACCCGACGTCGCGGAACGACTGGCGTTCGGTGACGGCCTCGGCCGACGCGTGCCCGAGCACGACCGCGGCTTCCGCGCGGACGAGGTCGAGCAGCAGCCGGCGCTGGTCGGGTTCGCTCATGCCCTGCAGGCGCGTGGCGAACTCGGAGTCGGTGCCGTCCTGCGCCGCGTCGAGGGTGGCGCGGGCTTCGGGCAGGTCACCGAGCAGCGGGCTGGGCCGCAGCGAGGTGAAGATCGGGAAGTACCGCTCCCAGTCGACGTCGGCGACCGTCACGGTGACGTCCTGCTGGGCGACCGCGCGCTGGAGTTCGGTGATGGCCGGTTCGGCGTTCAGGAAGGAAAGGCCGCGACGGACGAGGTCGTCGGAGACGGCGTCGTCGGTGGCCATCCCCGCTTCGGCCCACGGGCCCCAGGCGATCGACGTCGCGGCGAGGCCCCGCGTGCGCCGCTGTCCGGCGAGCGCGTCGAGGTACGCATTTCCTGCGCCATAAGCACTTTGGCCGCCACTGCCCCAGACCCCGGCAATCGAGGCGAACAGCACGAAGAAGTCGAGTTCGGTGTCGCCGAGCAGCGCGTCGAGGTTGACCGCGCCGGACACCTTCGCCGACATGATCGCGGCGAACGTGTCCACATCGGTCTCGTCGAGCGAAGACGCCTGGCCGACACCGGCCGTGTGCACCACACCGGTGAGCGGGTGCTCCGCCGGGACGCTGTCGAGCACGGCCGCCAGCGCGTCACGGTCGGCGACGTCGCAGGAGACGATGTCGACGCGGGCGCCGAGGGATTCCAGCTCGGTGCGCAGTTCGGCCGCGCCCGGCGCGCCGGAGCCGCGGCGGCTGGTCAGGATGAGGTTTTCCGCGCCGCTGCGGGCGAGCCAGCGGGCGACTTCGGCGCCGAGCGCGCCGGTTCCGCCGGTCACCAGGACGCTGCCGGTGACGGCGAACTCGCCGGGCAGGTCGTCGACGGAGTAGCGGGCGAGCCTGCGGCCGGACGCTCCGGCGGACCGGACCGCGACCTGGTCTTCGCCGTCGAGCCCGGCGAGGACGTTGACCAGGGTCCGGGCGGCGGGTTCGTCGATGGTGGCGGGCAGGTCGATCAGGCCGCCCCAGCGCTGCGGGTACTCCAGCGCCGCGACGCGGCCGAGGCCCCACACTGCCGCCTGGGCGGGGCTGGTGATCGGGTCCCAGTGGCCGGTCGAGACCGCGCCGGAGGTCAGTGTCCACAGTGGAGCGTCAAGCTCGGCGTCGCCGAGTGCCTGGATCAGCGTGATGGTCAACGCCAAGCCGATCGACAGCGCGGCGTTGTCCCGCTCGTCCGAGGCGAGCAGCGAGACGACACCGGTGACGTCGGTTTCCGTGAGCCGTGATGCGAGAACAGCGCGGTCGGTGCAGGACTCGTCGAGCGTCACGCGGTGCACGCTCGCGCCACGACTCGCAAGGGCGGCGAAGACTTCGGCGCCGTCGATCGCGTCGGTGGTCACCAGGAGCCAGGTGCCGCTCAGCGACGGCGTCACCGGCATGCGCAGCGGCTTCCACTCGACGCGGTAACGCCACGAGTCGAGCAGCGAACGCTCGTGCCGGCCCTGGCGCCACGACGTCAGCGCGGGAAGCAGTGAGCCGAGTGAGGAGAACTGGTCCTCGCGAAGGCCGAGCAACGCGGCGAGCTGGTCGGCGTCACCGCGCTCGACAGCGGCCCACAACCGCTCGTCGGCCGGGTCGGCCGCGGTGGGCAGCGGGACGATCTCGGGCCAGTAGAACTCGTGCTGGAAGGCGTAGGTCGGCAGGTCGACGCGGTGCGCACCGGCGCCCGCGAAGAACCCGGGCCAGCCGACGGTCACGCCTCGCACGTGGAGCCGGGCCAGCGCGCTGGTGATCGCGAGTTCCTCGGGCCGGTCGGTGCGCAGGACCGGGACGGCCTCCACGTCGTGTTCGGCCAGGATGTCTTCGGTCATCGCCGACAGGACGCCGTCGGGGCCGAGTTCGAGGAAGGTGGTCAGGCCCGAGTCGCACAGGGTCCTGACGCCATCGGCGAACCGCACTGTCCCGCGCACGTGCTCGACCCAGTACTCCGCCGAGCAGACCTGTTCGGCGGTGGCGAACCCGCCGGTCAGGTTGGACACCAGCGGAATGACCGGGTCCGCATAGGACAGACCTTCGGCCACCGCGCGGAACTCGCCGAGCATGGCGTCCATGTGCGGCGAGTGGAACGCGTGGCTCACCTTGAGGCGTTTGGTCTTGCGGCCCAGCTCGGAGAAGTGAGCGGCGATGGCGGTCACCGCGTCTTCGTCACCGGCGATCACCACCGACGCCGGTCCGTTGACCGCCGCGACGGATACGCCGTCGGTCAGCAGCGGAACGACCTCGTCTTCGTTGGCCTGCAACGAAACCATCGCTGAGTTGTCGGACGGCAGTGCCTGCATGAGCTTCGCGCGGGCGGCGACCAGCGTGCAGGCGTCGGCCAGCGTCAGGACTCCGGCGACATGCGCCGCGGCCAGTTCACCGATCGAGTGTCCGGCGACGGCGGCGGGCTTGACTCCCCAGGATTCCACGAGCCGGAAGAGCGCGACTTCGAGGGCGAACAGCGCGGGCTGGGTCCAGCCGGTCTCGTTCAGCAGCTCAGCCTCGGGCGTGCCTTCCTCGGCGAACAGGACCTCACGCAACGGTCGGTCGAGCTCGGCGTCGAGCAGGGAGGTGACCTCGTCGAGCGCGGCGGCGAACACCGGGAACCGCTCGGCGAGCTCGCGTCCCATGCCCGGGCGCTGGCTGCCCTGTCCGGCGAAGACCATCGCGGGCTTCATCCCGCCGCCGGTCTCGCCTTCGACCAGGCCGAGTGCGGGAGTGTCGGAGGCGAGCGCGCCCAACGCGGTCAGCAGTTCGGCGCGGTCCGTGGCGACCACGGCGGCGCGACGGTCGAAAGCGGACCGGGTGGTGGCCAGCGAGAACGCCACATCGGTGACGTCGAGCTCGGGCCGTGATTCCACAAAGGACTTGAGGGTGGCGGCCTGGGCGCGCAGCGCGTCGCGGGTCTTACCAGACACCAGCCACGACACCACGCGGTCAACGCGGTCAACGCGCGTTTCTACCACGGACTGGATCACCATCGGGGCCGGGGCGGGCGCCTGCTCGATGATCGTGTGGGCGTTGGTGCCGCTGATACCGAACGACGAGATCCCGGCGCGACGCGGACGGTCGGTGGCCGGCCACTCGGTTTCCTCGGACAACAGCTCGACCGCTCCGGCCGTCCAGTCCACTTCGGACGAAGGCAGGGCAGCGTGCAAGGTCCTCGGAAGGACGCCGTGGCGCATCGCCATGACCATCTTGATGACCCCGGCGACCCCGGCCGCGGCCTGGGTGTGGCCGATGTTGGACTTCACCGAGCCCAGCAGCAGCGGCCGGTCTTCATCACGGTCACGGCCATAGGTGGCGAGCAGCGCCTGCGCTTCGATCGGATCACCGAGCTTGGTACCGGTACCGTGCGCCTCGACCACATCGATGTCCGAAGTGGACAGACCGGCGCTGGCCAAGGCCTGGCGGATCACGCGTTGCTGCGACGGGCCATTCGGCGCGGTCAGACCGTTGGAAGCACCGTCCTGGTTGACCGCGGAGCCGCGGACGACCGCGAGCACCTCGTGGCCATTCCGGCGCGCGTCGGAGAGCCGTTCCAGTACGAGGACACCGACGCCCTCGGACCAGCCGACGCCGTCCGCGGTGTCCGAAAAGGACTTGCAGCGGCCGTCAGGGGAAAGTCCCCGCTGGCGGGCGAATTCGATCAGGGACGCGGGTGTCGACATGATCGTCACACCACCGGCGAGCGCGAGGGAGCACTCCCCCGCCCGCAATGCCTGCATCGCCCAGTGCATCGCGACGAGCGAAGACGAGCACGCGGTGTCGATGGTGACCGCGGGGCCTTCGAGTCCGAGCGTGTACGAAACGCGGCCCGAAGCAACGCTCGGAGACGTCCCGCTGCCCTGGAAACCTTCGAAGTCACCGCCCGCGAGGACTGCGCCGTAGTCGTTGTACATCACCCCGGCGAACACACCGGTCTGGCTGCCACGCAACGAAACCGGGTCGATCCCGGCGCGCTCGACGGCTTCCCACGACGCCTCCAGCAGCAGGCGCTGCTGGGAGTCAGTGGACGTCGCTTCCCGAGGGCTCATGCCGAAAAAAGCGGGGTCGAACTCGCCGGCGTCGTGAAGGAAACCGCCGGAGCGGGTGTACGTCGTGCCCAGGTGGTCCGGATCGGCGTGGTAGAGCCCGTCGAGGTCCCAGCCGCGGTTGACGGGGAAGCCGGAAACGGCGTCGACGCCTTCGCTGACGAGCCGCCACAGGTCTTCCGGCGAGCCCACGCCACCGGGATAACGGCAGCTCATGCCGACGATGACGATGGGGTCGCCACCGGTCGAGGCGCGCGAGAGACCCCCGGCCGGGGTACTGGGCGCGGCTTCGGACTCCATCAGCTCGCCGAGCACGTGCGCCGCGAGCGCGGTCGAGGTGGGGTAGTCGAAGATGACCGTGGCCGAGGTGCGCAGCCCGGTGACGCGGCTGAGGCGGTTGCGCAACTCGACGGCGGTCAGGGAGTCGAACCCGAGGTCGGTGAACGCGCGGGCGGGGTCGATGGACTCCGCTCCGGCGTGCCCGAGCGTCGCGGCGACCTCGGCGCGCACCAGGTCCAGCACGGTGTCCGCGCGGTCGGCTTCGTCGAGCCGGAGCAGTCGCTGCACCAGGCCGGAAGCCGTGCTCGTCCCCGCGATCACCGAGCGGCGGGCGGAGGTCTTGATCAGTCCGCGCAGCAGGTGCGGAACGTCGCCGAGCGCGCGTAGCACGGGCAGATCGAGCCGGACCGGGAGGACGAGCGCGTCCGGGAGCGTCAGCGCGGCGTCGAACAACGCGACACCCTGCTCGATGGTGACCGGCGGAGTGCCCGCGCGGGCAAGGCGCTGCAAATCTGCTTCAGTGAGCGTGCTCGTCATCCCGCCCACCCGTCGCCCACCACCACCCTCAACGGAGTCGCTCCGCGACGCTCCATCTATTCCAGCCCACGGACCCCACGCGAGCGACAGCCCCGGCAGGCCCTCCACGCGGCGCTGGCGAGCGAGAGCGTCGAGGAATGCGTTGGCGGCGGCGTAGTTCGCCTGTCCCGCGGCGCCGAACGTTCCGGCGACCGAGGAGAAGACGACGAACGCGGAGAGCGGGAGTTCGCGGGTGAGTTCGTGCAGGTTCCAGACCGCGTCGACCTTCGGCGTCAGGACGGCATCGAGGCGTTCGGGCGTAAGGGAATCGATGACCCCGTCATCGAGCACCCCGGCCGTGTGGACGACTCCGGTCAGCGGATGCTCGGCCGGGATGGCCGCCAGCGCCGCGGCGAGCGCAGCACGGTCGGCGACATCGCAAGCGGCGATCGTGAGTTCCGCGCCTTGGTCGGCTAGCTCGGCGACGAGCTCGGTGGCGCCTTCGGCCGTGGCACCGCGGCGGCTGAGCACCAGCAGGCGCCGCACGCCATGTTCGGTCACCAGGTGCCGGGCGAAGACGCCGCCCAGCCCGCTGACACCACCGGTGATCAGCACGGTCCCGGCGGCGTCCCACGGGGATTCGGCGTTGACTGGGGAGACGCGGGCAAGGCGTGCCTGCAGCAGGGCGCCATCACGGATGATCAGCTGCGGCTCGGCCACGGCGAGCGCGGGGACGAGTTCGGCGGTGGACGCCGTCCGCGGGTCGAGGTCGAGCAGGCCGAACCGGTCGGGGTGCTCGTTCTGAGCCGCTCTGATCAGGCCCCAGACCGTCGCCGCCGCCAGGTCGCCGCTTTCGGCGCCGCGGGTGACGAACACCAGCCGGGACTCGGCACTTCTCTCGTCGGCGAGCCACGATTGAACCAGCGCCAGTGCGTCGGCGGCCAGCGTGTGCGCCTCGGCCGCGACGTCGGTTCCGCTGCCGCTGAACGGAACCAGCACGATCTCGGGGACAGTACCCTCGGGCCAAACCGAACCGGGGTGCGCCTCGGCCACGACACCGGACGCGCGAACTGCGTCGGCAAGGCCGAAGACATCGTCACCGAGCACGCCGACCGACGCCGTCACGGCGACGCGGGTCGTGCGGACCTTCTTCCAGTCGAGCGTGAACAGCGAATCCCGCTCGACCGTGGTGGACCCGCCGTCTTCGGCGGCCGCGCGCAGCACGAGCGAGTCGATCGAGGCGACCGGCTCCCCCGCCGCGTCGGCGACCGAGATGGAGATCGCGTCGTCGGCGATCTTGGTGATCTTGATCCGGGCGGCGGGCGCACCGGTGGCGTAGAGCGAGACACCTTCCCACGAGAACGGGAGGCCACTCTCGCCCAAGTCAGCGAAAACCGAGGCGTGCAAAGCGGAATCGAGCAGGGCGGGGTGGATGCCGAACGCGTCGGCGTCCGCGCCCTCGGGCAGTTCCAGCTCGGCGAAAACGTCGTCGCCGCGCTGCCAGGCCGCGGTGAGACCGCGGAACATCGGGCCGTACTCGAACCCGGCGTCGGCGAGCCGGTCGTAGTGACCGTCGAGGTCGAGCGCTTCGGCACCAGTAGGCGGCCATTGCGCGAAGTCCACATCGGACACCGCCAGACCGTCCCCGATCGAGAGCACCCCGGCCGCGTGCTGGATCCACGGCTGCTCGTCGTCGGTATCCGCGACGTCGGGCCGCGAGTAGAGCGTCAGCGAACGGCGGCCGGGCTCGTCGGGCGTGCCGACCCACACCTGGACCTGCACGCCGCCTTGGGCGGGCAGGGCGAGTGGGGAGGCGAGCGTGAGCTCTTCGACACGGTCGCAGCCGACCTCGTCGCCGGCGCGGATCGCCAGCTCGAGGAAAGCCGTGCCGGGCAACAGAACCGTGCCGCGCACGGCGTGGTCGGCGAGCCACGGGTGGGACTGCAGAGAAAGGCGTCCGGTCAGCAGGAAGCCGTCGGAGTCGGCCAGCGCGACGGCCGCGGTGAGCAGCGGGTGGTGCGCCGCGCCCAAGCCCGCCGCACGCAGGTCGGCGGCCTCGGTGAACATCGCCTTCGGCCAGTACCGGCGGCGCTGGAAAGTGTAGGTCGGCAGGTCCACGCGACGCGCGCCGGTTCCGGCGAAGAAGGCGTCCCACCGGACGCGGATTCCGTGGACGTGCAGACTTCCGGCCGCGGCGGCGATCGCCTCGCCCTCCGGCCGGTTCGCCCGCAGCGCCGGGAACGCGACGGCGTCTTCGAGCGAGGTCTGCGCCATGGCGGACAGCACGCCGTCCGGGCCGAGCTCCAAGAACACCCCGGCACCGTGCTCGCGCAGCCAGCCGACGCCGTCGGCGAACCGGACGGCGTGGCGGACGTGGTCGGCCCAGTAGTCCGGCGAGGTCGCTTGCTCGACGGTCATCGGCTCGCCGGTCAGGGTGGACACGATCGGGATCAGCGGAGCCTGCGGGGTGAGTCCCGCGACCACCGCGCGGAACTCGTCGAGCATCGGCTCGATATGCGGCGAGTGGAAAGCGTGCGACACGCGGAGCTTCTTGGTCTTGCGCTCCAGCGCGGCGAAGTGTTCCGCGATCTCGTCGACGACGTCGGTGTCCCCGGCCACGACGACCGAAGACGGGCCGTTGACCGCGGCGATCGAGACCTGGTTTTCCTTGCCCTGTACCAAAGGCAGGACTTCGGCTTCGGTCGCCTGCAGCGACACCATCGAGCCGGTGGCGGGCAGCGCCTGCATCAACCGGCCACGGGCGGCGACCAGCTTGGCGGCGTCTTCGAGCGAGAACACCCCGGAGACGTGGGCGGCGGCGATCTCGCCGATCGAGTGCCCGGTGAGGAAGTCGGGCTTGACGCCCCAGGCTTCCATGAGCCGGAACAGCGCGACCTCGATCGCGAACAGCGCGGGCTGGGCGTACTCGGTCCGCTCCAGCGTTTCGGCCTGCTCGCCCCACATGACGTCCTTGAGCGGACGTTCGAGGTGGACGTCGACGGCCGCGGCGACCACGTCCAGCGCGGCGGCGAACCCGGGGAACCGGGCGTGCAGTTCCCGGCCCATGCCGAGGCGCTGCGATCCCTGTCCGGTGAAGAGAAACGCGAGTTTCGGCTTGCCCCGAACGGTTCCCTGGACCAGGCCCGGCGCGGACCCATCCCCGGCGAGCGCAGCCAACCCGGCGACGGCGGCGTCACGATCGGCGGCGGTCAGGACAGCGCGGTGCTCGAAGCCCGCACGCGAAGTGGCGAGCGAGAACGCGAGGTCGGCGAGTCCGAGATCGGGGTTTTCGGCCACAAAGGACAACAGGGTCGCGGCCTGCGCCCGCAACGCCTCGGCCGTCTTGCCGGAGACCGGCAGCGGGACGACACCGGGGTCGACACGCACAGCGTCTTCTTCGGGCTCGAAAGCGGGCGCCTGCTCGATGAGAGTGTGCGCGTTGGTCCCGCTGATACCGAAGGACGAGATCCCGGCCCGGCGCGGACGGCCGGTCTCGGGCCACGGGACCTGCTCGGTCAGCAGCTCGACCGCGCCCGCGGTCCAGTCCACATGGGACGACGGCGTGCCGACATTGAGGGTGCTGGGAAGCACGCCGTGCCGCATGGCCATCACCATCTTGATGACGCCCGCGACCCCGGCGGCGGCCTGGGTGTGGCTGAGGTTCGACTTGACCGAGCCCAGGAGCAACGGCTGGTCGGCCTCACGGTCGCGGCCGTAGGTCGCCAGCAATGCCTGCGCTTCGACCGGATCGCCCAGTGTCGTGCCGGTGCCGTGCGCCTCGACGACGTCGACCTCTCGGGCCGAGAGCCGGGCGTTGATCAGGGCCTGCTGGATGACCCGCTGCTGGGACGGGCCGTTGGGCGCGGTGAGCCCGTTCGACGCGCCGTCCTGGTTGACCGCGGAACCGCGGACGACGGCGAGCACCTCGTGGCCGTTGCGGCGCGCGTCGGAAAGCTTTTCCAGGACAAGGACTCCGACGCCCTCGGACCAGCCGGTGCCGTCGGCGTCGTCCGAAAAGGACCGGCAGTGACCGTCGACGGCGAGGCCGCCCTGACGGTTCATCTCGATGAAGGTCGCCGGGCTGGACATCACGGTGACCCCACCGGCCAGCGCCAGCGAACACTCGCCGGCGCGCAGTGACTGGGCGGCGAGGTGCATGGCGACGAGCGAGGACGAGCACGCGGTGTCGACAGTGACCGCGGGGCCGACGATGCCGAAGGTGTAGGACAACCGGCCGGACATGACACTGGTCGTGCTGCCGGTCAGCTGGAACCCTTCGACGCCTTCACCGGCGCCGACCCGGTAGTCCTGGGCCATCGCGCCGACGAACACGCCGGTCCGGGTGCCGCGCACCACGGCGGGATCGATCCCGGCACGTTCGAAGGCCTCCCAGGCGGTTTCGAGCAGCACGCGCTGCTGCGGGTCCATCGCCAGCGCCTCGCGCGGGGAGATCCCGAAGAAGTCGGCGTCGAATTCGGTGGCACCATGGAGAAAACCCCCGGCGTCGTTCGCCAAGGGTCCGCCCGAAGTTTCGAGCTCCTCGAAGTTCCACCCGCGGTCGGCGGGAAAGCCGGAGATTCCGTCCGCGCCGGCGGTGACCATGCGCCAAAGGTCTTCCGGGCTGGCGATGTTGCCGGGGAAGCGGCAGCTCATGCCGACAATGGCGATCGGCTCGGTCGCGGCTTCCTCGAGCTCGTTGACCCGCTGGCGGGACCGTTGGAGATCGGCACTGGCCCGCTTGAGGTAGTCCCTGAGCTTCTGTTCGTTGTCCATTCCAGCTCAACCCATCTCAGCCGCAGGCGGGCGAATTCGTGCCCGCGTCGCACATCGCATGTTGGTCTCACCACAACGAGGAAGCCACGTATCCGGTGGGCGGCGTACCTGCACCCGCCGAATACGTGGCTTCCCGAGCTGCGTCATACCGTCAGTTTCGTCGCTGTACGGCAGGAAAATCCTTAGTGGTCACGATCGGCGCATCATCGGTCGGCTGCCGCAGTGGGGTCGCGAGTGGCAAAGAGTGTTCTAACACTTGTTGCCACTCACAACCTCTGACCAGCAATCCGGCGGTGCGTGGCTACCAGATCCCGGCCGGGGAAAGGTCGCCGAACTCCAGTTCGCGCGAAGCCTGGCGGAGATCGGATTCCACCATCATCTGCATGAGTTCGGCGAAGCTGACCGAGGGCTTCCAGCCCAGTTCCTTACGCGCCAGGCTGAAGTCCGCGCACAGGGTCTCGACTTCGGCCGGCCGGACCAGCGCGGGATCGATCTCCACGTGGTCCTGCCAGTTGAGGCCGACACAGTCGAACGCGATCCGCACCGCGTCGCGCACCGAATTCATCTGGCCGGTACCGATCACGTAGTCGCCGGGCTCGTCCTGCTGCAGCATCAGGTGCATCGCGCGGACGTAGTCGCCGGCGAAACCCCAGTCGCGGATCGCGTCGAGGTTGCCGAGGTAGAGCTTTTCCTGCAGCCCCAGCTTGATCTGGGCGACCGCGAGGGAGATCTTCCTGGTCACGAACTCCGCGCCACGACGCGGGGACTCGTGGTTGAACAACATCCCGGAGACGCCGTACACCCCGTAGGACTCGCGGTAGTTTTGGGTGATGTAGTGCCCGTAGGCCTTGGCGACACCGTACGGACTGCGCGGGTGGAAGGTGGTCGTCTCGCACTGCGGAGTCTCGTAGACCTTGCCGAACATCTCCGAGGAAGACGCCTGATAGAAGCGGATCTGGCCACTGGTGGACGGGCGGGAGCTGACCGAAAGCCCGCTCACCGTGCGGATCGCCTCGAGCACCCGGAGCACGCCCATGCCGTTGACCTCGGTGACGAGTTCGGCCTGCTGCCACGACATCGGGACGAACGAGATGGCGCCGAGGTTGTACACCTCGTCCGGCTGGATCTGGTCGACCGCGGAGACCAGGCTCGCCTGGTCCATCAGGTCGCCGTTCACGAAGTTGAGTTCCGACGCGAGCTTGCTGACGCGGGATTTGCGCGGGTTGGCCTGTCCGCGGATCAGGCCCCACACCTGGTATCCCTGCGAGAGCAGGTGCTCGGCCATGTACGACCCGTCCTGCCCGGTGATCCCGGTGATCAATGCGCGCCTGGACATACCAAAACTCCTTTACTCCGCCACTGATGAATCGTCCTGACTGTCCACAAGCGACACAGTCACCGAACGCAGATCGACGACCAGAAATCCAGGCGAGAACCCATCCGGACGACGCGACACGACAGTCGCAGGATCAGCCGAGGGGTGTCAACAGATCGCCGATATGCTAGGGAATTTGCGAGACTTCCCCGCCGTGGACCACGGCCTGGTACAGCTCCGGACGACGATCGTCCAGCACGTCGTTGCGCGGCGAGATGGCTTTGTCCCGCGCCAGTTCCAGTTCCAGTTCCGCGACCGCCGTGCCGTCCGCGCCGGGGGTGGCCACCACCCAGCCGTCGCGGTCGACGATCGCGGTGCCCTCGGTCCAGTGCTGCCCGCGCTCGACGCCGGTCCGGTCGCAGCAGGCGACGAACACGCGATTGGTCCGCGCGGCGGCCATCGCGATCATCGTCTCCGCGGGCCGCTCGCCGGCGGGGCGGTCGAACAGCGGCCAGTTGGTCGGCACCGCGATCAGCTCGGCCCCGGCCAGTGCCAGCTGCCGGGTCAGTTCCGGGAATTCGAGGTCGTAACAGACGAGTACGCCCACCTTGCCCGCCGCTGTGGGTACCACCGGCGGCGGTGCCGAACCCGGGGTGAAGACCAGCTTCTCGGCGTCCCAGAGGTGGGTCTTGCGGTAGACGGCGAGGCCGCCGTCGGCGTCGACGATCGCCGCGCTGTTGTGGAGCAGGCCGCCTTCGCCCCGCTCGCAGAAACCCACCACGGCGACCGTGGTTGAGCCCGACAGCGCCATGGCGCACTGGGCGATGACGTCGGCGGCGGTGAGCGCCACCGAGGCAGCCTCCTCTTTGGACGCGAAGACGTAGCCCGACGTCGCCAGTTCCGGCAGGACGACGACGTCCGCACCGCCGGCCGCGGCCGAGGACAGCGTCTCGGCGATCAGTTCGCAATTGCCGCCGAGGTCGCCGACGACCGGGGCGAGCTGGTGACAGCTCACCCGCACCGGACTCACTCGGCGATCCGGGTCTTGCCGCACCATTGGAAGACCGGGAACCGATAACCGTCGATCTCGGCGGTTTCCCCGTTGTGTGCGAAATGTTCGTATCCGGACGCGTAAGACACCTTGACCGTTTCGGTCAGGTCGCCGACTTCCCGGACGCGGCCGATTTCGCACAGCTGTTCCGGACCACCGGCGAGGACGATCTTCAAACTGGTCATGACGGACTTCCTTTCCCGACGACAATGTTTTACGGGACACCGGATACGCGAATTGGTCTTCGCCCGGATACGCGGGCTCATTAACGGAGGAATGCGACTTATCGGACCGGAACTATGATGAAGTTCACATTACTCCGGAGAGCACTGCGGATTCCCCTAGTTCCATTCGGTGACCGCGGGTATCCCGCTCCTTACCCCGGACGACCACGAATCGCACTAGGGAAAACACTGGGAATTCAGCTCGTCACCCCGGGTATCACGGTGGCCGGGCCGGGAGAAAGATAGGGCAAAACCTTCGTACGAACGCGCTCGATCGGTCCGGAACCCTGGCGGGCGCCGCTCCCGCACCCGACACTGTGGCCGGGGAGAGACAAGACAACCACTGGACAAATGACGACTCGCTTCAACGGCTTGATTGAAGAATCCGCAACTTGCCGGCGGCCCGCTCGGCCGCAAACGTTTGACTCGTCGATGACGGGAGGTTCCGATGCCAGACCAGGGGGGCACGCTGCCGGAACGGCTACAGAAAGCGCTTCACGGCTCGGCCCAGGCCGTCCTGCTGCGCGAGCCGGTCGGCTGCGGCCGGGCAGTGCTACAGGACGCCCTCGCGGCGAGCGGGATCGAGATGGACATCGAGGTCCGCTACGTGCGCTGCGAAGAATCGGCCGCCGACCAAGGCTACGAAGTGGTGCGGCGCCTGCTGGCCCCGGCCGGCGAAGCCCCGGCGGCCGGGCAACCCGCGCTCCCCTTCCTCCACGGCCTGTCCCGGATCATGGTCGACCTGATGTCCGACGGCCCGCAGGCGATCGTCGTCGACGACGTCCAATGGTGCGATGAACAATCGTTGCGGTGGATGGACTTCCTGCTGCGCCGCACCCAGAGCCTGCCGCTGTTCATCCTGCTGTCGGAACGCACGGAGACCGGGCGGCGACGGTTCCCGCTCAGCGACATCTTCTCCCACGACCGCTGCGTGCTGGTCGAAATGGCCGCACCACCGGAATCCTGCGCGCGCCCGCATCCCGGAAGCACCGCGGACTCGACAGCCGCGCGGCTGGACGGGCAGCCGTGGCACGTCCGTGAAGTCGCGGTGGCCGTGGCCGTGCTCGGCGACGCCGGGGGCGAAGCGGTCGGCATGCTCGCCGGGGTGCCCGAACGCTCGGTCGCCACCGCGCTCGGCGTCCTGCAAGAACTCGGTGTGCTCTCCCCCGCCGGAGCGACGGCGATCCTCCGCGACCTGCCCGAAGACCTGCTCCTGAACTGGCGTGACCGGGCCGCCCGGATCCTCAACGACACGGGCCGCCGCGCCGAGGACGTCGCCTCTCAGCTGCTCCACCTGCCGGAACTGAAGGAACCGTGGATGGGCACGGTCCTGCGCGAAGCCGCGGCCGCCGCGCGCTGGGACGCCCGGCCACAGGCCGCGGCGCGGTACCTGCGCCGGGTCGTCACCGATGAACCGGACGACTTCGGCGCGCGGATGGAACTGGCGAACGCATTGGCACAGATCGATCCCCCCGCCGCCGCCGTGGTGCTGGAGGACATGCTGGAGCGCACCACCGACGCCGGGCATCGCGCGCAGCTCGTCGACCGGCTCGCCGACGCCGAGTCCGCCATGCAGCTGGTGGGCTGGGGCCGGGGACCGAACCGGGACGGGCTGCGGCCGACCACCGAGGACTGGGCCGAGTGGCAGGGCTACGCCGGGTACGCCATCAGCAGGGCGGCCGCGGGCGGCCCGGCCGACCTGGCCGTGGACTACGCGCGCCGCGCGGTGAACGCCACCGACGAGGAGGCGTCGTCCTGCACGACCCGCACGACGGTCGCTTACGTCCTGAGCCTGGCCGACCTGCCCGACGAGGCGCTCGGCGAGCTGGACAAGATGCTCGAAGCCGACACGGCGGACTCGCCACCGTGGGCGGCGGCCACGGTGCTGACGGCCAGGGCCTGGACGTGGAACCGGATCGGCGAAATCGCCAAATGCGCCGCCGACGCCGGTGAAGCGATCCGGCTGACGTCCGAAGAGGACATGGCCCTGCCGAAAGTGGCGCTGGCCAACGCGCTCGTGGCGCAGGGACAGGCCGACACCGCGGAACGGCTGCTGGGCGAGATCAGTTCACGATGGCTCGAGGAGTTCGGCTTCTGGGCCCCCCTTTTTTTGCTGGCCAGGTCCGCGCTGCACACCTACCGGGAGGACCACGAAAACGCGTTGGACGACGCGCTGGCCTGCGGCCGGAGTCTGGCCGAAGCCCAGATCGAGAACGCGGTCTTCGCGCCGTGGTGGATCCCCGCCAGCTTCCTGCTCGCCCGGCTCGGCCGGGGCGCCGAGGCCGAAGACGTGGTGGCGCACGGCGAAGAGCTGGCCGCGCGCTGGGGAACCGCCCGCGGCACCGGGTACGCCCAGCTGGCCAGAGGCGCCATCACCCCGGGAAAGCCTGGACTGGATCTGCTCTTCGCCGCGACGGAGACACTCGCGGGCACACCGGCCAAGTACCAGCACGCCATCGCGAAGTCGATGCTGGCGCAGGGACTCTTCCAAGCCGGCGACGTCAAGGGCGCGCGGAAGAACTTCCGCCAGGTCGTGGACCTGGCGGTGCGCTGCGGCGCGTGGGCGCTCGCCAGGAAGGCCCGCACGCTGCTGGTGGCCGCCGGCGGGCGGATGCAGGCCGTCCAGAGCAGCCCGATCGACGCGCTCAGCTGCCAGGAACGGCGTATCAGCGAACTGGCGGCGGCCGGGGCCACCAACCGCGAGATCGCCGACACGCTGTCACTCGCCCTGCGCACGGTCGAGGTCCACCTCACGAGCGTCTACCGCAAGCTGGCCATCAGCGGCCGGGTCGAACTGGCCCCGGCGTTCGGCTCCGACCGGCCCGAGCCGGACGATCAGGAGGGAGCACCGACATCACGAGCCTTGGGCTAAGTGCTCCAGGAGCACCGTCGCGAGCGAGGGACTGAGCCATGCCCGCGAAACGGGGGGTCCTGCTGGACCGGGAGGCCGAACTCGCGGCGTCGGCCACCGCGCTGCGGGCCGCGAACGCCGGCGACGGCTCGCTGCTGATGTTCACCGGGCCGCTGGGCATCGGCAAATCCGCGCTGCTGCGGCAGCTGTCCGCGCTTCCCGAGGCGCGTGACGTGCGGTTCATCCGGGCCGCCGGGGCACCGATGGAACGCGACTTCGAGCTGGGCATCATCTGCCAGCTTTTCGCCCCGGTGGTGAGCGGTGTCCCCGGCGACGAAGAGTCGCAATGGCTCGCCGACGCCGGCCACCTGGTCCGGGAGATGCTCCCGGAAGGCGCCGACCCGATGGACTCCGAGCTGTGGGCGAGCATGAAGCCGACGATCCCGGCCAAGCTGCACGAATTGCTGGCGCGGCTGAGCCGGGACCAGACCGTGGTGATCGTGGTCGACGACCTGCAGTGGGCGGACACCCCGTCGCTACGCCTGCTGGTGTATCTGGCGAAGCTCGTCGCCGACCTGCGCATCGTCATCGTCGTGACCGTCTGGGAGGAGTGGCCGCATCCGGACGAGTGGCTGCTCCGGGAACTCGCCGTGCTCGCGGGCACCAGGATGGAACTGCACTGCCTTTCCCTCGCCGGCACGGCGGCCTTCGTGAACCGGCGGTTCGGACGGCGCGGGGATCCGAAGTTCATCCAGGCGTGCCAAGAGGTTTCGGCCGGGAACCCGTTGTCGCTGGCGACCGTGCTGGACGGGCTGATCGCGAAAGACGTACCGCCGACGGCGTCCCAAGCGGCCACCGTGCACGCGTTGAGCCCGGCGCTGCTGCTGGACCAGCGCATGTTCTGCCTGAACGCGCAGCCAGGACCGGTCCGTGAACTCGCCGCGGCGATGGCCGTCCTCTCCGGCACCGAGCCGGAGCTGATCGCCGGGCTTGCCGGGCTGGGCGACGGCGCGCACTCGGAGGCCCTGCGGACGCTCGGCAAGCTCGGCCTGCTCTCGACCGTTGCGACGGCGAAGCTGGTCGACACCGCGGTGGAGCGCGCGGTCGAAGAGGCGATGACGGCCGAGGTACGCGAGCAGTTCCATCTCGCCGCGGCCAAACTGCTGCACCGCGCGGGCCGTCCGGCCGAGCAGGTCGCCGCGCAGCTGCTGTCGATCGGTTCGGCCCAGGACAGCTGGACGATCGGGATGTTCCGTGCCGCCGCACACGCCGCGGTTCTCCGTGGTGCGCCCGAAACCGCCGCCCGCTACCTGCACCGAGCCCTGCTCGGCAGTTCCGCCGACGGCGAGGACCGGGCCAGGTTGCTTATCGAGCTGGCCACCGCCGAGCGTGGCTTCGATCCGGTGTCCTCGGTACGGCACATCTCCCAGGCGATCCTGCTGCTGCCGTCGGTTTCGGACCGCGCCGCGGCCGCCATGGGCATCCCGCCGGGCATGATCGGTGCCAACCCGATGCTGCCGCCGGTGGTGCGGAAAACCGCCGAAAAACTGGGGAAGGCCGACGAACTGACCGGGGAAGACCGCGATGCCGCCCTGCGGCTGGAAGCCCGCCTCCGCCATATCGGCGGCGCGGACGCGGCGCAGCTCAGTGACGCCGTCGCCAGGTTGCGCGGGTTCATCCCCGGCCCCCCGATGTCCACCGGCGGGGAACGGGAGCTGAGCGCGGCGCTGGTGTGGGCGGCGACCGTGACCAGGCGGCTGACCTCGGGCGAAGCCGCGAACCTCGCGCACCGGATCCTCGCCGGGGAGTCCCCGTCACCCGAGCACGTGCACACCGCGATCGCCTCCCTGGTTCCGGCGCTGATCGCCGCCGACTCCGCCGTCGGCCTCGACGCCTGGCTCGACGCGGCGCTCGACCAGGCACGGCAACGGAACTCGCTCGTCGCGCAGACGCTGATCCACGCCGAACAGAGCCTCCTCTGCGTCCACAATGGACGGTTGGCCCAGGCGAAGATCCTCGCGCTGCGGGCCTACGAGGAGACCGGACCGAGCTGGTACGAAGCGATCAAGGCGTCGACCAGCGCGTTGGCCGTGATCGCCCTCGAAACACGGGACGTCGAACTGGCCGACCGGATCCTGGCGGCACGTCCGGTGTCCGACGACCTGAACCTGACCGTGCACCTCCGCATGCTGCGGGGTTTCACCGCGTCCGCGCACGGTGACCTGGCGGCCGCGCTGGACAGTTTTCTCTACTGCGGCACGCAGCTGCAGGGGGCGGGCTGGGTCAATTCGAGCCTGTATCCGTGGCGCGTCTGGGCCGCCCATCTGCACACCGAACTCGGCAACACCGGGAACGCCCTCGAACTGGCCAACCAGGAGTTCGAGCACGCGTCGGCCTGGGGCACCCCGGCCGCACGTGGACGGGCGCTGCGGGCGCGAGGCGCGCTGACCGAGGGCCGCGAAGGGATGCTCCTGCTGCGGGAAGCCGTCGACGTCCTGCGGGAATCGGGTGACCGGCTCGAACTGTCGAAGGCGCTGGTGCACCTGGGCAGGCGGCTGCGGACGGCCGACGGGGCCGACGCCGAGACCTGGTTCAGGGAGGGATCCGCGCTCGCCGAGGCCGGCGGCTTCTCCTGGGCACCGGGGGGTGGTGCCGAAGAATTCCACGGCCCGGTCCCCCGCCTGATCCCGAGCGGGCTTTCCGCGCTGACCAAGACCGAGCAAACTGTCGTCGAATTCGTCGTGAACGGCCGATCGAACCAGGAGATCGCCGCGGTCATGCAGGTGACCCGGCGCACGGTGGAAAAGCATCTGACAAGTGCTTACCGCAAACTCGGCGTGTCCGGCCGAGGCGGATTGGCGAACCTGAAGCGGTTGCCCTCCGATACCGTCGACGAGTTCCCCGACCTACCCCGTGTGGGTAAAATTACCGACACCGGCAAATAGTCCCTCACCTGCGATAATCGCGGTTACCGACGAGTTTGCCGTTGGCCTCCGCACCATCACCGCCCACCTACCACAGTCTTAAGGTTGATCTTCGCGGTTTCGTTGACGATGCATTCCCCCACTCTTACGCTGAACACAGCTGAAGATCCACTCCCGAATATCCGAATTCCGCTGTTCAGCACCAGCAAAAAGGAATACCAAACAATGGGAAACGTTCTTGAGATAACCACAGCAGATCAGCTCGACGCGTCGGGTCCGGATAATTACCAGGACATCTACCGGACGCTGTTCGAAAAATCCGGCATGTGCATGGCCAGCCTCGATCCCGCATTCCGTGTCCTCGAAGCGAACACCGATTTCTTCCACCGGTTCGGCCGGTCCCCCGACCATGTGCGCGGGCGCCCCTTTTCCGAGTTCCTCCACCCGAGCATCCAGGAAAAGCTCGACCGGCAGTTCGCCCGGCTCTCCGAAGGCCGCCACACGCGGTTCTCCGACCACGTCGTGGCCACCGGGCCCGACGGCGCGATGGTGACCGGGGACCTGACCGCCGTCGCGGTGCCCGGCGAGACCGGCTCGGTCGGCATGATCATGGTGATGATCGCGCCGTCACGGGCACAGCCGAGCATCCAGCTGGTCTCCGCCAAGAAGGTGCTGACCGCCATCGACGCCAAGGTCCTCGAAGGAGTCGCGGCCGGGATCTCGACCATCCAGCTGGCCGCTCTGCTCTTCCTGAGCCGCGGTGGCGTCGAGTACCACGTAGCCACCCTGATGCGGAAGTTCAAGGTCGCCAACCGGCCTGCCCTGGTTTCCAAGTGCTACTCGACGGGCGTGTTCGTCCTCGGCAGCTGGCCCCCGCGGGTGCTCCCCGAATATACGAAGTAGCCCGGCGCGCGGCGCGACACACCCCGGCTAACCCTCGACGACACCGCCGACCGCGACCGCACGAACCCGGCCCAGCGCGGCGATGTCGACCGCAGGATCACCGTCGGTGACGAGCAGGTCGGCGTCCCACCCCGGCCGCAGCCTGCCCTTGCGATCGCCAAGACCGCACGCGCTCGCCGCCTCCGAAGTCGCGGACGCCAGTGCAGCGGCCACTGGGACACCTCCCCCGACCAGATCAGCGATCGCGAACGGCAGGATGCCGTGCGGCTTGCCCGTGCTGATCCCGCCGTCGGTCCCCGAAACGAGCCGGACTCCGTGCTCGTACATGCGCCCGATCAAGCGCAGCCTGGCTTCCCAGGTCATTCCGGTGCGCCGCATCATCTCCACCACCACCGGTGGCGGAGCCGCGCCAGGCGTCTTGCCCAGCGTCGGGCAGACCAGGATTCGGCTGTCCGCAAGGGATCCGAGCAGCGCGTCGGACATTTCCACCCCGGTCTCGGTCACGCAGCTGCAATGCTCGATCCCGTCGACGCCGGCCGCGATCGCCTGTTCGACAGCGGTCAGGCCATGCGCGTGCGCGGTCACCGGCAATCCGAGACGATGCCCTTCGGCGACCACGAGCTTCAGTTCGTCCAGGCTGAACTGGCAGCTCATGACGTCGGTGCCCGGTGTCGCGTTGCCGCCGCTGGCCATGACCTTGACGACGTCGACCCCGCGCCCGGCGCGCTCACCTACCGCGGCGATGAGCTCGCCCGCCCCCTCGACCGCCCCGCCCATCGACCAGCAATGCCCGCCGACGCTGGTGACCGGCGGCCCCGACGCGACGATCGTCGGACACGCGAAGCCCACCTCGCCCACTCGGCGTCGCTCCCGCCAGCCGAGAACGGACCATCTTCGATCGCCCAAATCACGAACCGTCGTCACGCCCGCGGCGACATGCCGCCGCAGCCCCGCTTCGATCACCGCGTCCAGCTTCTCGCCCGGGTACTCGGCGAGACGTTCCAGCGCGCCGTTCTCGCTGTCACCACCCAGGTGTACGTGCGTGTCGATCAGTCCCGGCAGGACGGTCGCGCCGGCGAACTCGAGGACCTGCCAGCGCTCGCCCACCTCCGGCCAGCCCGATTCGACCCCGACGATGCGCCCGTCGTCCACGAGCACCGTGACGCCGTCGGCCAGCATCTGCTCACCGTCGAAACCCCGAGCCGCCCGCAATGCCAACATCCGAACCTCCCGGCGTCGCCGTCATCCCTTGGGTCGACGCCGGAGCCTGCCCCGTTACAGCCGCTCAGCGCTTCAGCTTGCGCCAGCCACCGGCGCGGTTGTTGGCGATGATGTGCCCGAACATGGTGGCGAGAGCCGGCTTGTTGATCGGTTCGTCCCGGCGGAAAGCCACCGTCCTGGCCGTCTTGTTGTCATGCCCTCCAGTGATGATCCCCTCCGGATCCGGCACGATCGCGCCGTCGTAGAGGAACACGTTGACGTGGTCCTTCGCCGCCTGCAGGGCGCAAATATTGCCCTGCAGCACGAAGTACGGCCGATTCGTGCGCTTGATGGTCTCGACGACCTCGGGATCGACGCCGTGCACCAGCTCACGAACCTCGCGGCAGATGGCCTGCTGCCACTCCGGGAGACCGTCGATATAGGCGTCGACACGGGGATCAGCGACGTAGGTCATGGTCATCCTCCGAAGGACTCGTCGTGGGGGAACACCCTCATGTTGCAGTCCTTCGCCATCTGTCGACAGATGGCGGTAGTTGGGCTTGGCCAGGTGGGAAGCACTTTCTCGCCAAAGACTCACTCCCAGCGCGCCACGTTCGACCGTCTCAATAGCACTCGTAAACACTCACGACCCCCACGCGCCTGACCCCGGAACGCTAATCGCTGGGGAAGACTCGGCCGGTGCCCGGAGCCGCCAGTGAGCGCGAAATCCCCCGCGCGGCGGCCTGCACCAGCGGCGCCAGCGCCGTCGGCTGCGCAGTACCAGCGTGCACCACGAGCGACACCGCCGCCGTCACCTCCCCGCCAGGCCCCCGAATCGGCGCGCCAACCGACAGAGCATCGACGGTGATCTGCCCATCGCTCACCGAGTACCCGAGCTTCCGGACATCCGCGAGCATCCGCCGCAGCTCAGCCGGGTCCAGAACCGTCTTCGGCGTGTACCCGTGCAACGGCGAACCGAGGACCTCCTCCTGCACCTCCCCGGGTGCGTGCGCCAGCAGGACCAGCCCGACACCGGTGGCGTGCAGCGCGAACCGGCCGCCGACGCGGGTCCAGACAGGGACGGCGTCGCGGCCGGCGATGCGGTCGACGAAGACGACTTCGAGGCCTTCGCGCACGGCGAGTTGCACGTTTTCGTGGGTGACTTCGTAGAGGTCTTCGAGGAACGGCATCGCGGCGTCGCGCAGGCCCAGACCGCGTGGGGCGAGCGAGGCGACCTCCCACAGCCGGAGCCCGATGCGGTAGCGGCCGTCGGCGTCACGTTCGAGGGCGCCCCACTCGACCAGTTCCGCGGCCCGCCGGTGCGCGGTCGGCAGCGAAACTCCCGACCGCCGGGCGAGTTCGCTGAGGCTGAGCTCGGACGCGTCCGGCGTGAACGCTTCGAGCAGCGCCAGGACCTTGCTGGTCACGGAGCTGCCGGACGACGACGTCATCGCTCCACGCTACCCGCGGCGCTACAGATCGAGCACCAATCGCGCGCCACAGGAGCGTGAAACACAGATCATCATCGCGTCCCCGACCGCCTGTTCCTCGGCGGTGAGCACCGAGTCGCGATGATCCGGGACGCCTTCGAGCACGCCCGTCTCGCACGTCCCGCAGGTCCCTTCCTGGCACGACGACAACACGAGCACGCCCGAGTCCTCGACGACTTCCAAGATCGACTTGTCCGCCGGAACCGTCAGGGTCGTGCCGGACCGGGCGAGCTCGACCTCGAAAACCTCACGCGGGCCGGTGTCGGCCTTCGGGGTGAACCGCTCCAGATGCAGGGTGCCCGGCGCACACCGCTCTTCGACAGCGTTGAGCAGTGGCTCCGGGCCACAGCAGTAGACAGCGGTGCCCGGCTCGGTCCCGGCGAACAGCGTGTCGAGGTCGAGCAGGCCGAACTCGTCCTGCGGGCTGACGACGACCCGCGACCCGTAGCGTTCGCGGAGCTCGTCGGCGAACGCCATCGACGCCCGCGTCCGTCCACCGTAAACGAGCCGCCATTCCACGCCCCGGGCCTGCGCCGCGGCGATCATCGGCACGATCGGCGTGATGCCGATCCCGCCCGCGATGAACAGGTACCGCGGCGAGTCCACCAGCGCGAAGTGGTTGCGAGGGCCGCGGATGCGCAGCCGCTCACCATCCGCGAGCCGCTCGTGGACGTGCACGGATCCCCCGCGTCCGGCGGGTTCGTGCAGCACGGCGACCTGGAGCACCGTTCGGTCCCCCGGGTCGCCGCAGAGCGAGTACTGGCGCACGAGATCGGGACCCAGCACCAGGTCCAGATGCGCACCGGGTTCCCAGGCGGGCAACGGCTCGCCGTCGGCGGCGCGCAACGTCAGGCGGACAACGCCGTCCGCCAGCGTTTCCTTGCGCTCCAGCAGAACGTCGAGTTCGACGTCGGTGTGCGCGAGGGTGTCCACACTCATCGGACTCCCGCCGCGACGGGCTCCCGGCGCGCAGGTTCGTCCGCCGCGCGGGCGGTGTGGCCGTCCGGATGCGCCAAGAGCCACTCCCACAGCTCGACCGGGTCCTCCGACTCGTGTTCGGCACCGCAGTGGCAGACACCGATCAGCACGTCGGTGCCGAGTTTCCAGTGGATGCGATAGACGGTGTCGCCCTGCAGCATCGCGACGCGTTCGCTCATGACGACGAGACCTTCACCGGCGTTTCGGCTTCTGTCGTCTTTTCGTTTTTTTGCAGCTTTTCGGCTGGCTCAGCCATCCGCTTGAGGATGCGCCTCGCGGCCAGGCCGCCGGTGTCGATGTTGACCGAAAGTTCTTGGTAGCCCTCGGGTTCGGCTTCGATGATCTTCTCGAGGATGTCGAGCGCGGTGACGTCCTGCAGGACGACCGTGCGGTTGTTCTCCGCGAGGAAGTCCGACACGCCCTGGTCGTCGAGCGCGAAATCCCTTGCCACGGCCCAGAAGTCGTGGGTGCTGTGTTCAGTTTCCGGCGTGATCGCGTAGACGACCTCGACGTGGAAGGCGTCGGGGTCCGAGCCGTCGTCGTTGGGCAGCAGGCCGACCGGCGCGATGCGGCTGTGCAGCAGGTACAGGCACGGCGGGTGGTACTCGATGTCCTGCCAGCGGGTGATGCGGCCTTCGATGCCGGTGGACTTCGAGTAGAACGGCGGGCACGCGGCGTCGGCCATGTGCCTGCTGACGAAGATGACCCGTTTGTCCTCGTCGACCTCGGTGGTGATCGGGGTGTTCGCGACCTCAGGGGTGCCGATGTACCCGCCGTGCAGGTACGTCTCGTGCGAGAGGTCGAGCAGGTTGTCCACCAGCAGTTCGTAGCGCGCGGCCAGCGGTTCCATGCCGCTCACAGTCGTGTAGCCGGGGTCGTCGAGCCACGGCGCGCGCGGGATCGGGGTGGTTTCGGCCTTGTCGCGGTCACCGATCCAGACCCAGACGAACGAGTCCTGCTCGACGACGGGGTACGAAGAAACCCTTGCGGTGCGCGGAATCCTGGCCTGGCCGGGAACGAAGACACACGTTCCGGCCTTGTCGTAGGTGAACCCGTGGTAGCCGCAGACGACGTTGTCGCCGTCGAGCCTGCTCTCCGAAAGCGGATAGCGGCGGTGCACGCATCGGTCGGCCAGCGCGACGACCTCGCCGGCTTCGGTGCGGTAGAAGACAAGCGCCTCACCGAGAACGGTCCTGGCGAACAGCTCCCGGCCGATCTCCCGGCCATAAGCGGCGACATACCACTGGTTTCGGACAAACGCTGCCATCGACGCTTCAGAGCTCCCTCGGTCAGATGCGAACCCTTTGAAGTTCCCATCACGGGCACGCGGCGGCCATCGAGGTTTTCACCCACTGAAAGACTTTGTCGGTAACGGAATTGCCTCTTCCCCGAAACCGCGTCCGGACGTACTGTCGTCGGCGAACGTTATTTCGGGTACCGGAACATACGGGGACCAAAATGACCACGCAAGACACCCAGACCTTCGACGAACTCGGCCCGGAAGCCGGCCTCGGGGAAGTTCTCCTGGCTCTCGGCGGGCGCTTGACCCGCCTCCAGAACGAACTCCTCGCCGCGCTGGACCAGCCACTCACCATCCGGCAGTACCGCATCCTGTCCCGGGTCGGGAGCGGGCACACCTCGCTGACGGCGTTGTGCAAGCTAGCCCATCGGAACCCGTCGACCATGTCCGAGAGCGTGGACAAAATGGTCAACCAGGGCTTGCTCTCCCGCGGCACCTCCGACACGAACCGGCGCACCATGCGGCTCGGGCTCACCTCGAAAGGCGTCAACGCCCGCGACGCGGCCAGACGTGCACTCGACAAGTTCACCTCGGAAATCACCGCCGGGCTGACGCCGAAAGTGCGCGAAGAACTGCTCCCCGCGCTTTCCCAGATCTACTTCGAAGTCCAGGGCAATCTGGACGACAGGTAACGACAAGGAGAAAGACCCAAGGGGGGTCCGCAGAGCGCTAGACACAGGGTTCAAGCCACAAGGAGGTGGCCTTCCATGCCCCCATTTCCGGCGACCGCATCCGGCTCCAGCTCGCTGCTCACCCGGCTGGACGACTCGGGATTCACCAAGCGGCACTTGACAATCTACTTGACCGTCCTCGCGGGACACTTCCTGTGCGGGTTCGTCATCAACCTGACCGGGGTGATCCTCCCCGGGATCATCCGCACCTTTCATCTGAGCAGTCAGCAGGCCGGTTTCTTTTCGTCGGCATTGTTCGCGGGAATGCTCGTCGGCGCGGCCGTCGCGGGCACGATGTCCGACCGGTTCGGCCGGAAATATCCGCTGGCCATCTGCATTCTCATTTACGCATTGTTCTCCCTGGCCGCCGCTTTCGCGTGGGACTACCAATCCCTTGTCGTGTTCCGCACCCTGCAAGGGGTCGGGCTGGGCGCGGAAATCGCGGTCGTGCTGCCGTACATCGCCGAATTCGTCCCGTCACGCCATCGCGGTCCGCTGGTCACCATGGCCACCGCCGCCTGGCTGATCGGGCTGCCGACGGCCGCCGCGATCGGCGCGGCCGTGGTGCCGGCGTTCTCGTGGCGAGCGATGTTCGTGGTCGGTACCGTCCCAGTGCTGGTCAGCGCGCTGATCCTGGTCACGCTGCCGGAGTCGGTGCGCTATCTGCTCCGACGCGGCCGGGCCGACGACGCCAGGAAGATCGTCGACTCACTCTGCCCGGGCTCACGCGCCTCGACCGGGGTGTTCACCGCCGAGGACAGCCGCCCGGACGCCGCGGGAGGTTCGCTGCGCACGCTCGTGGCACGGCCGTACCTCCGCTACACGGTGTCGATCTGGCTGATGGAGGTCTGCGCGGGCGCCTTCCTGTACGGGCTCTCGAGCTGGCTGCCGTCGGTGCTCGAAGAACAGGGTGTCGGCCTGCTCAAGAGCTTCACCTACACCGCGATCATCACCGCGGTGGGCGTCACCGGCAGCATCCTGGCCGGACAGCTCATCAACCGCATCGGCCGCCGCGTCGTGCTCGGGGCGTCGTTCCTGATGAGCGGGCTGCTGTGCCTGGTGTGGGGCACGGCGTCGGCCACCGCCGCGGTGGTCATCCTCGGCTCGGCGGCGAGCTTCTTCGGCAGCGGACTGGCCGGGAGCACGCTCTTCGCCTACGCCAGCGAGCTCTACCCGACGGCGAGCCGTGCGACCGGGCTCGGCTGGGCGGCGGCCTGGCAGAAGGTCGGCGGGCTCATCATGCCGGCGCTCGTCGGTTTCGTCCTCGCCATGAACACCTCGCGCTACCTGTTCTTCCTGCTCTTCGGCGTCATCTCGATCATCGCCGGGATCGCGGCCCTCGCGGCCACCTTCGAAACCCGAGACAAGACCGTCGAGCAGATCGCCCGTGAGATCACGGCCCAACCCGTCCCGACGCCTCAACGCATCACCCACCACGAACCAGTGGAGACACCATGACGATCGACCAAGCCACGAAACCGGCGACGAGCCGGGCGGCGGAGGATCTCGACGAACTCGCCCTGCGGCACCAACGGGTCCGCGCCGCGATGGCCGAGCAGGACCTCGACGTCGTGCTCGCCTACGGCCCCGCCTGGCGCCGCGAAAACATCCGCTACTTCAGCGATGTCACGCCCGCCGGAAGTGCCGCGCTCGTGCTCTTCCCGGCCGAATCCGGCCCGATAGCGTTCTCGACGCGGCCGTCCGACCTGACCGACTTCGCCCGCCGCGGCTGGGTCGAGCGCACCCGCCGGCTCGACCCCACGGACCCCGCCGAGCTGACCGACGCGCTGCGCGAATTCCGCCCGAAGCGGATCGGCATCGCCCATCACGAGCTCGTGCCGCTGGGCCTGATGGAGACGATCCGGGCCGCGGTCCCCAGTGCCGACGTCGTCCCCGCGACGGCGTTGCTGGACACCGTCCGGCTGGTGAAAAGTGACTGGGAGCTGGCGCGGATGCGCCGGAGCGCGGTGGTGTGCGCGGCCGGCTGGGAGGCGTTCGTCGACGTCCTCGAACCCGGGCTGCCGGAGTACCAGATCGTCGCCGAGGTCGAAGCCCGGATCAAAAACCTTGGGGCGGAAGACAATTTCATGCTCATCGCCTCCGGCGGCGACGAAGTGCGCGGTATGACACCACCGTCGGCCCGGCTGCTGGAAACCGGTGACATGGTCCGCACCGAACTCACCCCGAAGATGAACGGCTACTGGCTGCAGATCTGCCGGTCCGCGGTGGTGGGCAAGGCGAACGACGGCCAGCGCAAGTCCTTCGACCTGTTCAACGAAGCCGTCGAAGCCGGCATCTCCGTGGTACGGCCGGGGATCACCGCGCACGAGGTCGCGGTGGCGCAGAACGACGTCTTCCGCAAGTACGGCTACGGCGAGTACTGCACGAGCCAGTACACCCGCGTGCGCGGCCACGGACACGGCCTGCACCTCGACGAAACGCCGATCATCGAAGGCAACCACACCGCGCTGCCGGAGAACTCCGTGTTCATCATCCACCCCAACACGTTCACCCCGCTGGCCGGTTACCACGTCCTGGGCGATCCCGTCCGCGTGACCGCCGACGGCTGCGAAGTGCTCATCACCACCGAACGCAAGCTGTTCGAGACAGGAGACTTGTCGTGAAACGAGGCCTGGTCGTACTCGACCCCGCGGAGGTACCCGATCAGGAATGGGACGCGCGGGTGGGCGGGCTGCAGCGGAGCATGGCCGAGCACGGGGCCGACGTCGCCCTCGTCTACGGCGACGTCTCCCGCTCCGACGACATCGCCTACCTGACCAACCTCTGCATCTACTGGAACGAAGGCGTACTGGCGATTCCCGCCGCCGGGACACCCACCTTCCTCACCAAGCTTTCGCCGCGGGTCCAGCCGTGGATGAAACGGACGTCGAAGGTCACCGAGATCAGCAGTGGCAAGGGTTTCGCCGATCTGGTCGCGAAGTTCATGCTGGGCAAGAAGAACGGCACGCTCGGCCTGATCGACGCCGCACTGTGGCCGTCGGACGTAGTCGACGAGATCACCGCGGCCGTGCCCGGCTGGCGCGTCGAACCGCTCGAAGGCCTGGTGCGGCAACAACGTCTGGTGCCTTCGGACAACGAAGTCGCGTTGCTCCGGGCGGCCGGCCGGATCCTGGACGACGCCGCAGCGGAGGCGGTCGTCGAAGAGTCCACTCCCGGCGGCCGGGTGGAGACCGTCGAACGCGCGTTGCGCAATGGCGGTTTCCTCGACCTGTACCCGAACTCACTGTCCACAACGGACGGTGTGACCTCGTTCGGCGTCACCGGGCAGTACCGCACCGGCTGGGTCCACACCAGCCGGGTCGTCGGCGACGACGGCTGGACCGGCGACCTCCGCGCAGCACTCACGGCCGCGATCGCCGCGGCGAAGCCGGGCGCCACCCTCGCCGACCTGACCACAGCCGCCCGGACGGCACTCGACGGACTTCCAGGGGACGCGGAGATCCGCTGGATCAACCAGGCCGATCTCTCCACCCACGGCGAGTTCCGGCCACGAGACTTCCAGCTGGGACTCGGCGAAACCGGCTCGGTGTCGATCGAGGTGGTGTTCGCCGACGGCGGGCACGCGGCGGTCGCCGAGACCGTGCGGATCACCGACGGCGAGCCCGAATACCTGACGGGGGCGCCGCGATGAGGATCCTTTCGAACCAGGACATCGAGCAGGTGCTCACCGCCGAGGAGACACTCGGCGCGCTGGAGACGGCGTACCGCGAGCTGTCGAGCGGGCAGGGCGCGAACCGGCCGCGGAACCACACCTACTTCCCCATCGAGGACAGCCGTCACCCCGGGTTCCGCTTCCGCTTCAAATCGCAGGAGGGCGGCAACGTCTCCAGCGGCGTCTGGGCGTTGCGGATCACCTCCGACATCGCGGGTGTCGAGACGCTGCCCAGCGGCGTGCGGCGTCGGCGGCTGATCCCGGCCGCTCCCGGCGGCAAGTACGTCGGGCTGGTGACGCTGTACAGCCTGACCACGCTCGAACCGCTCGCCATGCTCCACGACAGCTTCATCCAGAAGATGCGTGTCGGGGCGACCTCGGCGCTCGGTATCCGGGAACTGTCCAATCCGGACGCGACGGTCGCCGGGATGTTCGGCTCCGGCTGGCAGGCCGAGGCGCATCTCGAATGCCTGCTGATGGTCCGGCCGAACCTCGAGGAGGTCCGGGTCTACAGCCCCACACCCGAACACCGCGAGGAGTTCGCGCGAGTGTGGAGCGAACGCACCGGGCGCAAGATCGTCGCCGTCGACGAGCGGCGCGACGCCGTCGCGGGCTGCCACATCGTCACCTGCGCGACCGCCGCGATGGAACCGTGCTTCGACGGCAACTGGCTCGAACCCGGCACCCACGTCACGGCGATCACCTCCCCGGACGGCACAGCGACGCGACGCGAGCTCGACGACGTCACGTTCGACCGGGCCGATCGGATCACCGTGCTGTCGCGCGAGCAAGTGCACCACGACAAGCAGTACGACATCCTCGGGCCGGTCGAGCGCGGCCGGCTGAAGTGGGAAGACATCCGCGAACTGGGCGATCTGCTGTTCGGGGACGCGCCGGGGCGTGAGAGCCACGACGACATCACCGTGTTCGCCAACAACACCGGGATGGGCGTGCAGTTCGCCGCCGTATGCGCCCGCGCGCTGGCGCTGGCCGAGGAACGCGAACTCGGCCACGTCGTGCCGACCGACTGGTTCCTGGAGGAGACGAGCCCATGAGCAGCGCCCATCGCGTCGGGGGCAAGGTCATCACCTTCGGCGAAAACGTGAACACCGACGTCATCATCCCCGGCAGATACCTCGTCAGCATCGACCCCGCCGAGTTGGCCGAGCACGCCTTCGAACCGCTCGGACCCGAGGTGCAGGCCCGGCTGCGAGCGAGCGACATCGTTGTCGCCGGGCGCAACTTCGGCTGCGGCAGTGCCCGGGAGCAGGCCGCGACCTGCTTGATCGGCGCCGGGATCAAGGCGGTGGTCGCCGCGTCCTTCTCCCGCGTCTTCTTCCGCAACGCCATCAACACCGGGCTCGTCGCGGTCGAGTCTCCGGCGGCCGCGGAGGCGGCGTCGGACGGCGGCGAGATGTGGGTCGACTACGACCAGGGCGTGGTCGAAACCGGCGGGCAGACGTTCGCGTTCAGTCCTTATCCCGAAGTGCTGCGGGAAATCCTCGCCGACGGCGGGCTGATCCCCCATCTGATGGCGAACAGTGGAGGCGCTCGATGACCGCGAAGACGTTCGCCCAGAAGGCGATCGAACAGGCGTCCGGTATCCCCGATCTGGTCCCCGGGCAGATCGTCGACGCCTATCCCGACCTCTACATGAGCCACACCGCGAGCTGGCGGTGCATCCGGACGCTGGAGAAGATGGGCGTCGACAAGCTCTACGACGTCGACCGGGTGGCGATGGTGATGGACCACCTCTCCCCCGCCATGACCGCGAAAACCGCCTCGGACCACTCGCTGTGCCGGAGCTTCGCGCGGCGCATGGGCGTCAAGAACTTCTTCGACGTCAACGCCGGGATCGCGCATATCGTGCTGATGGAGAACGGGCTGATCCGGCCGGGACAGTTCGTCATCGGCACCGACTCTCATTCGACGATCTACGGCGCGCTGGGCGCGTTCGGCACCGGCGTCGGGTTCAGCGAGATCACCGCCGCGTGGGTGACCGGCAAGCTGTGGGTGAAGGTGCCCGAGTCGGTGCGGATCGAGATCGACGGCGAGCTCGGTTCGGGCATCTACGCCAAGGACATCATGCTCAAGCTCATCGGCGACCTCGGCGCGGACGGGCTGACCTACTGTTCGGTCGAGTTCACCGGGTCGTACGTCGAGAGCATGTCGGTGTCGGAGCGGATGACCTTCTGCAACCTGGCGATGGAGATGGGCGCGAAGAACGCGTTCGTCGCGCCGGACGACATCACCTTCGCCTACCTTGACGAAGCCGGGGTGCCACGCGAGGAACTCAAGGTGCTCCTGCCCGACGAGGGCGCCGAGTACCGCAGCACCGTGCGGCTCGACGGCGCGACGCTGTCCCCGCAGATCGCGGTGCCGCACACCGTCGACAACGTCCTGCCGGTCGGGGACGTCGCCGGGACCAAGCTGGACCAGGTGTTCATCGGATCCTGCGCGAACGCCAAGTACGACGACCTCGTCATCGCGGCTGACGTCCTTTCGGGACACAAAGTCTCGCGGGACGTCCGGCTCATCGTGACCCCGGCGTCGGCGAAGATCATGGCGCAAGCGTCGGCGAGCGGGGTGCTGGCGACCCTGATCGAGGCCGGCGCGATGATCACGAACCCCGGCTGCGGGGCGTGCGCCGGCAACGGCGGCGCGATGGCGGACGGCGAGACGACGTTGTCCACGGCCAACCGGAACTTCCAGGGCCGGATGGGCAGCTACGACTCGAAGATCTTCCTCAGCAGCCCGGCGACGGCGGCGGCTTCGGCGATCCGCGGGGTCATCACCGATCCTCGCGAGATCGAGGCGGTGGTGGCGTGAACCTCGTCGAGACGATACTGGCCAGGGCAAGCGGGCGGTCCACAGTGGAACCCGGCGAGATCGTCATCGCCAAGGTGGACCGGCTGATCATGCACGACCTGAGCGGCTACCTCACCGCGGAGGTGTTCGACAAGCGGGTGAACGCGCCGATCCCGGATCCCGGGCGCGCCATCATGGTGTTCGACCACCACTTCTCGCCGCCGACCGAGCAGCAGGCGAACGTGCTGCAGCGCAACCGCGAGTGGGCCCGCAAGCACGGCATCACGCTGTTCGACTGCGGGAGCGGCAACCTGCACCACGCCGTGGTGCGCCACGGGCTCATCCGGCCGGGCATGATCGTCGTCGGGTCGGACAGCCACACTCCGGTGCACGGGACGCTGGGCGCGCTGGCGGTGGCACTTGGCAACGACTCACACGCCGGAACCGTGCTGCCGTACGGGAAGGCGTGGTTAAAGGTCCCGGAGACCGTGCGGGTCCAGCTCGACGGGACGCCCGAGCCGGGGGTCTCGCCGCGGGACATCGCGCTGTGGCTGGTCGGCCAAATCGGTGAGGGCGAGCTGAACTACCGGGCGGTGGAGTTCGCCGGATCGTATGTCCGAGGACTGTCCTTTTGGGACCGATGGCTGTTCCCTTTGCTGTGTGTCGATCTCGGGGCGAAATGCAGTTTCGTCGAGCCGGACGAGGTGACCGAGGCGTTCGTGCGGACACTTCCCGGCGCTGACACCGATTTGCTGGTGCATGGCGACGGCGAGGAAGCGGCGACAGTGTTGCGTTTCGACGTCGGCGAGGCTTCCGTACAGGTGGCGTGTCCGCCGACGGTGGGCAACGTCAAGCCGGTGGGCGAGGTCGCCGGGACGCCCGTGCAGTGGGCGGAGCTCGGTGGCCACGGCGGTGGACGGCTGGAGGATTTCCGTGCGGCCGCATCGATTCTCGATGGCCGCCGAGTGCATCCGGACGTCCGGTTCAACCTGGTGCCGTCGAGCCGTGAGGTGTTCACCGAGGCAGTCCGCGAGGGGCTTGTCCTTGCCTTGCACGAAGCCGGGGCGACCTGGTTTCCGCCCAGTACCGGCTCGAACCAGGCGTACAACATGGGCGCGCTGGCGGCGGGCGAGGCGATGATCTCGACGCACGCGCGGAACTTCCCCGGCCGCAACGGCAGTCCCGAGGCGTCGATGTACCTCGCGTCCTCGGCGACCGTGGCCGCGTCTGCGGTCGCCGGATCGATCTCAGGAGGGACGCCGTGATCTTCGAAGGCCGATGCTGGCGGTTCGGCGACAACATCCCGACCGACCGGCTCGTCAAGACGCAGTACGTGTTCGAGCCGATGGACGTCATCGTGCGGCATGTGCTGGAGGACCTGAATCCGGAGTTCCCGGCCAAAGTTCAGCCCGGTGACATCGTGTTCGCCGGTAAGCATTTCGGGCAGTCTTCGGGCCGCGCGATCGCCACCAAGGCGCTCAAGGCGACCGGGATCGGCTGTGTGGTCGCGGAAACGTTCGCCAGAACGTTCTACCGGAACTGTTTCGAGGTCGGCCTGCCCGCTCTGGAAGTCGGCCTGAATCCCGATTTGGCGGCTGACGGCGACCAAATCCGTGTCGACCTCGTCTCCGGCGAGTTCACCAACCTCACCACCGGCGCCACCACCCACGGCGCCGCCGCCGACCCGTTCCTCGTCACCATGCTCGACGCCGGTGGCCTCATCAGCCTCGCCTCCACCCACCCCGACCTCTTCCGCTAGGAGGCCCCGAACCCCGTCCCGGGGAATGTGTCGACATATTCCCCGGGGCGTCCGTGGGAAAGTGTCGACATATTCCCGGGGTGTGCGAGAAAGCCCTGGCGGGCAAGGGATTCGACCGCCGGGGAATTTGTCGTACGCGGAATTCGAGCGCGAAAAAGTGGCAGATCTCGTTGTTTCTCAAGTTCTTGACGCGCGTCCGGATCACGAGTAACACTTGCGGCACAGCACAAAGAGGTGCACGTCACGATGCTTCTCATGGTCGATCACCTCGCCCGATCCAGACCGAGGCAGGAACCCGCACACCGGCCCACTCGGTCTCCCCTCTGGAGATAACGAGGTTTACCCGTGCCATGGAAAAAACTGTTCCGCAGCCGTAGAACTCGGCTCGCGATCGCCGCGATCGCCGTCACCCTCGCCGCGAGTGCCTGTAGCGGCAGCGGCTCGGCCTCCGGTGGTGACACCATCACGCTCGGCCTTCCCGTGCAGGCCACCACACTCGCCCCGGTTTACCTCGCGAACGACAAGAACCTGTGGAAGGACCACGGCCTCACGGTCAAGGTGGTCACCTTCAAGGGCGACGCCGAGCTCGCGAAAGCCGTCCTCTCCGGCGATGTCGACGTCGCCGTCGGCTCCCTCACCGGCCCGCTGACGGCCGAAGAAGCCGGCCAGGACGTCAAGGTCATCTACGGCGGTTTCGACATGACGGCGTTCGCCTGGTACGCCATCCCCGAAATCCACTCCGTCGCCGAGGGCAAGGGAAAGAACTGGGGCGTGACCACGCTGGGTTCGTCCACCGACCTGCTGACGCGATTCGCCGCGGCGAAGGCCGGGCTCAACCCGAACAGCGACATCAAGGTCGTCCAGGGCGGCGCCTCCGCGGCCCGGCTCGCGGCCATGAAGGCCGGTCAGCTGCAGGCCAACATCTTCACCCAGCCGCAGACGATCTACGCCGAAAAAGAGGGCTACAACAAGATCCTGGACCTCAAGGATCTCGTCGACGGTTACCCGATGCACGTCACCTGGGGCAAGCCGGCGTTCATGGACTCGAACCCGGACCGGGCCAAGCGGTTCATCGACACGCTGTCCTCGGCCATGCAGATGACCAAGGACCAGCCGGACGTCGCCGCGCAGTCCGTCGCCAATGCCAACAAGATCTCACTGGAAGACGCCAAGGCCAGCATGTCCGAATGGATCGACCAGCTTTACCCGGACGGCCGGATGCCGTCGGCCAGCGCGATGGATGCCTTCTGGGACATGGGTTTGCAGGGCAAGGTCTTCAAGGCCCGGCTGCCCGACTCACAGTGGCTGGACTCCCGTTTCCTGCCGAAGACCAGCTGAGCGGAGAAAACCCCGATGGCACACATCACCTTCGACCAGGTCCAGATCTCCTACCCCGGCAAGGACGAATCCTTCGTCGCGGTGGACGGCTTCGACGCGGAGATCGAAGAGGGCGAGTTCGTCACGATCGTCGGCGCCAGCGGCTGCGGCAAGAGCAGCGTGCTGCTGGCCACCGACGGGCTGCTTCCCATCTCCGGCGGGGAAATCCGCCTGCAGGACAAGAAGATCACCAAGCCCGGCCCGGACCGAGGTGTGGTCTTCCAGGACGCGTCGCTGATGCCGTGGCGCACGATCCTCGCGAATGTCGCTTTCGGACTCGAGATGCAGGGCGTCGACAAGGCGACGCGGCTGGAGAAGGCCCGGCACTTCGTCGAGCTCGTCGGCCTGGCCGGGCGGGAGGACAACCACCCGCACCAGTTGTCCGGCGGTATGCGCCAGCGTGTCGGCATCGCCCGCGCGCTGGCGATGGACCCGGCGGTCCTGCTCATGGACGAGCCGTTCGGCGCGCTCGACGCCCAGACCCGCGAGCTCATGGCGAGCGAACTGCTCAGGATCTGGGACCTGGACCGGAAAACCGTGCTGTTCGTGACCCACGGGATCGACGAGGCCGTCTTCCTGGCCGACAGGGTACTGGTGATGGGCGGCAGCCCGAGCCGGGTCGTCGAGGTCATGGAGATCGACCTGCCCCGCCCGCGTGACGCCGCCGTCCGGGCGAGCGAGGCGTTCGGCAAGTACCGCACGCATCTGGCCGGCCTGCTCTTCGGCGCCACCACGGCCTCGCCGGTGGCGCCATGACCCAGGACGTCCAGGAGTTGCCGCGGACCACACCTCCCCGGGTGCAACGCGCGCAGGTGACGAGGAAGCGCCGTCCGTGGCTGCCCAAGGTGCGCGCCAGGTTCGTGCTGGGCAGCGTGATCGTGGTGCTCGCCCTGTGGCAGCTGGCCGGGCAGACAGGCTTCGTCGACGTCATGTTCACGAGCACGCCCAGCGCGATCCTTCAAGCCGGGATCGACATGATCGAGTCGGGCGAGCTCTGGGCCAACGCGCAGGTCACGTTGTTCGAGTACTTCACCGGGCTCGTGCTGGCCGTGGTGATCGGTGTGCCGGTCGGGATGCTGATGGGCTGGAAACTCCGGCTGCGGCAGACTTTCGAGCCCGCGCTCGTCGCGCTCTACGTCACGCCGTCGCTGGCTCTGCTGCCGCTCGTCGTGCTGGCACTGGGCATCGGCACCGCCTCCAAGATCGCGATGGTGTTCATCGAAGCCGTGATCACCATCGCGGTGAACGCGATGGCCGGGATCCGCGAGACCGACCCGAAACTCGTCCAGGCCGCCCGCGCGTTCTGCGCCAACGACCGGGCCGTGTTCGGCAAGGTCCTGTTTCCCAGCGCATTGCCGACGATCATGGCCGGGCTCCGGCTCGGTGCCGGCCGCGGCGTGATCGCGGTGATCGTCGCCGAGCTCTACGGCGGCACGGAAGGCGTCGGACTCCTGATTTCGACGTACGGGCAGAACTTCTCCATCGCGTCCCTGCTGTTCCTGACCCTCGTCGTCGCGATCTTCGGTTACGCCGTCAGCAGCCTGCTGCGCGCCATCGGCACCGCGACCACTTCGTGGAAGAGGTGACCATGGCCACCACGGCCCTCTCCCGGCGTAAACTGCCGGAGAAGTCGATGTCGATCTTGCTGGGCGGCGGTTTTCTCGTCGTCGCCGCAATCGTGTGGCAGCTGGCCGCGTCGCTCGAACTCGTCAACCCGTTCCTCACCTCGTCCCCCGCGCTGATCGCCGGTTCGCTCGGCGAGCAGATCGGCTCCGGCCTGATGCTGCGCAGCATCGGCACGAGCGCGCTGGAGCTGCTCATCGGCTTCGGCCTGGCCGGTGTCGTCGGTGTGGCGCTCGGGCTGGTCATGGGCCGCTACCGCTATGTCGAGTACGTCGTCGAGCCGTACGTCTGGCTGCTGTACTCGGCACCGATCGTGGCGATGTTCCCGCTCATGGTTTTGACGCTCGGCCTCGGCAGCCCGACGGTCATCGCCATCACGTTCTTGATGTCGGTGGTGCCGGTGGTGGTCAACTCCGCCCAAGGCGTCCGCAACGTCGACCCGAAGCTGATCCAGACCGCGATCTCCTTCGGCGCCGGGGAGACGGCGTTGCTGCGCAAGGTGATCCTGCCCGCGTCCGTCCCCACGATCATGGCCGGGCTCCGCCTCGGGATCGGGCGTGCGCTGGTCGGTGTCGTGGTCGGCGAGTTCTTCGCCGGGGACGGCGGGATCGGTTACAACATCAGCTACGTCGCCGGTCACCTCGGCACCACCGAAGTGCTCGCGTCGGTGTTCGTGGTCATCGTCGCCGGAGTCGCCCTCAACGTTTTCGCGCGGTGGCTGGAGGGTCTCGCCGACTCCTGGCGCACCGACATCCGCTAGCGCTTCTTGAGACGAGCACCTCCCTTGAGAGAAGGAATTCCCGGATGAAGCAGATCGCCGCCGACATCGGCGGGACTTTCACCGACCTGACCGCCGTGGACGAACACGGCGTGTTCAGCACGGCCAAGACCCTCACCACCCCGCACGACCACGCCGAAGGAGTGCTCGACGGGCTCGACAAGCTCGGCGCGCATCTCCCGGACACCGAACTGTTCCTGCACGGCTCGACCATCGCCATCAACACCGTGTTGCAACGGGCGGGCGCGGCAACGGCGTTGATCACCACCAAGGGTTTCCGGGACGTCTACGAGATCGGGCGCGGAAACCGTTCGGAGCCCTACAACCTCTTCTTCGGCAAGCCGGTTCCCTTGGTAGCACGGCGGTTACGCCGCGAGGTGACCGAACGTGTGCTCGTCGACGGCAGCGTGCGGACCCCGCTCGACGTCGCCGCGGCGCGCGAGCTGATCGTGGAGCTGAAGGAATCCGGCGTCGAGTCCGTGGCCGTGTGCCTGCTGCACGCCTACGCCAACCCGGAGCACGAGCTCCACATCGGACGGCTCTTCGAGGAGCTCTGGCCCGAGGCGTACGTGACGCTGTCGCACCAGATCATGCGCGAATACCGGGAGTACGAAAGGACTTCCACCGCCGTCCTCAACGCCTACGTCGGCCCGGTCGTGTCCCGCTACCTCGACTCGCTGACCACCCGGCTCGCCGATCGCGGCTTCCGCGGGCGGCTGCTGATCATGCAGTCCAACGGCGGCATCATGTCCGTCGAGACCGCGCGGAACAGCCCGGTCCGGATGATGGAGTCGGGTCCGGTCGCCGGGGTCATCGGTGCCGCCGCGCTCGCGCAGGGTCTCGCGATGCCGCAGCTCATCTCGTTCGACATGGGCGGTACTACGGCGAAGACCAGCCTGGTCAAGGACGGCGAGGTCGACATCAGCCCGGGGTACTTCATCGGCGGATACGCCACCGGGCATCCGATGGCGCTGCCGGTGGTCAACATCGTCGAGGTCGGCTCGGGCGGCGGCAGCATCGCGTGGGTCGACCCGGTCGGCGCGCTGAAGGTCGGCCCGGTCAGTGCCGGAGCCGCACCCGGACCGGCTTGTTACGGGCGCGGCGGCGACCGGCCGACCGTGACCGACGCGAACCTGATCCTCGGCCGCCTCGGGGCCAGCCGGTTCCTCGGCGGCGCGATGCCGCTGGACCGCGCGGCCGCCGAGAAGGCCATCCTCGAACACGTCGCCAAGCCGCTCGGGCTCGATCTGATCGCGGCGGCGCGCGGGATCGTGACGATCGCCGACGCGCAGATGTCCCTCGCGGTCCGGGCCGTGTCGGTCGAGAAGGGTGAGGACCCCCGCGAGTTCGCGCTCGTCGCGACGGGCGGCGCCGGGCCGCTGCACGCGGTGTCGATCGCGAGGGAGCTGAAGCTCGGCACGGTTGTCATTCCCGTGCTGCCGGGCCAGTTCTCCGCCAAGGGCATGCTTTCCTCCGAAGTCCGCCACGACCTGACGCGGACGCAGATGGCCAAGTTCGAGCCCGCGACCGTCGAGCAGTACGCGATCACGCTCAAGGCCCTCGGTGCCGAGGCGTGGACGCGGCTGCGCGCCGACGTCGGCGAACCGTCCCGGACGCCGGGCGTGCACCACTTCCTGGAGCTGCGCTACCGCGGCCAGGAGTTCACCATCCCGGTGCCGGTGCCCGAAGACGGCCTGTCCACCTCCAGCTACGCGTCGGTGCGCGCGCTGTTCGACGAGATGCACGACCGGCTCTACGGCCATCACGCGCCGGCCGAGACCGTGGAAGCCGTCGGCGTCCGCACGGTCATCTCGATGCCGCTGGACACCGAGTCCGTCACCGCCGAAACCACGGACGTGGCAACGGTTTCCGGCACTCCCGAGCCGATCGAGAACCGTCCGGTGGTCCTGCACGGCGGCGGCCCCGAGCCGGTCGTCTGCCCGGTCTACGACCGCGAAACCCTGAGCCCCGGCCACACCGTCACCGGCCCGGCCGTGGTGCAGGAAGCAACTTCGTCGGTCGTCTTCTACGACGGCGACGTCCTGACCGTCGCCGCCGATCACTCACTCGTCATCTCCGTGGGGAGCCCCGCATGACCCAGATCGACCCGATCACCCTCGAGGTGGTGCGCTGCGCGCTGGTCGCGCATTCCGACGAGATGGCCACCGCACTGCGCCGCGCGGCCTACAACCCGATGATCTTCGAGGTGCAGGACTACTGCGTCGGGCTGGTCGACACCCAGGGCGAGCTCATCGCGCAGAACCTCGGCGGGCTGCCGATCTTCCTCGCCGACCTCGGTGTCTCGGTCGCCGACGGCATCGCGCGCTACGGCATCGACGGGTTCGAGCCCGGCGACGCGATCGTCATGAACTACCCGTATGTCGCGGGCCAGCACCTGAACAACGTCGTCGTCTACACCCCGATCTTCGTCGACGGCAAGGTCGTCGCGTTCCCGGCGGTGCGCGCGCATTGGGTCGACATCGGCGGCTCGCGCATCGGCTTCGGCTCCACGGCCACCACCGACATCTACTCCGAAGGCCTGCAACTGCGGTCCATCAAAGTGATGAAGGCCGGCAAATGGGACGAGGACGTCCTGCAGATCATCACCGACAACATCCGCATCCCCGAGTCGTCGATGGGCGACCTGCGCGCGGCGATCGCGGCCTGCCGTCTCGGTGAGCGCCGTATCGCCGAACTCGCCGGGCGCTACGGCCTCGACACGGTCCTCGCGTGCATCGCGGAGATGCGCAACCAGTCGGAACGCCTTTCGCGCCACGCGGTTTCGCAGATGGCCGACGGCGAGTACTTCGCCTCGTCGTGGATGGACAACGACGGCCAGGACCTCGACAAGCGCATCACCCTCGGCATCAAGGTGGTCGTGGCCGGCGAGGAACTCACCATCGACTTCTCCGACATCAACGAGCAGGTCAAGGGCCCGCTGAACTCCGGCAAGTCCGGCGGCGTCGCGGCGGCGCGGGTGGCGTTCAAGATGCTGACGCTCCCCACCCATCCGGTCGACGAGGGTTCGTTCCGCAACCTGCATGTGGTGCTGCCGGAAGGAAAACTGCTCAACGCGAAGTCCCCGGCAGCGCTCGGGCAATGGAGTATCTCGCTGCCCACCGTGGTCGACACGATCATCAAAGCGCTCGCGTCGGCGTTGCCCGAGCAGGTGCCCGCCGCACACAAGGGCGACATGTCCGGGTTCACCTTCCACGGTATCGACGAAAAGACCGGCGCGCGCTTCGTCTGCCTCAACATCAACGGCGGCGGCTGGGGCGGGCGCCCGACCGGCGACGGCCCGAGCGCCTGCGTCTCAGTGTGCCAGGGTGACGTCCGCAACATCCCGATCGAGATCCAGGAAGCGCGCTACCCCTTGGTGTTCACCCGCCACGAGCTGCGCGCCGACAGCGGTGGCGCGGGCCTGCACCGCGGCGGGCTCGGGCTGGAGATCGACGTCGAACCGCAGCAGGCGATGTTCACCAATATCGCCAACGAGCGCACGACCTGTCCGCCGTGGGGTCTGCAGGGCGGCCTTCCCGGCGCGGTCAACGACACCATCGTCGTCCAGCCGGGCGGGGAACCGAAGCACATCAAGAAGCACACCGGGCTCGGGCTCGAAGCCGGTTCGAAGGTCACCTTCCGCACCGCGGGCGGCGGTGGCTGGGGCAACCCGCTCGACCGGCCGATCGATGAGATCACCGAGGACGTCCTCGACGGTTTCGTATCCGCCGAAGCCGCCCGCGAGCTTTACGGTGTCGCGATTTCCGCGGCCGGCGAGGTCGACCAGGCCGCCACCCTTCAGCTGCGGTCAGATGTCGCTCGTCGGTGACCTCGCCGCCCGCGCGCACTCCGTGGCCGCGGGCCCGATCCCGGCGGCGGTGCGGACCGCGACCAGGGCCCACCTCACCGACGCGGCCGGGGCACTGGTCGCGGGACACACGAGCCTGCACGGCCCGGTCGAACGGCTCGCCGACAGTCTCGGGCTGGGCAACGCGCGGCGGACGGCGTTCGTCGGCGGGGTGTACGCGCACTGCTGGGAAACCGGTGACATCCACCGCGGCGCGGTGCTCTGCCCGGGCTGCATCGTGCTCCCGGCGACGCTGGCCGTGCTGCCGGCCTGCCCGTCGGTGTCCACCGAGCAGTTCGAACGGGCGTACCTGGCCGGGTACGAGGTCGCGCTCGCCGCGGCCATCGCGGTGCGGGGCGAGCGGCTGATCCAGCGCGGCTGGTGGCCGACGGCGCTGGTCGCTCCGCTCGGCGGCGCGGCCGCGGTGTCCGTCCTTCTTGGACGGTCACCGGAGAGCACGGCGTCGGCGATCGCGCTGGCCGCCCAGCACGCGGGCGGCGCGATCGCGGGAACGACCGAGCGGGCCGACGGACGCCATCTGCTCAGCGGTTTCGCCGCCGAGCGGGCCGTCACCGCCGTGCTCGCGGCCGACGCCGGGTGGACGGGACCACTGGACATTTTGGACGATCCGCGCTCCCCCATCCAGCGTGTGGACCCCGACGCCGGGCTCGTGAGCGGGTACCTCCTCCCGGAAACGAGCCTGAAACCGCACGCGGGCGCCAAACACCTGCAATCCGCCATCGACGCCGTACTCGCGCTGCGGGCTCAGGTGACCGGCGAGATCGAGCGCTTGACGTGCTACCTCCCGGCACAGCTGGCCAAGGTCATCGACCGGCCACCGCCGTTCGGTTCGGTGCTCAACGCGCTCGGCAGCGCGCAGTTCGTGCTGGCGGTGTCCGCGCTACGCGGGCGCTGCACTCCAGCGGACTTCGACGGAGCAACGCTGCGGGACGAGGAACTCCTGGCGCTGGCGGGGAAGATCCGGATCGAGACCGCCGACGACCTGTCGGCGGCGTACCCGGCGAAATGGGGGGCGCGGGTCGAGATCACCACGTCGTCGGGCACGGTCCACGCCGAACGGCTCGACGCGAGGGGCGACCCGGGCTGCCCGCTCTCGGAAGCCGAGATCACCGGAAAGTTCGTCACCCTCGCGGGGGGATCGTTCGGGGACGAGAAGGCGCACGCGGTGGCGGAATCGTTGCTCCATCCGGATCCGGCCGGACTGCCGTCGACGTTGAGCGAATATCTCCTGCCGCTGCTGGGCAGTCCTTCCCGGGAACCGCGGGCCGATACCTTGGTTCCTTCACTGGAAGGCGCCGTGCCGGCCGGCGCGAGAACTGGGGGTTCGTCCTGAGCACCGATCAGCCCGGCCCGAGCCGGGCACCGACCCCGCAAACCGTCCTGATGACGATGCTGGGCCGGTACTGCATCGAAGAAAACCCGGCGATCTCGACCGCGGGGTACATCGACGCGCTGGACCGGATCGGCGTCTCCGCGCACGCCACCCGGCTGACCGTGTCACGGATGACCGAACGCGGACTACTGGAACGGCTGCGCGAGGGCCGGGCGGCCTATTTCCGCGCGACCGACGTGGCGCTGCGGGTCGTCCGCGTCCAGGACCAGCGGACCTTCCACGGCGCCGGTGAGTCGGCCAATCCCGAAGGTGCGTGGACGATCCTGTGCTTCTCGCTCCCGGAATCACACCGGAAGGAACGGCACCTGCTGCGTCGAAGACTGGCGTGGGAGGGCTTCGGGCTGTTGCGGGACGGGGTCTGGATCGCGCCGGGAGAACACGACCTCGGCGACATCCTGGAACAGCTTTCGCAGGCGGGCGTCGATCAGAACGTCGAAGCGTTCACGGCGTATCCGAAACTCGGGGACGTCCACGGCATGATCTCGCGGACTTGGGAACTCGAAGAACTCAGTGAGCGCTACGAAAGTTTCCTGCGGGACTGGGATGTCCCCGCTCCCGCTCCACAGGCGGCGGACGCGCTCGGCCGGGATCTGCTGCTCATTTCGACCTGGCGGCAACTGCTCCGGGAAACCCCGCGTCTGCCCGACGCGCACCTCCCGGACGGCTGGCCCGCCGCACGCTGTCTTGACCTGTTCCGCACCCTGCACGCCGAATACCACCCGGAAGCGGACCGGCTTTTCGCCGGCATTCTCGAAGAGAACCGATTGAGGAGCTGAGACCGTGCGCGTCGTAGATTCGCATTTCCACTGGTTCCCGCGCTCGCATTTCGAAACCATGGCGAACCGGTCCGGGCAGCCCCGCACCGAACGCGTCGGCGATGGCTACAAGTACTACTTCAACAATGGCAACAACTTCATCCCGCTGCCGGCCGTCTGGTTCGACCTCGACGCCGGGTTCGCCGTGGCGGATTCCGCGACCGGGCCGGACACCGTCGTCGTCTGCACCACCGGTGTCCTGGCCGGGCTGCTCGACCAGATGCCGATGCGGGAAGCCGTCGACGAAGCGTTCGCGTACAACGAGGAAATCGCGAAAGCCCAGCGCACGCACCAAGGCCGGTTCTTCGGCACCGCCGCCGTCCCGCTGCAGGACACCGCGCAGGCACTGGCCGTCCTCGACCACGCGATCGGCGACCTCGACCTGCGCGGGGTCAACCTGCCCGCGATGACCGGCGAGGAGCAGATCGACGTCGAGCGGCTGGAGCCGTTCTACACGCGCGTCGCCGAACTCGGCGTCCCGTTGATCATCCACCCGACGGACATCGCGTTCGGTGAGGTACTGACGGGCTACGCGGACGGCCTGCAACGATCGATCGGCAGGCTGCTGGATTCGAGCGTCACCGTGCTGCGGCTGGTGTTCAGCGGGATCATGGAACGGCACCCCGGGCTGAAGATCGTCCAGACCCACGCGGGCGGGCTGCTGCCCTACCAAGCGGGCCGCATCGACAAGAACGCGCGCATCGAAGGACTGCCCCGGCCGCCGAGCGAATACCTCAAGAGGATCTTCGTGGACACCGTGGCGCCGCAGGAGCTCACCATCCGGACGGCGGTCGACTTCTACGGCCCGGACAAGATCCTTTACGGCACCGATCACCCGTGCTGGAGCCCGCACGCGGCGCGCGACGTCATCGTGGAGGCCGGGCTCAGCGAGGAGGACCGGACCCGCGTGATGTCCACCAACGCCGAGGCCGCGTTCGACCTGACGTAGCACGCGGCGGTATACCACCAGAGTTCAAGATCGAGTCGGCTGCCAGACTGCACTCAGGCCGCGACTGCCCGTAGGGTTCCAGGCATGAAGGTCGGCCTGCTCACCCGGGAATACCCGCCGGACGTCTACGGCGGCGCCGGGGTCCATGTCGAGTTCCTCGCCCGCGAACTTCGCTCGCTGGTCGACCTCGACGTCCACTGCTGGGGGCCGGATCGCCCGGACGCGCACGGGCATTCCGACGTGCACGACTACCGGCAGCCCGCGTTCAAGACGATGGACATCGCCGTCTCGATGGCCGACGCCCTCGACGGACACGACCTCGCGCACAGCCACACCTGGTACGCGAACCTGGCCGGGCATCTCGCGAAGATGGCGTACGGGATCCCGCACGTGATCACCGCGCATTCGCTGGAGCCGTTGCGGCCGTGGAAGGCCGAGCAGCTCGGCGGCGGTTACGTGGTCTCGTCGTGGATCGAGCGCGACGCGTTCGAGCACGCCGACGCGATCATCGCGGTCAGCAAGGGGATGCGCGAAGACGTCCTCGCCGCCTATCCGTCGGTGTCGCCGGAGCGGGTCCACGTGGTCCACAACGGGATCGACGCCGCGCTCTACCAGCCGGATCCGAACACCGAGGTCCTCGAAGCGCACGGGATCGATCCATCGCGGCCGTACGTGCTGTTCGTCGGCCGGATCACCCGGCAGAAGGGCGTGCCGCATCTCGTGCGCGCGGCCGCCGCCTTCGACGAGAACACGCAAGTCGTGCTGTGCGCGGGCGGCGCGGACACGCCCGAGCTCGACGCCGAGTTCCGCGGCCTGGTCGCCGAGCTGCAGGAGAAGCGGACCGGGGTGCACTGGATCCCGGAGATGCTGCCGCGCGAGCAGGTCGTCCAGCTGCTCACGCACGCGGCGGTCTTCGCCTGTCCGTCGGTATACGAACCGCTCGGCATCGTGAACCTTGAAGCCATGGCGTGCGGGACAGCGGTCGTGGCGAGCGACGTCGGCGGCATTCCCGAGGTCGTCCAAGACCGCGTGACCGGACTGCTCGTGCACTACGACGAAAACGACACCACGGCCTTCGAAGCCGATCTGGCCGCGCGGGTCAACGAACTGGTGGGCAACCCAGACCGGGCGGCCGCGATGGGCATCGCCGGCCGCGCCCGTGCCGTGGGCGAATTCGGCTGGGCCGCGATCGCCGAGCGGACGGTCGCCATCTACGAGTCATGCGGGAGCGTTTCTTGATGGACGGATCGGACGTACTGGGCATCGTCCTCGCCGGCGGCGAGGGCAAACGACTCATGCCACTAACGGCGGACCGCGCGAAACCGGCGGTGCCGTTCGGCGGGGTGCACCGGCTGATCGACTTCGTGCTGTCGAACCTCGTGCACGGCGGCGTGCGGCGGATCTGCGTGTTGACGCAGTACAAATCGCACTCACTGGACAGGCATATCAGTACGACCTGGCGGCTGTCGTCGATCACCGGCGAGTACGTCACGCCGGTGCCCGCGCAGCAGCGTCTCGGGCCGCGCTGGTTCCAGGGCAGCGCCGACGCGATCCACCAGAGCCTCAACCTCGTCTACGACGAATCCCCCGCCTACATCGCGGTTTTCGGCGCCGACAACATCTACCGGATGGACCCCCGGCAGATGGTCGACGCGCATATCGCGTCGGGCGCGGGCGTCACCGTTGCCGGTATCCGCGTCAAGCGCGAGGAGGCGTCCGAGTTCGGCGTCATCCAGACGACCGACGGCACTCGCATCGACGCCTTCCTCGAGAAGCCCGCCGACCCGCCGGGCCTGCCGGGTTCGCCCGACGAGGCCTACGTGTCGATGGGCAACTACGTCTTCACCACGCAGGCTCTGCTGGACGCACTGCACGCGGACTCCACGAATGTCGAGTCGCACCACGACATGGGCCGCGACATCATCCCGGCACTGGTGAAGACCGGCGATGCGGCCGTCTACGACTTCAGCGGCAACGTCGTCCCCGGCGAGACCGAACGCGACCACGGCTACTGGCGCGACGTCGGTTCGATCGACAGCTACTACGACGCGCACACCGACTTGATCTCGACGTACCCGATCTTCAACCTCTACAACCGGCGCTGGCCGATCCTCGCGCACCCCGGCCAGCGGGCGGCGGCGAAGTTCGTCGAAGGCGGCACGGCGAACCAGTCGATCATCAGCCCGGGCTGCATCATCTCCGGCGCGCAGGTCGTCGACTCGGTGCTCTCCCCCGACGTCCTGATCGAAACCGGCGCCGTGGTGCAGGGCTCGGTGCTGCTCGACGGCGCCCGCGTCGGCGCCGGGGCCGTGGTGCGGCGGGCGATCCTGGACAAGAACGTCGTCGTCCCGCCGGGCGCGCATATCGGCGTCGACCTGGACCGGGACCGGCAGCGCTACCACGTCAGCCCCGGCGGCATCGTCGTCCTCGGCAAAGGCGAACGCGCCATCTAACCGGCCACGAGATGTCGCCATCTCGTGATCTCTCAGTTGCCAAGAGATCGCCACCTGTCGACAGATGGCGCCTGGGAGCTGATGTGACCCCAATGCGGCGTTGGGGGCGTTGAGTGCCTCCAACGCCGCATTGGGGTATCCCGTGGGCGCGCGCGGCTGGGTTCCGTCCCGGTTGACGTTCGCACGGCTGGTTGTGGGAACGCGAGCCCGTCCCGGCTTAGCCGGTGGCATGAACGGACCTTTCATCTCGTTTTTTGAGATGAAAGGTCCGTTCATGCCAGTCCTGAGGTTGGCGCGGCATCACTGTGTTTTCGGCGGCCCTGCGCGCTGTGGTTTTTTCGCCTGCCGCCCAACGGGATTACTGCGGTAGCCCGGGACCTGGCGTGCTCACGTTCTGAACGAAGAGTGGACCGGGTTTGTGGTTGGCCATACGGGGGCTTAGCCGTGGTTGCGTGGCGGCGCGCACACCAATGGTTTGTACACCAATGGTTGGCGTACACTCAGGGCATGGAAAAGCGTGTGAGGCCCAATCCCTTCCAGTGGCTTTGGTACGCGGTCGGCGGCAAGCTGCCGGACAAGCACCGAAGCTGGGTGCTGCACGACGTCACGACCAGTACGTGGTTGTGGCGGCACGGGGCACGGAGTTCCGTGCTGCTGTCACCGCTGATCTTCGGGTGGCTCCTGCTCCCCGCCCCGCTCGGCCTGCGCATGGCGCTGTGCCTGATGGCGGCGATCGTCGGCTACTTCTACTCGTTCGTCTACGCCGAAGAGAGCGGTGAGAACAGGCTGCTCAAGAACGGTTTCCCGAACGGCACCTTCAAACGCGTCCGCGCCGACGCCAAGGAAGCCGTCGAAACCGAGATCCGCGAACGCTACATCGCGCGCTATCGGCAAGGATGACCGGACCATGACCACAGAACGAATGCCAGAAGACCCCTTGTCACTGGAGCAGCAGGTCTGCTTCGCGATGGTCGTCGCCGCGCGGAACGTCGTCTCGCTGTACAAGCCGGTGCTCGAGCCCATGGGCCTGACCCACACCCAGTATCTCGTGATGCTCGCGCTGTGGGAGCACGCACCGCTGTCGGTCCGCGAGCTCAGCCGGCTTCTCCAGCTCGACCCGGGCACGCTGTCGCCTATGCTGAAGCGGCTCGAAAGCGCCGAACTCCTGGAGCGACGCCGGAACTCCGACGACGAGCGACTGTTGTCGGTGCAACTCACCGAACGCGGCAAGAAGCTGCGCGAGCAAGCCCTGCTCGTGCCGCCCGCGATCGTGGAACGCCTCGGCATGAGCATGGACGAGCTCAAGGACCTCCATGCCACGCTGACCAAGGTCATCGCGGCCACTGAGGAAGTCCCCGTCTAAGCCACGGCGACGACGAACCGCCAGTCCAGCACCTCGCCGACGCCGTCCGCGGAGACCCGCGAACGCAGATGCACCAGGCCGCCGACAGCCAGCGGTTCGACAGCTTCGACGATGACCGTGCTCCGCAGTGTGTCGCCTTCGTGCACCGGGCCGACGTGGTCGCAGCTGTACCAGCCCAGCACCGTGACGATCGTCGGCAGCGCCCGTGTGGCCTGCGAAAGCGCGACCCCGATCGTGTGCCCGCCATAGACCAACCTGCGCCCACCGGCGGCGGCGCCGTCGTGGTGGACCTTCGCGATGTTCACCGTCAGCCGCGCGAGTTCCGGTGCGCTCGACACCACGTCTCCCCCGCCGACTTCCCACGCCTGACCGGGTTCGAGCTCGGCGAACCGCGGGCCGCTGACGCGCCGCGCGAAGGTGTCGAGGTCCCAGCCGTCGATGGCCGCGGTGGAAAAGACCGCCTCTGTGCCCACGGAAGTCAGATCGTCGTCGTGGCCCGTCCGCGCGTCGGGATCGCGCAGCGGCAGCATCGCGCACCGCCAGAAGTCCAGCACCGGCCGGTCGAGCTGATCCACCGTGGTGATCCGCAGCGCGGCCAGCCCGGTCGGGTAGCGGCCTTCGCGGGGTTTGTTCTGCCCCAACGCCACCACCTCGGTCGACGTCCGCAGGGTGTCGCCGAGTTCGGGCGCGCGGCGGAACACCAGGCCGCGGTAGAACAGGTTCGCCTTGACGTGGTGGGTGACCACTGTGGACTGTCCGATCGCCAGATCCCAGACCAGCGCGGGATGGGCGAGCGACGCCGTCCCAGTGACCTCGGCACAGAGCGCTGCATCCAGTGGCAGGCTGAGCCTGTCCCCCACGATGGCCTGGTGCGTGCTCGCGTGCCCGCCGGTCAGGGTGACGCCCGGAGCGCCGAACCGCTGACCAACGGCTAGTTCGTCGAAGTACGGTCCCTCGGCGGTGTTCATGCTCGTGCCAATGTCCGCCGCGCAGACACGGCGAGAGCCTCGTCGATCATCTGCCCGTCCACCGAAATCGCGCCGACACCGCGCCCGTGGGCTTCGCCGAGGGCGTCGAGAATCCTTTGGGCGTAAGCGATCTCCTCCGCTGTCGGCGTGAACGCGGTCAGGATCGGCTCGATCTGACGCGGGTGGATGGCCCATTTCCCGTCGAAGCCGAGCCGCGCGGCCCGTTCGACACTCGCAGCGAACTCCGCGCCGGTGTCGACGGCGAGATACGGCCCGTCGATCGCCGCGATCCCGGCGCTTCGGGCGGCGACCAAGACGCTGTGCTGCGCGGGAAGCCAGGTGTCCAGGCCCGCGGCGGCGGATCGGCCCAGCGACGCGCCCAGGTCGGCGTACCCGAGGATCACCGTCCGCAGCCGAGGTGACGCCGTGACGATCTCCGCGAGATTCGCCAGCCCGGTCGCGGTCTCGATCAGCGCCTGAACCGTCACCGGCGTTTCCCGCCCCGACGCATGTTCGACGCCGTCGAGCAGCCTGTCCACGAACGCGAGATCACCGGCGGATTCGACCTTCGGCACCACGATCGAGCGCTCGGGACCGCCGGGCTGGGCGCAGGCCACGATGTCCTCGTGACACCAAGGCGTGCGCGGCGCGTTGACGCGGATCGCCACCCCCGGACGACTCGCCGAGGCCAGCCATTTCGCCACAGCGGCGCGAGCGTCTTCCTTCGCGCCCGGCGGCACCGAATCCTCGAGGTCCAGCACGATTTCGTCCGCGTCCGACTCGCTGGCCCGCTCGATCTTGCGCTCATCGCCGCCCGGCACGGACAGACAGCACCGGCGCGCGAGGTACGTTCCCGTCACGGCTTCAATCTACGAGAGGGGCGCGGCGTGAGCAGTCTGACCGAGGAAGAGCGGGCCATCGTCGACACCGTGCGCGAGTTCGTCGACCGCGAGGTCCGGCCGGTCGCACGCGAACTGGAACACGCCGACGAGTACCCGGGCAAGCTCATCGACCAGATGAAGGCGCTCGGGATCTTCGGTCTCGCCGTGCCCGAGGCCTACGACGGCTCACCGGTGTCCGCGCGCTGCTATGTGGGCGTCACCGAGGAGCTCGCGCGGGGCTGGATGAGCCTGGCCGGCGCGATGGGCGGACACACCGTGGTGGCGAAACTACTGCTGCTCTTCGGTACCGAGGAGCAGAAAACCCGGTACCTGCCCAAAATGGCGACCGGGGAGATCCGCGCGACGATGGCGCTCACCGAACCCGGCGGCGGCTCGGACCTGCAGGCGATGACCACGGTCGCGCGGCCGCACGCGGGCGGCTACCTGATCAACGGCGCGAAGACGTGGATCACCAACGCCCGCCGCTCACAGCTGCTGGCGTTGCTCTGCAAGACCGACCCGGACGCCAGCCCGCGGCACAAAGGCATCAGCATCCTGCTGGTCGAGCACGGCGAAGGACTCACGGTCTCCCGCGACTTGAGCAAGCTCGGCTACAAGGGCGTCGAGAGCTGCGAACTGTCCTTCGACGACTATCACGCCCCCGCCGACGCCCTGCTCGGCGGCGTCGAGGGCAAAGGCTTCGCCCAGATGATGAAAGGTCTGGAGACCGGGCGCATCCAGGTCGCGGCGCGGGCGCTCGGTGTCGGGCAGGCCGCGTTCGACGATGCCTTCCGATACGCCCAGGAGCGGGAGAGTTTCGGCGTGCCGATCTGGAAGCACCAGTCGATCGGCAACCATCTCGCCGACATGGCCACGAAACTCACCGCGGCCCGCCAGCTGGTGCTGCACGCCGCCGATCGTTACGACGCGGGCGAGCGCTGCGATCTGGAAGCGGGCATGGCCAAGCTGTTCGCCTCGGAAGCCGCCATGGAGATCGCGCTGGCCGCGGTACGCGTGCACGGCGGCTACGGCTACTCCACCGAGTACGACGTCGAGCGCTACTTCCGGGACGCCCCACTGATGATCGTCGGTGAGGGCACCAACGAGATCCAGCGCAACGTCATCATCGGCCAGCTGATCTCGCGGGGCGGACTGCCGCGCCTATAATCGAATCGTGAGTAGGTAACCCGACGATGCCGTCGGCTCGAAATCCGCGCGCACCCGGGAGCGGATCCTGGACGCCGCGGCCCACGTGCTGAGCCGGAAGGGCTACGCAGGTACCCGGCTCACCGACGTCGCCGATCAGGCGAAGTTGCAGGCGCCCGCGATCTACTACTACTTCCCGTCCCGCGAGGACCTGATCGAAGAGGTCATGTGGACGGGCATTTCGCTGATGCACACCCACGTCACCGAATCCTGGCCGCGCTGCCGGACGAAACCGGGCCGATGGGCCGGATCGACGCCGCGGTGGACGCGCATCTGCGGTACGAGCTGGAGATCTCCGATTACACGACGGCGTCGATCCGCAACGCCGGGCAGGTACCGGAAAACATCCTCGTGCGCTACTCCGCGGCAGCCACCAAGTACAGCGACATCTGGCGCCGGCTCGTGGCCGACGCCGGGCGCGCCGGGCTCCTGCGGCCGGAGCTCGAGGCCGGGGCGGCCCGCATGCTGGTGCTGGGCGCTCTCAACTGGGCCGTCGAATGGTGGAACCCGCGCCGCGGCTCACTCGACGTCGTCGGCCGGACGGCGCAGTCCATGGTGCGCAACGGTTTGGGGACCCCACAACCGACCGAAAAGAAGGCCGAGAAGAAACCGGTGACCACCGCCCGCTGAGCCTCAGTCGTGGGCCGCGTCCGGGGGCACCTGCGAGAGCAGTCGCTTGGCCTGGTCGGGCCGCAGCTGCAGGAAGTCGCCCTCGGCCTCGACAAGCTGAGCCTCGGGCTCGGCGGCCGTGGTGATCCCGCCCTTGACCGTGGTGCGCCTGCCGTCGACGGCGACCACCTCGGCCCACACGCGGATCGGCACGTCCAGCGGCACAGGCCTGCGGTAGCGCAGCGTGAGTCCGGTGGTGACGCCGGGTTTGTCGATCGACGAAGCCGCGTGCCCGAGCACCTGGTCGAGCAGCAGCGCGCTGATCCCGCCGTGGCCGTAGGTCGGCGGGCCTTCGTAGGCGAGCCCGAGCGTGCACTCCCCCACGGCGGTGCCCCGGGTCGTCTTCACGACCAGCGGCGGCGCGAGCGGGTTTCCCTCGCCGATCACCGGGTTGAGCATGCGCAGGCCGCCGACCAGGTTGTCGACGGCGGGCGGGCGCCCGACCGGGCGGGAATCCTCGGTCAGTGGCCCGGTGAGCTCGCGGACGGCTTCGGCCGCGTGGCGAATGGCTTCGGCAGGCACTTCGGTGCGCACGACGGCGTCGATGAGCTTGCGGAGTTCCCCACCCAGCTCGGCCACGGCCGCCCGCCGTTCGAGCAGCTCCGGCGTCTCCGCGACCTCTGGAAGCCCGAAGTCGTTGGCTCCCGGCACTTTCGCGACGGTTTCGGGCGCCATGCGTCTCCTCCAACTGCCGCAATCATTCTAATCCGAATTAGATTGCAGGTTAGCACTCGCATTCCGCCGCGGCAGTTTGCTCCCTTAACCGTTAGTTACGCAAACGAAACAAAATACCCGGACCAACCCACTAGGGTCGGCTACTGCATACAATCAGCTGACGGAAAGTAGCTGTCCATGCTCTTGCTCCGTACCCGGTTCACCCTGGCGGCCCTCGCGGCCCTCGTCCTGCTCACGGGTTGCGTCCCGATCCAGAAGGCCGCCGCCCGCGGGGACCATACCGACAACTATGGCGTCTCCCTCGCCGGTCAGCAGGTCGAACAAGGCGGCGACCTCGTGATGGGCCTGTCCGCCGAGCCCGACAAACTCGACCCGACGACGTCCAGTTCGCTCTACACGCGCTTCGTCATGTCGTCGATCTGCGAGAAACTCTACGACCTCGATCCGAACGGCCAGATCGTCCCGCAGCTCGCCACCGGCCTGCCCACGATCGCCGACGGCGGCCTCACCGTGACGATCCCCGTCCGCACGGGCATCGTCTTCGCCGACGGCAGCCCGTTCGACGCGAACGCCGTGCGCACCAGCCTCGAGCGCCATTTCACGCTGAAAAGTTCCCAGCGCACCAGCGAAATGGGGCCCATCGCGAGCATCGAGGCACCGGACGCGGGCACTGTCGTGCTCCGCTACAAACGCCCGTTCGCGCCGATCACCGCCGCGCTCGCCGACCGCGCGGGGATGATCATGTCGCCGGTCGCCCTCACCGCGAAGGGCGACAACTTCGGCGAAGCCCCGGTCTGCGTCGGCCCGTTCAAGTTCGTCAAACGCGTCCCGCAGACGTCGATCTCGGTGGCCCGCGACCCGCGCTACTACGACGCCGCGAACGTCCACCTCGACACGATCACCTACCGGATCATGTCGGACGCCAACATCCGCGCGGCGAACCTCCGCTCCGGCGACATCCAGGTCGCCGACACCATCTCCCCGCAGGACGTCGACGCGCTGATCAAGGACCCGGACCTGAGGGTGCTCCAGTCGAGTTCCCTTGGCTACCAAGGGATCACCATCAACACCGGCAACGTCGACGGCGCCGGGAAACCCCCGAAACCCCTCGATACCCCGCTCGGGAAGGACCCGCGCGTCCGCGCCGCGTTCGCCGCGAGCATCGACCGGCGAACCCTGGTCGACACCGTCTTCAACAACTGGTTCGAAGTGGCGTGCTCCCCCATCGCCCCGCAGACGCCGTACGCCTCCCCCGCGAGCAACGCCTGCCCGGCCTTCGACCCGCAGCGTTCGCGTCAGCTGCTCGCCGAAGCCGGCGTGCCGGTGCCGCTACCGGTGACGCTGCAGGTCAGCAACGAGCAGGACGCGCTCAGGTATTCGCAGGCGCTCCAGGCCAGCGTCGCCGAGGGTGGCTTCGACCTGCGGATCGTCCCGGTCGAGTACTCGACCCTGCTCGACGTCCAGAAACGCGGCGACTTCGAGCTCCTGCAGCTCGGCTGGTCCGGGCGAGTCGACCCGGACGCGAACACGTCGAGATTCCTGTCGACGACGTCGAGCGGCAATTACGGCGGGTTCTCCTCACCGGAGCTCGACAAACTGCTCACGCAGTCCGCGAAGCTCACCGATCCCGCGCAGCGCGCCGAGCTCTACGGGCAGGCCGTGCAGCTCATCCACCGCGAGAATCCGATCGTCTACACCTACCGGATCCGCAACATCACCGTGCACACCGCGGGGGTCGCCGGCATCCAGGTGTTCTCCGACGGCGTGGTCCGGCTCGGCAAGGCCGCCTTCGTTTCCGGCCGGGAGGGCTGATCCGTGTCCCGCTACCTGTTCCATCGCCTGTGGCAGTCCGCGCTCACGCTGCTGCTCGCCTCGATCGTCGTCTTCGTCGGAATCCGGGCGCTGCCAGGGGATCCGGCGACGAGCATGGCCGGCGAGGAGGCCGACGCCGCGACGATCGCCGCCGTGCGCGCCCAGCTCGGTCTCGATCAACCGTTGCCCGTGCAGTACTTCAAGTTCCTCGGCGACGCGGTCACCGGCGACTTCGGCAAGTCGATCCGAACCGGGACCCCGGTCAGTGACATGCTCGGTGCGACGCTGCCGGTCACGTTGCAGCTGGCCGTGTTCGCGATGCTGATCGCGGTACTGCTGGGGATGGGCCTCGGTGTCCTCGCGGCGGTGTTCCGCGGCCGCTGGCCCGAGTGGGGCGCGAACAGCTTTTCGCTGTTCGCCTTGTCCGTGCCCAACTTCTGGCTCGGGATCCTCGCGGTGCTCTATCTTTCGGTGCAGCTGGGCTGGTTTCCGGCGTCGGGGTACGTCTCGCCGTTCGAGAATCCGTTGCGCGGCTTGTATTACCTGACGCTTCCCGCGTTGATCCTCGGGCTTTCGCACGCGGCGGTCGTGCAGCGGCAGACCCGGGCGTCGATGGTCGAAACCCTCACCGCCGATTTCGTGCGCACCGCCCGGGCGAAGGGACTCGGCCGCGGCGCGGTGATCTTCCGGTTCGGGCTGCGCAACAGCCTGATCGTGGTGACGACGATCGTCGGCCTGCAGCTGGGCGGGCTGATCGCCGGTGCGGTGGTGACCGAGCGGATCTTCAGCCTGCCGGGCATCGGGAAGCTCACGCTCGATTCGGTGTTCACCCGCGACTACCCGGTGATCCAGGCCGTCGTGCTCGTCATCACGGCTTCCTACATCGTCATCAATCTCCTGGTCGACGCCCTCTACTCGGTGATCGACCCCCGTATGCGAGTCTCCGGGAGGGCCCGATGAGCACAGTCACCGAAGTGGTCGCGAAGCCGTCGGACCTGGGCCGCGTGCGCGGCCGCGTGACGCGCAAACTGCTGCGGAACCCGATGGGTGTCTTCGGCGGAGCACTGATCCTGATCGTCGCGCTGGCCGGGATCTTCGCGCCCTGGCTCGCGCCGTACTCGCCATCGGAAGTCCATTTCACGACGCCGTTCCAGCAGCCCGCGACCGTCGGTTTCGCGCTCGGCACCGACGACCTCGGCCGCGACATTCTGTCCAGGGTGCTCTACGGCGCGCGGGCGTCGCTCGAAGTCGGCGTGCTTTCGGTGCTGCTGGCGATCGTCGTCGGTGTCCCGTTAGGACTGTTGTCGGGCTACTGGCGCAAACTCGACGCCGTGGTCTCGCGGCTGGCCGACCTGATGCTGGCGTTCCCGTTCCTGATCATCGCGGTCGGCCTGGCCGCGATCAACGGCGGCGGGCTCACCAACGCGGCGATCGCGCTGGGCATCGCGAACATCCCGACGATGATCCGGGTGGTGCGCGCGGAGACGTTGCGGCTCAAGGAATCCGACTTCGTGCTCGCGGCGCACGCGATGAACGCGGGGACCTGGCGGATCCTCGGGCAGCACATCCTGCCGAACTCGCTGTCGGCGGTGATCGTGCAGGCCACCGTGATCATGCCGACCGCGGTGATCGGCGAGGCGATCCTGTCGTTCCTCGGCCTCGGGATCCGGCCGCCGGACCCGAGTCTCGGCATCATGCTCTCCGACGCCCAGCAGTACCTCTTCCGGACGGCGTGGCCCGGCGTGTTCCCCGGGGTCGCGATCGCGCTGATCTGCCTCGGGTTCAACCTCTTCGGCGACGCGCTGCGCGACGCCCTCGACCCGAAGACCGGAGGCAAGCGATGACGGAGCCACTGCTGGAATTGGACGACCTCGCGGTGTCATTCGGCTCCGTCGACGCCGTGCGCGGCGTGGGTTTCCAAGTACTGCCAGGACAACGCGTGGCCGTGGTGGGCGAGTCCGGCTCCGGGAAGTCGACGTCGGCGCACGCGGTGATCGGGCTGCTGCCCGGCTCCGGTCGCGTGACCGGCGGCAGCATCCGGTTCCGGGGCGAGGACATCACGCATGCCGACGAGAAACGGCGGCGAAGCTTGCGGGGCAAGGAGATCGGCCTGGTGCCGCAGGATCCGATGTCCAACCTCAACCCGGTCTCGCGCGTCGGGCGTCAGGTCGCGGAAACCCTGATCGTGCACGGACTCGCGACGCGGCGGGAGGCGCCGAAGCGTGCCATCGAGATCCTCGGCGAAGCCGGTTTGCCCGAGCCTGCCCGCCGGGCGAAGCAGTATCCACACGAGTTCTCCGGCGGGATGCGCCAGCGGGTCCTGATCGCCATCGCGCTGGCGTGCCGCCCGGATCTGCTGATCGCCGACGAGCCGACCTCCGCGCTCGACGTCACCGTGCAGCGCCAGATCCTCGACCATCTGGAGAAGCTGACCGACGAGCTCGGCACGGCGTTGCTGCTGGTGACGCACGATCTCGGGCTCGCCGCCGACCGCGCGGACCAGCTCGTGGTGATGTCCGAGGGCAAGGTCGTCGAAGCCGGGCCCGCGCGGCAGATCCTGACCGATCCGCAGCACGAGTACACCCGGCGGCTCGTGGCCGCGGCTCCCTCACTCGCCACCGCGCGCCGGACCAGAACCGTTTCAGCGCCTGCCGATGAACCGGTTCTGGTGGTCGACGGGGTGTCGAAGGAGTACAAGATCCGGGGGCACGGCAGCGTGCTGAAGGCCGTCGACAACGTGTCGTTCTCCGTGGCGCGCGGCCGGACGACGGCGATCGTCGGCGAGTCCGGCTCCGGGAAGACGACCACCGCGCAGATGGTGCTCGGGCTCGTCGGGGCGACCTCGGGCACGATCCGGCTCGACGGGTCGGAGATCGTCGGCCTGCGGGGCGCGCGACTGCGGGCGGCGCGCAAAGCCATGCAACCGGTCTTCCAGGACCCGTACGCCTCGCTCGACCCGATGTTCACGGTGGAACGGCTGATCGACGAGCCGCTGCGGGTCTTCGGCGTCGGCGACAAGACGTCCCGGCGTACCCGCGTCCAGGAGCTGCTGGACCAGGTCTCGCTGTCGACGTCGCTCGCGCAGCGGTATCCGAACGAGCTGTCCGGCGGGCAGCGCCAGCGGGTGGCGATCGCCCGCGCGCTGGCGCTGGGACCGGGGCTGGTCGTGTGCGACGAAGCGGTGTCGGCGCTGGATGTGCTGGTACAGGACCAGATCCTGCGCCTGCTCGCCACGCTGCAGGACGAGCTGGGGCTGAGCTACCTGTTCATCTCGCACGATCTGGCGGTGGTGCGGTCGATCGCGCACGACGTCGTGGTGATGAAGGAGGGCAGGGTCGTCGAGCAGGGCCCCACCGACGAGGTCCTGAGCTCCCCTTCCGACCCGTACACCCGGCAACTCCTGGACGCCATCCCCGGCGCCGGCATCTTCGGTTGACGCAGTGGCGGGTAAGAAGTCGGCGAGCAAAGGCGGTGTCATCTGTCGGCAGATGGCGCTGTCTTTCTGCTCGGCTTTGGGTGGTGGTTTTTGGTGGTTAGGTTTCAGGTGGTCCGGATGGATATTTTCGCTCCTCGCATCACCTTGGTGAGACTTGCGGCAGCGAAAACACCCATCCGGCATGGAACCTCTGCTCACCCCGCCGCCGGTGGTGACGCCGCCGTACTGCCACCGCTTCAGACCCGGGGTGACACTGGCAGAGGTCCCGGGCGGGCCGCTGGCCGCGATGACGATCGAGGTCGTCGCGGTCAGGCGGCCTGCTCATGGGGGAGAACATGGGCGAGGTTGCGGATCGGGACCTGCTCCTGATCCAGCCACTTGGGTGGGATGAACTCCGGGATCCCGTGCACCATCCGGATCGACCAGCCCCCGTGATGCACCTCCATATGGTGAAACAGGCACAGC
>NZ_DASYMU010000187.1:0-3726 GCF_036008905.1 Amycolatopsis sp. | reverse complement strand
GTGCCGTTCGGCTCGGCTTTGACCTTTTCCGCGATCTGGGACGGCTACGATCTGCTCGCCGAATTCAGCCGCCTGGTGACGGTCCAAGCCTGAACAGCACGTATCGTGCCCGCGAAGGCCCGTTAGGAGATCGAAAAGCCGATGACGACAGTTGAAGTGCCGGAGTGGGAAGCGCCCGCTGCGAAAAAGCAGCCGAAATCCACGAAGGCCAAGCTCCTCGACGTCGCTCGGTGGATCGCCATCATCGCGGTGGTCGCGTTCGCGGCGAACCAGCTGGCGTCCAACTGGGACGAGTTCTGGCTCACGCTGAAGGACATCGCCTGGCCGTCGTCGGTGCTGAGCCTGGTCGCGTTGATCGTCAGCATCCTGGTGTCGACCTACGGCTGGCAGGTCATGGTCGACGACCTCGGCAAGCCGATCGGTTACCTGCGCGGCGCGCAGATCTGCCTGGTCGGCCAACTCGGCAAGTACGTGCCGGGTTCGGTGTGGGCGTACCTGCTGCAGATGGAGCTCGGCCGCAAGGCCGGGGTCGCCAGGGCGCGGGTCTTCACCGGTTCGCTGGTCCAGTTCGGCGTCGGCATCGTGGCCGCGCTCGTGCTGTCGATCCTTGCGATGCCCGCGGTGTTCAGCAACAGCCCGAACGCACTCTGGCTGTTCGTCCTGCTGCCCGCCGGGCTGATCGCGTTGCACCCCAAGGTGCTGACCTGGGGCACGTCACTCGTGCTGAAGACCCTGCGCCGCCCGCCGCTCGACCACCAGCTCAGCTGGAAGACCATCGGCAAGGTGTTCGGCGCGGCGATTCTCGCGTTCAGCTTCCAGGGGGCGCATCTCTGGCTGCTCGCCAACTCCGTCGGCGCGCCGGGCTTCACCGGGCTCGTGCTGTGTGTCGGCGCGATGGCCATCGCGATGACGTCCGGGACCTTCGCGTTCATCCTGCCCAGCGGGGCCGGGGTGCGTGAGGTCGTGATGGTCGCGGTGCTGACGGCCAGCGGGCTTTCGGTCGGCCAGGCGACGGCGTTCGCCGTGGCTTCGCGGGTGATGTTCACCGTCGCCGACCTGATCACCGCCAGTGGCGCCGCCCTCGCCGCGCGCCTCCGCACCGCTTGATCCTTCACCCGATCGGGTCGCGCCGCCGCGCGTGGAAACATAGGACGCGCGTACTCGATACGTTACCGACGGCCGCGGTTCCCCTTGGAGGGTGAGGATCACTTGGTTTTCGTGCTGGTCGGTGGGTGGCTGGTGCTCGCCGCGTTCGTCGTCGCCGCATGGTCCCGCATCAACACCCAGAAGGCGTGGCGCGTCGGAGCACTCGGTGCGGCGCTCGCGTTTTCCCTGATCCACCAGCTCGTTTTCTCGACCGTCGCCGAGGACGCGTTCATTACGTTTCGCTATTCGCTCAACATCGCCCAGGGCAACGGGGCGGTTTTCAATCCCGGTGAGCGGGTCGAGGGCTATTCGAACTTCCTCTGGATGATCCTGATCGCGCTGCCCAAGGCGCTGTTCGGCTCGGACATCGTCGCGACGGCGTCGGTGTTCGGGGTGATCGCCACGCTCGCTTGCGTGGTGATGGCGTACCTGCTCGTGAACCGGATCCTGGCCGTCGCCGAACCCGGGGGCGGCCTGCCCGCGCTCGGCGTCGCCGCCGCGGTGCTGACGGCCGGTGCGAGCGGACTGGCCGCGTACGGCCCTTCCGGGCTCGAGACGCCGCTTTTCCTCCTACTGGTTCTCTGCATCTGTTACGCGCTCACCGCCCGGCGGCCCGTGGTCGCCGGGGTGCTCGTCGCGCTCGCGGGCATGACCCGGCCGGACGGGCTGGTCATCGGCGTTGTCGTCGGGGTGTGGCTGGTGGTCGCCGCGATCCGCGAGCGGCGGAGCTGGTGGGCGCCCGCGGGCTACGTGCTCGGCGCGGTCGTGTTCGCGGTGCCGTGGACGGCGTGGCGCGTGACCTACTACGGCCACCTGCTGCCCAACGCCGTCGCGGCGAAGGACGGCGGATCGCTGGGCTGGCAGCTCGGCCAGGGCTGGGACTACCTGCTGGAATTCGGCTTGGTGCATCAGGGATTCCTGCTGCTCGGGCTGGTCGCTGTCGCGGCTTTGCTGCATCGTCGCAACGCGGACGAGCACGAGGTCGAAGCGCGTTCGCTGGTGTGGCTGCTGTTCGCCATCGTGTTCGTGTACCTCGCGTTCATTACCTACGCGGGCGGCGATTGGATGCCTGCCTGGCGGCTGCTCGCGCCCGTGCCGCCGCTGATCGCGGTGGCTTCCGTCGCGGCGTACGGCGTCCTCACGAGCGGGTCGCCATCGCCGGTGGCACGGGCTCATCGACGCGAGACACGGCTGGTCCCGGTGATCGCGCTCGGGCTGGCGGGGGTGTCGCTGCTGGTCACCGTGGCGAGCCCGTTCGCGCTGGACCGGATGCACGACTGGCGGTTCCGGATCGGGCAGATGGGCGAGATCGGTTCGTGGCTCGGCTCTGGTCTCCCGCCGGGGACCGTCATGAGCACCTATGCGAACGGCGTCCTGTCGTACCGCGCCGGGACGCAGTTGCAGGTCATCGACGTTCTCGGGTTGACCGACGAACACATCGCCCGCGAAGGCAAGCGTGACGAGAACGCCGGGCCGATCGGGCATATCGCGAGCGACTACAACTACGTGGTCAACGTGCGCCGGCCGTCGGTCGCGGTCACCACCGGCAACGGCTACGCCGACAAACAGCGCTGCGGCATCGACCCGGTGTACGCGGGGAAATACCAGGTCGCGACTTTCCGCCGGGAGGGCACGCAGAACTGGATCGCGGTGTACCTCCGCAGCGAGCTGGCGGCGACGCTGATCGCGGATCTCGACGAGGATTCGCGTTTTGTTTATGTGGCCTGTCCCGCTTGAGCCAGCTAACCCAACCTACGGTGCCGTAACCTTGGCAAATGGCTGAGCTCGTGTACCCGCCCATCCTCGTGGCGGCCAAAACCATGTTCCGTTTGCTCGACAACAAGTTCCACATCGAGGGCACCGAGCACATCCCGGCCACCGGCGGCGCCGTGATCGCCTGCAACCACATCAGTTACCTCGACTTCATCTACAGCGGACTCGGCGCGCTCCCCGCCAAACGGCTCGTGCGATTCATGGCGAAGAAGGAAATCTTCGACAACAAGATCGCCGGTCCGCTGATGCGCGGCATGCACCACATCTCCGTCGACCGCGCCGCGGGCATGGCGTCCTTCCGCGAAGGCATCGCGAAACTGAAGGACGGCGAGGTCGTCGGCGTCTTCCCCGAAGCCACGATCAGCCGTTCGTTCACCGTCAAGGAGATCAAGTCCGGCGCCGTCCGCATGGCCGCCGCCGCGAAGGCGCCGATCATCCCGATGGCGCTGTGGGGCACCCAGCGCCTCTGGACCAAGGGTCGCCCGCGGACCCTGACGAAGCGGCACGTGCCCATCACGATCCTCATCGGCGAGCCGATCGTCCCAGCCCCCGGCGAAGACCGCGAGATGCTCACGAAGGAACTCCGCCTGCGCATGTCCGCCCTCCTGGACCGCGCCCAAGCCGAGTACCCCGACGCCCCGACGTCCGAAGAGGACAAGTGGTGGATCCCCGCCCACCTCGGCGGCACCGCCCCCACCCCCGAAGAAGCCGAAACCCTAGACGCCACCCGCCCCGAATAAGGCCCGCAGGGCCGAAGGCCGTTAGGCCGAAGGGTCCGACCCAGCGTGGCTCGTGAGTGGCTACGAG
>NZ_DASYMU010000186.1:0-51509 GCF_036008905.1 Amycolatopsis sp. | reverse complement strand
GTTAGAACACTCGTTGCCACTCACGACCCCACCCACAAAACCCAGCCATGCGGGTCTTTAGTCCGTAAAGCCGGTCACCACGACTTACGGCCGGCCACGGCCGGAAGTCTTCACCCGCGCGCGCTCGCCGAAGGCCAGGTTTGCGGGAGCAGGGCGCCCCCGGCACGATCGCAAGCGACCTGCCCATGCCACGCCCTGGTCACGCAAACCTGATCGCGCGCCTGCCAACAAACACAGGCTTCTAGCCGCACCTCACGACCCAACCGCCAGCTTTAAGCCGTACAAGCCAGAGGCCAACCACAACCTCAACCCACCGCATCCCCAAATACTCCGCGCACCGCCGATGACCGCCGACGAACTGGCCTGGAGCCGGGTACTGACACTGCACGCCCGCGTCGAGCAGGAACTCACCAAAGCACTGCACCGGCGGCACGGACTCGGCCGTCCGAATACCGCGCGCTCAGCAAGCTCGCCGCAGCCAAAGAAGGCGAGCTGCGCATGCAAGAACTCGCCGAGGCGGTGACCGCGGTCCGCAGCGCTTGACACCGTATATGCCTCACTGGATATATTGCTCTCACGGCACTAACGAGGAGAAGCATCGTGGACGAGCAGCGCGCGACCCTGCAGACCGTCGAAGGCCGACCGGCCGTGCGACTGGAGCGAAGGCTGAAGCACCCGCCGTCCAAGGTCTGGCCCGCGATCAGTGATCCCCAGGAACTCGCGCACTGGTTCCCCGCCACGGTCGAAGCCGAGCTGAAACCCGGCGCCACCATCCACTTCAGCATGGAAGGTACGACCGACGAAGGCGAAATCCTCGAGTACGACGAACCGAACGTCTTCGCCTTCACCTGGAACAGTGACGTGCTGCGCCTGGAACTCTTCCCCGACGGCGACGGCTCGCGGCTGGTGTTCACGCATACCTTCGGCCGCGGCGAACCTGTCATCGCGAAGCTGACCGCCGGGCGTACCGCGACCGGCTGGGGCGTCTGCCTCGATTCGCTGGAAGCACGGCTCGACGACCGGCCGTTCGAGCCGCCGACGGACTGGCTCAGCCCAATCGAGCGCTACGTCGAGGAATTCGGCCTCGGCGAAGGCGAGGTCCTCGATCGGCCGGACGGGTACCTGGTGCGGTTCCGGCGGGATGTGATGTGGAAGTCCGTCGAAGAGATCTGGGCACTGCTGACCGAAGAGAACACGACAAACGTCCATTTCACGCCGGGCGAAGTCACCGAGACCGAAGCGCCGCGAGTCCTCGAATACGAGTGGCTGCAAGGAAACACCCCGAACGGGCGGGTGCGCTGGGAGATCTCGCACGACCCGGCCGAAGGCACGCGCGTCGAACTCACACAGACCCTGCCGGACGTCGAACGCGTCCCGACCGCGCTCGCGGTGTGGCAGGTCCAGCTCGAACTGTTCTTCGCCGTGACCCACGGCCAAGTGCGCCTGTGGCCCGCCGAGCGCGTGAAGGAACTCGAAAAGCGGTATCAGTCCAGAGGATGACGGTCGCCGGACCGACGCGCCGACCCCCCGCGCGCCGCTACGGTCAGACGGTGTCCGAAACACATTCGCTGTTCGCCGCCGGTCGGCTGAAACGCCCTTGGCTCATCATGTTCGACGTCGTGGCCGCGGCGGCGATCCTGCTGGCGACCGGCGGCAATCTCGCGGCGGGCGGCTGGGAGACTCCGTCCGGGATGCCGCACTCGCTGGCGTGGGTGCTGGCACTGGCGGTGGCCGTGCCGATCATCCTCCGGCGGGTGTGGCCGCGGGTCGCCTTCGGGCTCGGCCTGGCGCTCTCGTTCCTGGCCGTGCCGTTCGGCGGCCCGGTTCTGGCGCTCATGCCGTTGGTGATCGCGTTCCCGCTGTACGTGCTTTCGGCGAACGAAACGCGGCGGAACTCCTTGCTGGCACTGGGCATCGGCCTCGCCACGGCCGTACTGACGAACGTTCTCACCCCGAGCCTGGCGTCGCTGGGGTCGATCGCCTTCGCCACCGCGGCGCTCGTGGTGATGTGGACCTTGGGCCGATCGAGCTTCGAGCGCCGCGTCTTCGCCGAACGCGCTGTCGAGGGTTACGCGCAGCAAGCCGTCGCCGAAGAACGGCTGCGGATCGCCCGCGAAATGCATGATGTGGTGGCGCACGGCATGAGCCTCATCGCGGTCAAAGCGGCCGTCGGCAACCACGTCGCCGTCGAGCAGCCCGAAGAAGCCCGCGATGCGCTGAGGGTCATCGAGGCCACCAGCCGCGACGCGCTCGTCGAGATGCGGCGCATGCTCGGCGTGCTGCGCTCCGGAAGCGACGACGTCACCGAACTCGTCCCCGCGCCGACGGCCACGGACATCCGCGAACTCGCCGATCGCGCGGCGATGGCCGGAATCCCCGTGGACATCGAGGTGCGCGGTGTGGACGATCTTCCCGAGGGGGTGGGGTTGTCGGTGTACCGGATCGTGCAGGAGGCGCTGACCAACGTCGTCAAGCACGCGCCGTCGGCGAAGTGCCGGGTGAAGGTGGTGGCGGACGGCCAGGAGGTGCGCATCGAGGTCGTCGACGACGGCCACGGCGAGCCCGTGCTGTTCGGTACGCCGGGCCACGGCCTGATCGGGATGAGGGAACGCGTACTGGTCTACGGCGGCGACTTCTCGGCCGCGCCCCGCCCGGAAAGCGGCTTCCGCGTCTTCGCCCGGCTGCCCTACGAGGTGGCTTCATGATCCGCGTGCTCGTCGCCGACGACCAGGCGTTGCTGCGCGGCAGTTTCCGCGTGCTGGTGGACAGCGCGCCGGGACTCCAGGTGATCGGCGAGGCGGCGAACGGCGTCGAAGCGGTCGAGTTCGCGACGCGGGAACTGCCGGACGTCGTGCTCATGGACGTGCGGATGCCGGAGATGGACGGCATCGAGGCGACCAAACGGATCTGCGGCGCGCCCGAAACGGCGGGCGTCCGCGTGCTCATCCTGACCACGTTCGACCTCGACGCGTACGTCTTCTCCGCGCTTCGAGGCGGTGCCAGTGGTTTCCTGCTCAAGGACACCCCGCCCACCGAGCTGCTCACCGCGATCAAGGTGATCGCCGACGGCGACGGCCTGCTCGCGCCTTCGGTGACGCGGCGGCTGATCGCCGAGTTCTCCCGCCGGCCGGAACCCGCGACGACGCCGGCCCGTGCGCTCGGCGGGGTCACCGAACGTGAGCGTGAGGTGCTCGGGCTCGTCGCGCGCGGGCTGTCCAACACCGAGATCGCCGCGCATCTGCACCTCAGCCTGGCCACGGTGAAAACCCACGTCGGGCACCTGCTGGCGAAGCTGAACTCGCGTGATCGGGCTCAGCTGGTGATCGTCGCCTACGAAAGCGGCCTGGCGATCGCCGGGAAGCCCGTTACTTGATGTGCCCGGTGACCTTCGCCGGCTCGACCCGCACGACCACGCGGACCGCGCCCGGGGCGTCCTCCCCCGCGTCCTTGCCGTCGTACTTCCACGACAGGTCGTTGTCGAGTTTCAGGCCGCCCTCTTCGGTGATCGTCGCGGTGCCGCGGATCTCCGTGTAGTTCTCCGGGTTCTCGCGCTGCATGATCGTCACGCTGACGCGGGGGTCCCGCCGGATGTTGCGGTCCTTGAGGCGCCCCGCGATCGTCGAGAACAGCAGGTCGTCGCCATCACGGCCGACCCACATCGCGGAGGTCTGCGGACTCCCGTCGGCGTTGATCGTGGCGAGCGTGGCGTAGTTCTTTCCGTCGACGAGCTCCCGGACGGCGTCACTCAGTGAGATACCCATGAGGGCCAGCGTATTCACCCCAGCGCGCGCAGCACCGGGGCGTAGCGGCGGGCGACATCGCCGGGCAGCTCGCGGTCGCCGAACACCATGCAGGGCGCGACCACCCCGGGCGCGAGCCCGCCTTTTTCGGCCCACTCCAGCAGATCCGGGTTGCGGGTGTCGATTTCGATGCGGACCGGACCCTCGACGGCCGCGGCGATGTCGGCGATCAGCGCCCGCGCGCTCGGCTCGTCGGCGGCGATCACCGGGCCGATATGGGTCAGGTTCTCGTGGCGGGTGCCCGTCGCGTAGCCGGTGACCTTCCCGCCGGTTTCGACGATCCGCACCTGCTCGGCCTCGCGCAGCAGGACGTCGAGCAGCGCGCCGCGCTCGGACCCGGTGACCTCGGCATCGAGGCGTCGGAGCCCCGGCGAGTCGTCGACCTGCTTGGTCGTGAGCGGCGCGGCCGCGTCAAAGTACCCGAAGAAGTTGGTCGCGGAGCTGACGTGCCGGAAGCCGAGCTTCTCGTACATCGGCCGCCCGAGGGTGCTGGCGTGCAGCAACACCGTGCGCTGCCCGGCCCGCTCGATCGTGTGCCGCATGATCCGCTGCCCGAGCCCCTGCCGCCCGAACCGCTCGGCGACCACGACCATCGAGATGGCCGCGAGCCCGTCACCCAGGTTCGTCAAGATCCCGCAAGCGGCGAGCCCGCCAGAGGGATCCTCGATGCCGTACGCCTCGCCGACCTCGAACAACATCCGCCACTGCCGCTCGGCACGGGCCCAGTCGCGGCTGACCGCGAGATCCAGGCATTCCGGCAGGTCCACGACGTCGAGCCGACGGATCGGCGAGTCCAAGATCGTCACACCATCGAGCGTATTGCCTTATTACCGGAAAGTAGAAACGAGCCGTGACGTTGGCTACGCCACACCCGCAAAAAAGGTGAACAGTCGTTAAGCTGCCGTGCCATGAGCAGCGCGACGGAGTCGATGGGGACTCCCCCCGAGGAAGAACCGGACATCCACACCACCGCCGGCAAGCTCGCCGACCTGTATCGCCGCTACGACGAAGCGGTGAACGCGGGCTCCGCGCGCGCGGTCGAGAAGCAGCACGCGAAGGGCAAGAAAACCGCCCGCGAGCGCATCGACCTGCTACTGGACGCCGGTTCGTTCGTGGAGCTCGACGAACTGGCCAAACACCGCTCGACGGCGTTCGGCCAGGAGAAGAACCGGCCGTACGGCGACGGCGTGGTCACCGGCTACGGGACCGTCGACGGCCGCGGCGTCTGTGTGTTCAGCCAGGACGTCACCGTGTTCGGCGGGTCGCTCGGCGAGGTCTACGGCGAGAAGATCGTCAAGGTGATGGACCTCGCGATCAAGACCGGCCGCCCGATCATCGGCATCAACGAAGGCGGCGGCGCGCGCATCCAAGAGGGTGTCGTCTCGCTCGGGCTCTACGGCGAGATCTTCACGCGCAACGTCAAGGCCTCCGGGGTCGTCCCGCAGATCTCGCTGATCATGGGCGCGAACGCCGGCGGGCATGTGTATTCGCCGGCGCTGACCGACTTCGTGGTGATGGTCGACAAGACCTCGCAGATGTTCATCACCGGCCCGGACGTGGTCAAGACCGTCACCGGTGAAGACGTCACATTCGAGGAGCTCGGCGGCGGGCGCACGCACAACACGAAGTCCGGGGTCGCGCACTACCTCGGCTCCGACGACGAAGACGCGATCGCCTACGTCAAGGAACTGCTCGCGTACCTGCCCAGCAACAACCTGTCCGAGGCGCCGGTGTTCGAAACCACCGAGCCGCCAAGTGGTTTCTTCGAGGACGTGTCGGAGTCCGACCGCGAACTCGACACGCTCATCCCCGACTCGCCGAACACGCCGTACGACATGCGCGAGGTGATCACGCGGGTCGTCGACGACGGCGAGTTCCTCGAGGTGCACCAGCTGTTCGCGCCGAACATCCTCGTCGGCTTCGGCCGGGTGAACGGTCAGAGCGTCGGCGTCGTGGCGAACCAGCCGACGCAGTTCGCGGGCTGCCTGGACATCGACGCCTCCGAGAAGGCCGCGCGGTTCGTGCGGACCTGCGACGCGTTCAACGTGCCGGTGCTGACCTTCGTGGACGTGCCGGGCTTCCTGCCGGGCACCGACCAGGAGTGGAACGGCATCATCCGACGCGGCGCGAAGCTGATCTACGCCTACGCCGAAGCGACCGTCCCGCTGATCACGGTCATCACGCGCAAGGCCTACGGCGGTGCGTACGACGTCATGGGCTCGAAGCACCTCGGCGCGGACCTCAACCTGGCGTGGCCGACGGCCCAGGTCGCGGTCATGGGTGCCCAGGGCGCGGCGAACATCGTGCACCGCAAGACGCTCTCGAAGGCCGCCGAAGAGGGCAAGGACGTCGACGCGTTGCGCGCCGAGCTGATCCAGGAGTACGAGGACACCCTGCTCAACCCGTACGCGGCCGCCGAGCGTGGATACCTCGACTCGGTGATCGTGCCCGCCCACACCCGCGGTCACATCGCCCGCGCGCTGACCCTGCTGCGGGACAAGCGCGAAACCCTGCCGCCCAAGAAGCACGGCAACATCCCGCTGTGAGGTGCGTATGACTGAGCAGAAACGTCCGCTGCTGCGTGTCGTGCGTGGCAACCCCGACGACGCCGAACTGGCCGCGTTGACCGCGGTCATCGCCGTCGCGGCTTCGGCCCCCGCCGCGGAGCCGAAGCCGCCTCGGCGGTCTTGGTGGGGCGACAAGGGACTAGGCGTCCGGCAGCCGTTGCGTCCCGGCGAGGGTGCTTGGCGGGCATCGGCGCTGCCCCGGTAGAGCTCCAGACTTTCGGCCGTGCCGGGAGGAGTTCGTGAACGTCTAACGTGATGCGCATCGCGACGGACGGGAGTTCTCCTTGAGGCGTCTAGGTTTTCCGGTTCTCCTCGCCGCGGGGTTGCTTCTGCTGGGCGGCACGCCCGCTGTCGCGGCCCCGCCGCCGTTCGAGCTTCGCGACGGGGTGTCGCAGCCGGTGTTTTCGTCCGCAGACGCGATCAGGGAGACCGTCTGGGTCGAAACCGGGCTCGACCGTGATCGGGACGGCGTGAACGACCGCGTCGCCGCCGACATCGTCCGGCCGTCGGAACCGGCGGCGCGCGGGCAGCGGGTTCCGGTGATCATGGACGCCAGCCCCTACTACCAAACCCTGGGGCGCGGCAACGAAGCCGAGTTGAAAACCTATGACGCGGCGGGCAAACCGGTGCGGTTTCCGCTGTTCTACGACAACTACTTCGTGCCGCGCGGGTACGCGGTGGTGCTCGTGGACGTCACCGGAACCTCCCGCTCGCGGGGTTGTCTCGACGCCGGAGGGCCCGGTGACATCGCGTCCGGCAAAGCGGTGATCGACTGGCTGAACGGCCGCGCGCCCGGGTTTTCGGCGCTGTCCGGCGGTTCCGCGGTCACCGCGAACTGGGCGACCGGCGCCACCGGGATGATCGGCAAGTCCTGGGACGGCACCATCGCGAACGGCGTCGCGGCCACCGGCGTGGACGGCCTGCGCACGATCGTGCCGATCGCCGCGATCAGCTCCTGGTACGACTACTACCGCTCCGACGGCGTCTCGCTCACCAACGGCACCCTCGCGAACCTGGCCAACAGCCAGGAAAACAGCACCGCGCGGAGCAAATGCGGCACGGTGCAGAGCGAGCTGACCGCGGGCACGCCGTCCAACGGTGATGTCACTCCACTGTGGACAGAGCACGACTTCACGCGCAACGCGAGCAACGTCAAGGCGAGCGTGTTCGTCGTGCACGGCCAGGCCGACCTCAACGTCAAGACCGTCAACTACGGCCAGTGGTGGACCGCGCTGAACGCGGCGAACGTGCCGCGGAAGATCTGGCTTTCCCAGACCGCGCACGTCGACCCGTTCGACTTCCGGCGCGCGGAGTGGGTCGACACGCTGCACCGGTGGTTCGACCGGTGGCTGCTGGACGTGCCGAACGGGATCGAAAACGAGCCGCAGGCGTCGATCGAGCGCCGGCCGGACGTGTGGGTCGACGACCAGGTCTGGCCGGGCACCGCGCCGACGGGCACCCGGCTGTACCCGAACGCGGGCAGCGTCGCCGGCGTCGGCTCGCTGTCGACGACCCCGGGCACGCAGACCACGGCCTTCACCGACAGCGGCAGCGGCTCGCCGTCGAACTGGATCACGCGCCCGTCGGAGACGTCGACGTCCCGCGTGCTGTTCAGTACCGGCGCGCTGACCTCGGACCTGCGCCTTTCGGGGACCGGCCGCGTCACCGCGAAGGTCACGCCGTCGACGACCACCGCGCACCTCTCGGCGTACCTCGTCGACTACGGCCCGGCGACCATCCGCAGCGGTGAAGGCATCCGCACCCTGACGACCGAGTCGTGCTGGGGCGAGAACCGGACCGGCGACGACGCCTGTTACCTCGACGCCGCCGCGACCAGCCAGAACGTCGACGCGCAGATCATCAGCCGCGGCTGGACGGACCTGGCGAACTACGCCTCGCTGAGCCAGCCCCGGGCCTTGCAAGCCGGGACCGCGTACTCGATCACCTTCCGGCTCTCGACCACCGACCGCGTCATCCCCGCCGGGCACCGGCTCGCGCTGGTCATCGCGGGCACCGACAGCAGCGCCATCGTCGCCCCCGCGCGCCCACCGAAACTCACTGTCAGCCTCGCGGGCACCTCCGTCCTCCTGCCGACGGCCTCCCTCCCCCTCACCACCCACGCCCCCGCCCTCCAGGCCACCCACCTCCCCGTCGAGTCCCTCCCCACCGACTTCCGCTAGTTCGCGCGGTGGCTGGGGTCTCGCTGGACAGGTGATTGCTCCTGGTCGTATAGTCCGCGTGGAATAACCGGAACGGACTTATCCACGAGGAGTAACTGATCATGGCCGCCGCGAAGCTGACCACGCTCGCCATCGCTGTGCTGGAGCTGCTGCACGAGCAGCCGATGCACCCGTACGAGATGTCACAGCTGATGCGGGAGCGCCACGTCGACACGCGGGTCAAGGTCAAGGCCGGGTCGCTCTATCACACGGTCGAACGCCTGCTGGACAACGGTTTCATCGAGATCGTCGACACCCAGCGCGACGGGCGGCGGCCGGAACGCACGGTGTACGGGATGACCGAGGAGGGGCGCGACGCGTTCGTCGCGCGGGCGCAGGGCATGCTCGCCACCCCCGCCGAGGAGTACCCCGAGTACCTGAGCGGGCTGGCCGTGCTCGACGAACTCGGTCCGGACATGGCGAAGGAACAGTTGCGGCACCGCATCTTCCGGCTCGAGACGACGGTCGCATCGGACCAGGCCGTGGTCGCCAAGCTGAGCGAAATGGAACTGCCGGAGATCTACTGGCTGGACTGGCGCTACTCCACCGCACGCCGGGCTTTCGAGCTCGAGTGGACCAAGAAGCTGTTGGAAGAACTGGAATCCGGTGCGATTGGGTTCATGAAGGCCGGGCCAACGGCGGCCGCGACCGCACACACACTGGGGAAACCTGTCTCGAAGGAAGACGAACAATGACCAAGCAACCGAACCCGTGGGCCGCGCTTTCCGCGCTGTGCCTGGGTTTCTTCATGATCCTGCTGGACACGACCATCGTGTCCATCGCGATCCCCGCGATGCTGAGAGAGCTGGACGCCGGGCTGAACTCGATCGTCTGGGTGATCAGCGTCTACCTGCTGACCTACGCGGTGCCGATGCTGTTCACCTCGCGGCTCGGTGACCGGTTCGGGCCCAAGCAGGTGTTCCTCGCCGGACTCGTCGTGTTCACCGCGGCTTCGCTGTGGTGCGGCCTGTCCGGCACGGTCGAGATGCTGATCGTGGCGCGCGCGTTCCAGGGCATCGGCGCGGCGCTGATGACCCCGCAGACCCTCGCGTTCATCACGCATCTCTTCCCGCCCGCCAAGCGCGGCCCCGCGATGGGCATGTGGGGCGGGATCGCTGGGCTGGCCACGATCACCGGACCACTGCTGGGCGGCGTGCTCGTGCAGCACCTGGGCTGGGAGTGGATCTTCTTCGTCAACGTGCCGATCGGCGTCATCGCGATCGTGCTGACCGTGATCCTGGTGCCGAACTGGCAGCCGAAGCACTCGCACTCGTTCGACGTCCTCGGCATCGTCCTGTCGAGCCTCGGGCTCTTCCTGGTCGTCTTCGGTGTCCAAAATGGACAGCAGTACGACTGGGGCACGGTGACCGGCCCGATCACGGTGTTCGAGATCATCGGCGCCGGCGTGCTGTTCCTCGTCGGGTTCGTGGTGTGGCAGCGCTACAACCGCTCCGAGCCGCTGCTTCCGTTGCAGATCTTCAAGAACCGCAACTTCTCCGCCGGCACGCTCACCGCCACCACGGTCGGGTTCGCGATGACCGGCATGTTCATCCCGCTGGTGATCTACATCCAGTCCGTGATCGGCCTGACGCCCACGCTGGCCGGGCTGCTGACCGCGCCGATGTCGCTGCTGGCGGGCATCGTCGCACCGTTCATCGGGAACCTCTCCGACAAGGTCAACGGCAAGTACCTGGTGATGGGCGGCCTCGCCTCGCTCGCGGCGGGTCTCGGCGTCATCGCGCTACAGGCCGGGCCGACGACCAGTTCGTGGGCGCTGATCCCGGCGCTGCTCCTGTGCGGCATCGGCATCGGCTGCATCTTCTCGCCGATGAGCAACGTGACCATGGGCTCGGTCGAGCCACGGCTCGCCGGCACCGCGTCGGGCATCTTCAACACCGCCAGGCAAGTCGGCGGCGTGCTCGGTGCCGCGGCCATCGGCGTGCTGCTGCAGGCCAGGATCACCGCGTCGATCACCGATGAGGCGGGCAAAGCCGCCGCAGGACTGCCGGAGCAGTACCGGGCGCCGTTCCTCGAAGGGATCGGCCGCGCCGCGTCCTCGACGAGCGAGTTCGGCGGGAACACGGCCGGGCCCGCGCCGTCCGGACTTCCGGCGGACGTCGCCGCGAAGGCCCAGCAGCTCGCCGAGCAGGTCGTCCACAGTGGACTCACCGACGCGGTGAAGACGACGTTGATCCTGCCGATCGTGGTACTGGTGCTCGGCATCTTCGCCGCCGCGGCGATGAAGCCCACCGCCCCGCGCCACTACCCGGCCCGCTCTCCGGAGCCCGCCGCGGCGTGAAAAACGCTATGAACGGACCTTTCCTCGCGTCGGGGGCGAGGAAAGGTCCGTTCATAGCCCCGGGCTAGCGGCGGTAGGTGAGGCCGTAGCCGTAGGGGTACAAGGGTTTCTTGCCGTCCCCTGGGTTGATCGGCTCCTGGGCGATGCTGGTCGGCCAGGTGAAGGAGAGCTTGCCGGTCGGCTTGTAGTCACCGAAGAGCACGTCGGCGACGCCGGCGCCCTCGCTGCCCGGCAGCCAGGCCGCGACAAGTCCCTTCCAGCCCGGAAGTTCGCTCGCGACGTCCAGCACGCGGCCCGACACCAGCACCACGACCACCGGCACGCCGGTCGCCTTCAGCTTGGCGATGGTGGCGAGGTCTTCGGCGTCGAGCTTGAGATCTGTCGGACGGTCTCCGGCGCCTTCGGCGTACGGCTTTTCACCGACCACCGCGACCGCGACCTTGTAGCTGGAATCGATTCCGTTACCCGCACGGTCATAGGTCACCGTCGAGCCCTTCCCGGCTTCGGACTTGATGCCGTCGAGGATGGTGGTGCCCGGAATTACCGCGCCACTCTGCCCCTGCCAGGTGAGCGTCCAGCCACCGGACTGATTACCGATGTCGTCGGCGTTCTTGCCGGCCACGAAGATCTTGTTGTTCTTCTTGGCCAGCGGAAGCACGCCGTCGTTCTTCAGCAGTACCTGCGATTCCCGCACCGCCTGGCGGGCGAGGTCGCGATGCTGCGGGCTACCGACCGTCTTCAGGTAGGAACGGTCGGTCAGCGGGCGCTCGAACAAGCCGAGCTCGAACTTCTTGGTGAGGATCCGCCGGTTGGCGTCGTCGATCCGCGACAACGGGACGTTGCCCGCGTCGACCTCGCCGCGCAGCAGGGTGATGAACTTGAGGTAGTCGTACGGGACCATGAAGAGGTCGATGCCCGCGTTGACCGACTGGGAGACCTCGGCGGCGGTGAAACCGGTCTGGCCGTCGATCTGGTTGATGCCGTCCCAGTCGGAGATCACGATGCCGGAGAAGCCCAGTTCACCCTTGAGCAGATCGGTGATCAGGTACTTGTTGCCGTGGTCCTTGACGCCGTTCCAGCTGTTGAAGCTGACCATCACCGAACCGACGCCGCGTTTGACGGCCTCGCGGAACGGCGGCAGGTGGATCGCGCGCAGTTCCCATTCGCTGATCTCGGTGTTGCCCTGGTCGGTGCCGGTGGTCGTGCCGCCGTCGCCGATGTAGTGCTTGGCGGTGGCCATCACCGAGCCGGGCGCGCTGAGCGAGCGGCCCTGCAAGCCGTTGATGATGGTGGCGTTGGCGACCGCGTTCTGCGGGACTTCGCCGTACGACTCGTAGGTCCGGCCCCAGCGGTCATCCCGCGCGACACACAGGCAAGGCCCGAAGGCCTGGTCGATGCCGGTGGCGGAGACCTCTTCCGCGGTGGCCTTGCCGATCTTCTGGACCAGCTCGGGATCGTTCGCGGCGCCCAGCCCGATGTTGTGCGGGAAGACCGTGGCGCCGTAGACGTTGTTGTGCCCGTGCACCGCGTCGACGCCGTAGATGCTCGGAATGCCGAGCGGGGTGGCGATCGCGGCCTTCTGGTAGGCGTCGTACATGTTCGCCCAGGATTCGGGCGTATTGGGCGTCGGCACCGAGCCGCCGCCGGAAAGGATCGAGCCGAGCTTGGCCTGTGCGGCCTGCGCGGGCGTCGCCGCTTGCCGCTCGGCCTGGGTCATCTGGCCGATCTTGTCGTCGAGGCTCATCCTGCCGAGCAGGTCGTTGACCCTGGCGGAGACCGAAGCGTGCGGATTCTTGTAGACGGGCGCCGGTGCTGCGGAAGCCATCGGGGCGAGTGCGGTACCGGCCAGCAGCGCGCAGGAAAGGACCACGGTTTGCGTCGTCAGCAGGGCTCTTCGGACGCGGAGGCGAGGCGTCATTGGTTCCTCCGTAAGTGATCTATAAACGATCTAGATATGTTGCGCGCCACAACAAACTAGCTCTCCCAGGAAGTGCCCTGGGTCACAATTCGGCAACGGTCACTGTCCGCTAACGTCCATCCGGTGCACTTCGTCTTAGCCTCCGCGTCCCCCGCCCGCCTCGGCATCCTTCGCGCCGCGGGCATCGATCCGAGCGTCGTCGTCTCCGGCGTGGACGAGGACGCCGTCGCCGCCGGACTGACCGATCCGAGCCCGTCCGAGCTGGTCACAGCCCTGGCGCTGGCGAAGGCCGAAGCCGTTCTCGACAACGTCGCCGGGATCCACACCGACGCCGTCATCGTCGGCTGCGACTCGATGCTCTCGATCGGCGGCGAGATGCTGGGCAAACCGGGCACCCCGGAAATCGCCAGGGCGCGCTGGGCCGACATGGCGGGCCGAACCGGTGAACTTCTCACCGGACACGCGATCATCCGTGTCGACGGCGGCGTGCGGTCCAAAGAGACGTCGGGCAGCCAGACCACCGTCGTCCGGTTCGCCGATCCGACCCCGGCCGAGATCGACGCGTACATCGCCACCGGCGAGCCGCTGGCCGTGGCCGGTTCCTTCACTTTAGACGGCTTGGGCGGCTGGTTTGTCGAAGGCATCGACGGCGACCCGTCGAGCGTCATCGGCATCAGCCTGCCGCTGACGAGGCGGCTGCTCGCCGACGTCGGCGTCAGCGTCGTCGATCTTTGGCGCCGTTCCACATCCTGAGAGCCGCCCCACACGGACGGGTGATTTGGAAGAGTCCTCCCTTGCTGAGCGTTGCCAGTACCCGGCAAGGCAGGAAAATTTCACCCACCGGAGAAGCCCTGTGTCTTTCGTACGGACCTACAACAAGCCGAGGGTCTTCGCAGCGGCCGTGCTCGGCGCGCTGGTTCTCGGCGCACTACTCGGAGTCATCGCCCGAACGGCGGAAGCCACCTGGTTGACCGACACCCTCGACCAGATCGGCTCGATTTTCACCACGCTGCTGCAGATCGCGGTCATCCCGCTGGTCTTCACCGCGATCATCGTCGGCATCACGAGCCTCCGGAAGCTCGGCGGCGGCAAGACGGCCGCGAGGCTCGGCGGCAAGACGCTGCTGTGGTTCGCGATCACCTCGTTCATCGCCTCGATCATCGGCATCGTGGTCGGGCTGCTGTTCAACCCCGGCAACGGCGGACTCGCCGCGGGGGTCGCGGCCACCGCCAAAAACGCCGACAAGGCAACGAAAAGCGTCAGCAGCTGGGGCTCGTGGGACGCGTTCATCGAGGGCCTGATCCCGCAGAACTTCTTCTCCGCGTTCTCCGAAGGCGCGACGCTGCAGGTGCTCTTCCTCGCGGTGATCATCGGGGCCGCCGCCTACAGCCTCGGTGACAAGGCGAAGCCGTTCGTCGACTTCACGGCCAGCGCCTTCGAGATCATCCAGCGCTACCTCGGCTGGATCGTCCGGCTCGCCCCGCTCGGCATCCTGGGCCTGATCGGCGCCGCGGTGGCGAACTACGGCGACTCGCTGTTCCGGCCGCTGCTTTCGGCCACCCTCGCGGTGTACGTCGGCTGCCTGCTGGTGCTCTTCGTGGTCTACCCGATCCTGCTGCAGTTCGTCGCGAAGGTCAGCCCGCTGAAGTTCTTCGCCAAGGCGGGCACCGCGATCCAGTTCGCGTTCGCTTCGCAGTCTTCGGCCGCGACGCTGCCGCTCACCCGGCAGTCCGCGGTGAACCTGGGCGTCAACCCGGGCTACGCCGCCTTCGCCGCGCCGCTGGGCAGTGCGACCAAAATGGACGGTTGCGCCGCGGTGTTCCCGGCCATCGGCACGATCTTCATCGCGAACATCGCCGGGGTCTCGCTGAACGTCGGCCAGTACGTCCTGATCGTGGTCGTCGCCGTGCTCGGCGCGCTGGCCACCGCGGGCACCACCGGCTGGCTGACCGCGCTGACCCTCACGACGTCACTCGTCGGGCTCGACCCGGCCCAGGTGGCGCTCGGCATCGCGCTGATCTACTCGGTCAACCCGATCATGGATATGATGCGCACCGCCACGAACGTCGCTGGTCAGATCGTGGTCCCGGTGATCGTCGCACGCAGCGAAGGCCTGCTCGACGACGACGTGCTCAACGCGCCGAACACGCTCCCCGTGCCGGACGCCACCACCCCGGAACCCGCACCCGAGGCGAAGCCCGCCGAGCCCGAGAAGGCCGGCGCCCCCGCCTAAGCCCTAAAGGAGGGGATCAAGGGAGCTTTACTGCCGTCTCGCGGTAGTAAAGCTCCCTTGATGCCGCTTCAGGGGTGTGCGAGGGCTGGATGGTTCGGGAGCACCGGGATACCGATGGCCCTCCGGTAGGCGAGATCGCAGCCCCAGCACGTCGTGAGGGCGGGTTCATCCATCGGCCAGGCGGCGACGAACTCGGCGGGGGCCGACTCGCCGCACATCATCGTGATCACTTCGCCGGGATGCGGCAGGCGGCGTAAATACGCGACGCGGTGCCACCGGCCGTGGGTGACCGGGTGGACGACGTCGAGGTGGATCAGGATGCGGGCGTTCATGAGCTCTGGGCCTCTCGCCGCCTGGACGAAGATCCGTCTCTACCAGGGAAACGCACAGTTCAAAGGCCTGGCAGTCAGTCTTGGACGACACTTCGCACCGCTTGGCGACCGGGTCCCACTTGAGTCCCACTTCGCTCGCGAACCTTCACAGGGTGATGAGCAATGCGTCACGATCGGCTACAGCGAGCAAGCCACTGGCGCTGAGGGAGGTGACGGGGTGGGTCGCGAGGAGCCGATTGTCGGCGGGAATCCCGCGTTGCACGCGCTGCTGGACGAAGCGGGGCTGAGCAACGCGGCACTGGCGCGGGCGGTGGCGGCGGCCGGTGCCGAGGTGGGGATCCATGTCGGCACGAACACGACCTCGGCGAAGCGGATGCTCGACGGCAGCCAGCCTCGGTGGCCGGTGCCGAAATTGGTCGCCAGGGTGCTGTCACGTCACCTGAACCGCGAGGTCGGCGTCACCGAGTGCGGGTTCGCGGATCGAGATCTTTCGAACGACACGTTCAACGGCTTTGGGTGCGCGACGACGATTGATGGCACGATCGCCACTGTGGCTGAGCTGTCGGGACGAGATATCAAGCGGCGGAACTTCCTACTCGGTTCCGCCTTTACCGCGGCTGCTTTTGCCGAGCCCGCATGGTTGGCGGTGACGATGCCCCCCGGAGGCTTCGGCCACCAAAATCGCAGGTCAGCGCATCGGCGCAGCAGATGTCGAAGTCGTCCTGGACATAGTCCGCCGGTTCGAGCTGCTTCAGCGGCGTTTCGGCGGCGGTGTGGTGCGGCCGCAGATCGTGCATTTCGTGCACCAGCAGACTCAGGCTCTGCGGGACGGCAGCTACGGAGAGCGAGTGGGCCGTGCACTGTCCCGTGCGCTCGCCCAGGCCACCTGGCTCGCCGGACTGACCAGTGTGGACAGTGGGCGCCATGCCCTTGGCCAGCGCTACTACGCCCAAGCTCTCAATCTCTCGAAGCAGGCAGGCGACAATCTCTTCGCCGCCAATGTGCTGTCCGAAATGAGCCGGGTGACGATCGACGTCGGCAACGCCGCGGGCGACCGGAAGACCACCCAGCACCACGGCCAGCAGGCGACGGCGCGCGCCAGGTCCGCACTCCAGGTGGCGAACGGCTCGGCGACTCCCGCGTTCGGAGCGTGGCTGTACGCGATAGAGGCACGCAGCCTGGCGCTGCTCGGCGATGCGCGGGGTGCCGCCGACGCGGTGGACAACGCTCAGCGCGCGTTCGACCGGCCGGGCGGAGCCGAACCGGACTGGTTCGGCTTCTACGGTGATCCCGATCTTCTCGCCGACATCGGCCAGTGCATGCGCGACACCGGCCGTCCTCAGCAGGGATTGGCGCTGCTCGAACGCGCCGCCGATTCGCTCCCTGCCCACCGGATCACGGCTCGCGCCAAGACACAGGTCCACATCGCGGCCGCGCAGCTCGAACTCGGCGAATTCGAAGCGGCCGAAACCACCACGGCCAAGGCGCTGACCGCGATCGGCGAACTGTCGTCGAACCGCACTGTCGACCGGGTGAAGGCGCTACAGCACCGCGCTCAGCAGCACGGCCAACATCCACGACTACGGGACATGGACGAACGGATCACCGGTTTCCTCGCCGGGAACACGCGTTCCACTCGGGACGAGCCGACCTCCACCTGACGGCGGGATCAAGGGAGCTTTACTGCCGTCTCGCGGTAGTAAAGCTCCCTTGATGCCGCTTCAGGGCCGGATTCAGGGGCAGGTGCGGACGTCGGCTTTGACGAGTTTGATGTCCGGCCAGCCCCGTAGCTGCGACGGTGACGTGTACTTCCTGGTGCAGCCCAGCTGGGTGCCGTCGAGGTCGAACACCGCCGCCAGCACCGGCGCCGCCGCGCAGCTCGACGAGCCGGGGAGCTTGCCGGGGCATTCGTGCCGCACGACGATCACCTCCGCCGAGTTGTCGCCGACGGCGTCGGACAGCGAAATGTTGCCGGCGTCGGAGAAGTACGGCTTCTCCGTGGCTTCCCAGCCGCCGCCGCGGAAGGACAGCACCTCCCCCACCACGCCGCCGTCGCCGGTTCCGCGGACCAGACAGGCGACGACCACGCCTTCGCGGCAGCGCAGGGAGTCCGGCCCCAGCCGCGCGCCGATCGCCGAGATCGTCGTCTCGATCGAGGTGTTCGCGGTCTCGGGGCCGAACCGCACGCGGCCCGAGGTGCCGTCCGGCGCGGCCAGCAGGGCCAGCTCCGTGCCGCCCGCCGTCGTCGCGGCGAGCTGCACGCACGCCGACTGGCCACAGTTCGGCGCCATCGCGGGTCCCGCCACCTGGTTGGGACCGGGTGCTTCGGCCACGGTCACCTCGGTCTGCGCGCGCAGCACGACGACGGCGATCAACACGCCGGCCGTCACCACCGCGGCGACCAGCACGGTGACCAGCACAGAGCGTGGCGCCCGCGCTCCGGAGTTCTGCATAACCGAGACTGTAAGCGATCTAGCTGAGCGTGCACGTCTATGTTGTTCCAGTGACGAATCCGAACCTTCCCTCCGCCCTGTACCTGCCGACCGGGGGATTCACCCAGGCAGACGACACAGCGGCGTCGATCGAACTGCGCAACACCGACGACGGCAAAGTGGCCTTGGTCGCCTTCTCTTCGCTTGCCCAGTTGACGGACTGCTGCGGCAAGAACCAGCCCTGGGTCCTGGTCTCCACCAAGCACCTGCCGAAGCTCCACGCGGCCCGTCCCTACGACGTCATCGTGCTCGACAGCCCACTTCCCCGGGGCCTCCAGCACACCGGGGCGCTCGTATAACGGATCGTTCGGGTGGTCCGTCTCTCACTCCCACTCCGGCGATCCATCATTAAACTGCTGACCGGGCCGCTGGGGGTTCGCCGCCGGCCGGTCGCAGGTGTCGACGACTCAGGAGGTACGGCGTGCCCGAGCAGGCCAGCGCGAAGATAGGCGGACCGGTGACCAAGGTCCTCGTCGCGAACCGCGGCGAGATCGCCGTCCGGGTGATCAGGGCGGCGAAGGACGCCGGCCTGGCCAGCGTCGCCGTGTACGCCGATCCCGACCGTGACGCTCCGCACGTCCGGCTCGCCGACGAAGCGTTCGCGCTGGGCGGCACCACGGCCGCCGAGAGCTACCTCGTCTTCGACAAGCTGCTCGACGCCGCCAAGCGGTCCGGCGCCGATTCGGTGCACCCGGGTTACGGCTTCCTGTCCGAGAACGCGGACTTCGCGCAGGCCGTGATCGACGCCGGGCTCACCTGGATCGGCCCGTCGCCGCAGGCGATCCGCGACCTCGGCGACAAGGTCACCGCGCGCCATATCGCGCTGCGGGCGGGCGCGCCGCTGGTGCCCGGCACGAAAGACCCGGTCGAGACGGCCGACGAGATCGTCGCGTTCGCCAAGGAGCACGGCCTGCCGGTGGCCATCAAGGCCGCGTTCGGCGGTGGTGGCCGCGGGCTGAAGGTGGCGCGCACCATCGAGGAGATCCCCGAGCTGTTCGAGTCGGCGACCCGGGAGGCGATTTCCGCGTTCGGCCGCGGCGAGTGCTTCGTCGAGCGCTACCTCGACAAGCCGCGTCACGTCGAAGCGCAGGTACTGGCCGACCAGCACGGCAACGTGATCGTCGTCGGCACGCGTGACTGCTCGTTGCAGCGCCGCCACCAGAAGCTCGTCGAAGAGGCCCCGGCGCCGTTCCTGACCGACGAACAGCGCGCCACGATCCACAAGTCCGCCAAGGCGATCTGCAGCGAAGCGGGCTACTTCGGCGCCGGCACGGTCGAGTACCTGGTCGCGGTCGACGGGACGATCTCGTTCCTGGAGGTCAACACCCGGCTCCAGGTCGAGCACCCGGTGTCGGAAGAAACCGCCGGGATCGACCTCGTGCGTGAGATGTTCCGCATCGCCGAGGGCGAGAAGCTGCGCTTCACCGAGGACCCGGAGCCACGCGGTCACTCCATCGAATTCCGTATCAACGGCGAGGACGCGGGACGCGGTTTCCTGCCCGCACCCGGCACGGTGACGAAGTTCGTCGCGCCGTCGGGCCCGGGGGTGCGTGTCGACTCCGGTGTCGAGTCCGGCACGGTGATCGGCGGCCAGTTCGACTCCATGCTGGGCAAGCTGATCGTCACCGGTTCCGACCGGCAGAACGCGCTCGAGCGCAGCCGCCGCGCGCTGGCCGAGATCGTCGCCGAGGGCATGGCGACCGTGCTGCCGTTCCACCGCGCGATCGTAGACGACCCGGCGTTCATCGGCGACGAGAACGGGTTCAGCGTGCACACGCGCTGGATCGAGACCGAGTTCGACAACCAGATCCCGCCGTTCGTCGCGCCGGACGCGCCCGACGCCGAGGACGAACAGCCGCGGCAGAACGTCGTCGTCGAGGTCGGCGGACGTCGTCTCGAGGTCTCGTTGCCGGGCAACTTCGCGCTCGAAGGCGGCAGCAACAGCGCGGTCAAGGCCAAGCCGCGCAAGCGCGCCGGTGGCACGAAAGCCGCGGTCAGCGGGGACGCGGTGGCCGCGCCGATGCAGGGCACCATCGTCAAGGTCGCCGTCGAGGAAGGCCAGCAGGTCGAAGCCGGCGAGCTGATCCTCGTCCTCGAAGCGATGAAGATGGAAAACCCGGTCACGGCACATAAAGCGGGCACGGTGACCGGACTTTCGGTGGAAGTCGGCGCAGCCGTCACCCAAGGTTCGGTGCTTCTGGAACTGAAAGATTAGAATTTGCGGCGCGAAGCGTCTCCGTTGAGGGTGGCGGTGGGAGACGGGCGGGTGAAAACAGTTCTAACATCGGTGGGGTGAGTACAGACCCTTCGCAGAACCTCCGCATCAGCGACCTCGACCGCGAGGCCGCGCTGCAAGCGCTCGGCGAACACATGAGCGTCGGGCGAATCGACCTCGAGGAGTACGGCGACAGGTCGGCCGAGGTCACCACGGCGAAGACCCGCGCCGACCTCGCCAACGTCTTCGAGGATCTGCCGGAGCCCCACCCGAAGCTCGACGACGCTCCCGCCCAGCCCGCCGCGGCCACGGCAGTCGAGCCTGTTGCCAAGCGTGACGTGATCACGACGTGGGCGGATCGGCCGCTGGCGCAACGGCTCACCGCGGCGGCCGTCCCGGTGGCCTGGGCCGCCGGGATCGTGCTGTTCTTCGCGGCCGGGCACATCTGGCTGTGGTTCCTGCTGCCGGTGGCCGTCACCGCGATCGGCCGCGGGCTGTGGGGACAGGAGTGGGAACACGGCCGCGACGGCCGTGGTCACGACCGGCACCGTGACAGGGATGAACGCCGTGATCGTCGTAGGGGCATAACCGATTGAGCACCGTAGGATCATGGCGTGAGCGACCGAGCGAAAATGCGCATCAGCGACGCTGAACGCGAGGACGCCCTGGAGGTGCTGGCGGAGCACGTCCGCACCGGGCGACTGGACATCGACGACTACGGCTCGCGATCGGCGAAGGTCAACGCCGCGAAGACCGTCCGCGAGCTGGAACCGCTGTTCGACGACCTTCCCTCGCCCCAGCCGAGTGTGCTGATCGCCCGCACGGTCAGCGAACCGCAGCAGCGCGGCGGCAAGCCGGTGCGCTGGATGAACATCAGCGCGGCGCCGATAGCCGCGGCCACCGCGTTCGGTGTGCTTCTCCTCACCCGCAACTGGATCGTGGCGCTGATCGCGGCCGCCGTCATCGCGTTCTTCTTCCTGACCCAGCGTCGCTGAACGCGAGAAGTAGGGTTGGACCATGACTTCCGGTGAACTCGCGCGCGCGACGGCCATGCTGGATTCGGTGATCCTCGCGGACGGGCACAACGACCTGCCGTGGGAACTTCGGAACCGGTCCGGCCCGAACCCGGTCAAGGCGGTCGCGGGGACAGATCTCATCGTCTCGCAGCCTGGCCTGCACACCGATTTCCCCAAGCTGCGGGCCGGACGGCTCAGCCTGCAGTTCTGGTCGGTCTACGTGCCGTGCACCTACGAAGGGCACAGCGCGGTGACGGCGGTGCTCGAACAGATCGAGGTCGTGCACCAGCTCATCGAGCGCTACCCGGACAAGCTCGCGCTGGCGACCACGGCCGATGAGGCCGAAGCCGCGTTCCGCAGTGGGCGCATCGCGTCGCTGCTCGGCGCCGAGGGTGGCCACAGTATCGCGGAATCCCTTGGCGTGCTTCGGATCCTGCGCCGCCTCGGCGTCCGGTACATGACGCTGACGCACAACTACAACACCCCGTGGGCCGACTCCGCGACCGACGAACCCGTGCACGGCGGGCTCACCGAGTTCGGCCGCGAGATCGTCCGCGAGATGAACGAGATCGGCATGCTGGTCGACCTTTCGCATGTCGCGCCGAGCACCATGCGCGACGCGCTGAGCGTCAGCACCTCGCCGGTCATCTTCAGCCACTCGTCGTGCCTCGCGGTCAACGACCACCCGCGCAACATCCCCGACGACGTCCTCGCGATGCTGCCGGGCAACGGCGGTGTCGCGATGGTGACCTTCGTGCCCGCGTTCGTCTCCCCCGCCGTCGCGGCCTGGGACCTGGAACTGAAGGCCGCCATGGAAGCCGCGGGCGAGGATTACCGGCAACTGGACCTGCGCTCGAAGTTCGCCGAGGGCTGGAACGGCCCGGTGAAGCCGAAAGCGGGCGTCGACGACGTGGTCGCGCATATCGAGCACGCCCGTGAGGTCGCCGGGATCGACCACATCGGACTGGGTGGCGACTACGACGGCGTCGGCGAGCTGCCACAGGGCTTGGAGGACGTTTCGGGCTACCCCGTGCTGTTCGCGGCACTGCTGGAGCGCGGCTGGAGCGAGGCCGACTGCGCGAAACTCGCCGGGGCGAACACCGTCCGAGTGCTGCGCGAAACCGATAGTTAAGGTCCGTCACGTGGATGCGGTGGAGATCAACACGGGCGAGTACTACCTGCGCCAGTTGCGCGCGGACAGGCTCATGGACGACAGGCCGGCGCTGATCGAGGGGTTCGCCGATCCCAAACATCGGCGCTACGTCCTGAACTACCGGCTGCGGAACATCGACGAGGCCACGGAGTACGTCGCGCTGCGGGCGGCCCAGTGGGCAGGCGACGAGCGGTGCTCCTGGGCCATCGCCGAGCCCACCACCGGTGATCTGCTCGGCGAGGTCGGCCTCAAGGACCTCGATCTGGAGCACGGCACGGCCGACGCGGCGGTGTGGGTGCACGCGAAGGCGCGGGGACGCGGTGCCGCGGCGAAGGCGCTGAGTGCCGCGGTGCGCTGGGGTTTCGGCGCGCTCGGGCTCGTCGAAATCGGCTACAAGTACGAAGAGACGAACACGGCGTCGGCGGCTGTCGCGCAGAAATGCGGGTTCCAGTTCCTCGGCGCGGCGCTCGAACTCGCGCCGACCGGCGAGAAGGTCATGCGGTGGAGCAAAGTTTCTTCCTGACGCGGGTGCTCGGCTCGCTCGCCGAGCGCGGGGACGCGATCCTGTTCCACCGCGACGGCGTCGACACGACGTACGGCGAAGCGCTGGATCTGTTGCGGCGCCTGCACTTCGCGTTGGACGTCACGCCGGACGACGTCGTCGCGATCGTGGGCGGGAACCGGCCGGAGACGATCCTCGTGCAGCTGGCCGCCCAGCTGCGCGGGGCGACGGTGCTGCTCGTCGCGGCTTCGTCGAGCCTGCCCGACCGGAAGGCCGCTGTCGCCGCCGCGGGTGTCACCGTGCTGGTCGTGGACCCGGAACCTGCCGAACTGACCGCACATCGGGTGTTCTCGCTGCCGGATCTCCTTACGGGACAACGAACCGAGTCGACGACGCTGCCGCGATCGGTTCGCCTGATCTTCCCCACGGGCGGGACGACCGGCGTACCGAAGCTGATCCAGCACAGCGAGATCTACGATGGCATGGCGTATATCTTCACGCCTGATCCTTCGGGTCCGCTGAGGACCCTTCTCGTCGCGCCGATGTCGCATATGACCGGGAACGCGACGGTGCTGGGCGCGATGTTGCGCGGGGATTCCGTGGTACTGCACGAAGGATTCGACGCGGGCGCGGTGCTGGAGGCGATCGCCGCGCACCGGATCACCACGCTCTCGCTGACCCCGGCGCGCCTGGCCGCGGTGCTCGACCATCCCGCGCTGGCCACGACCGATCTGTCGAGCATGCGGTCACTTTCCCTTGGCGCGAGCCCACTTTCCGCGCGGCGGCTGCAGCAGGCGCTGGACACTTTCGGCCCGGTCGTCGGGCAGGGTTATGGCCTCACCGAAGCGCCGATGATCGCGAGCATCGCCGCCGACGAACTACTCGGGCGGCCCGAACGGCTGGAATCCGTCGGGCGGATCGTGCCCGGGATGGAAGCGCGGATCGAGGACGGAGAGGTCGTCGTCCGCGGACTGTCCATGATGGACGGTTACCTCGGCGCGCCGCCGATGGGCGACAGCTGGCTGCACACCGGCGACATCGGGCGCTTCGACGACGAGGGCTACCTGTACCTGCTGGACCGGGCGAACGACGTGATCATCACCGGCGAACACGGCACCAAGGTGTACTCGAACGTGGTCGAAAACGCCCTCGCCACTCACCCACTCGTGCGAGCCGCGGCCGTGATCGGGATTCCCGGCGCCGACGGCGAACTCGTGCACGCGTTCGTGGTTCCGTCCGCACCGGACGCGCTCACCGTGCCGGACGTCCAGGCGTACGCGCTGGCCGCCTTCGGCAGGCCGCATTTCGTGCCGTCCAGCGTGGACTTCGTCGACACGCTGCCGCTCACGCCGATCGGCAAGGTGGACAAGGTCGCGCTCCGGACCCCGTTCTGGTCCGGCCACACTCGCCACATCGCCTGAAGACCTACGTGACCGGCTCGATGATCCCCGCGCGAGCTTCCGGAGCGGCCGACCGAAGCGCGTCGGCGGCCGCGTCGCTCGGCTGGGACTGGGATTCCCGCTCCGCCTGGACCCGCGCGTTGTAGACCTCGATCTCGCGGGACTTCTGCTCCTCCGACCAGCCGAGCACTTCGCCGACGAGCCCGGCGACCTGCGCCGCGCAGTCGACCCCGCGGTGCGGGTACTCGATGGAGATCCGCGTCCGGCGGGCGAGGACGTCCTCCAGGTGGAGCGCGCCTTCGTGGCTCGCCGCGTAGACGACCTCGACACCCAGGTAGTCGGGCGCCGACTCGATCGGCTTGAGCAGCTCGGGACGGCCGACGGCCAGCGCGAGCACCTCGTGGATGAGCGAGCCGTACCGGTCGAGCAGGTGGCGGACGCGGTACGGGTGCAGGCCGTGTTCGGCCGCGAGGTGATCGGCCTGGTTGACCAGCGCGTGGTAGCCGTCCGCGCCGAGCAGCGGCACCTTGTCCGTGATGGACGATTGCGGCCTGCCCGGCAGGTCCACCGCCGCCGCGTCGACGGCGTCGGCCGCCATCACCCGGTAAGTGGTGTATTTGCCACCGGCGATCGCCACCAGTCCGGGCGAAACGCGCGCCACGGCGTGCTCGCGCGACAGCTTCGAGCTTTCTTCGCTCTCGCCCGCCAGAAGGGGCCGCAGTCCCGCGTAGACACCTTCGATATCGTCGTGGGTCAACGGCGTCGCGAGCACCGAGTTGACGTGTTCGAGCAGGTAGTCGATGTCGTGCTTGGTCGCCGCCGGATGCGCGAGGTCGAGGTTCCAGTCGGTGTCGGTGGTCCCGATGATCCAGTGGTTGCGCCACGGGATCACGAACAGCACGGACTTCTCCGTGCGCAGGATCATCCCCGATTCCGACACGATCCTGTCGCGCGGGACGACGATGTGGACACCCTTGCTCGCGCGGACCCGGAACCGGCCGCGGCCACCCGAAAGCCGCTGCAGTTCGTCGGTCCAGACGCCGGTGCAGTTGATCACCGCGTTGGCGTGGATCTCCACCTCCCGGCCGTCCTCGACGTCGCGTACCCGCACGCCGGAGATCCGGTCCGCTTCCCGCAGGAAGCCCACGACCTGCGTCGACGTCCGGACGACGGCGCCGTAGTGCGCGGCCGTGCGGGCGACGGTCATGGTGTGCCGGGCGTCATCCGATTGGGCGTCGTAATAGCGAATCCCGCCGATCAGCGCGTCGCGCTTGAGTGCCGGGACCATCCGCAGCGCACCCGCCCGGGTGAGATGTTTCTGGCCGGGGACGGACTTCGAGCCGCCCATCGTGTCGTACATCAGCAGCCCGGCGGCGGTGTACGGCCGCTCCCACACGCGATGCGTCAACGGGTAGAGGAACGAGACCGGCTTGACCAGGTGCGGGGCGATCGTGGTGAGCATCAGTTCGCGCTCACGCAGCGCCTCGCGCACCAGGCCGAATTCGAGCTGCTCCAGATACCGGAGCCCACCGTGGAAAAGCTTGCTGGACCTGCTGGACGTGCCCGACGCCAGGTCCCTCGCCTCGACGAGGGCGACGCGCAGGCCACGGGTGGCGGCGTCGAGCGCGGTGCCGGCCCCGACCACTCCGCCGCCGATCACGACCAGGTCGAAGGTGTCCTTGCCAAGGCGCTGCCAGGATTCCTCTCGCTTGGCCGGGCCCAGATGAGCCGGGTTGTTCGTTCCGGCATCGGATCCGCGCGGCGACTCAGTCACGTGACATCCCTCCTTGCGTTCCTCGAGGCTTCCAGCATGGCATGTCGCGGGCTCGGCGCATCCTGACGACGCGGCGCGTGTGGCGCAACCCTCGTAGAACCTCGTCGATCTTGAAGATTGCGGCGCTTGGCGCTTGGAATGATCTTGTACGCCCCGGTAACGTTCGATCTATCGTGGGTGGGCAATGGCGCCGCAACACGCTGTGGCCGACCCTGTGCAGCAAGTGTCCAGTGTGGAGGGCGGCCAATGAACGCGGGCTCGATTTTCTTTTGGGAAATGCTAGGAACCGCGGTTTTGATCCTTCTCGGGACCGGTGTCGTCGCGAACCACGTGCTTCGCAAGACGAACGGCAACGGCGGAGGAATCCTTTTCATCACCGTCGGGTGGGCGTTCGGCGTCTTCGCCGGCGCGAGCATCGCGGACAAGAGCGGCGCTCACCTGAACCCGGCCGTCACCCTGGGTCTCGCCGTAGCCGGCAAGACAAAGTGGGCGGACGTTCCCTTCTACATCGCAGGCCAGATGGTCGGCGCGATCCTCGGTGCGATGCTGTGCTGGGCCGTCTACAAGCTCCAGTTCGACGACCACCCCGAGCCCGAGAACACCCTCGGCATCTTCTCCACCGCTCCGCAGATCCGGAACACCGCGTGGAACCTGGTGACCGAGATCATCGGCACCTTCGTGCTGCTGGCGTTCATCCTGTTCAGCCCCAGCGCGGGGATGGACAAGGAAGGCGTCCCGCAGTTCGGCAACGGCGCGCTCGGGTACGCCGGCGTCGCGTTCGTCGTGCTCGTGATCGGTACCTCGCTCGGTGGCCCGACCGGGTACGCCATCAACCCGGCCCGTGACCTCGGCCCCCGTATCGCCTACTCGTTCCTCATGCCGATCCGCAACAAGCGTGACGGTGACTGGAGCTATTCCTGGATTCCCGTGGCCGGACCGCTCGTCGGCGGGGCGCTCGCCGGACTGCTCTTCCTCGCCACCAAGTGAACTGGAGTTTCATAGATGACTTCCTACGTCGCCGCGATCGACCAGGGCACGACGTCCACGCGCTGCATGATCTTCAACCACGAAGGCCGGGTCGTCGCCTCGGACCAGCGTGAACACGAGCAGATCTTCCCCAGGGCCGGCTGGGTCGAGCACAACGCCGAAGAGATCTGGGAGAACACCCGCGCGGTGGCCGCCGGCGCGGTCGCCAAGGCCGACCTGCACACCAAGGACATCGTCGCCGTCGGCATCACCAACCAGCGGGAAACCGCGCTGGTGTGGGACAAGAAGACCGGCAAGCCGGTGTACAACGCGATCGTCTGGCAGGACACGCGCACCGACAAGATCGTCAACGAACTGGGCGCGCTCGGCGGCGGCCAGGAGCGGTACCGGCAGAAGGTCGGGCTGCCGCTGGCGACCTACTTCTCCGGCCCCAAGGTCAAGTGGATCCTCGACAATGTCGACGGCGCCCGGGAGCGTGCCGAGGCCGGTGACCTGCTGTTCGGCAACATGGACACCTGGGTGCTGTGGAACATGACCGGCGGAGCCGACGGCGGCCTGCACGTCACCGACCCGACCAACGCGTCACGCACCATGCTGATGGACCTCGACACGCTGAGCTGGGACGAGGAAATCGCCGCGGAGATGACCATCCCGCTGTCGATGCTGCCGGAGATCCGGTCGTCGTCCGAGGAGTACGGCAAGGTCCGCGAGAAGGGCGCGCTGGCGGGGGTGCCGATCGCGGGCATCCTCGGTGACCAGCAGGCGGCGACGTTCGGGCAGGCGTGCCTTTCCCCCGGTGAAGCCAAGAACACCTATGGCACCGGCAACTTCATGCTGCTCAACACCGGCACCGAGAAGGTCATGTCGGAGAACGGCCTGCTCACCACGGTCTGCTACAAGATCGGCACCAACGACACGATCTACGCCCTCGAAGGCTCGGTCGCCGTCACCGGTTCGCTCGTGCAGTGGCTTCGCGACAACCTCGGCCTGATCGGCACGGCCGCGGAGATCGAGGAGCACGCCCGCAGCGTCGAGGACAACGGTGGCGCGTACTTCGTGCCCGCGTTCTCCGGGCTCTTCGCGCCGTACTGGCGCTCGGACGCTCGGGGCGCGATCGTCGGGCTGACCAGGTTCGTCAACAAAGGACACCTGGCCCGCGCGGTGCTGGAGGCCACCGCTTTCCAGTCGCGTGAGGTGATCGACGCGATGAACGCCGACTCCGGGGTGCCGCTGAAGTCGCTCAAGGTCGACGGCGGCATGGTCGTCAACGAGCTGCTGATGCAGTTCCAGGCCGACATCCTGGGCGTGCCGGTGATCCGGCCGGTGGTCAACGAGACCACCGCGCTCGGCGCCGCCTACGCGGCCGGGCTTGCCGTCGGGTTCTGGGAGAGCGAAGACGACATCCGCAACAACTGGGCCAAGGACAAGCAGTGGGAGCCCACGATGGACGACGCCCGCCGTGAGTCCGAGTACAAGAACTGGAAGAAGGCCGTCACCAAGACCTTCGACTGGGTCGACGCCGACGACTGACCTCCCGGCGGGAGCAAGGGACCTTTACTGCCGTTTGGCGGTAGTAAAGGTCCCTTGCTCCCGCTTCAGGGAGCTTTAGCGAGCGCTGATCACCCGGAAGGGTGCACCCTGATCGTCGGCGACCGCGGCGACCCGGCCGTGCGGGGAGTCCACCGCGGGCATGATCACGGTGCCGCCGAGCTCGACGACCTTCGCCACGGCGGCATCGGTGTCCGTCACCGAGAAATAGGTCGCCCAATGCGGTGGTACTTCGGCCGGGATCTCGTCCGACAGGGCACCGACGCCGCCGACCACGTTGCCGCCGACGGCGATCGTGGCGTAGTCGAAGCCGGGCGCGGACAGATCGTCCAACTCGTAGCCGAAGACCTTGCCGTAGAACGCTTTCGCGCCCGCGAAATCGCGGGACATACCTTCGTTCCACGTCACCGCGCCCGGTGCGTTGGCGAGCTGGAACCCCGTGTGCGTACCGGCCTGCCAGATACCGAACACCGCGCCGCCCGGATCCTCGGCGATGGCCATCCGCCCCAGGTCCATCACGTCCATCGGCGCACTGGCAATCGTGCCGCCGGCCTCCGCGATGGCCTCGGCCGTCTTGTCCACGTCGGACACGGCCAGGTACGTCGTCCAGACCGCGGGCATCGACTCCTGGCCCGGCATCACCTGCATGAGGCCCGCGAGGTTGCGCCCGTCGTGCTTGGCCAGGGTGTAGAAGCCCGTTTCCTCGGTGCCTTCTTCGTAGTCCCAGCCGAACAACGCGCCGTAGAACGCCAAGGCGCGCTTGCGATCCGGCACGACCAGGTCGACCCAGCACGGTGTTCCGTCGGGCCAGGGTGAATCGCGAAAGGTCATCTCGTACTCCAAGGTGTCCGCAGGGATGTGACGATTGCCCCCAGTCTCACACCACCCACCGACAAAAACAGGGCCGTTCGCCCCTCTGAGTTTCAGGCCAGTGTCGCGAAAACGATGATGTTGTCGCGATAGCTGCGCGCTTGACGATCGAAACTGCCGCCACAGGTGATCAACCGCAGCTCCGGATCGAGCGTGTTGCCGTAGACGGCGTCGGTGGGGAAAGTGTCCTTCGGTACCCGATCCACCTTGGTCACCACGAAATTCGCGGTGGAGCCGTCCTTCCTCGCGACGGCGATCTTGTCCCCCGGCGCCATTTCCTTGAGCCGGAAGAAAATCCCTTTTTGCTTGTTTCCGTCGACATGTCCGAGAATCACCGACGGGCCGACCTCGCCCGGTGTCGGGCCGTAGGAGTACCAGCCCGCCTGGAGGGGTTTGGTCACCGGTGGCACCTCCACGGTGTTGTCCGCGTTGAGCCCCAGCGACACCAGGCTCGACCGGGCGCCGATCTTGGGGATGTCGACCGAAACCGGGTCGGACTTGGCCATCCCGGCCGCCGGTTCGGGCTCTTTTTCCACCGGGGGCGGCGGATTCTCCTGCACGACCGGCGGCGGCGGACTCACGACCGGCGGGCTCGCGCCGCACCCCGCGAGCAGCAGGGCCCCGACGATCAGCGCACCCCGGCGACGCAGGTTCATGCGCACCATCTGAGCACAAGCCGTGCCCGATGCAAAGCTGTGCCCGATGCAAACTGTGCCTGATGCAAACTGTGCCTGACACAAAGAAGCCGCCGGCGGAAACACTCCGCCGGCGGCCTTCACGCTGCTGTGGTCTTTTAGCGTGCCGTGCTGCCGTCACCCGCGCGGGCGGCGCCCTCGGGCACCTTGCGCACCTGCTGCTCCACCGAGCCGGGCACGGTGAACGTCGCGTTGAACGACTTTCCGTTGCAGTTCATGGTGATCTGGTAGCTCCCGGCACCGGTACCGGGCTTGAGCTCGGCGTCCGCGGTGACGTTGGCCTTGACGCCCATGGTCGGGTTGAACGCGTAGTTGGTGAAGGACAGCACCGGCGACGAGAAGGTGGTCGACGTCGGCGCCTTCTCGCTGCCCGGGGCCGGGCACAGGCCCAGCGCGACGTTGAAATCGTTAGGCACGTATTTATTGGCCAGGCCGTGGGTGACGGCCGTGTCGGAGTTCAGCTGGACGGTCTCGGCGGTGGGCGCCGGCGCCTCCGGCGTGGTGGCCGGCTGTGCGAGCACTGCGGCCGGGCTCACCAGCGTGGTCAGCCCGATCGCCAGTGCGGCGATGAACGCGTTCCTCTTCTTCACCAAGCAACCCCTTGAACACTTCTTGGAAAACACGAGCCTCTTTAACACCAGCAAAGACGTCAAGGGGGCCAAGGAGGTTGCGTCCGTTCGAAGATCAGTCCAGATCGTCGTGGCGCATCAGCTGGCGGCCCGCTTCGGTGATCGAACCCGACAGCGACGGGTACACCGAAAATGTCAGTGCCAGATGTTCCACTGTCAGCTGGTTCTGCACCGCGAGCGCGATGGGAAGGATGAGCTCGCTCGCGTTCGGCGCCACGATCACACCGCCGACGACCACCCCGGTGGCGGGGCGGCAGAAGAGCTTCACGAAACCGTGCCGCAGGCCTTCCATCTTCGCTCGGGCGTTGGTGGCCAACGGAAGCATGATGGTGCGGGCGGGCACCTCGCCGGAGTCGATCGACTGCTGGCTGATGCCGACGGTGGCGATTTCCGGGTGGGTGAAGACGTTCGCGGCGACGGTCTTGAGCTTGATCGGGGCCACGCCCTCGCCGAGCGCGTGCCACATCGCGATGCGGCCCTGCATGCTCGCCACCGAAGCGAGCATGAGCACGCCGGTGCAATCGCCGGCCGCGTAGATCCCGGAGACGGTGGTGCGCGAAACGCGGTCGACGGTGATGAAGCCGCCGGGGCCGGGTTCGATGCCGACCTTCTCGAGGCCGATGTCGGCGGTGTTCGGGATCGAGCCGACCGTCATCAGCGCGTGGCTGGCTTCGATGACCCGGCCGTCGGCGAGGTGCACCTTGACGCCGTCCGCGGTGCGCTCGACCTTGTCGGCGCGCGCGTGCTTGGCGACGGTGGTGCCGCGCTGGGAAAAGACCTCTTCGAGCACGGCGGCCGCGTCGGCGTCCTCGTGCGGCAGGACCCGGTCACGACTGGAGACGACGGTGACCTTGACGCCCAGTTCGGTGTACGCCGAGGCGAACTCGGCGCCCGTGACACCGGAACCGATGACGGCGAGGTGTTCGGGGAGCTCCTGGAGGTTGTAGATCTGACGCCAGTCGAGGATGCGCTCGCCGTCGGGGACCGCACCGGGCAGCACGCGCGGGGTGGCGCCGGTGGAGATGAGGACGACGTCGGCGTCGAGGACCTGGGTCTCGCCCGAGGAGTGCGTCACCGCGACCTTGTGCAGGGCGAGGCCCGGCTCCTCGTCGCAGAACCGCGCCTGGCCGACGATGACACGGACACCTTCGCGCTGGACGCGGGCGCGGATGTCGGCGGACTGGGCGAGCGCGAGGCCTTTCACCCGGCCGTGGACGGTCGGCAGGTCGACGCTCGTGTCGTCGAGATCGGTGTTGACGCCGAGCTCGCGCAGGCCGTGCATGTTCGCGCGGGCACCGGAGGAGGCGATGAACGTCTTCGAGGGCACGCAGTCGTAGAGCACGCACGCGCCGCCGAGGCCGTCACGCTCGACAATCGTGACGTCAGCGCCGTGTTGCGCGGCAACCAGAGCTGCTTCGTAACCGGCAGGGCCACCGCCCATGATCACGATCCTGGTCACCTGAATCCTCCTTTTGGCACTGCTGGGGTCGACGGGCCCAACCGTACGCGGGCGAGGTTTCGCCGGTTTGGGTGCCTGGACACGCTCCCGCCCGTCCAGCGGCTGATCACCGGGTCGCTAGGCTGTGCGTCGTGACGTTGTATGCCGCGTACGGATCCAACATGGAGCCCGCTCAGATGATGCAGCGCGCCCCCCATTCTCCGATGGCCGGGACCGGCTGGCTGGAGGGGTGGCGCCTGACCTTCGGGGGCGAGGACTTCGGCTGGGAAGGCGCGCTGGCCACGATCGTCGAAGACCCCGGCTCGCGGGTGTTCGTCGTGCTCTACGACGTGACCGCGCAGGATGAGGACGGCCTCGACCGCTGGGAAGGCGGCGAGCTCGGCATCCACACCAAGATCCGGCTGCGCGTCCAGACCATGGACGGCTCCGCCCTCGTCTGGCTCTACGTCCTCGACGCCTACGAAGGCGGCCTCCCCTCCGCGCGCTACCTCGGCGTCCTCGCCGACGCCGCCGAAGCCGCCGCCGCCCCCGTCGACTACGTCGATGCCCTCCGCACCCGCCCCTGCACCGGCATCACCGGCTAACAGCCTTCCCTGCACGCTCAAGTGCAGTCTGTGCACGCCTAAACGCGTTCCACGCGCACTCGAGCGCGTTCTGTGATCATCGGCTGCGGTTGGCGAACGCCACCCGGAGCTCGCCGAGCACCCGGCTCGGATCCTTCAGGTCCGCCGCCCCGGCTCGGATCACGATCCACCCGCGCTTGGCCAGCCGGTCGTCCCTGTCCATGTCGTACTCCCGGCGCTCCTCATGTGCCGCGTACCCGTCGTACTCCAACGCGATCCGGAGCGTCGGCCAAGCCATGTCGAGGATGTAGAGCCGTCGGCCGTCGATGGTGAGGATCTCGTACTGGGCCACCGGAATCGGAAACCCGGCTTCGACCACGATCAGGCGGAAGAAACTCTCCGGCGGTGAATCCGCCTTGCCAGTCGCGAGGTTGGCCAGCATCAGCGCCTTGTTCACGCCCCGCCGGTCCTCGCGTTGACCGATCCGCCCGACGACAGCGCCGAGCAGCGCACGATCTTCGGCATCGGAAAGACCAGCCAACGCCTGGTCGAGGCAGGCGAACGCCGTCTGCGAGTCGCCGTCGCACAAGAACTCGGCCAGCGCGAGATCGAGGTCGAACACGGGAAGCTCGTTCACCGTGACGACGTCGCTCGGCTCGTACCGGCTCCGGTGCACCACGAGCCCGGGTTTCGACCTCCCCGATCGATAGCTCGGGACGGCGACATGAATCTCGACGGACGCCGCCGCGGTGAGTCCGTGCAACGCGAGTGCCGTCGGCCCGGTCAATGCGGCCGGTTGCCCGACGGCCAGCAAGGCCGCGGCCGCGCGGGTGTACGGGTTGAGCGAGTCGGCAGCGTGCACCACCACCCCGCGCCAGATCTGCGCGAACACACCGGCGCTCAATGCCGCTCGCAGTGTTCGCTCGCCCATCTCTTTGGCGACCTCTCGACGCAATGCCGCGCCGTGCCACCCGGAACTGTTTGCCACCGATTCAGCATGGTCGGCGGCGGTCTCCCGGTAAACCCGCGAAGGCCAGCCTGTGGATAACTCGCGATCTGTGGATAACTAGGAAAACCGCGTGTCTACGTCGCAAAACGCAGACACGCGGTCATCAAGTGCACTCAGTTGTACACAGACTGCACTCGGGTGCGCATAACTTGCACTCGGGTGAGGGACGGTTAGGCGAGGGAGGCTAGGGCGGTGTGGACCATGACTCGGATGCCGACCATCAGGGCTCGTTCGTCGAGAACGAAAGAAGGGCGGTGGATGTCGGACATGGGGCCTTCGCCGGACCAGACGCCGAGGCGCGCGAAGGCGCCTTCGACGTGCTCGAGGTACCAGCCGAAGTCCTCGCCGCCCGAGGACTGCTCGGTGCCGGTGAGGGCTTGCTCGCCGAGCGCGGCTTCGACGCCGGCGCGCAGGAGTGACGTGCTGTCCGGGTCGCTCACGACGGGCGGGACGCCGCGCCGGTAGTCGAGGGAGAACCCGACGCCGGTCGGCGCCAGCAGGGACTCCACCGAGGCCGCGACCAGCGGCTCGAGCGCGCTCCACACCTCGTGGTCGGCCGTCCGCAGCGTGCCGCGCAGCAGCCCGTCCTGTGGGACGGCGTTGGCGGCCTGGCCGGCGTGCACCGCACCCCAGACCAGCACCGTGCCGGAGCGCGGGTCGACGCGCCGCGAAAGCACCGAAGGCAGCGACGTGATCACCGTGCCGAGCGCGTGGACCAGGTCGGCGGTCAGATGCGGCCGCGAGGTGTGCCCGCCCGGCGAGGTCAGCCGGAGCTCGATCAGGTCCGCGGCCGAGGTCAGCGCGCCGACCCGGGTGCCGATCTGGCCGACCGGGACCCGCGGGTCGCAGTGCAGCCCGAAGATCCTTTCGACGCCTTTGAGCGCGCCCGCGGAGATCATGTCCAGCGCACCGCCGGGCATGACTTCCTCGGCGGCCTGGAAGATCAGCCGCACCCGGCCGGGGAGCTCCGGAGCGGAGGCCAGCGCCCGGGCGACACCCAGCAGGATCGCGGTGTGGGCGTCGTGACCGCACATATGCGCGGCGCCCTCCGTGGTGGAGGTGAACGGCAGCCCGGTGTCCTCGATCAGCGGCAGCGCGTCCATGTCGGCCCGCAGCGCCACGCACCGGTCGCCGGTGCCGATGTCGCAGACGACGCCGGTGCCGCCGGGCAGCACCCACGGCTTCAACCCGACCGACGTGAGGAGCTTGACGATCAGTTCGGTCGTCGCGAATTCCTGCCGTGACAGTTCGGGGTGCGCGTGGATGTGCCGGCGCCAGGCCAGGACGTCGGTGGAGTTCGCCTGCAGCCAGCCGTCAAGCCAGAACGGTCCTCTGCCGGCCCCCATGTCGTGCACAGGTGCCATGGTGACGCCGGCTTCCGTAATCAGCGCGCCGGGCGCCTCGATAGGGGCAACGCGACCATCTCGGTCGCCTGGAATGTCCGGTCGCGCTCGTTCGCCTGAAAAGTCCAGCACGGTCACGCCGCACCTCCGTTCGCGACACCGATGGCCGAAACGGTGATCGACACTGCGATCACAGCATCGACCACGCTGTGTGCCGTTGGTTCGGTGATGACTGTCGTACTCATTTGCAGACGATCGTGCACCATGCAAGCGGCAACCGGCGCGCTGAGCAGCGGCGTCCGAGACGGCCGGTAGCGGATCTGCGTTGAACGGCGTAGCGACTTCGGCTAGGCCGAACACTGCATGTTATTGGGCTTTTTGCTGCTCTCAGCTCTTCGGGGCCTTCTTCTTGCGGACGCTGCGACCCCACCACACGAGCAGCAAAAGCACCACCGCGGCACCACCGGCGATGAGTTTGTTCTTCGTCGTGGCGGCGTCGGCTTCACTCGTCTGGGCGGGATCGAGGACCGGCCCGGGCGGCGCCGTCTGCTCCGGGAACGGCTGTACCAGCGCCGATACCGACACCGCGGCCGACACCGAGGGTTCCGCGGCGACGGCTTGAGCGGGGGACGCGCACACGGCGAGCAGCCCGATGAGCCCGGCCAACACGATTGCGCGGAACTTGGTCATCAGCACCCTTCCGGAGACGAACCTCCATTGTGACGCTTCACCGTGTGACTCGTCGACGGCCATTGGGCGTGTCCCGGTTACCGATCGGAGAATGCCCGCAAGATCCGCTGCGCGGCGAGCGTCGGGGTCAGCTCGCCGTCGCGGACGGCTTGCTCGACTTCCGGCACGAGCGCGCGGACGTCGGGGTGCGCGGAGAGCCGTCCCAGCAGCTGTTCCCGCACCATCGCCCAGGTCCAGTCCACTTGCTGACGCCGTCGCCGCTCCTCCAGCTCACCCGACTCCGACAGCGTCGCGTGGTGACGTCCGATCTCCTGCCACACCGTGTCGAGGCCGACGTCGTTGAGTGCGCTGCAGGTCAGCACGGGCGGGGTCCACGGCGCGTCGTGGCCGTAGATCATCCGCAGCGCGCCGGCCAGCTCACGCGCGGCCCGCTTGGCGTCGCGTTCGTGGTCACCGTCGGCCTTGTTGACCGCGATGACGTCGGCGAGTTCGAGCACGCCCTTCTTGATCCCCTGCAGCTGGTCGCCCGTTCTCGCCAGCGTCAGGAACAAAAAACAGTCCACCATGTTCGCGACGGTCACTTCGGACTGTCCCACCCCGACAGTCTCGACGAGCACGATGTCGTACCCGGCGGCCTCCATCAGCACGATCGTCTCGCGGGTCGCGCGGGCGACGCCGCCGAGCGTGCCGGACGTCGGCGACGGCCGGATGAACGCCTTCGGGTCGACCGCGAGCCGGGCCATCCGGGTCTTGTCGCCGAGGATGCTGCCGCCGGTGCGCGTCGACGACGGGTCGACGGCGAGCACCGCGACCTTGTGCCCTTCTTGCGTCAGGTCGGTGCCCAGCTGGTCGATGAAGGTCGACTTGCCGACTCCCGGCACGCCGGTGATACCGACCCGCCGCGCGCCACCGGCATGCGGCAGCAGCTCCACCAACAGCTCCTGCGCCTGCTCCCGATGGTCCTCACGCTGGGATTCCACCAGCGTGATCGCCTTGGACAGGATCCCGCGGTCGCCCGCGAGCACGCCCTTGGCGTACGCGGCGACGTCGACTTTGCGCGGCAACTACGACTCCTGGGCGCTGAGCTGCTCCAGCAGGTCGATCGCCGCGTCCGCGATCACCGTGCCCGGCCCGAAGATCGCCGCCGCGCCCGCCGCGCGCAGCTCGTCGTAGTCCTGCGGCGGGATCACGCCACCGACCACGACCATGATGTCGGCGCGATCCAGCTCGGCCAGCTCCGCGCGCAACGCGGGCACCAGCGAAAGATGCCCGGCCGCCAGCGAAGACACCCCGACGACGTGCACGTCCGCCTCGACGGCCTGCCGCGCGACCTCGCCGGGCGTGGAGAACAGCGGGCCGACGTCGACATCGAAACCGATGTCCGCGAACGCCGTCGCGATCACCTTCTGGCCGCGGTCGTGCCCGTCCTGCCCCATCTTGGCGACCAGGATCCGGGGACGGCGGCCTTCCGCCTCGGAGAACGCTTCGACCAGCTCACGGGCCTTGTCCAAGTTCTTCGACTTCCCGACCTCGTCGCGGTACACCCCGGAAATAGTACGAATCTGACCGGCGTGACGGCCCCACGGCTTCTCCAGCGCGTCGGAGATCTCGCCGACGGTCGCCTTCGCGCGCGCCGCGTCGATCGCCAGTTCCAGGAGATTGCCGTTGGCCTCGGCGCCCGCCGTCAGCCGCCGCAACGCGTCCTCGGTGGCGTCCGAATCGCGTTCTTCCTTGAGCCGCCGCAGTTTCTCCAGCTGCTGCGTGCGCACCCCGGCGTTGTCGACCTTGCGGACGTCGATCGCCTCGTCCTGCGCGCCCTGGTACTTGTTGACGCCGATGACGGCCTGCCGCCCGGAGTCGATCCGCGCTTGCGTGCGCGCGGCGGCTTCCTCGATGCGCAGCTTCGGGATCCCGGCGTCGATCGCCTTGGCCATCCCGCCCGCGGCCTCGACCTCGCTGATATGGCCCCACGCTTTACGCGCGAGGTCGTAGGTGAGTTTTTCGATGAAGGCGCTGCCGCCCCACGGGTCGATGACCCGGTTGGTGCCGGATTCCTGCTGCAGCAACAGTTGCGTGTTCCGCGCGATGCGGGCGGAGAAGTCCGTCGGCAGCGCGAGCGCCTCGTCGAGGGCGTTGGTGTGCAGCGACTGCGTGTGCCCCTGGGTGGCGGCCATCGCCTCGACGCAGGTGCGCACGACGTTGTTGTAGACGTCCTGCGCGGTCAGCGACCAGCCCGAAGTCTGGCAGTGCGTCCGCAGCGACAAGGACTTTGAACTCTTCGGCTCGAACTGTTTGACCAGCTTGGCCCAGATCATCCTGGCCGCGCGCAGCTTCGCGACCTCCATGAAGAAGTTCATCCCGATCGCCCAGAAGAACGACAGGCGCGGCGCGAACTTGTCGATGTCCAGCCCGCCGTCCATGCCCGCGCGGATGTACTCGACGCCGTCGGCGAGGGTGTACGCCAGCTCGAGATCGGCTGTCGCCCCGGCCTCCTGCATGTGGTAACCGGAGATCGAGATCGAGTTGTACCGCGGCATGTTCCGCGAGGTGAACGAAAAGATGTCGGAGATGATCCGCATCGACGGCTGCGGCGGGTAGATATAGGTGTTGCGGACCATGAACTCTTTGAGGATGTCGTTCTGGATCGTCCCGGCGAGCTTGTCCGGCGTGACGCCCTGTTCCTCGGCCGCGACGACGTAGAGCGCCAGCACCGGCAGCACGGCGCCGTTCATAGTCATCGACACGCTCATTTTGTCCAGCGGGATGCCGTCGAAGAGCTGGCGCATGTCGTAGATCGAGTCGATGGCGACCCCGGCCATGCCGACGTCCCCGGCCACGCGCGGGTGGTCCGAGTCGTAGCCGCGGTGCGTGGCCAGGTCGAAGGCGACGGACAGTCCTTTTTGGCCGGCCGCGAGGTTGCGGCGGTAGAAGGCGTTCGACTCCTCGGCGGTGGAGAACCCGGCGTACTGCCGGATCGTCCACGGCTGGTTGACGTACATCGTCGGGTACGGCCCGCGCAGGTAAGGCGCGATCCCCGGGTACGTGCCTAGGAAGTCCACACGGAGGAGATCGTCCGCGGTGTACACGGGCTTGATCCCGATGCCCTCGGGGGTTTCCCACGCGAGCGCGTCAGGCCCCTTGCCGGTGGCGTCGTGCAGCGCGTCGGCCCAGGCGGCTTGCGCGCCCGGCTCGATCGAGCCGAGTTCGACGTTCGAGAAGTCCGGGATGGCCATCACTGAACTCCCAGCGTTTCAAGGGTTCCGGTCAGTACTTCGAGCGCGTCGCAACCGGTGAAGAGGAAACCGGTGACGTCGGCGTAGTCCTTAGTGGGCTTGCCCGCGAGCAGCACGGCCTGTGCGCCGGCCTTCTTCAACGCCGTCGCCACCTCGCCTGCCTGTTCGCCGTAGGAACGGTCGCTCCCGCAGAGACAGGCGAAGGTCGCGCCGCTCTCGGTGAACGCCTTGACGACGTCGTCGGTCACTCCCGGGTTGATCGCTTCGATCCCGCCCGCCTGGAACAGGTTCGCCGCGAATCCCGCGCGCCCGGTGTGCGACGCGAGCGAGCCGAGCGTGGCCAGGAAGACCTTCGGGCGTTCGCCGTGTTCCGCGAGGTAGGCGTCCGAGCGGTCACGTAGTTCCTCGTACTCCTGCGCGTATCTCACCCGCGGCAGACCACCATGAGCGTCCACAATGGACGGAACCGGCACGCGCTCGACCTTCTTCTCGGTCAGGTTCGCGAACTCACTGACACCGGTGATCGGATCTTCACGGGTGGCGATCCGCTTCGACCGCGCCGCCCAGGTCGCCGCGAGGCGTCCGGCGAGCGCGCCGGAGTCCAGCACCGCCTCGATCCCGCCGTCGCGCTCGATCCCGGTGAACTCCTGCCAGGCCACGCGGGCCAGCTCTTCGGTCAGGTTCTCGACGTACCAGGAGCCGCCCGCCGGGTCGATCACCCCGGCCAGCTTGGACTCCTCGAGCAGGATCGCGTGGGTGTTGCGGGCGATCCGGCGGGAGAACGCGTCCGGCAGGCCGATCGCGCCGTCGAACGGGACCACGGTGATCGCGTCCGCGCCGCCGATCCCGGCCCCGAAACACGCCAACGTCGTGCGCAGCATGTTCACCCACGGGTCACGCTTGGTCAGCATCGCCGACGACGTGACGGCGTGCTGGTGCATGCCGCGCGCCTCGGCACTCACCCCGGACACCTCGGTGACCCGGGCCCAGAGGCGCCGCGCGGCGCGGAATTTCGCGATGGTCAGGAACTGGTCGGCGCTCGCGGCGAGCCGGAACTCGAGCTGCGAAGCGGCCTCGTCGACGCTGAGTCCATCGACACCAGGCCCCGCGTCGGTGAGCGCCCGCAGGTACGCGACGCCGGTCGCCATGACCGCGCCGAGTTCCTGCGCGTCCGAACCGCCTGCCTCGTGGAACACCGTCCCGTCGACGACGATCGTGCGCAGTTTCGGGTACTTCGCGGCCACGCGCGCGGCGAGCGCGGCGGCCGGGGCGACGTCGTGAGGTTCACCCGTACGGGCCCGCAGCCCGATGGGATCGGCGCCGAGGGTGCCGATCGCCTCGCTGGCGGGGATCTCACGTTCGGTGAAGACGTCGAAGAGCGCTTCCGCCGCGGCTTCGTACTCGGCGCCGGCGTCCAGCGTGACGGACGCGAGGTCGACGTAGACCTCGTTCAGCGCGTCGGCCAGCGACTCCACCGGCAGCGCGTCACCGCCGAGGCGCAGCCAGATCGAGCTGACGCCGCCTTCGAGGTCGGCGAGCACGGCCTTGTTCGTGGCGCGCGGGTCGGCCTCGGCGTGCTGGGCGCGGATGTCCCAGCCGGTGGCGACCGAACCTTCCGGCCGCGAACCGCGCACGAACGGCGGCAGCCCGGGGAATCCAGGCGCGGTGACCGTGTCTTCAGCGGTGTACAGCGGCTGCACGGCGATACCGTCGTAGGTGGTGCTGACCAGCAAACTCTCCGGTTCGACGGCACTGCCCTCGGGCAGCGCGCCGCTCTTGCGCAACACACCGGCGACGAGCTCTTGCCAGTCCGCGCGGCTCGGTGTCGCGAATTCGGCGGCGAGCTTCAGCTCGTCCGGCACAGACGCCTTCGTCCCAGCCTCAGTCATACCTAGTCATGTTAGAGCCAACATTCAATGGTTCGCTGTGACACTAGTCGCCGCTGACACGGACCAACCGGGTGCTCGACCGCACCGAACTCTCCGTAGTCCGACAGAATGGGGGCGTGTCCACCTCCAGCGAAGAGACGCGCGTAGTCGCCGGGCGATACCGGCTGCGTTCCGTGCTCGGCTCCGGGTCCATGGGCACCGTGTGGTCCGCCTACGACGAGTTCCTGCACCGGCCCGTCGCGGTCAAGGAAGTCCGGCTGCCGCCCGGGGTCCCGGCCGCGCAGGCCGACGAGCTGCGCGAACGGACCCTGCGTGAAGCCAGGGCGATCGCGGTGCTCTCCCATCCGAACGTGATCATCCTGCACGACGTCGCCCGCGAAGGCGGCGAACCGTTCGTGGTGATGGAGCTCCTGCCGTCCCGCAGCCTCGCCCACCTGCTCCGCGACCACGGCCCGCTGAGCGTCGAACAGGCCGCCGCCGTCGGCAACGCCGTGGCCGCCGCACTCGAAGCCGCACATGCCGCCGGTATCACCCACCGTGACGTCAAGCCCGGCAACGTACTGGTCGCGGCGGACGGCCGGATCAAGCTCACCGACTTCGGCATCGCGCGCAACGTGTCCGAAGCGACGATGACCCGCACCGGGATGATGCTGGGCTCCCCCGCCTACATCGCGCCGGAAGTGGCTTCGGGCGGCGCCGTCACCACGGGCGCCGACCTGTGGGGCCTCGGCGCGACGCTGTTCGCCTCGATCGAGGGCCACCCGCCCTACGACGCCGACGGCGATCCGCTCGAAACCGTCGGCAAGGTCGTCCACGGTGACGTGCCGAAGCCGACGCCGGGCCCGATAGCCGACGTCATCACCGAGCTGATGGACAAGGACCCGACCGCGCGGATCTCGCTGCGCGAGGTGCGGCAGCGGCTGCACCGGCTGCAGCCGAAGACCCCGCACGACCTGTTCCCGTCCGAGCTGTTCCACACCCCGGACGGCAAGCGGACCACCGCGCAGCTCGACGCGACCGACACCCAGATCATCAAGACGGTCTCGCCTGCTCCGGCTCCGGCGAAACCTTCGTCCGAGACGAGCTCGCAGCTGGCGGTGGATCCCGGTCCGCTGCCGTTCCTGAACAACCCGCGGGCGCCTGTCGCCGAGTCGAACGACCCGCTGACGGTGTTCTCGCCGCGCCCGGAGCTGCCCAGCCGCGGGACGACGGGCAAGCTCGCGCTGGCGCTGGTGGCCATGGTGCTGTTCCTCGCCGCGGCCTTCGGCGGGTTCGCGCTGGCCAGGACCGTCGGCGGCCAGTCGGTCATGCCGCCGAAGAAGGAAACGCGGCAGGCGGCGCCCCTGATGGCCCCGCTCCCGCCGCCGACGCTCGTCAGCGATGGCGGCGACGCATCCAACGTCAACGGCATCAGCGCCAAGTTCAGCATCGAAGTACCGGAGAAGTGGGCCAAGTTCGTCACCCAGCAGGCAGGCCGCCCGAAGCTGCTGCCGGTGAGCACCCTCGTGCAGTACGTGTCGCCGGACGGCAAACAGGCCGTCAGCGTCCAGCGGTTCGCCGACTACTTCCCCGCGCACATCTCCGAGCACGAATACCTCATCGCACTCGGCACGATCCTGGGCCCGAGCAACTTCGTCCAGGCCCCGTCCACCCCGAACGGGGAACACAGCCTCAACGTGACCTACCGGACGCTGGAGAACAGTCCTGGGGCACGCGCCAAGACCGACGACGGCGCCGGGCCGGCCTGGCGTTCGACGTTCGCCAACGTCTTCAAGCGTGGCAACAGCCTGTGGGTGGTTTCGGCGACGGTGCCCGTCGAGCAGGAGACCAGCGGCCGGGCCGACCTGTTCGACCGCGTCGCGGGGACGTTCAAGATCCTCGAATAGGCTCGCCGAACTTCCTGGCCGAAGCGTTCTGGTGGGCGAGCCGGCGCAGGACGACGAACAGTGCCTCGCCAAGGACGGTGCTGACCACGGCAGTCTCCACAATGGACTCCGTGGTGGGCAGGCCGTCGACGACCTCGAGATCCCGTTCCCCGATCCGGTCGGCCATGTCCACGTAGTACCGCTCGAAACGGTCGAGCAGCTCGACGCGCCCCACCTCGCGGAACGAGCACAGGACACCGACGAGCGCCTCGATCACGACGTCGTCCGGCTTGACCTTCCAGTTCCGTGGCTCCGCCATGGTTTTGATCCGCGCCATCGCCCACGCCCTGCCCTCGGCATCGACGGTCGTCTTGGGCACCTTAAGGCCGTGCTGCGCGACACCGAGCACCCGATACGTCGACTTCTTTTCGTCGATCGCGTCGAGCACCTCGCGGACGTCGGCGACCGACAGCCCGCCGGTGTCGATGAGTGCGCGGACCAGCTTCAGCCGCCGGACGTGGACATCGTCGTAGCGCGCCTGGTTCGGGCTGGTCCGCCGGCCTGGCGGCAGGAGACCTTCACGCAGGTAGTACTTGATCGTCGCGACCGGCGCGCCGGACTCTTCGCTCAGCTCGGCCATGCGCATGCCGGGCCTCCTCGTGGTTCGCTGGGAAACTCTCAGTATGGATAGTCTAGCTTTCCGAAATGGAGACAGTGGTATCCATTTCTGGAGGGAACATGAAGATGTTGACCGAGTTGAGAGGCTGGCACCGGCCGTCTGTGGTGTTCGCCGGGGTGATGGCCGTGCTGGCCGTCGTCTCGATCGGTGGCCTGGTCTTCGACGATCGCATGCTGACCGGCGTACCGATCTGGCAGAAACCGTTCAAGTTCGCCGTTTCGATGACGATCTACGCCTTGACCTGGGCATGGATGACGTCGTTGCTGACCAGGGGCAAACGGCTGGCGGGGCACCTCGCCACCGCGCTGGCGGCGATGCTGGCCGTTGAATACGTGATCATCGTGGCGCAGGTGGTTCGTGGCAAGGCCAGCCACTTCAACTACGAGACCCCGTTCGACGCGCTGCTCTACCAGATCATGACCGGGTCGATCGCTGTGTTGTGGGTCGGCACGTTCGCCATCACGGTGGTGCTGTTCCGGGCGCCGATCGAGGACGCCGCCAGCCGGTGGGCCATCCGGCTCGGCGGCGCGATCTCGCTGGTCGGCATCAGCCTCGGCATGCTGATGGTCAGTCCGACGGCCGAGCAAAGCGCGGGCACGGAGCGGGGCGTGGCGCAGGACATGATCGGTGCCCACAGCGTCGGCGTCGCGGACGGCGGCCCGGCCATGGCGATCACCGGCTGGAGCACCACCGGCGGCGATCTCCGCATCCCGCATTTCGTCGGGATGCACGCCCTGCAGGCGTTGCCGCTGTTCCTGATGCTGCTGGGAATGCTGGCGACGAGGTTCCCGCGCCTGCGTGACGGCGTTGTCCGTGGACGGCTCGTGCTGGTCACGGCCGCCGGGTACGCGGGCCTGGCCGGGCTCGTCACCTGGCAGGCGCTTCGCGGGCAGTCGCTGATCCGTCCCGACCTGCTGACGCTCACCGCGGCCGGCCTGCTGGCCGGAGCCGTCACACTCGGCACGCTGTTCGTGCTCCGGGCACCTTCGCGAGAGATGGCAGGCGCGCGATGACCACAGTGGGGCTGTTCACCTGGACGTTCTACCTGGCCGTGCCGTTCTGGGCGCTGATGATCCTGGCGCCGACGTGGTCGGTGACCCGGCGCGCCGTCGCGTCGCCGTGGGTGACGCTGATTCCGCTGGTCGTCTACTTCGCACTGGCGATCCCGCGTTTCGGGGAGCTGTGGACTGTGGTCAGCACGCCGAATCTGGCCGCGCTGCAAGCGTTTCTGGGACAGCCGTACGGTGCGGCGACGATCTGGGCACACCTGATCGCGTTCGACCTGTTCATCGGGCGCTGGATGTACCTGGAGGCACGGGCACGCGGTATCCACCCGCTGATCGTCAGCCCGATCCTGTTCTTGACGATCTTCCTGTCACCCTTGGGGCTGGTGGCTTTCCTGGTGGTCAGGAGTCTCCGGATACGCTCGGCGCATGAGTGAGATCGAAGCCAACGAAGCAGCCGAAGCCGCTGCGGTCATCGCCGAACGCACCGGAGTCGCCCAGCACGACATCGCCGTCGTGCTGGGTTCCGGCTGGCGGCCCGCCGCCGACGTCATCGGCGAACCGGAGACGGAGATCGGCCTCGGCGAGCTGCCCGGTTTCGTGGCCCCCAGCGCCGTCGGGCACGGCGGCACGGTCCGCTCGGTGAAGGTCGGCGACAAGCGCGCCTTGATCCTGCTCGGCCGCACGCACTTCTACGAGGGCAAAGGCATCGGCCCGGCGGTGCACAACGTGCGCACCGCGGCCGCCACCGGCGCGAAGACCGTGCTGCTCACCAACGCCGCCGGTGGGCTGCGGCAGGGCTTCCAGGTCGGGCAGCCGGTGCTGATCTCCGACCACCTGAACCTGACAGCGCGCTCCCCCATCCTCGGCGCGAACTTCGTCGACCTGACCGACCTGTACTCGGCGCGGCTGCGCGACATCGCCCGCGAGATCGACCCGTCGCTCGAGGAAGGCGTCTACGCGGGGCTGACCGGGCCGCATTTCGAGACCCCTGCCGAGATCCGCATGCTCCGCACCATGGGCGCGGACCTCGTCGGCATGTCGACCGTGCTGGAAGCCATCGCCGCGCGGGCCGCCGGAGTCGAGGTGTTCGGCTTGTCGCTGGTCACCAACCTGGCTGCCGGGATGACCGGAGAACCGCTGAACCACACCGAAGTCCTCGAAGCCGGCCGCGCCGCCGCCGAGAAGATGGGGACTTTGCTGCGGGACCTCGTCGCGCGGGCTTAATGATGGTTCCGCTGGGCAGGTGGGGTCGTGAGTGGCAACAAGTGTTCTAACACTCGTAAACACTCACGACCCACCCACCCGAGCCAATTCAGCCAGCTTGGGTAGGCGCGCGACGATCGATTCGGGCGAAGGCATCTCGGCGATTTCGTCGCGGAAGCGGTGGGCGACGGCTTGCATGGCTTCGTCGGCCAGCAGGCGGCGCGCGAGTTCGGTGACGGCGTCGGCGTTCAGTTCCCCTGGCAGGAGCACCGCACAGGCGCCGGCGGCCACGAGCGCCTCGGCGTTGGTGAACTGGTCCGCGCCCTGGGGGATGCACAGCTGCACCTTCCCCGCGGCCAGCGCGCCGAGCGTGGTGCCGCTGCCGCCGTGGTGCACGACAAGGTCGACGTGTGGCAGCAGGTCGCCCTGCGGCACCCAGGCTTCGAGACGCACATTGCCGGGCATCTCGCCGAGGTCCACGTCCGTCAGGCTCGGGCCCGACGCGACGAGCACGTCGACGGGAAGCTTCGCCAGGCCCTCGATCGCCTGGCGCAGCACGAGCGCGTTGCCCATCGCGGTGCCGAGGGTCAGGTAGACCAGGGGGCGCTTGCGGTAGCGGACGCCCGACGGCAGCTCGCCCGGTTCGTTCCACGCGACAGGTCGCAGTTCGATGCGGTCGACAGCGGCCTTGAACTCAGGCGTCTGCCACGACGGCGGGCAGATGTCGAGATACCGGTTGCCCGCCGCGGCCGGGTAGTCACCGGGCAGGTCGAGGCCCTGTTCAGCGGCGAAAGCGCGCATCCGGTCGCCGATCACGGCAACCACCGGGCTTGCCGACTCGCGGCCGAAACCGTGGCACAGCCCGGGAATCCCGGCCTTCCAAGCGGCGACGGCGGCGCCGGGATTGCCTGCTTCGTGCACCACCAGATCAGGCCGGATGACGTCCAGCAGCGGCTTGAGGTCCTGCATGACCTGGCGCGGCATGATCTCGCCGAAGACCTCCGAGATCATCTCGTTGAGCTGCTCAGGGGTGCGGGATTCCGGGATGCCGCCGTGCAGCTTGCCGAACGCCGCGCGTATCGGCAGACCGGCCGCCGCGACTTCGAGCCCGGCTTTGCGCAACGGCGCGAGAAACTCTTCGGAGGTCGCGAAAACGACGTCGTGTCCAGCATCCTTGGCGGCGAGCGCCAGCGGGATCAGCGGATAGATATGTCCGTGGGAGGCCAATGAGGCGAAGATCAGACGCACCGCCCCGACCCTACCCCCGTAGGCTGCCCCCGTGACGATCTCCTTGACACCCGCATTGCGCGACAAGGCCTTTCGCTGGATAGCCGATGACGTCGACGTGGACTCGCGCGCCGAGCTGCAGAACGTGCTCGCCAACGCGATGGGCGGCGCGCCAGGGGCCACCGAAGAACTCGCGGACCGGATGGCCGGGCCGCTGGAGTTCGGCACCGCGGGACTCCGTGGTCCGGTGCGCGCGGGGCCGAACGGGATGAACGTCGCGGTGGTCACGCGGACCACCGCCGGAGTCGCCACGTGGTTGAACGGACAGGGCAAAAGCGGCGGCGTGGTCATCGTCGGCCGGGACGCCCGGCACGGCTCGGAAGCGTTTGCCAAGGCTGTCGCCGAAGTCCTCACGGCCGCGAAGTTCCAGGTGAAGGTGCTTCCCGGGCCGCTGCCGACACCGGTGCTGGCCTTCGCGGTCAAGCAGCTGGGCGCGGTGGCCGGGATCCAGATCACCGCGTCGCACAACCCGCCCGCGGACAACGGGTACAAGCTCTACGACGAGACGGGCGCCCAGATCGTGCCGCCCGCCGACGGCCAGATCGAGCAGGCCATCGAGGCCGCTCCGGCCGCGGTGAGCGTGCCGCGCGAGCCGGGCGCGACGACGTTGGGCGACGAGCTGCTCGACGCGTACCTGGCGAAGGTCGCCGCGTTGCCGCGCACGGCCGAGCGCACGCTGAAGGTCGCCGCCACCGCGCTGCACGGCGTCGGCGCGGAAACCCTCGGCAAGGCCTTCGAGCTGGCCGGTTTCGTTGACCTGCACCAAGTTTCCGCGCAATCCACGCCGGACCCGGACTTCCCGACGGTGTCCTTCCCGAACCCGGAAGAACCCGGCGCGACCGACCTCCTGCTGGCTCTGGCGTCCGAAGTGGACGCCGATCTGGCCATCGCGCTGGACCCGGACGCGGACCGCTGCGCGCTCGGTCTCCGCGACCGCGATGGCTACTGGCGGATGCTGCGCGGCGACGAAACAGGCGTCCTGCTCGGTGAGCACATCCTGTCCACTTTGGACGCCGCTGTTTCGCCGAATCCGTTGGTGGCAACCACTATCGTCTCGTCGTCCATGCTCGGCGAGATCGCCAAAACCCACGGCGCCCAGTACATCGAGACGCTCACCGGGTTCAAGTGGCTCGCCCGATCCGGTGAAAATCTCGTGTTCGCCTACGAAGAGGCGCTCGGCGTCTGCGTGAACCCCGATTTCGTACGGGACAAGGACGGCATCGCCGCGTCGGTACTGGCGTGCGGCTTCGTCGCCGCGCTGAAGGCCGCCGGGAAGTCGCCGCTCGACGTGCTCGACGAACTGGCCGTGCGCCACGGCGTGTACGTGACGGACCAGGTTTCGTTGCGGGTCACCGATCTCAGCGTCCGCTCACGGCTGATGGACGGCCTGCGCGCCACCCCGCCGGCAGCGCTGGCGGGCACCGGCGTCGACCTCGAAGACCTCATGCCCGACGCCGACGTCCTGCGCCTGCGGGGCGAGGGCCTGCGTGTGGTGGTCCGCCCGTCGGGCACCGAGCCGAAGCTGAAGGCGTACCTGCAGGTCATCGAGCCGGTCGCGGAGGCCGCCGGTCTCGCGCGGTCCCGCGCCGCCGCGAAGAACCGCCTCGCCGCCGTACGGGACGAACTGGAGCAACTACTGACGGAGGCGTAGCTCACCATCTTGCGCGCCGGAGGGCGAGCGGGCAGGGTCCGGAGGGTGCCTACGTTGCTGATCGTTCATCACACGCCGTCGCCGTCGATGCAGGCGATGTTCGAGGCCACCGTGTCCGGCGCGACCGATCCGGAGATCGTGGGGGTCGACGTCGTCCGGCGGCCCGCGCTCGCCGCGACGGTCGCCGACGTGCTCGCGGCGGACGGGTATCTGCTCGGTACGCCGGCGAACCTCGGGTACATGAGCGGGGCGTTGAAGTTCTTCTTCGACACCATCTACTACCCATGCCTCGACACGACCCGCGGCCGGCCGTTCGGATATTTCGTGCACGGCAACAGTGATCTGTCCGGCACCACACGCGGTATCGACGCGATCACCACGGGACTGGGCTGGGAAAAGGTTTCGGCACCGGTCGGGGTGAGGGGTGAACCGGACAAGGATGAGCTCGCGGCCTGCTGGGAACTCGGCGCGACGCTTGCGGCTGGCCTCACCGCGTAAAAGTAAGGGGGCCTGTCACCGGAAGCCCTGGGGGTCGACCTCCGGCGACAGGCCGAGTCGAGGGTTCGTCGCGAAGACGATCAACCTCAACAACTAAAGCGTACTACAACTCCAGAGTTTTCGGCGGACGAGCGGCCGTTAAAAATGCGCGGGTTCGACACACACCGGTTCACCAGGCCGCTGAGCGGCTCTACTGTAAACCTCTGCATACGCCAGCTGTCAACATTTGCGTACATGTCACTGCGGGCTACACTTCGGCTACTGCAGTGGGGAGACGGACGTGAGCCAGAAACGGACGTTCGCGGAGAAGCTGAGCGCGCTGATCGAGGGGTCGCGCGCCAACGAAGAAGCGCCGCACAGTTACCGGGAGATGTCCTCGGCCATCGACCGCGCGGCGGGCCCGGCGATGTCGCCGGCGTACATCCAGCAGCTGGCCACCGGCAAGCGGATCAACCCGAAAATCCACTACGTCGAGGCGCTGGCCAGGCTGTTCGGCGTACCGGTGAGTCATTTTTTCGATGACACGAGCTTCGATGACACGAGCTTCGATGAAGAGGAACCAGCGGAAGCCCAAGCGGGGGAAGCGAAACTCATGGCGATGCGCGCGCAGGAGCTCTCGCCCAAAGGCCGTCGCCAGGTCATGGACCTCCTCGACCTGGTCGAGCGCTACGAGCGTGCCGAGCGGCGGAGGTCCGGCGAGTGAAGGAACGCGAACTGCGCAAACGCTGTCGCCGGTTGCTGAACGACCTCGGCATCGAGCCACCGCTGGACGTCGCCGTGCTCTGTGAACGGCTCGGTGAGCAGCGCGGGAAACCGATCCGGCTGATGCCGTATCCGCTGGAGGTGCCCGGCCCGTTCGGCTGCTGGATCGCCACTCCGACCGCCGATTACCTCTTCTACCAGCAGGAAACGACCAAAACGCATCAGGATCACATCGTCCTGCACGAGCTCGGGCATATGCTCGCCGATCACCACCCGAACGGGGACGCCCCCGAAGACTTCCTGCCCGGCCTTCCCGCCGACATCGACAGCGACGCCGTCCGCCGGGCGCTTCGCCGCAGCTCCTAATGACGAAGCCCACGAGTGGGAGGCCGAAACCGTGGCCACCATCATCCTCGAATGGGCGGCGGTCCTGAACTACACGATCCCGCGGCGTGCCGAAGACAAGGATCTTCGCCGGATCCAAGGCACCCTGCGCGACCATCAAGGGTGGTTGTGAACAGATTCTTCACTCCTCCGATACTGGCCATGACCGTCCTGTTCGGTGCGGCCCTGGGCTGGCGGATCCACCAGCTGCAACGCGCGCCGAGACGGTTGCCGCTCTGGGCCGTCACGGTCACGGTCGCCGGGGTCTTCGGTTCCTCCCTGTGCCAGCAGAAAGTCGTCGCCGACGCACTCGACGAGCTCTCCGTTCCAGGCGCGGGCCGGCTGTTGAACAACGTCCTGCTGACGATCGCACTCTGCTCGCTGCTGGTGTTCTTCCGCGGCTCGGCGCAAGGCCCGGGTAAATACCGGCGCGCGGCCTGGGAACTGATCCCGCTGGGCGCCGTGATCGTGCTTATGTGCGTGGCGCTCGCGATCACCCCGCCGGACGTCCGCGGTCTCAGCCTCGGCCCGGACGTCGTGCACGTCCCCGGCGCCGCCCTGTTCTACCTCGGCGCCGGGCTCTACCTGATCTACGGCCTGATCGCCTGTGTCGTCTGGATCTTCCGCTATCTCCGCACGACCGACCGGCAGTTGCGCATCGGCCTTCGCATCGGCGGGTACGGTCTCGCGCTCGCCGCGGCGGGAAGTGTGCTGCGCGCGCTGTACGTCGTGATCGCGTGGGCCGGCGGCCCGACGCTGCCCGTGCTGCTGACGATCGCCGTCCCGCTGGTGATCCTCGGCATCGTGGGATTCCTGGTGGGCATCAGCTATCCGGGGGTTCACGCCAGGGTCGCCGCGCTCCGCCGGCGTCGGCGGCACGGCCGGTACTACCGCGAGCTCAATCCACTGTGGACACTGCTGGCGGCGGCGTATCCGAACATCGTCCTGCGCGCGGCACCGGCGAAACCGCTCGAGTCACTCCGCCCCCGCAACGTCCATCGCCGCTACTACCGGCGGGTGATCGAGATCCGGGACGGCTTGGTGCAGCTCAGTCCCTATCTCGGTTCCGATCTCGCCTCGGTGGCCGAAGTGGACGCGGCGAGCGCGGCGGCCGAGCTGAAGTCCGCGCTCGGCAAACAGGCCGCGGGCGAGGACACCGGCCGTCAGGCGCATCTCGTCCTGCCCGCCGCGAACGACATCGAAGCCGACGTGCGGCCGCTGCTGGCGCTGTCCCGCGCGATCGACGCCTAAGTGGTCACGATTGGAAGTCTGTCGGGGGTCTCGACGGCCCAGCTTCCCGCTGGCCGCACGGCCGGAAGACCCGAGTACACCGGTACGAGGGTCTCCCGGCCGCACACCCACCAGAAACCTGGATCCGCCGAATACCCCCAACGAACT
>NZ_DASYMU010000185.1:0-45815 GCF_036008905.1 Amycolatopsis sp. | reverse complement strand
GAGTCCCTCAATGTGGCCTTCACGGACTTGGGTGGCGCGCCTAGAAGGGGCGGATCACGTAGTCGTCACTGCAGGCGGTGCCGGTGCACACCTTGACGTCCACCTCGGTGATTCCTCCCGAGGGGCCCGCCTGGGTGAAGTTGAAGCTCTTGGTCTGGGCCGACGCGGAGCGGGTCTGCGTCGCGAGCAACGTCGACTCCTGGAAGAACTTGAACGTGACAGTGGTGGTATTCAGGCCGAAGTTCTCCACGTACCCCTGGACGCCGACGGATCGGTTGTACCAGATGAAGGTCATTTCGGTGCGGCCACCGGTGGTGTACAGCGGCCCGAGGTGGGTTGTCGGTTCGGCGCTGGCCGAACCGACAGGACCGAACACGACACCGAGACACGTGGCCAAGACAAGGACCAGACCCGCCGCGATACGCCTCATTTTTGGTGCTCCCCTCAGTAAGTTTCGCGGCTCCACTTTTTGGCATGAGCGGTACGCGACGGTACCGCTGGGCGGGTGAGGGACCACGTGCCCCGGTGGTCCGCAGGAAGGGCCTTGATCCGCATGCGCCCTTCGCTTGGCCCGCGGTCGTCGTGGATTGCAATTATATTCCATGGAATGTATGTTGGACAAGAGGTAGATTCCATGGAAGGTAACTGAGGGGCATCGTGACGGACTTGCAGCGGCTGTTTAGTGAGCTCATCCGGTACGAGACCGAGCTCTGGAACGCCGTCGACGCGCGGCTTCGGGCTGACTTCGACTTGCCGATGACCCGGTTTGAGCCGATGCGGGTCATCGAGCGGGTCGACCCTTGTCGCGTGCATGACATCGCGCGGGAGTTGGTGATCACGGTGGGTGGGACGAGCAAGCTTGTGGACCGGATCGAGGCGGCAGGGTACTGCGTGCGGCGGTCCAATCCGGACGATCGGCGGTCGTCGATCATCGAGCTCACGGCGGCGGGGCGGCGTGTGCTTGCGGAGGCGAGTGCGGTGTTTCAGGAGGAGCTTGAGGTTCGGTTTGGGGCAGCGTTGTCGGCGCGTGAGTTGGAGCAGTTGGGTGGCACGCTTGCGAAACTTCGGGCTAAGGGGAGGACGGTTTAGGTGACCAGCATGCGAGCGATTGTCTTGGATGCGCCTGGAGTGCCGGAGGCGTTGGAGATCCGTGAGGTATCGGTGCCGAAGCCGCGGCTTGGGTGGGTACTTATTCGGGTCAAGGCGTTCGGGCTCAATCGGTCTGAGCTGCATACGCGGTCGGGGTTGGCGGACGGGGTCACGTTTCCGCGGGTGCTCGGGATTGAGGCGACCGGCGTGGTGGCTGAGTGTCCGGGTGGGGAATTCGAGGCTGGGCAGCAGGTTGTCGCGATGATGGGCGGGATGGGCCGCACGTTTGACGGCGGGTATGCCGAGTACACCTGTGTGCCTGCCAGTCAGGTGATCGCCTTTCGGAGCGAGCTTGACTGGAGCGTGCTTGGTGCGGTGCCGGAGATGTTGCAGACCGCGTACGGCTCGTTGACCATCGGACTTGACGCGCAGCCTGGTCAGGCGATTCTCATCCGTGGTGGCACGTCGTCAGTCGGGATGGCGACGGCTGTTCTTGCCAAGCAGCGTGGGATGACGGTTTTCTCCACTACGCGTAGTCCGGGTAAGACTTCGGCGTTGAAGGATCTTGGCGTCGATCATGTGTTCATCGACAACGGTGACGTCGCGAAGCAGGTGCGTGCTGTGCTGCCGGACGGGGTGCATGCGGCGCTGGAACTCGTTGGTACGCCAACGCTTCCTGACACGTTGGCGGCCACGCGGGTGCACGGGGTTGTGTGCTTCACGGGCATGTTGTCCAACGAGTGGATCGTCAAGGACTTCTATCCGATCGGGTATCTGCCTCGGGGTGTACGGCTGAGCGCTTATGGCGGCGATGCCGGGGATCTTCCTGCTGCGGTCCTGCAAGGGTTTTTGGACGCCGTCGCTGCCGGAACCGCGGTCGTGCCCATCGACCAGGTGTATGCCTTCGACGAGAGCGTCGCGGCTCACACGGCGATGGAATCCGGTGACACCAAGGGAAAGCTTGTCGTGACGACGTGAGCTACCAGGCCTTGTCGAACTTGATACGGAATTCGTCGTCGTCGGGTTTGCCACGGACCCGGGCTTTGGGGCGGCGGGACTTCTTTTTCTTGGCAACGGTTTCGGGGTCCCACGGGTTTTCCAGGTAACCGGCGGTGGCGTCGTCCGCCACCGCCGGCTTCTCGTCCTGGTTCAGGCGGCGCGCGGAGTCCTCGGGTCGTTCCATGAAGCCCTCGGACATGCGCATCCCTCCTGTGATGGTTCGGACAAAAGCTGATCAGGCCTCCGTCTTGATCGGCTTGACCTGCCACAGATCGGGGTTCCCCACCGCTCCGGCCATCTCCTTGACGTCGGCGAAGTCGTTGGCCTGCCGTGCCAGGAAAACACCCTTCTCGCGGAGTTCGCCCATCTGGCGGACGGACTTGGCGATCAGGTCGTTGATGTTCTTCACGAAGTTGTTGAGCAGTTGGATGACGTTGGTGATGATCGTCCACGGCAGGACGATCTCTTCGACGGTGGTCGCTTCCGCCTCGATCAGATCGTGGGCACAGGCCGACATGAATTCAATCGCGTTGGCGTAAGTGTCGTAGACGATGTCGATGCACCCTTCGAAGGTGCCCGCTATCTCGTTCATCACCGTTTCGTTGCGGGAGATCCGCTTTGTTGCGTTCATCGCGTAGGCCGCATACGAATCGTAACCGCCGCCCTGCCAGTAGGCGACGAGGTTCTCGCGCGACAGGTCGATGACGTCTTCGGTGTTGGTCATGAACGTCGACTGGCCCCACCAGGTGGCGAAGCCTTCCATCGCGTCGGCACTGCCGAAGAGCTGGTCCCGGACGACGTACCAAGTGTCCATCGCGCCTTGGTGGTCACGTTTCGAGGCGTGTTCCCAGACCTTGTCCGCGTTCTTTTCGGGCCACGGTGCCCGCTGTCGTTCCGCCATTGTTCGATCAGTTCTTTCGTTGTGGTCCGGGTACGGCTAGGGCAGGCGACGGTCCGTCATGTCGTCGTCGCTCTGGTAGCCGAATTGCTCGTAGTATTCGGCGTCCTTCTCCTCGTACGTCTTGGCGACGTCGTCGAGGGTGTGGGCGACGTCCTGCATTTGACGCTGGCCATTTCCGACGGTCTTCAGGATGGTTTCGCGCGCGTTGTTGTAATCGCTGGGGAAACCTGCCATGCGGCCGATGAGGCCCATGTCGCCGTCACCCATCACGACGTCGTTGCGCAGGCTGTTCGCGAACTGTTCCCAGTTGTCCTCAGCCTGGTCCCAGGCGATTTTGTTGGTTCGCAACGCATCGGGAACGACACCGTAGCTGGTTCCCCTGACTAGTCCCACAATTGTCTCCGATTCTTCCGGCGGCTAACGAGCTGCCGGGCGCCTGGTCTCTGCCGCGTGTTCTTCGGCGGCGACGATCGCTTCCAGCAGCGCGGCGCTCAGCGCGGGCGCGGTGGTGTACGGCAGGTTGTCCAGGTCGAGCTCGATGCGCTCGAGCCGGCCGGAGCCGGACATCTCGATCACACCGAGATCATCGGGGATGTCGACCTCGATAACCTGCGAACCCGCGTTCGCGACCGCCGTTTCCGTCTTGGTGAAGCTTTCTTCCAGCTCACGAACCTTGTTGTCCAAGCTGCGCATGCGGGTCATATGTGTGCCCCCGCCAGGATCTCGTCGACCTTGGCCTGGCCCGCGTTCGCGGCCGCCGCTCTCGCCGCGTGGATGGCTTCGATCGTGTCCGGCCCGATGTTCTGCGGGTAGGACTGACGCAGCGCTTCCGGGCTGACGTCGAGGTCCAGCAGCTTTCCGGTGCCGTCGACCTCGGCGCTGACGAAGTCACTTCGCGAGCGGCCGGTGAATCTTTCGCGTGCCTGCTCGGCAGTCACGCGTTCGAGTTCCGCGGCGATTTTTTCCCACGGCCCCAGCTGCGGAAGTGGTCTGTCCCAGTTGTCGTACTTGTTCATGATGATCACCTCGGCGAGATCGTATCTGGCGATCCGCCGACGCGGTGGGCGTTTTGCGAAAGTTCAGGCCTCGTGCTTGCGGCCGTCCATGCCGATGCCGCGCAGAGTCAAAACAATGGCCAATACCGCGCCGAAGAACAGGGCGATGTCGGCGACGTTCCCCACGAACCAGTTGTTGTAGTCGATGAAGTCGACGACGTGCCCGCGGGCGAAGCCGGGGGCACGGAACAGGCGGTCGAGCAGGTGGGTGGTCGCGCCACCGAGTAGCAGTCCGAGCGTGATGGCCCAGGCGCCGGAGCGGACTCGGCTGACTAGCACGGCGATGACGACCACGGCTGCCGCGGCGAGGACGGCGAAGATCCACGTCATGTTCTCGCCGATCGAGAACGCGGCTCCGGGGTTGTAGAGCAGCCGGAACCGGATGAAGTCGCCGATGACCGGGATCGGCGCGCGGTCGGTGAGGGTCGATTCCGCCCAGAACTTCGTCAGCTGGTCGACGGCCAGGATCACCACGGCGGCGGCTACGGCCAGTGCCACTTTCCCGGCTCGTCGGGTGGTGGCCGGCGAAGATTCTGGAGCGGTCATACGGCCAGCATAACCAGCGGCCGGGGGCGCCAGGCGGCGCTCGAAGTCAGCCGTTCCGGTACGGCACGACGACCGCTCGGGCCGCGAAAGCTCAGCCGGCCGGAGTGTGGATGATGCCGTTGAGCAGGACTTTCAGTCCCCAGCTCGCGCGCTTTTCCCCGCTGCCGGACATCAGGTGCTCGCCGAGGCCGACGATCATCGGGTACTTCTCGGCCGAGAGGGACTCGAAGTGTTCGCGGACCTTCCGCACGTTGCCGGCTTCGGTCTGGCCGAGGGACGCCTTGTCGTTGTACGCGCTCCGCTCGGCCGCGACCGCGGTCAGATAGAGGTAGAGCAGGTCGACCGCCCACGAGATCGTCGTGTCTTCGAGTCCGCCCTCCTTCAGCAGGGCGATCACGCGCTCGACGATCAGCATCGCGTTGTGGCTGGTGGGGACGCTGCCGAAGGAGACCAGCGCGAGCCCCTGATGCCGTGACATGGCTTCTACAACGGCGTCGATCAATGCCGTCAGCCGCTTCTGCCACGACACCCGCCGTGACGACGACTGCGGGACAACGTCCACGATCGCCTCGTCGAGCATCGCCATGAGACAGGTCTTCGCGGTTCTTGACGTAGACGTAGAGCGATGCCGCGCCGGTGTCCAGTTCCAGGGCGACCTTGCGCATGGGCGCGTCCATCCCGTCCCGATCCAGCACGGCCAGTCCTGTCCGGACGATGAGCTCGCGCGTCAGCGGGACCTTGGCCGGGCGGGGGCGGCGGCTGATCGCTGTCGCGCGCAACCTGATCAACCTGCTGCACGGGCGCGGTATCGCCGTGCGCGCCGCGTCCAATGAACCGGACAAGCTGAGCCTGCCTGACGGCGTAGCGACGGTGAAGCTCAACCTCAAGGATCCGGCAACGTTTTCGGCCGCACTGAAGGGGGTTCGTTCGCCGGCAGCGCGCTCGGGTGGGCCTGGGGGATCAAGTCGGCGGGCGCGGTCAGCCTGCCCTATCCGAACTCCCACACCGATCCGATCCATGAGGCCGATGTCGCCGGGGCAGCGCTCGCTGTGCTCACGGAACCGTCGCTACGCGGGAAGAGCTATACGTTGTCCGGGCCGGAATCGGTCAGCTTCGCCGAGCAGATCGGCCATCTCGCGCGGGCGACAGCGCGGCCCATCGCCGTCAACGTGGTGACGCGCGAAGAGTGGAAAAAGGAGATGGCACAGTACATCCCCGGGTCCTTTGCGGACGGTCTGCTCGACTGGTGGCAGTCCAGCGACGGCTCGCCGGTCCCGACGACACAGACTGTCGAGACGCTGACCGGACACCCGGCGCGTGGCTTCGCCGTCTGGGCCGAAGACCACGCCGCCGAGTTCCAGGCCTAGGTTCAGTTCAGTGCGCGGGTGTTCTCGGGCAGCGCGCCGCCGCCGATGACGTCGATGGCGAAGTCGGCCAGCGCGGTCAGTGCGACGCGCTGGGCGAACGGGCCGTAGGACACGCGGGCGACGCCGAGCTCTTCGAGTTTCGCCAGCGGCAACGTGCCCGGGACGCCGATAACCGTCACCTTCTGCCTGCCCAACGCTTCGACGAGCGCGGTGACGGTCGGCTCGTCGAGCTTGCCGGGAACGAAGAACACCGGGGCACCCGCGCCGAGGTACGCCTTTCCGCGTTCGATCGCGGCGGCGAGGGCCTCCTTCGGGTCGCGCACCTTGATGAACGCGTCGGTGCGGGCGTTGAGCACGAAGGGAACTCCTTCCGCCTCACCCGCCTTGATGACGGCTTCGACCGCCGCGACCGCTTCGGACAGCGGCTTCATCTGGTCTTCCAGGTTCGCGCCGACGATGCCGACACCGATGGCCTTGCGGATCGTCTCGCCCGGATTTCCGTACCCGGCTTCGAGATCGGCGCTGACCGGGAGGTCCGTCGCGGCGGCGATCCGGCCAACGGCTTCGATCATCAGGTCGACCGGGATCTTTTCGCCGTCCGGATAGCCGTAGGACGACGCGATCGAGTGACTCGCGGTGGCGAGCGCGGTGGTTCCGTCGAGGTCCGCGATCACCTTCGCGCTCACCACGTCCCAGACGTTGACCACTTTGAGCAGCTCAGGCGCGGTATGCAGGTCGAGTAGCTTGCTGGCTTTGGCTTGAAGGCTCATGACATCGACTCTAGGGCGTAAGCAGGCAGGCTTACTGGTCGAACGGGCAAGACAACACTTAGAAGCTTCTCGAAGCGCGGATCGCTGGGGCAGGCTGCGCTCAGCGAGTCACAGTGCGTCGCTGGGCCCGCACACCATTCGCTTCATACTTACGAGGAGGACCCTCGATGGCGGTCAATAGCGTATCCGTAACAACGCCCGGCATGAAGGCTGCCTGTGGCAACTTCGAGACGGCTTCGTCGACGGCCACCGGCCAGATGCAGCGCGTCAACTCGGAGATGGTGACCCTGCAGTCGAGCTGGACCGGGGACGCCTCGATCAAGTTCGGCCAGGCGATGAACGACTGGGAGCAGCAGTTCGACATCATCATCCGCGAGCTGAACCACATGATCGAGGTCATGGGTGGCAACGCGAACGCCTACTCGGCGAACGAAGAGACCGCGGTCAACACCGCCTCCGCGTGGGCCGGCGGCCTGAGCGGTATCTGATCGGTCTCGTTACTCCATTTCGGACAGGTTCTCCAGAGCCTCCATCACCGAAGGAAGCGCCATGGCTACGTACAAGTTCAACTTCCAGCAGGCCGACGTCGTGCGCGACGACATGGCCGCCATCACGCACAACATCCAGAACATGCTGTCGGAGCTGGATTCGCAGGTTCGCGGCAGCCTCCAGGAATGGACCAGTGACGCGCGCGAGGCGTACGACGCCAGCAAGATGAAGTGGGACGCCGCCGCCGCGAAGATGCCGGAAGCCTTGGGCCGCGCGGAACTCGCCCTCGCCGAGATCTCCAACGGCTACCTGCAGGTCGAGCACACCGGCGCCGGCATGTGGGGTCGTGGCGCCTGATTTCGCTGTGACGTGGCGGCCGGGCGCCAAGCCCGGCGCCACGTAACGGTTTTCGCTTCTCGGCCACTGAATTCGACGACGGGGTGGTGCATAGAAATGTCTTACACCGATGCTCAGACCGGTAAGACCTACGACAAGGGCCCGACTGATTTCATCAGTAGTGGCAACGAGCGATACAACATCGACGGCACCGAAAACCCGAGTTTCGACGAGGCACAGTGGGATCGGGAGTGGGCCGCCTGGGAGGCCTACAAAACCGAAGAAGACAAGATCGACGAGTTCGACGTCCACGACGACGTCCCCACCGACACGAACCACGACTTCGGCACCAACGGGCATTTCGACCCGCCGGTGGTCCCCGGTGGTGAAGGTCCCGGCGAACCCGGTTCGACCGAGGTCAGCACCGCCGCGATGAAGACCTTCGCTGCCAACATCAAGGCGCTCGTCGACCCGATGCAGACGTCGTGGACCGACATGGGCAACGTCAAGATCGCGGCCGGCGGTTTCCACGAGGCGTTCACCCTGCGCGACAAGATCATGGGACCGACCGGGCTCGCCATGACGACCCAGAAGTTCATCGGCGACACCCGCGAAACGATGGCGGACATCGCCATCGCCGCGGAAGAGCTGGCCGCCAAGTACACCAGCGTCGAAGAGTTCAACGCGATGACCGGTACGGACCTGGGCACCTACGTCTCGGAACTCAACGGCGACATCAACGGTCTTTAGCCGGTAGACGGGGTTTCATCGAACAGGGGCGCACGAGGCGATGACGAATCCGTACAACACCGGGCCTTTCCGCGAGGGGGACAACGGTGGGATCTTCGGCGGCAACTCCGGTGGAGCCGACGGCGATTACGAGAGCTGGGACTGGAAACAGATCAAAGCCGCGATCGTCGGCGGTTCCGCCGTGCCCCCGGGCGCGGACGGCAACATCTCCTCTTCGGACACCGCGGCCATGCACTCGGTCGCGAACCCGCAGTCCTTTTTCGACGCCGCGAACTCGTTCAACAACGCCCAGCAGAGGATGCTCATAGTCGCGGAAAGCATTTCCCAGCAGGCACGTTCGCTGGCCGGCGAGAACGGGCCCTGGAAAGGGGAAGCCGCCAAGGCTTTCCTGAACCTCATGGAGAAGTTCGCGCTCAAGGTGAAGAACCAGGCCGAGTCGATCGGTGGCGGTGACGCCAATATCAACCCGATCCCCGGCCAGCTGTGGAACAACGGCAACCAGCTCATCTGGGCGCAGAACCAGATCAACGCCATCGACGTCTGGTACGCGCAGCAGGCCCAGAACTCGGGCGTGGATCCGATGGACAACGGCCTGATCCCCGTGTCGCAGCGACCCGAAATCGTCGCGATGCTGACGCGGGACATGAAAGAGGTGGCCCGGCACCTCACCGGTCAGTACAAACTGACCCGCGACGACGTGAAACCCGTTGACACCAGTCAGTTCGACGGCCCAGGTACCGGTCCGCCGGTGCCTCCTCCCGTGCTCCCGCCGGTTCCCCCGCCCGTTCCGCCACCGGTGACACCGCCGCCCGTCGCGCCGCCGCCTCCGGTGCCCCCGCCCGGATCGGCGCCGCCTCCAGGCGGCACGCCTCCCCCCGGTTCCACTCCGCCGCCCACGGCGTTCAGCAGTACCCCGCCTCCGACCGGTGGTGGTGCCGGTGGCGGCCCCGCGCCGACGCCGTTCCCCGGTGGCGGCTCTGGTGGTGCACCGTCACCATTCCCTGGTGGTGGCGGCCCCTCAGCTTCTTCGTTCCCCGGTGCGGGTGGTCCCGGCGGCGGTTCACCGACTCCGACGCCGTTCTCCGGTGGCGCCCCCGCGCCGACCCCGTTCCCGGGTGGTGGCGGTCCTGGCGGAGTCAACGGTCCCGGTGGCGGTGGCCTGCCGACGCCGTTCGTGCCGACCCCGGCGCCTGGCTCGTCCGGTCCGTCCGCGAACAACATCAAGGCGCCCACGCCCAAGCCGTTCCCCGGGAGTGGCGAAGGCTTGCCCGGTCTCGAAAAGCCTGCCGGTGGCGCGCCCAAGCCGTTCCCCGGTTCTTCGGCGCTGCCGAACAACCTGAGCACGAACGCGCCCACCCCGCCGCCGGTCAGCGGCCCGCAGGCACCCACCGACTGGGCGTCGGGCGGCAGTCCCGGTGGGGCGAACATGCCCGAAAACCGTGGCGCCGGTGCGCCCAGCGGTTTCCCCGGCAGCGGGATGCCGGGCGGTGCCAACTCGGGTGGCGGCCCGGAGCGTTCCGACGCTTCCGGTCTGCTGAACGGCGGCACGAAGCCGTGGACCGGCACACCGCCTCCGGGGCTCGGCGACCCGAGCGGTGTCGACGCTCCGGCCAAGAACCCGACCGACTGGTCCTCTCCGGCTCAGCGCAGCCCACAGGCCTTCCCCGGTGCCGGCGCGGGAATGCCGGGTGGTGGAATGCCCGGCTCGCCGGGTGCCAGTGCGGCCGGTGGCGGCAGCGGTGCCGAGCGTTCGGACGCGTCCGGCCTGCTCAACGGCGGTCCGAAGCCGTGGGCCGGCACACCGCCTCCGGGTCTCGGTGACCCCAACGGCGTCGACGCGCCGGCGACCGACCCAGCTGAATGGGCGACGTCGAACCAGCGTCAGGCGCAGGGCTTCCCGGGTGCGGGTTCGGGGATGCCCGGTGGTGGGATGCCGGGTTCACCGGGTGCCAGTGCCGCCGCGGGTGGCAGTGGTGCCGAGCGTTCGGATGCGTCGGGCTTGCTGGGTAACGAGACCAAGCCGTGGGCTGGGACCGACATGCCGGGCATGGGGGACCCGAACGGTGTCGACGCGCCGGCGACGGATCCCGCGGAGTGGGCGTCGACGAACCAGCAGCAGGCGCAAGGTTTCCGGGGTGCGGGAATGCCGCCGCCGGGTTCGCCGGGTTCTCCTGGCGCCGGTGCGAATGCCGGTGGCAGTGGCGCTGAGCGCTCGGACGCGTCCGGTCTGCTGGGTAACGAGACCAAGCCGTGGGCCGGGACTGACATGCCCGGCATGGGTGACCCGAGTGGCGTTGACGCGCCGGCGACGGATCCCGCGGAGTGGGCTTCGACGAATCAGCAGCAGGCACAGGCTTTGCCGGGTACGGGCTCGCCCGGTGCCGGGATGCCGGGTTCGCCGGGTGCCGGTGCGAATGCCGGTGGTAGTGGTGCCGAGCGTTCGGACGCCTCGGGCTTGCTGGGCAACGAAACCCAGCCTTGGACCGGTAGTGACGTCCCGGGCATGGGCGATCCGAGTGGCGTTGACGCGCCCGCCAAGGACCCTGCCGAGTGGGCTTCGACGAACCAAGCACCGGGATTCCTGGGCATGACGCCCGGAATGTCGCCTGGATCGCCGGGCATGCCGGGTTCCGCGGCCGCCGCCGGTGGCAGTGGTGCCGAGCGCTCCGATGCGTCGGGCCTGCTGGGCAACGAGAGTGATCAGTGGTCCGGAGTCGAGACGGCCGGTGTGGGCGACCCGCATGGCATCGACGCTCCCGCCGCCGATCCCGCCGAGTGGGCTTCGCCGGAACAGCACCAGTCCCAGGTTCCCGTGATGGGCGCGACCGGTTCGGCCATGCCGGGTCTCCCGGGCGCCAACGCCGCTGCGGGCAGCGGTGGTGCCGAGCGTTCGGACGCCTCCGGCTTGCTGGGTAACGAAACCGATCCCTGGGCGGGCGCTGTGCCCGTCGTCGGGGATCCCACAACCGTCGATGCCCCCGCTGCTGAACAAGCGGCGTGGGCATCGACAGACCAACCCGCGCAGGTCCCCGATGAGTCCACAGTGGACCGCGTGGCCGTGGTCAAGCCTTCCGAGCAGAAGGAGGACACCGCGGCTTGGGACCTCGTCGCCGGGGCGGGCGCGCTCGCTTTCCTCGTGCCGTTCGCGGTCGCCCAGGCGGGTAAGCAAAAGGAGCAGTCCGAAGAGGAGCTGACCCCGGAGTACACGCTGCGCGAGACCGAACCGTGGGGTGAGGACGCCGCCGAGACCGAGCTGACCACGTATCGCCGTAAGAAGGGCGAAGAGGGCACGCATATCGTCGAGGACCGGCCGCCCGCGATGTGCACCGACGAGCTGCCGCCCGCACCGGAACCGGTCGAAACCGAAGAAGACTCGGACGAAGAAGAAGAGGAAGAGCCCCGCACGGCGGCGAATCTGCTGAAGCAGACCGACGACGCCTGGGGCAAGAGCGGCACCAAACCCTTGGGGGTTCTCGAATGAGTACGGTGACCGTCAAGCGGCCCCCACGCGTCGCCGGGCCGGAAATGCCCGAGGGACAGGTCGAGCTCGAAGAACCACCAGTGATGGCGGAACCGTCGTCGCGGGACTTCGGTTCGATGATGATGTTCCTGCCGATGGGCATCGGCACGGTCGCGATGATCCTCATGTTCTCGATGTCCAACGGTTCACCGATGATGTACGTCATGGGTGGCGCCATGGGCACCGCGATGGTCTGCATGAGCCTCACGCAGATCGGCCGGGCGGGCGCGGATCGCAAGCGCCGCATGCAGTCCGAACGCCGTGACTACCTCCGCTACATCGCGCAGCTGCGCAAGCGCGCCAGGGACACCGCCGACGAGCAGCGGAAGTCCGTGGCCTGGAACAACCCCGACCCGCGCTGGCTCTGGTCGTTCGTGATGGGCACGCGGCTGTGGGAACGCCGTGGCAGCCACCCGGACTTCGGCCGGGCGCGGATCGGGCTGGGCACGCAGGTCGCCGCGCTCGAATTCCTGCCGCCGTCGACCAAACCGATCGAGGACCTCGAGCCGCTGGCGTCGGTGTCGCTACGCCGGTTCAGCGAGACCTACCGCACGGTGTCCGGTATCCCGACTTCGGTGGGGCTGCGGAGTTTCACCAGCGTCGAGTTCGCCGGCGACGCCACCCCGGCGGTCGGCCTGGTCCGCGCGATCATCGGCCAGCTGGTCACCTTCCACGCCCCCGACGAGCTGCGCATCGCCGTGCTGACCCCGGAAGCCAGCCGTCCGGAATGGGATTGGGTCAAGTGGCTGCCGCACAACGCGCACCCGACCGCCCGTGACACCGCCGGCCCGCTGCGCCTGCTCGCCTGCGACCACGACGAGCTGATGGACCTGCTGGGCCCGGACGTCACCGACCGTGGCGACCACGACAAGTCCGCCACCCCAGGGGTTTCCGAGCCGTTCGTCGTGGTGGTCGCCTACCTCGGCACCGTCCCGGAGCACTCCCGCCTGCTCGGCTCCGGCCTGCGCAACGTCGTCCTGCTCGACGTCACCGGCACGATGGCCGGTGGCCCCAAGGTGCTGCGACTGACCACAAAGGACAGAACGGTCGAGTTCCCGTCCGGTGACGCCGTCGGCAAAGCCGAGATCGACGAGCTCACCCTGATCCAGGCGGAGAACCTCGCCAGGATGCTCGCGCCGAAGCGCACCAGCGGCACCGTCGACGTCGTCGACCGTCCACTCGAGAGCGACTTCGAACTCACCACCCTCCTGGGTATCCGGGACGTCCACACCTTCGACATCCAGGCGCAGTGGCGCCCGCGGAACGCGCAGCGGGCCCGGATGACCGTGCCCATCGGCGTCACCGAAGACGGCGAGGTCGTCGAGCTCGACCTCAAAGAGCCCGCGCAGGGCGGCATGGGCCCGCACGGCATGCTCATCGGCGCCACCGGCTCCGGCAAGTCCGAGCTGCTGCGCACGCTGGTATGCGGCCTCGCCGCGACGCACTCCTCCGAGATCCTCAACTTCGTGCTCGTCGACTTCAAGGGCGGCGCGACCTTCATCGGCATGGACAAGCTGCCGCACACCTCGGCGATGATCACGAACCTCGCCGACGAGCTGCCGCTGGTCGACCGGATGCAGGACTCCATCAACGGCGAGCTGATCCGCCGCCAGGAACTATTGCGCGCCAGCGGCTATGCTTCGCTCTTCGACTACGAGAAGGCCCGCGCGAACGGCGAGCAGCTCGCGCCGTTCCCGATCCTGTTCGTCATCGTCGACGAGTTCTCCGAGCTGCTCGGCAGCAAGGCCGAGTTCATGGACCTGTTCGTCTCGATCGGACGCCTCGGCCGCAGCCTCGGAGTCCACCTGCTGCTCGCGTCCCAGCGGCTCGACGAAGGCCGGATCCACCGCGTCGAAGGCCACCTTTCCTACCGCATCGCGCTGCGCACCTTCTCGTCGATGGAATCCCGCAGTGTCATCGGGGTCGCGAAGGCATACGAACTGCCTTCCGAGCCCGGTAACGGTTATCTCAAGCTCGACACCACGAACCTGTTGCGCTTCAAGGGTGCTTACGTCTCCGGCCCGTACGCCACGGTCGCCCCGGACAGCGACTCGGGCGGCGCTGCGATGGCCATCCAAGAGGTCGTCCCGTTCGTCACGCACGCCCACCCGAGCCTGCACGAACTGCTCCCCGCGCCCGTCGAAGACGAAAAGCCCGAGAAGCAGCCGGACCCGGCCACCCCCAACGAAAAGGTGCCGAGTCTGGCGGACGTGCTCATCGAGCGCCTCGCCGGTTCCGGCCCGCCCGCGCGCCAGGTCTGGCTGCCGCCGCTGGCCGAGTCGCCCAGCCTCGACACCCTGCTCCCGAGTGTTCTGCCCGACCCGGTCCGCGGCATGACCGTCGAGGACCAGAGCGAGCTCGGCCGCCTGCGTGTCCCGATCGGCATGGTCGACCGGCCGTACGAACAGGTCCGCGAACTACTGGTCGCCGACCTTTCCGGCGCGGACGGCCATGTCGCCGTCGTCGGCGCGCCGCAGACGGGGAAGTCGACCATGCTGCGGACGCTGATGCTTTCGCTCGCGATGACCCACACTCCCGACGAGGTTCAGTTCTACTGCCTCGATTTCGGTGGCGGCGGGATCATGTCGGTCAGCGGCCTGCCGCATGTCGGCTCGGTCGCGACCCGGATGGAACGCGACCGCGTGGTCCGGACGATCGAGGAGCTGCTCCAGATCATGGAGCGCCGCGAGACCGAGTTCACCGAGCGCGGCATGGAAAACATGGCCGCGTACCGGGCGTTGCGCCAGTCCGGCGAGATCGACGACCCGCACGGCGACGTCTTCTTGGTGATCGACGGCTGGTTCACCCTCCGGCAGGACTACCAGGACCTCGAAACGAAGATCAACGAACTGGCCTCACGTGGGCTTTCGTTCGGCATCCACGTCGTGGTCGGCGCGACCCGCTGGTCGGAGATCCGGCCGTGGCTGCGCGACCTCATCGGCACCCGGTACGAACTGCGGCTCGGCGACTCGATGGAGTCGGAGGTCGGCTCGCGCAAGGCGGCGACGGTCCCCTCCCAGCCCGGCCGCGGGCTCACCTCGGCGGGCTACCACTTCCTCGCCGCGCTGCCCCGGCTCGACGGCAGCTCCGAGGTGGACGATCTCACCGCCGCGACCAAGGCGATCGCGGAGGAGTCCAGGACGTTCTGGCCCGGCCGCGTCGCGCCGGTCGTCCGGATGCTCCCGACCACGTTGCCGGTCAACGACCTCCCGACCGAGCAGACCGGCGACCTGCTGCGCCTGTGCCTCGGCCAGGACGAACAGCGCCTCAACCCGGTGTGGCACGACTTCGGCGCCACCCCGCACATGATGGTGTTCGGGGACAGCGAAACCGGCAAGACCAACGCGTTGCGCCTGGTCATCAACTCGGTCATCGGCCGATACCCGGCCGGTGAAGCGAAGATCCTGCTCGGCGACTCGCGCCGCGATCTCGACCAGATCGTGCCCGAGGAGTTCCGCATCGGCTACGCGATCGCCGCGGACGGCCTGCGCGACCTTGTCGGCAAGGCGTCGGTGTCGCTCAGCAAGCGGATCCCGGGCCAGGACGTCGGCCCGGACCGCCTGCGCAAGCGGGACTGGTGGGAAGGGCCCGAGCTGTTCGTCGTCGTGGACGACTACGAACTGCTCTCGCTCGGCGCCGGTAATGGGTCCACTTTGGACCCGCTGCTGCCGTTGCTCGCGCAGGGTGTCCACATCGGACTGCACCTGATCGTCGCGCGCAGCAGCTCCGGCGGGATGCGGGCGATGATGGACCCGGTGCTGCGCCGGCTGTGGGAGCTCGGCACGCCGAGCCTGTTGTTCTCCTACCCCAAGGAAGAGGGCAAGTTCCTCGGCGAGGCCGGGCCGCGCAAGCTGCCCGCCGGCCGCGCCCAGCTGGTCACGCGCCGCGGGATCAAGCTCATCCAGACCGGGTTCGTCCCGTCCCCCGCCATGGAACTGGCCCGATGAATGGAGCGGCGATGACCAGCGCGCAACCGGCCGAGCTGTGCCGGATCACCGTGTTCGGCCCCAGCGGCCGCGCGGATCTCGCGGTACCGGCGTCCACCACGGTGGCGAGCCTGATGCCGATGCTGGTGCTGCACACCGTCGACGAAGCCGAACTCGTGCAGGACCCGGAGATGGCCGAGTCCATGCGGGACGGTTCGTGGGTCCTGCAGCGGCTCGGCGAGGCGCCGCTCGACCTCGACGGCACACCGGAAACCCTGGACTGGCTCGAAGGTGAGCAGCTCTACCTGCGCCCGGCGGACAACCCGATGCCGGAGCTGGACTTCGACGACATCGCCGACGGCATGGCCACCGCGATCGGCCGTCAGAACGACCGCTGGCGCCCCGAGTTCAGCCGCTACATGTTCCTGAGCCTGGGCGTCGCGACGGTGGCGACCATCATCGCGGTGCTGTTCAAGAGCGCGTCGGGGTTGGCTTCGACGATCACTTCGGGTGTGCTGGCACTGTTCTTCGCCACCGCTTCGGTGTGCGCCGGCCGTTGGCTGAAAGACCGTGCGCTGACTGTCCTACCCGGACTCTCGGCCTGTGCGTTCGCCGCGGTGGCCGGGGCGATTGGCGTCGCGGGCATGGAAGGCGCGCTGGCCCTGCAGCCGATGGCCGTGGTGATCGGCTCGCTCGCCGCGACCTTCACCGCGAGCCTCTTGCTGGGCCTGCGGTTCGCCGTTTCGCCGCGCATCCCGATCGTCCCGTTCGGCACCGCGGTGGTCTGCGGGGTCGCCGCGATGGTCGCGATGTGGCTGCACCTCGGCGGCGAGTACCCCGCGCACGAAACCGCGGCGCTGATCGCGGGCGCGTTCTTCGCCATGATGATCTTCGCGCCGAAGATCGCGATCCGCATCGCACGGCTCCGCGGCCCGCAGCTGCCGAGGACCGCGGACGAACTCCAGGTCGACATCGAGCCGTCGCCCGCCACCGAGGTCGTCGAGCGCACCGGGTTCGCCGACCGCTATCTCAACGTCCTCACCATGGCCGGGTCGTTCGTCTTCCTGGCCTGCTACCCGTTCCTGCTCGACGCACCCGGCTGGGTCGGTACCGCGCTGCCGATCGTCTTCGCCGTCGCGCTTCTGCTGCGTTCGCGCAACTTCTTCGGTGCCTGGCAACGGATTTCGGTGGTCGTCTCCGGCGCCTCCGGGTTCGTCTTCATCATCCTGGCGATGGTCGTGAAGATGCCCGCCGCATGGCACGGTGTCACGATCGTCTTGCTGCTACTGGGAATCGGCGTGCTGGTGCTCGCCGCGACCCGCGCGCCGACCCGGCGGCTGCTACCGATCTGGGGACATCTCGCGAACATCCTCGAGACGCTCACCGCGCTGGCCGTCGTCCCGCTGATCATGCAGGTACTGGGCGTTTACGCCTGGGCCCGCGGCTTGGCCGGGTGAGGTAGCCCATGCAGACCCAGAAGGATCGCGTCGACGCCTACAAGTTCCTCATCGGCCGGATGTCGTCCGCGCTGGTGGTCGGGGACGCGACGCACGCGGAACCGCCGGACCGCCGATCGTGGTTCGGGCTCCTTTGTGGACTGGCGCTCGGCTTGCTCGTCGGGGTCGGTTTCTGGGTCTACGGCCTGATCGTGCCGGGCGGGAACACCGCGTGGCAGGAGAAGGGCGCCATCCTGGTCGAGAAGGAGACCGGCACCCGGTACGTCTACTACCAGGGCCAGCTCCGGCCGATGGTGAACCAGGCGTCCGCGATGTTGTTCCAGGGCAAGGAAGGGCACGTCAAGACCATCTCCCGGGCTTCGCTGGAAGGGCTGCCACACGGCGCGCCGATGGGCATCCTCGACGCCCCGGACAGCGTGCCGACCACCGGCAACCTCGCCAACGGCCCGTGGATGCTCTGCCTCAACGGGCGACCCGGCGAGGCCGCGGCGATGAGCATGGTGCTCGATGTCCCGGTCGCGCCGCGGCTTCTGCTCGGTGACACCTACGTTTCCGTGCTCTCCTCGGGCAACGTCCGCTACCTGATCATCGACCACGTCAAGCACCGTCTCGGCGACGACAGCGTAGCGATCGCGCTCGGCCTCCCGACCGGTCCGCCGCCGCTGGCACCCGACGCGTGGCTCAACGCGCTGCCCGAAGGCCCGACGCTGTCCGCCGCGGCCATTGCCGACGACGGAAAGCCTGGCGGTGAGGTCGCGGGCAGCCCGCGCAAAATCGGGCAGTTGTTCAGGCAGCGCAACGTGAACGGCACCGACCAGCTCTACGTCCTGCGCAAGGACGGCCTGTCCCCGGTGACCGAGACCGAGTTCGCGCTGCTCGCCTCGCGCCACGCCGACCGGCCGCCGGTCGGGATCGACGCGGCCGCGGTCGTCGACGCGCAGAAGTCCGCCGACAAGACGCTGACCCAGCGGATTCCCGATGTCCTCAAGGCGAAGCCCGTCGAGGTCGGCCTCGGCGTGGTCTGCCTGATCCAGAACCCGGTCGGCGTGGAGGTCGGCAGTGCCGTGGTCGTCGCCGACACGCCGAACGCGGGCTGGCCGATGACCGGCGGGTCCGGCGCGACGATGGCGCCGAACTCCGGGATGCTCGCCGCCGCGGTACCCGTGCCGCAGGGCCAGAAACTGCCCGTCCGCTACCTCATCACCGACCGGGGGATCAAGTACCTCGTACCGGACAACGCTTCGATCGACGCACTGGGCTTCGGCGGGGTGGCGCCGACCCCGGTGTCCGCCGACGTGCTCGCCGCTTTGCCGACCGGCCCGGTTCTATCGCGGGCCGCTGTCGGCGTCAGTGAGAAGGGATAGCTGGATGTCGCCACTAGCCAGGTCTCCGTTGAACCGGCGCCGTAATCGATCCGTGCCCGAGGTGCAACTGGCGCGGCACACCGTCGGCAACGCCATGGTGGTGCACGCCACGGACACCATGACGAACGAAGCCCAGTCGCTCGCGATGTCGGTGGCCGAGGACCCCGAGCACGACATCGTCGTGGTCGACCTGCCCGCGAACTCCCCGATCAGCATGTGGGAGTCGCTGGCCGACACGCTGCCGCGCGGGCGGCGTGGGGTGCGGCTGGTGATCGGCGGTCGTTCCAGGGAGACGACCGCGCTCGCCGGGCAGTGGCTTTCCGAGCGGCTCGGCCGCACCGTCGTCGCCCCCGATGGTGCCGTCGTCCGCGGCGCGGGCGGCTCGCTGTTCGTCCACTCCGGACGCGGCAGTGGCTGGGTGAGCTTCCGGCCCGGCCGTCCGCCGCAGTGGGAGGCGAAGCGCTTTCCGCGTCCCGCTTGGGATTCCTCCTTCGTGGCCGAGATGTGGGCGACCAGTTCGATCGGTGCCGCGGAACCCGTTCCCGGTGGGGTGTGGATCCGCCCGGTCGGGCACGAAGCGCCGCTGCGCGCGGCCCGCACCCGGCTGATCACCGGGTTGCCTTGCCAGCCCGAAGTTCTCGCGATCGTCCTCGGCAGCCCGGGGACCCCGCACCTTTCGCTCGACGACGTCGCCCGGTTCTGGGTCCGGCTGCCGGAGAACATCCGCCCGATGGTGCGGTTCGTGCAGTACGGCCCGATGCGGCTGCCGCACGGAGTCACCCTCGGCCAGGCGCTGGCGAACCTGCTCGGTGAGGAAGTCATCTGCTACACCGGAATGCCCGTCGGTACCGCGTACGAGCCCGAGGTGTTCACCGTCCGCACCGACGGCAGCCTCGGCTGGAACACCTTCGCCCAGCAGTTCGCCTACCAGCCGCGCCAGGACGACGCGAACCCCGTCCCCGAGCTGCGTGGCCACCGGCGCCCGGTGTTCGGCATGGAAGAACTCGCGCCCGCGGTGTACTGGTACGCACTCGACGCCGTGATCGAGGTCGTCCAGGCCGGGCTGTGGGTCCGGCCCACCAATGACACCGGCAACGCTGCCATCGTCCGGTCGACACCGTCGGATGCCGCTCAGCACCTGCTCGTGTTCGAAGCCGAGAACCCGGAGCAGGCGGCCCGGATGCGGATGCTGGCCGAAGATGTGTTGGGCCGTTTGGACTATTCGACGCGGCTCGCGACCAAGCTCGCGCCGGTGTCGGCGCTGCGGACCTCGTCGGTGCGCGTGTCGCGGCCCGCGCTGGCCGGGATCGAGACGAGCTTCCCGCAGCTGGCGATCGAGACAGCTCCGGAGCTGCCGGTGGCCCCGGTGGCTCCCGCCCAGCCGGTGCAGGTGGAGAAGGCCGAGCCCATCGAGCTTTCCTCCGCGATCGAGGCGCCGGCAGTAGTTGTGGCCGAAGAGGTGCAGGTCCAGGCTGCCGCCGAACCGGAACCGTTGCCCGAGCCCGCCGCGCCGCTGTCGCCGATCTCGCTTCGGCTGGAAAGCGCGTCGATGCCGACCGGTGGGGACTTCTTCCCCGAGACCCCGGCGCCCGTTGTCGACGTACCCGAGCCTGAGCCGGTCGTCGTTGTCGAGAAAGCGCCGGCTCCGGAGCCTGTGGCAGCTCCCGAGGTTCCAGCTGAGGTCGCGGAAGCGCGGGTCCAGCCGACGCCGTCACCCGAGGCCTCCGCGTTGCTGTCCCGGCGCGGGATCGACGACGAGCGGGCCTGGTTGCGCAAGACGTTGAGCCACGAGTTCGGGGTCATGGCCAACGGGATCGCCCGGGTCCTTTCCGAACACCCGGGCTTCCAGGGCGCACTTTCCCGGTCTTCGGCCGAGGTGCTGACCGACGCCGTCGCCGTCCGGCTGTATCTCTCCGAGCAGGGCGTGGCCATTGACCAGGCACTTCGCACCGCCACCGTCGGGCCGCACGTGCCGTTCGCGCGCTGTGTCGTCGCGGGGCTGAGCCGTCTCCCATCCCACCGCGGCGCGACCATCTTCACCGTTTCGCCCACGGAAGCCGAGTGGGCGCTGTACAAAGAGAAGCGGCTGTTCACGGAGTGGGGTTTCGCGAACTCGCTGATCGAACCGTGTTCGAGCCAGGAAGGCGAGGTCGACGTGCTGATGTGGTCGATGACCGCGCGCCGCACGAAGCTCCTCGAGCCCGACGACGACCGCACCGAAGACCGCGTGCTGTTCATCCCCGGCACCAGTTTCAAGGTGCTGGACATGGTCGAGCCCACCACCGGTGTCCGCGGCCAGATCCTGTTGCGGGAGCTGGCTTCCAGCGAGATCGACGCCGACGGCCGCGTCGACTCGAACCGGATCTCCCTCGACGAACTGGCGATGGCCTCCTTGCGGCGCTGCGCCGACAAGTGGGCCGAGGCCTCGCCGAAGCAGCGGGTTGGCAAGGCGTCCGCCGCCCGGTTCCAAGCACTGCCAGGCCTGGCGTAGGAGAGGGGACTAGCGATGAACCGACAGCTACTCGTGGTCGGGAGTGACCGCCCGGGGTCCTTCTCTTCGATCAACGCCGCCATCGCGCAGGCCAAGCCCGGCGCGATGATCAGCCTGCTGCCGGGCCGCTACGTCGAAAACGTCGTCGTCGACAAGATGGTCACGCTGACCGCGGAGGAAGGTCTCGGCACGGTCGAGATCTACGCCCGCACCGGCAGTGTGATGGTGTTCAACACCGAGGCCGCACAGCTCAACGGCATCGTGCTGACTTGCGATGACGACAAACTCGCCGCGGTCGACATCCCGCGCGGCGAGGTCGCCATGGACACCTGCCGCATCGCGGGCGCGTCCTGGACGGCGTTGCTCGCGCGCAACCAGGGCGCGCTGGTCCTGCGCAAATGCGAGATCACCAACTCCGGTGGCGCCGGCATCGTCGTCACCTCGCCGGAAACCAGCACGGTCGAGGACACCGAGGTCACCGAGCTCGCGTCGTCCGGGGTGGTCGTCGCCGAGACGGGCGCGCTGATCATGCGCCGCTGCACGGTGAACCGCGCCAAGGGCAACGGGATCTGCATCAACGGCGAAGGCCGCGCGGTGCTCGACAAGTGCACGATCATCGGCGCGGGGAAGCCCGCCATGGTCGTCGAGCAGCAGGGCGGCGCCACGATCACCGGGCTGACCGTGCGGGAAAGCGTCAACCTCGATCTTTATGTGATGAGCCGCGGCCCACTGTCCATTTCGGACTCGAAGTTCACCGGTGCGCAGGTCCAGGCCGCGCATATCGCCGGTGGGGCGACGCCGACGTTCCGCGGCTGCACGTTCTCCGGTGCCGGGCGCAATGCCGTCCAGGTCACCGGCAAGTCGGCGCCGAAGTTCGAGAACTGTGTCGTCGAGGAATCGCCCGTTGCGATCGCTGTCGACGATGGCAGTTCGCCGAAGTTCTCCGGGCTGCGCCTGCGCTCGACCCTGGGACCTGGGATTGTCCTCAAAGGACGGAGCGAGCTGACACTGTCCGATGCGACCGTCGAGATCGGCAACGCCGTCGCGCTGGACGTCTCGGAGACTTCGCAGGTCACGGTCATCGATGCGCGGATCACCTCCAATGGTGAAACCGGCGTTCTCCTCACTGGTGGTGCTCAGGCGACTTTTGTTTCGGCGCTCGTCCGCGGTGGCGGGATCCAGGTCGGCGCCACGGTTGAACTGTCTATTCAGGACAGTGAGATCGTCGAGTCGACGGCCGACGGGATCCAGGTGGTCTCCGGTGGCTCGCTCACCGCGAACCGTTGCCGGGTCAGGGGTTCCGGGCGCAACGGGATCGCGCTGGAGCAAGGCGCGCGGGCTTCGCTGACCGAATGCGACGTCAACGGCAGCGCCGGTGACGGCTTGCTGCTCGACACCGGCGAGCCCGTGCTTGTCAACCACTGTGTCGTCAAGGAAAACGCCGGCAAGGCGGTCAACCGGCCGCTCGAGCACGACCGGGTGTCGATCGACAACTTGACGACCGACGGTTCGGCTACGACTGCCGAGGTGGCACCGGTCGTGGTGCAGCAACAGCAGCAGACGTTCGGGGAAGCCGGGGGTGCCGAGGTCGAGGGCCCACTCGCCGACCTCGAGAAGCTGGTCGGGCTGAGCGGGGTGAAGCGCGAGGTCACTGGGCTGATCAACCTGATCAAGATGACCCAGCGGCGGCTCGAAATGGGCCTGCCGATGCCGCCGATGAGCCGCCACCTCGTGTTCGCGGGCCCTCCCGGAACCGGTAAGACCACTGTCGCCCGGCTGTATGGCGCGGTGCTCGCCGAGCTCGGCATCCTGTCCAAGGGGCACATGGTCGAGGTGTCGCGCGCGGATCTTGTCGCGCAGTACATCGGTGCTACCGCGATCAAGACCACCGAGGTCGTCACGAAGGCGCTCGGTGGTGTGCTGTTCATCGACGAGGCGTACACGCTGACCAGCCAGGCCGGCACGACCGGCCCGGACTTCGGTCAGGAAGCCGTCGACACGCTGATGAAGATGATGGAGGACCACCGCGACGAGATGGTCGTCATCGTCGCCGGGTACTCGGAGCTGATGGAGAAGTTCCTCGCCTCCAACCCTGGTGTCGCATCGCGGTTCACCAGGACCGTCGAGTTCCCGAACTACAGCGTCGACGAGCTCGTCACGATCACCACGAACCTTGTCCGCAAGCACTACTACGAGCTGACCGAAGACGCCGTGCAGGCGCTCACCGTCTACTTCGAACGCGTCCCGAAGAACCAGACCTTCGGAAACGGCCGCGTGGCGCGGAAACTGTTCGAAGCGATGGTCAGCAACCAGGCTTCGCGACTCGCGATGGCGCCGCCCGCCAAGGATTCCGACCTGAGTCGGTTGACCGCGGCCGACCTCGGCACCGAAATGGTCGAGATGGAAAACGGTGCCGGCACGCCGGAGGAACACCCAGACGCCAATGTCGATCCCGCGGGTGCGCTCAAGGTGAGCCACGGCTGGCGGCGGTTGTACAGCCTCGCCGGGCTGGACGACGTGCGTGAGTCCGCCGGGAACAACCTGATGCGCTTGTGCGAACTCAAAAAGCGGCGGAAGCCGTGGGGGCGCCAGGCCAGCGTGGTGCTCGGCGGAGTGCCGGGCAGCGGCCGTCGTGAGGTCGCGCGGCTGTACACGCAGTGCTTGGCCGAGTTGGATTTGGTCAGCAGCGGGCACATCGTGCGCGTGTCGCTCGCCGGAGATCTCCGTCCACAGTGGCCAGGTCAAGCGGAAGCATTGGTACGTAAGGCGTTCGAAGACGCCAAAGGTGGCGTGCTCGTCGTGGACGCCGACGGTGAATGGCCCGCCGACTCGGCTGATTCCCGCACCGAGATCGCCAAGGCGCTCGCGCACGAAATGCGTCGGCACGCGGCGGATCTGGTGGTGATCATGCTCGGCGAGCAGACGACGTTGGTCCCGCTGTTCGAGCTGGTCCCCGCGCTCGGGGAATCGTTCGGCGAGGCTTGGGACATCGAGGAATACAGCGTCGCCGACCTCGCCGAGATCGCCGTGCGCCGGCTCGAACGCCGAGGTCACATGGTGCCTGACGACGTCAGGACAGCCGTGGTCGAGCAGCTTTCGGCGTCCGACGAGCGCACAGTGTGGTCCGCTCATCGCCTGGCGGACAGGCTGGCGCTCACGGCGTCTTCGCGCACGCTGGCGTCGGCGGATCTCCGCGGCATGGTGCAGCGGGAAGTGTCGCTGGACGAAGGGCTCGCTTCGGTCGGCTGACCTTTCGGGTAGACCTCGTGCACGGGCACACCAGTGATGACCCCGATCACTTGCTCCACCGGCGCCGAGGCCCTGAACTGGCACAACAGCGCACTAAGTGGTCACGATCGGAAGTTCGTCGGGGGTCTCGAAGGCCCAGCTTCCCGCTGGCCGCACACCCACCAGAAACCTGGATCCGCCGAATACCCCAACCGACTTCCCATCGCAACCACCAAGGAGGACTTGCCGTGTCAGCGCCCTACGACCAGCAGATCGAGCAGACCCTCGCGAAGTACCGCGAACAGCGGGCCGGACTGGGGGAACTGCAGCGTCGGCTCAGCGAGATTTCGTACAGCGCGACGTCGCCCCGTCAGGTGGTTTCGGTGACCGTCGGGCACCAAGGCGAGGTCACCGATCTCAAGTTTCCGTCGGGCGCCTACAAACGCATGGCCCCGGCCGAGCTTGCCGCCGCCATCCTTTCGACTATTGGAGAGGCGCGCTCGAAGGCGCTCGACGAAGCCGCGTCGCTGCTGTCGCCGATCCTGCCGCCTGGTGTGGTCGCCAAGGATCTCGTCGCCGGAAAGGCCGATCTCCAGGCGATGATGCCGCTCGAACCCAGGACCGCCGACAGCGTGATGGACCGGAGCTAGCGATGGCCTCTTCCGATTTCTTCGTCCACACTCCCGGTCTGGATCAGAACGCGGGAGAGTACGTCCAGGTCGCGCAGAACGTCAGCCGGCTCGGGCAGCAGGTCAACTCCGACACTTCGGGGTACGACGGCGTCTGGGGCAACGACGATGCCGGGAAGAAGTTCGCGCCGGGCTACCTGACCAACAAGGCGAATTTCGTCGAAGGCGTCACCGCGCTGGCCGACGTCCTGCAGGCGACGTCCGACGGTTTGCTGTTGATGTCGAAGAACTTCGTGAAGACCGAGGACCACAACACCGAAGTCGCGCGGAAGCTCGCGGTGGACTTCAAGCCCAGCGACGGCGGCGGCGGTGAAGGCGGCCCGCCCGCGGCCTCGCGACGGTTGGCGATGAAGACCGTGCGGGGCGAACTCAGGCCTGCCCAAGCCAGGAAGTTCCTGGCACGGGAGGCTTCCGTACCCGCTGTGCCCGCTGTGCCCGGCGTTCGGATGCTCGCGAAGGTGAGCAACGGCCCCGTGGATCAGGAACAGATCGGCTCGTGGGCGTCCAACCAGCGCGAATGGAACTCGGCACTGCTGAACACCGACCAGGAACTCCGGGCCGAATACGCCCGTCGCGGCCTCGAGTACCCGGAGCCGTTCGGCCCGCCGGTCCAGGCCACGCCCGCACTCCGGCTCGCCGTCAGCGATGGCCCGCCTACCCAGGTCGAGTTGGAACAGACCGCGCAGATACTGCGCGAAGCCGACGTCCGGCTGCAAGGTGTCCAAGAGCGCGTGCTCGCCGCCGGTGAAGCGATCGGCTGGAAATTCGCGGTAGCCACTCCGACCATTTCAGGTGCGCCGCTGCGCGAAGACGGCTGACCCGAAGGCCTCGCGATGAGCATCATGGTCGATCCGTCGCTGAACTGGATCTTCTTGATCATCGCGGGCGACAACTTCCCGCAGGGCGACGAAGACAAGCTCCGCGAACTCGCCGCGGTGTGGGACCAGGCCGCGGTCGACATCGTCAACGCGGTCAGCGAACTCAACGCGCTGGCCGGGCACGTACAGGAAAACGTCGGCGGCGATGTCGGCCAGAAGTTCTACGAGTACGCCGTGGAACTGGGCAACAACGCACCGCTTTTCGCCAGTACCGCGGAGAAACAGGCCTATCTGGCGCGCGACTTCGCGCTGAACGTCGAGCACGCCAAGTACTCGATGCTGATCCAGATCGCTTTCACCGCCGCGGAAATCCTCTGGGCGCTGTCGAACCCGTTCACCGCCGGGCTGGTTCCGGGTTTCATCACCGCGGGCCGGTTCGCCGTGCAGAAGATCCTGTCGAGCTTCATGGGCCGGATCGGCGCGCACCTCGTCATGCAGGCCGCTGAAGAGGCGATCCAAGAAGTCGCGATGGACGCACTCGCGCAGATCATCCAGTTCCTCGAAGGCAACCGCCACGAATGGAACGTCGAAAGCACCTACATGGCAGCCGCCGTCGGTGGCGCCGCCGGTGCCGTCGGTGGCGGGATCGGCCTGGGAATGAAGAAGTTCACGCCGGACTTCGCCGCCACGAGATGGGGCGACGGCGCCAACGAAGGCCTCACGGAGATCATCGTCGGCGCCGGTGCCGCGGGCGCCACCGGCGGCGATTTCGACACCCTCTGGGCAGGCGGCCTGAACGGCGCCCTCAGCGGCGCCGCGAGCTGGACCCCCGATAGCGACGCCACGAATGGCCCCGCGACCGAAACGAACGCCCCCGACCTGACCGCCGGCACCGACGGCCCGAACCCCAGCGGTTCGGAAGGCTCCGGGGCGGGTACGGGCTCGGACGGCCCCGCCTTCGGCAAGGACGGGCCTGGTTCCCACGGTTCGGGCACGGAAGGCTCTGGCTCGGATTCGCCCGGTAGCGGTTCGAACGGCCAAGGATCCAACGGCCAAGGGCCTGCTGGTAGTCCGCCTCCGGCAGGCAGCTCCGGTGGACAGCCGACCCCCGACCAGCCGCCGCCTCCGACCGGTGCGAACACGCAGGGTCCCGGGCAGCAAGGCTCTGGCCAGCCGAACCCGCAAGGTACGCCGCCTCCCAGCGCGCAGCAGGGCTCTGGGCAACCGAACCCGCAGGGCACGCCTCCCGCGCAGCAGAATGGTGCGCCGCCTCCGGCTGCCGGTCAGCCGAATCCGCAGGGCACGCCTTCGTCGACCACCACTCAGCCGTCCGCGCAGCAACAGAACGGTGCTCCGCCTCCGGTCAGTCAGCAACCGGTTTCGCAAGGGACTCCGCCTCCAGCGGCAGTCACTCAACCGCCTGCGCAGCAGAGTTCCGTGCCTCCGCCGGTCGGTCAGTCGCCTGATTCACAAGGCACGACTCCTCCAGCGACGGTCACGCAGCCGCCCGCGCAACAGCAGGGTTCCGCGCCGCCGCCTGTGAGCCAGCAGCCTGGTCCGCAGGGCTCGCCGCCCCCGTCGACCAGCACGCCGCAGGGTTCGACGCCTCCGCCAGTTGGCCAGTCGCCGAGTTCGCAGGCGACTCCGCCTCCGGCGACAGTCACCCAGCCGCCGACACAGCAGGGTTCGACGCCACCTCCGGTGGGCCAGCCTGATTCGCAGGGCTCGCCTCCGGCGACTGTGACGCAGCCGCCTGCTCAGCAGCAGGGCCCGACACCGTCTCCGGTGAGTCAGCAGCCGAGTTCCCAGAGCACGCCGCCTCCGGCGACGGTCACTCAACCGCCTGTCCAACAACAGAACTCTGCGCCGCCGCCGGTTGGCCAGCAGCTGGGTCAGCAAGGGACCCCGCCTCCCGCGACGGTCACACAGTCGCCGAGTTCTACGCCTGCGCAGACGGTTACGCAGCCGCCTCCGCCAGTTGGGCAGTCGCCGGATTCCCAGGGCTCATCGCCCCCGACCGTGACACAGGCACCTACTCAGCAGCAGGGTCCACCGCCGGTGAGCCAGCCGCTGGGTTCGCCGCCTTCCTCGACGGTCACAGAGCCGCCTGCCCAACAGCAGAACTCCGCACCTCCGCCTGTCGGACAACAGCCGGGTTCGCAAGGTTCGCAGCCTCCAACGACAGTCACGCAGCCGTCTGCCCAGCAGCAGGGTTCGACACCGCCTGCGGTGAGTCAGCAGCCGAGTTCCCAGAGCACGCCGCCTCCGTCGACCGTGACACAACCGCCGACTCAGCAGGGTTCGCCGCCGGTTGGCCAGCAGCCGAGTTCACAAGGAACGCCGCCTCCAACGACAGTCACGCAACAGCAGAACTCCACGCCTCCGCCTGCCGGACAACAGTCGGAGCCGCAGACAACTCCGCCGCCGTCGACGGTCACACAGCAGAGCCCAGCCACCATCGCCCCGGCGACCGACCCCGCCACAAACCTCGTCACCGAAACACCAACCCCGCAGACCGACACCCAGAACACCCCGGTCGAAATCCAGGTCACCCCCGATTCCGACCCGGGCTCCGATTCCGGCACAGACTTCGGCTTCGACACCGATACGAACACCGACTACGACACCAATTCCGACCCGGACGACCAGAACACCTTCAGCTCACCCAAGGACTGGGGCGACCGCCGCGACACCGCCCACCCCGCCAAGCAGAGCACCGAGCGGTTCGATCCCGACAACACCGGCCGCACCGGAAATGGCCAGCTGTCCGGCAAGATCACGCAGATCCGCTACGACCTCCGCCGCTTCGAGGTCAGTCCCGGCCAGTGGGTCCGCGAGTTCACCGTGCCGATCAAGCTGGTGTCCAACAACGGCTCGGTGACCCCGGAATCCCTCAAACAGCTGGGCGACAAGGTAAGCCAGAGCGTCGACACCAACTACAACCAGCAGTATCACCTCCCCGGCGGCGACCAGTTGCACATCACCGTCGAGTTCGATCCGGACGGCGTGCCGGTCGAGGTCATCGATTCGACGGTCGACAAGGGCAGGCCCGCGACCAACCAGGCGCAATGGGATGTCCGAGACAATCCCAATGGCCTGACTCACGAGGTGCTGCATTTCCTCGGGCTCGGCGAGGGTTACGCCGATCCGGACATGCTCTTCAATCGCCAGGACCAGCCGGGCATCATGGGCAAGGATGCCTGGAACGGCGCCACTTTCCTCACCGACCAGAACCTCGGCAAGATCGACGAAGTCGCCCAGACCGCGGGTCCCGTCCGCGATCACGGGCTCGGCGATCAGAGCCCGCCACCCACCGATCGGCCGACCGGGAATCCCAGCCCCGACTTCGGTCCGAATTCGTTGCACACGCCGTCCAAAGCGCCGCCCGTCACGCTCACTGCGGACGCGGTTCGCGACGCGCTGCCGGATTATCTGCTCAACAGCAAGGGACTCGGGCCATCGAAGCAGCTGCGGCCGACGAGCAACGCGGACATCCGCCCTGGTCTGATCACTCTTTCGCCGCAGCTCCAGGGAAATCCGGCGCTCGACATCATCCAGGGCCAGATCGACACCAACGCCGGTTCGTTCCTGGGCAACGGACGACCCTTCACGATCACGGTCGGCAAGCGCAGCATGGAACTGACCGTGCGCGGGGAGTTCGACTGGACCGGCATGACGGTCGACAACACCGCCACGGACACCGACAAGGCGAAACCGTCCGGAAAGGACACTCGCAAGAGTGAAAATTCCGCCAGTGACAGCCGAAACACCGATCTGAACCTCTCCGGTTTCATGTCGGCCGTGCCGCCGCTGGTGATCTCGGCCGGCGTCCAGGTGCCGACCGGCATCAACTCCGCTCACGACACGAAGACGTCGAAGGACGTCGGCAGCTCGAGCAATGTCGAAGTCGACGGTATGCGTCAGGTCAAGGCGCCGATCACGTTCACCTACTCACTGGTGGATTCGAACAACCGCCCGATCGCACCGTCCGGGCCGGTCGACCAGAACGGCCAGCACCCGGTGTCCTCGATCACCGGTGACGTCGATCTGAGCGTGCCGACGACTTTCACCCAGCCTGGCGCCACGCCGTTGAAGGCGTTGACGCAGGCTCCGCCGTCGAAGTTCGGGGTGGAAGAGGCCGTCTCGACTACGCCGAACGGTGACTTCTTCCAGCAGGTCGCGGCCGATCTTCCGCCGCACCTCAAGGAAATCGGCGCGCCGGGCCGGTCGGTGCTGCAGAATTTCCTCAGTGACGCCAACATCAAGAAGAACCTGCCGGCGATGACGGTGTACGACGGCGCCGCGAACCCGGACAAGGGCTGGGTCCGCTCCGACCCGCTGATCAAGAACTCGAACAGCAAGAAGTGGTCGTCCAAAGGCAACGCGGTCGAGATGCGGGCGGTGGCCCGGCAGGTCCAGGTCATCGAGACCGTTGATGGCGTCAAGAACACCGACACCGATTCGTACAAGAACGTCACTTCGGAGAAGAACTCCGCCAAGCACAACCTCGGTGGCAACCTGATGATCGGTGGTGGCGCCGATGCCGGGGCCGTCTTCTTCGCCGTCGGGCCGAGTGTTTCCTGGTCGCGCGAGTCGGAGAAGAGTCAGGAACACACGCAGACCAATGTCAGCAAGAATTCGGCCCAGCGAACCGGCGAGGCCGTCCGCTACCACACTGTCTACGACATCCAGGTCCGCAGCGTCGGGCACCCGGCCCAGACGCTGAACGGACAGGTCGACGCGCATCTGTGGGCGACCAAGGACCGCGCGGACAACGCGCGGATCGGCCCCAACCCGACGCCCGCGCCCGTGGCACGCCAAGACGGCGCTCGTACCCATTACGCGCCTTCGCATATCGAACATGGTCAGTCGCTCGGCGGTAGTGTCATCGACGACTTCACCGGCGGCGACAAGCTCTATCGGTCTATTGTGGACGTTCTGCAGAATGTACCGGGGCGCAAGGCGTACCACCTCAGCTCGGACAAGTTCGTCCGGCAGTTCGACAACGCCGATTTCGCCAGCGGACTTTCGGCCAGTGTCAACGACATTCTCACCAGGGACGACAAGGTCCGGACGTCGTTGTCCGATCAGCAGCTGTCCCATCTGATCGACACCATGCTCACCGGACCGGGGCTGACCATTCCGCTGGTCAAGAACGGGACGTTCCACGACTACCACACGAACATCACCCTGCGGGCGCAGCTGAACAGCGTCGGCGATCTCGAACTGTTGTCCAGCAACCAGAACAACGGGCCGTCCGGGGACAAGGCCGTCGGCACGAGCAAGACCAAGGAGAAGACCGGCACCGCGTTCGCCGACACCAACACGAAGAACTTCAGCCTCGGGGTGCAGGGTCGGGTTGTCGGTGGTCTCGGCAAGGCCTCGGGCACCGCGCTGGGCGCGGTCAAGGGTGGCAAGATCTGGACGAACTCCACCAAGGTGGGCTCCGACAGCAAGTCCTCGATCAACCGGACCCATGGCGACACCCTCGGCGTGGACGGTGATCTCGGTGCGCGCGAATTCCGCCAGTTCACCGGGAATCTGACGATCACCCCGCAGGTCAGCTCCTACGTCCGGCTCAATGTGAACACCCGCCGGATCAGCTTCGGCTCGCATGGCCGGTCGGTTCCGACGCTCGTGCCGAACAACCGGACACCCGGCGCCGGACAACCCGCGGCCCAGAACATCCCGCTTCGGTTGCTGGTGCCCGAAATCCTGGTCACCACCGTTCCGCCGGCACAGGTCGCGGCCGTCACCACCGCCGTCCAGCCCATTGTCAATCCGACGAGCATCAGCCGGCTCGGGGACGGGCTTTCCCGTGGACTCGACGGCGTCGAAGTGGTCACTTTCCTTGGCGCGGAACACCTTCAGACGTCGGCGAAGGGGCAGTTGCGAGACGCCTCGGGGGATCCGATTTTCGAGTTCGCGGACGGCGGCAACTCGACGCGGATCGCCGATCGGCTCTCGCCCGAGAGTCTCAAGAGCGATCCCCGGCTCTTCAGCCGGCCGGTAGTGGTCGACGGCCTGCACTACGGCCGCCGGGCCGCGGACGTCGACGGCCAGGTGGCGGTGGTGTTGACGCCGGTGAATCCGCAGGTCGTCTCCGCGGCGGAGTACCAGAAGATCAAGCAGATCCAGGCCGGCGGTTCGTCGGTGGGCAAGTCGAAGGGCAGCACGTCCTCGATCGACGCGACTTTCACCGGGGTGGCCGCGATGAGCGGACCGGTGACCTCGACGGTCAACAACGTCAAGAACAACGCGTTCGGTGTGTTCATCGCCTCGGTCACGCCGTGGGGGAAGAGTTGGGGGACCAGCAAGAGCGGCGATCTCAAGAGCGCGGAGAAAACCACCTTCGAGAACGGTCCGGTCAAGAAGACCCTGGTACGGGTGAACATCGACGCCCAGGTTGTCGCCGAGACCCGCGTCAAGGGCAACATCGACAAGTTCGGCCTGATACGCGGCCAGGATCTGAGCCGGTCCGGTGAGCAGTTCTCGATGCCGGGTTCGGTACTGATGTGGGTGACCGATTCGCAGCTCGCCGAGCTGCGGAACACTCCACAGCCGGCGCCCACGGCCATCGTGCACCCGCCGAACCGGACCCTGCCACCGCCGGTTTCGATGGGACAGAACCAGGTTTCCTCGCTGGGCATCGGTGGCGTGACCTCGACCATCGACCTCACCGGCAGCATCGCCAACCTGCACACTGCGCTCGTCACCAGTATGGGCCTGGAAGCCGCGAACAGGCTGCTTCCGGTGTCCTCTTTGGACACAAATCACGACAATTCCCGGGAGCTGAACCGGTTCCTGTCGGACGTCAACCGGTCGGTCAACAACACGCTCAACGGCGGCAAGATCACGCCACTGCGACTCGAAGACAGGTGGTCCGGCCGGACCTACTACGTGACACTCGACGCCCGAGTCACCGCCGATCCGACCTTCACCGGAATCGACCACGTGGACAAGTTGTCCACAGAGGACTCGGTCACGGTGTCCGCCACGAAGGAAAAGACCAGCAGCCGGACGATCGGCGGATTCTTCGCGTCGCTTCGGCCGTCAGCGCGGATGGTGGAAACAGTGGATCCGGTTCCCCAAGGACAGGCACCGCCGACCACGGGGCACGGCCCGTCGTCGGGAACGATCAGTGGTGGCCTGTCGGTCGACGGTTCGGCGTCCACGAAGTCCACTAAGGACACAAGCACGCCGAAGACGGACTACAAGCAGTCGGCGTCGATCTCCGGCCCGGTCGGGTCCTACACCGCGCCGATGCACTTCGACATCAGGATCGAGCGACGGCTCGGGGTCGACGAAAACGGGAACGAGCGGGCGAACCAGCTCGTCGCGACCGACACCGCGCATGTCACGGGCGTCAAGATCCAGAAGCTGGCCGAGGAATCTCTTCCCGCGCCATCGGGCGCTGCGGCCCGGCTTGGTGTCGCGGGTCCGATCACGTCCGTCGCCGAACGCGGAGACGCGCCGACGAACGCCTGGCGTCAGGCGACCGGACACGCCACGCTGCCGGATACGGGCACCTTCTCCGTCGAGCATTTCTTCGGGGACATGACCGATGTCAGGAAGGCCGCCGAACAGGCGATCACCGAGTCCGGGGTCACCGTCGACACCGCCACGATCGCCGCGTTGAAGGCGGGCATCACGCCGGCCGCGTTCAAGGCCGGGCTCCCGGCGATGGTGAACGGCGAATTCACCCTTCCGCTGCCCGGCAAGCTCGGTCGTGACCTGGAGATCCACGCCCGTCTCGGCGCCGATCCCCGCCTCGGCTCGGTCAGTGCGGGCGTCGAGATCGACGGCTCGGCGAAGAAGTCCATTGAGGACAAGACCGAACGCAAGACCGGTCCCACGCTGTCGGCGGCCGGGATCGCGCCGAACGCCGGTGGCGGGGTTTCCCATCCGTCCGGTGCGTCCGAGCTGGGCGAACGGCGTCCGTTCGGTGCCGTTTTCGCGGGGACGCAGAACGACTACAAGCTGGGCGGCAAGAACAAGCAGGTCGAGCTCAAGGCCGGGATTCCTGCCAACACGACGACCTCGCCCCAGTCGGCCACCGCGATCAAGACCGACGACAAGATCACGCAGGCGATGCTTCACAACGTCGAGTTCCGGTTCGTGGCGCGCCCGAAGTCGGGGCAGACGACCGAGCACACCGGCATCACGACGATGAACGTCAACGACGGTTACGTTGTGCGGACCAGGCCTGACACCGCCAACCCGCTGCCCGCCTCGATGACGGCCGCCGCGACCGCGCTGACCGATGCGGGTAAGACCTGGTCCGATGCGGTGAAGACGCTTGAGGGCCTTCGCAATCAGCCCGCGCCGAGGCCGGACACCACGGCGGCGCAGACCGCGGTCACCGATGCCGAAACCGCCTGGTGGCAGGCGCGGGACACCTACAACCAGGAGCTCGATTCTGCCCGCATGACACCGGCCGAGCGGGACCAGGCCGAGGCGGATCGGCTGACACGGGAAGCCGCCGAGCAGCGGCGACGCGACGACGAGGCTCGTGTTGAGCGGCAGGCGCAGGCGGAGCGGGATAAAGCTGAGGCGGAGCGGCAGGCCGCTGAGGAGAAGCAACGGCGTGACGAAGAAGCTCGTGCCGAGCAGGAGCGGCAGGTGCAGGCGGAGCGGGATAGAGCTGAGGCGGAGCGGCAAGCCGCTGAAGAGAAGCGGCGCGAGGACGAGGCTCGCGCGGAGCGGGAGCGGCAAGCTCAGGATGCCAAGGACAAGGCCGAGGCGGAGCGGCGGGCCGCTGAGCAGAAGCAGCGTCGTGACGAGGAAGCTCGCGCGGAGCGGGAGCGGCAAGCTCAGGATGCCAAAGATAAGGCCGAAGCTGAACGACAGGCCGCTGAGAACCAGCGGCGCGAAGACGAGGCCCGCGCGGAACAGGAGCGGCAAGCTCAGGTCGAGCGAGACAAGGCTGAAGCCGAGCGGCAGGCGGCTGAGCAGCGGATAGCTGCTGACAAGGCCGCATTGGAGAAGGAAGCCGCTGACAAGGCGGCCAAGGAAAAGGCTGACAAAGCTGAGGCTGAAAAGCGGGCTGGCGAGAAGGCCGCAGCGGAGAAGGCTGCCGTCGAGCAGAAGCTCGTCGAACAGCGGGCGGTCGAACAGCGGGCGGCAGAACAGCGCGTCGCCGAGCAGAGGGCCGCAGAACAGCGAGCGGCCGAAGAGCGCGCGGCACAGGAGCAGGCCGACAGGGAAGCGGCCGAGGCGAAGACGCTAGCTGAGCAGGACATCACCCCGAAGCCGACCGACCGCGATCCCTCCGAACAACAGCCGCCAGAAAACGAGACAACGCGGGATCAAACCGAAGAGACCGCAACCGGCGACGAGCAAAAGACGGACGAAGACTCCGAACCGGAGGACGTCCCACACGACAGCACTCCGAAGCGCGACGACAAGGACGGCGACCCCGGCCCGCAGCACGACGAAAGCGGCCACACCGAACAGGACGAAACCGAACAGGAACAGCAGGAACCGCCTAGGCAACAGGAATCGAACGGCAACCTGGCGCGTCCCGAGAGCCCCGCCAACGACGACTTTCCCGGCGACCTCGGCGCGACCGAGTCCATCGAGATGGTCGAATTCTCCGGTCCTGCCCTCGACGACATCGACTTCGTGCCGCTGCGCGACGCGGCCGGCGAGGTCATCGGGGTCGGTTTCCCCCGCGCGGGCGAAACCGAAATCCTCCGCACCGCCTTCGAGAACAACGCGGGCCAGGACAACGAGTTCGCCGTGGCCGTCCATCACGACACGGACGGTTTCGCGGTCACCCGCCGGGACGGCACCGAGGTCCGGCTCGACGAGCGGGGTGTGGTCCGGCTGATGAGGAGTGCCGACAACGGTTGGCAGCGGAACTCGTCATTGGTGTTCTTGAGCTGCGATGTGACGTCGACAGAGCTGGGCGCGCTCACCGACCTGGTGCGGGAACAGGGTTTCGAGGGCCGGGTGCGGGCGCCGGACGGCCGGGTCGAGATCGGTGCCAGCGGGGACGTCCGGGTGCTTGACGGCGGTTCGTTCCGGGATTCGGCAGGCACTAAGCAAGCCGACAGCGGGACGTTCGACGTTTCCGGCGGCACGGTTGTCTTCACGCCGCGGCCGCATCTCACCGACGCGTCCTTCGACACCCTCGACCCGGCTCCGCTGCCCGGCGATGACGACGACGCCTTCCCCCTCTTGCTCGAGCTCTGGTCCGACGCCGCGCCCGCGAGCGAAGACCCCGAGCCGGACGACGGCGTCCTAGGCCAAGACCTGTTCGGCACGCGGAAGACCCCGCCCGCCCCGGCTTTCCTTGCGGGGCAAGACTATTCGTCGCTCACCGCCGGGCAGGGCGCGCATCTGCTCCGGCAGCTCGACATGGCCCGCGACGCTCCGGAACAGCTTGACGCGCTGACCGAGTCCTCGCCCAACCTCGTGCACGCCGTTTCCCTCGGCAGCGTGGAACTCCCCGAGAGCCACGACGGCTGGCTCACCGTGCTGTGGACCGACGTCCCGCGTTCGGAGATCCACCTGGAGCCGTCCGAGAACGTCGTCGTGGTCAACATCAACGAGGTCTTCAACGCCGAGTCGCCGATGTCCCTCCAGCCGTTCTTCGCCACCGAGATGGCGAAACCGGCCGGGCAGCCCGCCGACATCCTGCGGCTGGAGATCCTCCGCCGCTTCGGTGGTGTCTCCGTCGAAGGCGACCTGCACGACCTCGATCTCGCCGGTGTCGACCTCAGCCGGCCATGGAGTCACGACAGCGCCGACAACGACGTCTTCGCCATGCCGAAGGGGCATCCCGCCACGACCGCCCTCCTCGACCAGCTCCGCGACGGCTACCGGCGGCCCGAACCGCTCCCCGTCTCGCCGGACGTCGACGACCTCAGCACGACCGAGCTGACGAAGAAGATCATCCAGACCCTCGTGCGTGGTCTCAAAGTCCGTAACGGCGACCTGCACCTCAACGCCGTCGCCGCCGTGCTCGCCGGGCACAGCAAGGCCGGCGTGGTGTGGACCGCGGTGCTGACGTTCCTCGCGTCGCGGCCCGAGCTCGCGGCTCAGGTCAACACGGTCACCTGGCATCACTACGGGATCGCGGACGAGCTCGCGATCCTCCGCAAGATCCTGATGTCCCGTGCCGCGAACCAGCTGGTGAACATTTCGCCCATTCCGCCACCCCAGCCGTTTCCCGCCGAACTGACGCAAACGGCATCGCTGAACTGGCCGGATTGGCTGTGAGGCCCGCGGAAGGACCATCATGGCGACCATGACCGAGAACTGGTTCCTGCTGATGGACCCCGCTTGGCGGGCGGGGAACGAGAACGAGGCGCCGCCCGTCGACGCCGTGGTCGGGCTTTGGCCGGTCGAAGAGGGCGGGGAGCTCGGCAAGTTCCGGGCGAACCCCGGGTACCAGCCCGCCGACGTGAACTCGCCGACCGATCCGCTCGACGCCGTGTTGCGGCTCGCGTTGCTCGGGCGGGCCGAGCCGGCGCATATCCAGTTGATGCTGCGCGACACTCTGTTCGACCTCGCGGTGGGTACCGACGGGCGGCCGCTGGTCACGAAGTCGCCGGACGACGTGGCCTGTGTCGTGGTCGCGACCGGCGAACCGCATCGGGCGCGGGTCATCTCGCCGGGCTGGTGGCGAGTCGGCATCGCGGACCTGGTGAAGCGGCTGGGCGGCGACGTCGACGTGCTGTTCAACCCCGGCGGCCCGTCCGCCATCCGGCTCACCGGTGACTTCATGCGCGAGACGGCAGCGATGGATGACAACGACGTCTCGAGGATTTACGCGGAGCATCACGCGCCGGAGGATCTGCAGGTCATCCCCTGGGACACCCGAACCACGTAGACCCATACAGAACCAAATAGAGCCATCGTGAAGTGACATTGGGCAAACTCCATCACGAAAGGTTCTTGCGGGGTCTCTGGGAGTAGCCGTGGAAGCTGTCCAAGTCGCTGTTCGCTCGTCCGATGCGGTCACCGAGTTCGGTGCGGTCGCTATTCTGCGTAACAGCCCGCAACTGCGTGTAGTCAAGTCTGCCGACGAGGCCCAGGCCTCGGTTGTGGTGGTCGTCGAGGAATTCGCGGGTGACGACGTCTTCGCGCACCTGCGTGACCTGCGGACGGAGGCGCGGCCGCACTGCGTGCTCGTCACCGACCACTTCCGCGCGGCCGATCTCATGACGGCCATCGAGTGCGGGGTCGTGGCCGTGCTGCCGCGGCGCGAGACCGGCGACGCCGAACTCGTGTCCGTAGTGCTCTCGGTCAGCCGGGGTGCCGCCTACCTTTCGCCGAGCCTGCAGGGCATGTTGCTCGCGCAGCTGGAGCGGATGCGGCGGGACGTCCTCGAGCCGAACGGCCTGACGCTGTCCGGTCTCGCCTCGCGTGAGCGCGATGTCCTGCGTCTGGTGGCCGACGGGTTCGGCACCGACGAGATCGCCAGTGAGCTCGCGTACTCCGAGCGCACCGTGAAGAACGTGCTCTACGGCTTGATGAGCCGGTTCGAGTTGAACACGAGGGCGCACGCCGTCGCCTTCGCGCTGCGTGCGGGAGTGATCTAGATGAGCGAAGAAGACCCGGTCGCCGGGCTGAAGAACCGGCTTCACGGCGCGGCCGACGAGTTACGCCGCGTGTTGGACGCTGTCCCTCCGACGGGTGATGTCGCCGAAACGGAGAATCCGGCCGCGGCCAGGGCGAAGAACGCCGCACTGTCCACGCTCTTCAAAAGTAGCGCGAACCTGGCAGCTTTTGTAGACAACCGTGCCAGGGATATGCAGCCTGGCAAGCCGCCTGTGGTCGGCATACCTGAATGATCTTCTACATTTTCGACGATTGGCGCGTAGAGACATCGTGAAGTCCGGTCACGCACTATATCGGTGAGTAAACGAGTACAGGAGGTAACGATGGAACGCGTTCGCGTCGCCGTGCAGGCTTCCGACCCGATCACGTTGGCCGGCCTCACCAGTTATCTGGGGACGCGGCCAGAGCTGATCGTGGTGCCGCCAGAGGACCTGACCGAGCACGACGTCCTCGTCGTCGCCATCGACCGGATCACCCCCAAGGTCGTTTCCCTGCTGAAGGGCTTCGGCACCGAGGTGGTCGTGCCCAAGGTCCTGGTGACCAACGAACTCAAGGAAGCCGACCTGCTGACGGCGGTCGAATGCCGGGTCGTCGCGGTGCTTTCCCGTGCGGCCGCCACCGGTGACAAGCTGGTCGGCAGCGTGCTTTCCGCCGCGGCAGGCCGCGGCGTGATGCCGGCCGACCTGCTCGGCGAGCTCCTCGAACACGTCCAGCGCCTCCAGCACGAAGTCCTCGCCCCGCGCGGCCTCAACGCCGCCGGCCTGACCCCGCGCGAGATCGACGTCCTGCGCCTGATGGCCGACGGCTGGGACACCGCCGAGATCGCGGACAAGCTCTGCTACTCCGAGCGCACGGTCAAGAACGTCATCTACGCCCTCACCAGCCGGCTGAAGCTCCGGAACCGGCCGCACGCGGTGGCTTACGCCATGCGTGCCGGAATGATCTAACTCCGTCATGTGTGTCCGGATCAGCGTGTCACCCGGTGAGCGCGGTGTCGTCCAGCTGTTTCCGGACTTCGTCGACGATGCCGATCCGCGAGTTGGCGCCCAGCTTTCCGAGCACGCGGGCGACGTGGGCCTGCACGGTCCGGCGCGGCAGCCGCAGCTCCCGCGCGATGTCCGGGTTGGACCGGCCCACCGCCACCAGCTTGGCGATTTCCGCCTCCACCGGGGAAAGTGACGCCCAGCCCGCCGCGTAAGCACCGTCGCCGGAGCCGAGCCGCCGGGAGATCCCGAACTCCCGCAACCGGTTTTCGGCGCGGCGGATGTCCCAGGACGCCGACACCCCGGCGAACTCCTCGACGGCCGCGTCGAATCTGGCCTTGGCCTCGATGAGCCTGTCGTTCCTGGCCAGCAGCACGGCCGCGTCTTCGAGCGCCGAAGCCATTTCCAGCCGCCGGCCGACGCGGCGGTAGTGCTCGGCCACTACCAGCATCCCGCCCGGGTCGCCGTCGAGCAGCGCCCGGCAGCGCGCGGCCGCGGCATGCGCCCTGGCCGGGACGATCTCCTTCGTGGCCTCTTCTTCGCACACCGCAAGCGCTTTCGCCGCCGTGTCGAGGTCGCCGTTGCCGGCGGCGAGCCGGGTCAGATCCGGCAACCACTGGTGCCGCAACATCATCTGCGCGTACGTCGGGTCGAGGATCGGTGCGAGCAGGTCGATCGCTTTGCCAGGTTCGCCGTCGCGTTCGGCGGCCAGCGACTGCGCCACCAGCAGGAAGTCGAAGCTCTCCCGTTCGGCGTCGGTCACCGGCAGGTAGCTCTCGGCGGCGTCCAGATGCGAATCCGCGTCGACCCGGTTGTCGCGGCGGCCCGAGATCAGCGCGGCGACACCGTGCAGCAGCAGAGCCGCGGCACCGGGTTCACGCAGGCCGTGGAAGGTGATCGCCGGGCCGTCCTCGGTCACCGTGTCGAGCTCGACGAGCGCCTCGTCCCACCGGCCCTGCCAGTAGTGCTGCACGGCCGCGGACACCTGAAGCCCGTGCGGCAGCGAGTATTCGGCCGCGAGTTCACGCGCCGAGCGGAGCGATCCCTCGGCTTCGTGCAGCCTGTCGAGGTTCTGCAGGCTGAACATCCGGTTGTCGAGCAGGTCGAAGCGCAGGTCGGCGAGCTCACCGGCGTCCTTCAACACGGTGAGCGCGCGGTCGATGTAATAGAGGGCGGTTCTGTGGTCGCGGCGGATCGAGTTGACCAGCCACAACGTCTGCAGCGAATGCCCGACCGGGTACAGCTCACCGGAGACCAGCGCCGACTTGAACGCGTCGTGCGCACCGGTGATGGCCGCGTCGAGATCGGTCAGGTCGCCGCGGCGGAAGTTCGCCAGCAGCCAGCGCCGGCGTTGCCGCCACAGCTTGGGCGTGTCCGGGCCGTCGTTGGGCTCGAGCATTTCCACCGCGGCCTCGACTTCGCCTCGGCGGTGCAGCATCGCGGCGAGGATATGGCGCATCTCGGCCACCCGATCCGGGTCGACAGCGATTGCCAAGGCCTGTCGCGCGAGGTCCTCCGGGTCCCGGTCGAGCCGATAGAGCACCAGTACCAGTGCCACGAGCAGGACTTCGCGGCGCGAGTCGTTCGGCGGGCAGTTCGCCAGCACCCGGTCCAGCAGGTCCACCGCGATCAGCGGTGCGCGGTTGGCGAGGGTGTCATGGTGGTCGACGAGCCAGGCCATGACCCAAGGATCGCCGTCGATCCCCATCGCCACCAGCTGTTCGGCGACGCGTTCGACCGGGACGCCGATGCCCGCCAGCGCTTCGGCGGCGAGCCGGTGCCAGGTCGCGCGGGTCGGCTCGTCGATGTCGTCGTACAGGGCGTGCCGCAGCAGCGGATGGCGAAACGCCAGCTGGGTCCCTGCCTCGATGATCACGTTGGCCGCCACCGCTTCTTCGAACGCGTCCAGCAGCTCCGATGGCGATTTGCCCATCGCCGCGGACACCTCCGCGACGGCGAATTCCATCCCCAGCAACGCCGCCCAGCGCAGCGCTTCGGTGGTGGTCGCGGAGAGGAAGTCCAACGTCCCGCTCACCGCCGCGACGAGCGACTCCGGTGCTTCGTACAGCGCGGACCCACGGATGTCGGCGACCCCGTCGGCGACGTCGACGGCGTTCTCGCGCACGAGCGCGTTCATGACTTCCCTGAGGTACAACGGGTTTCCGGACGCGCGTGCCGCCAGTGCCTGCAAACCCGGACCGGGTGCCGCGCCGAAGATCTCGCCGACCAGCTCCTCGGTGTCCACAATGGTCAGTGGGGTCAGCAGCAGCACGACGTCGTCCCGCGCCTCCACCCCGCGACGCAGTTGAGCGAGCTCGATCCGGTTCGGTGCCGGTCGTGAGGCGGCCACCAGCAACAGCGGAAGCTGCCGGGTCGCGGCCGAAAGCCGGTGCCACATAAGGACACTGGCGTCGTCGGCCCATTGCAGATCGTCGATCACCAGCAGCAGCGGAGCGCGGGCGCACAGCTCGTCGACATGTGCGAGCAGCTGGTCGACGACCGCGAGCACCGGGTCGGAGTCGGTCGATCCGCGATGGGGACGTTCCTCGTCTGGCTGTTCGAGGCCGAGACACTCCAGGATCACCTGCAGCGGAAATCGTTGGCCCAGCTCGTCCGCGGCCGCCCAGGCCACCTGGCAGCCGAGCTTCCCGGCGTCGGCGAGCGCCACCGTGAGCAGTTCGGACTTCCCGATCCCGGGCTCGCCCTCGATCCACGCCGACCGGCCACGCCCGGCGACGACGTCGGTCACGAGTTTACCGAGCCGCAGGGTTTCCTTTGCCCGCCCCAAAAACGGGCCGCGACGCGCGGTGTCCTGCAGGGCGCGGGTCACCTGCGGCGGTACCACGGACAACAGTTCGGCCTGCGGTGGCGGCGCGGCGGCGTCCAGTTCGGGGTCGTTGGTGAGGATCTGCTGGTGCACCTTGCGTACCGCGATCCCCGGCTCGATCCCGAGCTCCTCGACGAGGATGTTGCGCAGGTGCTGGAAGCCTTCGAGCGCCTCGGCGGGACGGCCGCTGCGGTAGAGCGCGATCATCAGCGACTCCCACAGCGATTCCCGCAACGGGTGCTCCTGCACCAGAACGGCGAGCTCGGCGACCAGTTCCGCGTGCCCGCCCAGTTTCAGCACGGTCGAAGCGCGGTTTTCGACGCACTCCACCCGGAGTTCGCCGAGCCGCTCCCGCTGCTGCTCGGCGAAGGGACCGGGCACCCCGGAGAAGGCTTCGCCGCGCCACAGCGCCAACGCCGAGTCGAACGACTCCAGCGCGCCGCCGTGGTCACCATCGGCGAGTTGCCGCTGCGCCTTGTCCTGTAACTCGGTGAAGACATGCAGGTCCAGGCCGTCCGGCGCGAGCCGCAGTACGTACCCGGCCGGTTCGGAGAGCAGCACACCGCCCGACGTCCAGCGCGACCGCTCGGGATCCATCCGCCGTCGCAGCCCGGAAATGTAGGTGTGAACACTGCCTTCGGCGCTCGCGGGGGCTGACTCGCCCCAGACCGCGTTGATCAGCTCACCACGGGAAACGGGCCGTCCTTCGCGGGCCGCGAGTGCCGCGAACACCGCACGTTGACGCGCCGGGCCGAGCGTCAGTTCCTCTTCGCCGAGCCAAGCGCGAAGCGGACCCAGTACCTCGACCCGGAGTCCGGTGTCAGCCACGGCTTCGGGGACCGGGGGGAAGAACGAACTGCCGCATGCGCCGCTCGGCGCGCCGGACGTCCCAGGCGGCGCCCATTCCGTCGTAGGACACGAGTGCCGTGCGGAAGGTGGCGGTGGCCTCGGCCAATCGGTCTTTCCCGGCGAGCAGCACGGCCGCGTCCTCCATCGTCTGAGCGAATTCCAGCCTGTCGCCACCGGACCTGTACCGCTCGGCGGCCAGGAGCATCGGCTCCGGATCGCGGTCGAGCAAAGCCCGGCAACGCAGCGCGACGGTCTCGTGACCTGGTGACCGCTCGCAAAGCAGTGTCGCAAATCTGGCCCTGCCGCGCTCGCCCAGGTCCATCGCGAGGCGCACCAGCCCCGGCAACCAGCGGAACCGGTTCGCCACAGCGGCGTAATCCGGTTCGAGCATGGTCGCCAGCAGGTCGAGCGCTTCCTGCGGCCGATCCCGTTGCTCGGCGACGAGCGCGCTCGCCGCGAGCACGAAGTCGAGGCCGCCGGTGTCGGACGGGTGCGCGATCGGCTGGTCCTGCGCCGCGCGCAGATGTGCCTGCGCTTCTTCGGGCCCGCCGCGGTGCCCGGCGATGAGCGCGGCGACACCGTGGATGAGCCGCAGCGAACCCGGCGGCCCCAGTACATAGGAGGCGATCGCCGGTCCGTTGCGGATCGCGGTGTCGAGCTCGGCGAGGACGTCGTCCCAGCGGCCCTGCCAGTACGACTCGGCCGGATCCGGCCGCGGCTCCGGCTGGACGTCGGGGATCGTGGGCTGGCGCACGGTGTTCAGCGTGGCGTCGAGCCGGTCCAGGCCACGCATGGTGGACATCGTGTCGTCGAACAGGAGCCGGTGCAGGGTCGCGAGCTTCGGCACCTCCGACACGGCTTCCAGCACGCGGCCGAGGGTGTCCTCACGTTCGAGGGGCTCGGCGTCGGCCTGCTGCCCACCGGCCAGGAAGATCGCGAGCAGCGACCCCGCCGGCAGGACCATCGACAGCAGCGACTTGTGCCGCTCCCGCCAGATCTCCGGGATCTCGTTGTCCCGTAAGGCTTCCTGGATGCCGCTGATGGCCTTGGTGAGATCACCGCGGCGGTAGTGGATGTAGGCGAGGATCCACTGCATCTCGGCGGCGCGCTCGCTGTCGGTCGTCCTCGCGACGACGTAACTCGCCTCGGATTCGGGCTCACGGCCCAGCCAGAACATCAGCCGGGCCGACGTCGCCGTCAGCGTTTCCTTGACGTCGCCCGAAGCGACCGAAGACGCGATCGTCCGGCGCAGCAGGTTCAGCGCGGCGACCGGTGCGCGGGTCGCGAGCGAGCTGATCTCCGCGAGAACCCAGTCACGGACCCACGGATCCACCGGCACCGCCGCTGTCGTCAGCTGCTCGGCGACCCTGTCCGCGGGGGCGCCGGCGTTGGCCAGTGCTTCCGCGAGCTGCCGGTGCAGCGCGATCCGGATGGCGGCCGGGGTCTTGTCGTACAGCGCGCGCCGGATCAGTGGATGCCGGAACGCGAGCCTGCCGTGCGACTCGACGAACACCCCGGCGGCGCGGGCCTCGCCGATCATCTCGGCCAGCTCACCGGGCGGTTTCCCCACTGCCGCGCCGAGATCGCCCGCGCTGAAGTCCTCACCGAAGAGCGTGGCCCACCGCAGCACGTCCCGGGTCCGGCCGGACAGGAAGTTGAGATGGTGGGCGACCACGGAGACCAGCGTGGCCGGCATCGCCGGACCGGCGTCGTCGATGGTGCCTTCCCGGGTCAGCGTCTCGACGATTTCCCTGACATACAAGGGGTTTCCGGCCGCGCTCGCACCGAAACCGAGCAGTGCGGCGCCGGGGGAGGAACCGACGATCCCGGTGATCAGCTCGCGCACGGCCGCTTCGGACAGCGGTTCGAGGGCGAGCACGTCCGTCCCGGCCTCCGCCAGCCCGGCGCGCAGGCGCTCCAGCTCGGGACGGCGTGGCACCGGACGGCACGCGCCGATCAGCAGCAGCGGCAGCCTGCTCGTTTCGCGGGACAGGTGCTGCCAGACGACCAGGCTCGCCGGGTCCGCCCACTGCAGCTCGTCGGCGACGAGGATCAGCGGGCCCTCGGCACACAGCTCGGTGACCAGCCGCAGCACGCCACCGACAGCCGTCAGCATCGCTTCGTCGCTCGGGTCGTTCTCCGTCTTGCGTGACACCGAGGCCAGTTCGGCGCGGCGAGGATCGGCGGAATGGGCTGTGACGTCAAGACAATCGAGGATCACGCGCAGCGGAAAACGCTGTCCCAGCTCGTCGGCCGACGCCCATGCCAGCTGACAACCGGGTGTCTCGGCGAGACCTTCGGCGAGCAGCGCGGACTTGCCGATGCCCGGTTCGCCCTCGATCCAGAGTGAATGTCCGGTTCTGCTCCGCAGGTTTTCCACCGCGGTCCGGAGAACGGCCGTCTCGTTCGCCCGACCGGCGAAGATCGGCGGCCGGGCGGGACGGGGCCTGGAGACGATGGGCACCGGCTTCGCCGCACCACCGGCCCGCTCGTGCGTCCGGCCGAGCGCCGGGTCGTCGGCCTGGATCTGTTCATGCAGCTCACGCAGGGCGGGACCCGGTTCGGTGCCGAGGCTTTCGATCGTGGTGGCGCTGATCCGGCGGTAGAGGTCGAGCGCGTCCTCGCGGCGGCCGCCGCGGTAGAGCGCCAGCAGCAGGAGGCCGTGGATCCCTTCGCGCAGTGGATGTTCCCGCGCGAGCGCGGACAGCTCGTCGACGATCGCGTGGTGGCCGCCGGAGTCGAGCATGACCTGCGCCCGGCCTTCGAGCGTGGTCAGGCGGAGTTCGGCCAG
>NZ_DASYMU010000184.1:0-27941 GCF_036008905.1 Amycolatopsis sp. | reverse complement strand
GAACGCGTCGATGTGGCTGTTGCCGCGGCTCTTGAAGCCGATCACCCCGACCCGCAGGTCGTTGTTCGACCCGACGATGTTCCCGTACGACCGGGCGGAGAACCCGAAGTACCCGGCGGCGGCCGCGGCGGCGGCACCGGCGCTCGACCCGCCCGGGGTACGGGTGGTGTCCCAGGGATTGCGGGACGCCGGGTGGAAACTCGACAGGCCGGAGGTGAGCATCCCGTAGTCCGGCAAGGTCGTCTTCGCGAGCAGCACGCCGCCGGACTCGCGGACACGAGCGGCGGCCGGGGCGTCGGCGGGCGCCGGGACGAGTGTGGTGGCCGCGGTCCCCAACGGCACGGGGGTGCCGCGGGTGGCGATGTTCTCCTTGAGCGTCAGCGGGACGCCGTCGATCGGGCCGAGCGGCTCGCCGTCGTGCCAACGCGCCTCGGACGCCTTCGCCTCGCTACGCGCGCTCGCCGGGTCGTACGCGTAGAGCGCGTGGAGCTCGTTCTCGCGGTCCTCGATGCGCGCGAGAACGGCCTCCGTCACCTCGACGGGTGACAGCGTGCGGTCGCGGTACCGCGCGACGAGCTCGACGGCGGTCAGGTCAGGCAGGTCGGTCATGACGATCCTTCACTCGTTCAGGAGGCTGGGGGCTCGAAGCGGCCGTCGACCGCGGTCCAGCCGCCGTCGACGGGCAGCACCGCGCCGGTCACGAAACTCGCGGCCTCGGAGGCGAGGAACACGACCGCTCCGGCCAGTTCGTCGGCGCGCGCCCAGCGGCCGAGCGCGCCCTTGGCGGCGTAGGCCTGGTACCACTCGGGGTTCGCCTTGATCTGCGCTGTCAACGGCGTCTCGACGACTCCGGGCGCGATGGCGTTGACCCGCACACCGGCCGGGCCGAACTCGGCGGCCGCGGTGCGGAACAGCTGCACCAGGCCCGCTTTTGTGGCCGCGTAAGGGCCTTGCCCCGGCTCCACAGTGGTCCCGCGGATCGACGAGAAGCCGATGATGCTGCCGCGACGGCGTTCGACCATGCCCGCGCCGAACGCGCGGACGACCTCGAAGGTGGCGCCGAGGTTCAACGCGATCACGCGGTCGAATTCCTCGCGGGAGTAGTCGAGCAAACGCTTGCGGACGTTGGTCGCGGCAGTGAGCACGACGACGTCGATCTCACCGAGTTCGGCGGCCGCACGCTGGGCGGCGCCGGTTTGGAGGAGGTCGATCTCGTAGACCTCGCCGCCGATCTGCGCGGCGGTTTCCTTGGCGGACTCGAGGTTCCGATCCGCGCAGACCACCGAAGCGCCGTGCGCGGCCAACGCGAGCGCCGACTCGCGGCCGATGCCGCTGCCCGCGCCGAGCACTACAGCTCGTTTGCCGTCGAGCCGGAAGAGTGTTTCGTAGCTTTTCATGGACACGCTTTTCATGGACGCAGCACCGCCATCCTGGTCACCGTGAGTTCTTCGACCGCGAACCGCGGCCCTTCCCGCCCGACTCCGGAGTCCTTCACGCCGCCGTAAGGCATGGTGTCGGACCGGAACCCGGGCACCTCGTTGACCACCACACCGCCGACGTCGAGCCGATCGAGCGCACGGAACGCGGTCTTGAGGGAAGTACTGAAGACGCTGGCGTGCAAGCCGTAGCGGGAGGCGTTGACCTGGTCGAACGCCGTGTCCACATCGGACACCGTGCGCACGCAGACGACCGGGCCGAAGATCTCCTCGTCCCAGCAGTCGACGCCGTCGGGCACGTCGAGGAGCACTGTCGGCCGGATGACCGGGCCGTCCATACCCCCGCCGACCAGGCGAGCACCGGCGGATATCGCTTTGTCGACCCAGTTGATCACTCGCTCGGTGGACCGTTCGTCGATCAACGCCGACACGCGAGTGGTCTCCTCGCGTGGGTCGCCAACGGTCACCTCGTCGAGCCTGGCCAGCAAGCGCTCGGTGAAATCCTCCACCACCGACTCGACGACGAGCACGCGCTGTACCGAAATACAGGCCTGCCCGGACGCGTAGAACCCGCCGCGCAGCACGGCGTCGGCGGCAGCGTCCACATCGGCGTCTTCGGCGACGACGAGCGCCGCGTTCGACCCCAGCTCCAGCAACGTCTTGGTGGGTGCGGCATCGCGGGCGATCCGGTGCCCGACCGCGGCCGAGCCGGTGAACGACACCGCGCCGATCCGGCGGTCGGTGACCAAAGAGGACCCGACCTCGGCGTCCCCGGTGACGAGCTGGACCATCGCGGCCGGCGCGCCGAGTTCCGCCGCGGCCTCCCGCACGAGGTGGACCAGCCACAGCGTCGCGAGCGGGGTCTGTGGTGCGGGTTTGCACACCACCGGGCAGCCCGCGGCGATGGCGGGCGCGATCTTGTGCGACGCGAGCAGCAGCGGGTAGTTGAACCCGGCGATGCCGACGACCACACCGATCGGCTTGCGCGTCCAGAACCCGACGAGCCCATCACCGGACGGCAACAGGTCGAGCGGGACGGTTTCGCCGTGCAGCCGCGAAACCTCTTCGGCCGCCGCTTCCCAAGTGACGATCGTGCGCGCGACCTCGACGCGGCAGTCGACCAGCGGCTTGCCGGTCTCCGTGACCAGCAGCTGTTCGAACTCCTCTTGGTTAGCCCGGATCGCGAGGCTCACGTTGTTGAGCAACGTCCGGCGCGTGCGCGACGGCAGATCGGCGACCTCGCGGGCGACACCGACGGCTTCGTCCAGCGCTCGACGCGCGAGCTCCGGTGTCCCGACGGGCGCGTCCGCGACGAGTGTGCCGTCGAAGGGAAAGGTGACCGGCCGGCTGTCCTTTGTGGCTGTCCAACCCGGACCGATCGGCAATCCAGCGGGGTACATCAGGCGCCTTCCGTCAGCTTGGCGAGCGCGGCGCGAAGGCTCGGCGCGGCCGCGATCAGCTCTCGGGTGTACTCGTGCGCGGGCTGGTCGTAGACCTGCTCGACGGCACCGAGCTCGACGATCTCACCCTGGCGCATCACGGCGACGGTGTCGCAGACGTGCCGCACCACACCGAGATCGTGCGACACGAACACCATCGTCAGCTCGAACCGGTCGACCAGATCCGCCAGCAGGTCCAGGATCTGCGCGCGTACGGAGACGTCCAGCGCGCTGACCGGCTCGTCCGCCACGAGCACACTCGGCCGCGGCGCCAGCGCACGCGCGATCGAAATGCGCTGACGCTGCCCGCCGGAGAACTGGTGCGGGTACCGGTCCCCCGCGTCCGCCGGTAGCCCGACGGCGTCGAGCAACTCGGCGACCCGCTCACGATCGACCCGGCCGAGCGGCTCACAAATGATGTCGCGCACCCGCATCCGGGGGTCGAGCGAACCCATCGGATCCTGGAACACGATCTGCAACTCCGAGCGCAGGAACTTCAGTTTCCGCTCGGGCACACCGTCGACACGCTGGCCGCGGAACCTGATCGAGCCGGAAGTCGGCTGATCCAACCCGGCCAGCAATCTGACCAAAGTGGACTTTCCGGACCCCGACTCGCCGACGATCCCGAACCGCTGCCCCGGCTCGACGTCGAACGAAACCCCGCGCAGCGCGTGCACGTCTCGCCGGGAGTAGCGGCGTTCCAGATCGCGGACCTCGATCAACGCGCTCATGACACCTCCAGGTCCGAAGCCTTGAGAAGCCGTTGCGTGTACTCGTGTTTCGGCGCTGTCAGGACTTCGCGTGTGCTCCCGGCCTCGACGATCTCGCCGTCGAGCATCACCAAAACCCGTTCGCACACTGACGCCACCACGGCGAGGTCGTGCGTGATGAACAGCAACGACGTCTCGCGTTGCCGGGTGCCGCTGAGGATCAGGTCGAGGATCCGCGCCTGCACGGTGACGTCCAGCGCGGTGGTCGGCTCGTCGCAGATCAGCAGCGCGGGATCGTTGGCCAGCGCCATCGCGAGCACCACGCGTTGCCGCTGCCCGCCGGACAGCTGATGCGGATACGCGCGGACGGCGTCGCTCGGCAGGCCCACCGAGTCCAGCAGTTCGGCGGCGGCTGACTGGTGATCGCGCCGCGTGCCGTGGATGGACATCGGCTCGGCGACCTGGCGGCCGACGCGCATCGCCGGGTTGAGCGCGGTCATCGGCTCCTGAAAGACCATGGACATTTCGTTGCCGCGCAAGCGGGACAGCTCTCGCTCGGACGCGCCGAGCAGCTCACGGCCCTTGAGCTTGACCGAGCCGGACGCGCGCAGTTCGTCGGGCAGCAGGCCCATGATCGACAACGCCGTCAACGACTTGCCCGACCCGGACTCCCCGATCAGCCCGACACGCTCGCCCGTGCCGACCTCGAACGACACGTCTCGCACCAGATCGGAAACTCCGAGACCTTCGATGACCAGAGTCACGCCCGCCCGTCTCCCTCCACCACCCTCAACGGAGACGCTTCGCGTCGCTGTCATGATCGAACCGCCAGTCTGGGATCGAAACGGTCGCGCAGGCCGTCGCCGAGGAGGTTGAAACCGAGCACGGCGAGTGCGATGGCGATACCGGGGATCAGCGCGAGGCGGGGTTCCAAGGTCAGGAGTTCTTGGGATTCCTGCAACATCCGCCCCCAGGACGGTGTCGGCGGAGCCGTCCCGAAACCGAGGAACGACAGCGCGGCTTCAGCGAGCACGGCGATCGCGAACGACACCGACGCCTGCACGATCAGCAGTCCCGAGATGTTCGGCAGCACGTGCCGCAGCGCGATGTTCAGCCGCGACCGCCCACCGGATCGCGCGGCCAGCACGTACTCGCTGCTCATCACCTGCAAGGTCCCGGAGCGCGCGATGCGGGCGAACGAAGGCACGGTCGCGAGACCGATCGCGATCATCGCCGTCAGCGTGCTGGCGCCGTAGACCGCACCGAACATGATCGCCAGCAGCAGCGCGGGAAACGCGAGCACGAGGTCGTTGCCACGCATGACGAACTCGCCGAGCCAGCGTTTCGACATGCCCGCGAAAATGCCGAGCGGAGTCCCGATCACCGCGGCGATCCCGACCGCGACCACGCCGACATACAACGTCGTCCGCGCGCCGACCATGATCTGGCTGGCCACATCGCGGCCGAACCTGTCGGTGCCGAAGACGTAGTCACCGGTCGGGCCGAGCAGCCGAACAGCCGCGTTGACCTTTTCCGGATCATGCGGCGTCCAGAAGAACGAGACGAGTGCCGCGAGCACGACCAAGCCGATCAGCGCCGAGCCGACAGTGACATTCACATTCCGGGTGCGTGTCTGCATCAGGACCCCCGCAGTCTCGGGTCGAGCACGGTGTAGAGGACGTCCACCACGAAGTTCACCAGCAGCACCCCCACCACCAGGACGAGCACGATCCCTTGCACGCTCAGCAGATCGCGCGCCGCGACCGAGTCGAGCAGCATGCTGCCCAGCCCCGGCAACACGAACACGCGCTCGACGACGACAGCGCCGATCAGCAGCGTCGCGAGTTGGAGCCCGAGCACGGTCACCACCGGAACGGCCGCGTTGCGCAGGCCGTGCCGGAACAACGCCTGGTACGGCCGCAATCCCTTGGATCTCGCCGTGCGCAAGTAGTCCTGGCCGAGCGTGTCGAGCACCGAAGACCGGACATATCGCGTGAGCACCGCGCCCTGCACGAGGCCGAGCGACAGCGCCGGGAGGATGAGACCGCGGATCCACTCGCCCGCGTCCTGGTTCGGCGGGGTCCAGCCGCCCGACGGCAGCCAGCGCCACTGCACCGCGAACACCTGCACCAGCAGGATCGCCGCGATGAACGCCGGGATCGCCACCCCGACCTGTGAGAGGCCGGAAATCGCCGTACCACTGGCTTTCTTGTGCCGGACAGCGGCGAGTGTGCCCAGCGGGAGCGCGATCACCAACGCCACCACCATGCCCGCGCCGACGAGCCACAGCGTCACGCCGAGCCTGTCGATGAGCTGTGGACCGATGGCTTCGCGTGTCACGTACGAACGGCCGAAGTCGCCGTGCAGAACCCCGCCCATCCAGTCGAAATACTGGGTGACCAGCGGCCTGTCGATACCGAAGTCGGCACGGGTCTTCGCGACGAGCTCAGGGGTCGCGTTGACGCCGAGCGCGACCTGCGCCGGATCGCCGGGCAGCACGGCCATGAACACGAACACCACGATCGACGCGACGAACACACTCGCGATGAGGATCGCCAGCCGCCTGACCACTCTCAACGTCATGCCCACCCGTCTCCCACCACCACCCTCAACGGAGACGCTTCGCGTCGCTGTCATACTCGCCCCAAGCCCGTGAGATCGAACGACTCGCTGACCTGGTTCTGGCTGAGCCCGGTGACCTTGGTCTTCGCGACGATCACGTTGGGAAACAGGAACAACCAGTCCGCTGCGGCATCGGCGTTGAGCGTCTTCGCCACCTCACGCATCTTGACGATCTGCTCGTCGGTCGAGCCGCTGTCCGCCTGCGCGAGCAGCTCCTTCACCTTCGGATTGTCGTAGCCCCAGTAGTACTTCGGATTGCCGAACGTCGTGATGTCCCGCGCTTCGACGTGCTGGATGATCGACAGGTCGAAGTCGTGGTCGGTGAAAACCTGTTTGAGCCACACCGCCGGGAAGTCGAGCGGCTCGATCGTCACCTTCACGCCGACGTCCGCCAGCTGCGAGCCGACGACCTGCGCGGCCGACACCGAGTAAGGCAGGTTCGGAATGCGCAGCCGCAGCGAGAGATTCGTCTGCCCGGCCTCGGCGAGCAACGCCTTCGCGCGCGCCGGGTCGAACGGGTACGCCTGGGAAAGGTCCTCGTACCAGGGATCGGTCGGCGGGACCATACTGCCGATCAACGTCCCGCGGCCGGCCCAAGCCGTGTCCAGCAACGCTTTCCGGTCGATCGCGTACGTCAGCGCCTGCCGCACACGGACGTCGTTGAGCGGCGCCTTCGCGTCGTTGAACGCCAGCGTCACCTCGCTGTTCGTGGTGCCCTGAACGACGTTGAAGCGGTTGTCGTTCTCGAACTGCGGGATCGAATCCGGGGCGGTGATCGTGGAGATGACGTCGATGCCGTTGCTCAGCAGCGCGTTGTTCAACGCCGTCGGATCCTTGATGTACTTCAGGTACACCGTGGAGTAGACGGGCTTTTTGCCCCAATAGCCCGGGTTTTCGCGCAGCACGATCGAATCGCCGCGGCGGCGCTGCGCCACGACGTACGGGCCGGTGCCGATGGGCGTGTTCGCCAGGTCCGCGACGCCGGTCGGACTGAACATCGCGCCGAGGCGGGTGGTCAGGTCGAACAGCCAGTTGTTGCTCGGCTTGCTCAGCGTCACGCGCGCGTGGGTCGGATCGACGACGTCCACGCGCTCGACGACATCCATTTTGGACTTGATCGAGATCTTCCAGTCGGTCTTCACCCGCAGTAGGGAGAACTTGACGTCGTCGGCGGTGAAGGGCGCGCCGTTGCTGAACTTGGCGCCGGGTTGAAGCTGGAAGTCGTAGGTCTTGCGATCCGCGCTGACCGTCCACGAGCTCGCGAGCAGCGGCACGATCTTGCCGTTCTCGTCGAGCTTGACCAGGCCTTCGTAGACGTTGTAGAGCAAGGCTTGCGGGATGGCCGTGCCGTCCGTGCCGGTGAAGTCGAAGTTCGCGGGCTCGGCGGTGAAACCGACGGAAAGCGAGTTCGGATCGCTGCTGACGGTGGCGCTGGAGCCGGCCGAGCAGCCCGAGACCACGAGCAGCAGCGCTAGCGCCGTGACGTGAAGCCTTCGCATCTCGCCTCCAGGACGGTATGCTGGTCGGACCAGTAACCCAGAGGTTCGCACTACTGGACGTCGTGGTCAAGGGGGTGCCGCTCAGGTGAGATTCGAGCCGGTCGCCACAGTCCGCGCGTACGAGCGGGTCGTCCAGCAGATCGAAGAAGCCGTGTTCAGTGGCACTTTGAAGGCCGGAGAACGGTTGCCGAGCGAGCGCGAGCTGATGACGCAGTTCGCCGTCAGCCGGTCGACGATCCGTGAGGCGCTCCGGGTTCTGCAAGCGGCCGGCCTGATCCGCTCGAAGCCCGGCGACCCACGCGGGCCCGAAGTGCTCGCGGCGTCGCCCGCGGCGCTGCACAAGTCGATGCACCGCCTCACGCGCGCGGATCACCTGAGTCTCGCGGAGTTGTTGCAGTTCCGGATGGCGCTCGACGGCTCGGCGCATCTGCTCGCCGCGAAGCTGCGCACCGAGGAACATCTCGCCGAACTCGAAGCCGCCCTCGCCGCGATGCATGCGGGCACCTCACTCGGGTACGCCGAGTTCAGCCGCGCGGACGTCGCGTTCCACGAGGCGATCGCCCGTGCGGCGGGGAATCCGCTGCTCGTGGTGTGCCTCGAAGTCGTCCGTGGTGTTGTCCTGGAACAGATCGAAGAAAGGCTCTCGCACGCCGGCGACCAGGACGCGCTCATGCGGACCTGGCTCGCCCACCACGGCGAAGTGCTGCAAGCGATCCGCGACGCCGACGGCGAACTCGCGGCGCGACTGGCCAGGCGCGCGCTCTACGACAACTACGCCGAGTACGTCCCCGAGTGCGAGCGCGTGCTTCTCCACCCCCTGCTCGACATCTAGGCCCTGCACGAAAAGGCAGACCTTCGGTAACTCTGCGCAAGCGGGACGGCCACCCGACTACACTCAGTAGGATGAACGGGCTGGACGACGTCGTGAGCGAACCTTCGGTGCAGCGCAAGGGAGTCGGGCTCTGCCTGTCCGGCGGCGGCTACCGCGCGATGCTGTTCCACACCGGCGCGTTGTGGCGACTCAACGAGATCGGCTGGCTGCGCAAGCTCGACTACGTCTCCAGCGTCTCGGGTGGTTCGATCGCCGCGGGAGCGCTCGCGAAGGCGTGGCCGAAGCTGAGGTTTTCCGGCGGGGTGGCCGAAAACTTCACCGAAGAGGTCGTCGTGCCGATCCGGAAGCTGGCCGGCACCCGCGTCGACGTCCCGGCGATGTTGCGCGGCATGGTGAAGCCGTGGCGCAGTGTCGGTGAGGAACTCGCGGACGCGTACGCGAAGCACCTCTACGGCGACATGACCCTGGGACAACTCGATCCGACCGGCCCGAATTTCGTGTTCACCGCGACGAACCTCCAGGACGGCACCCTGTGGTGGTTCCAATCCGGGTCGAACGGGCAGATCCCGCTCGCCACCGCCGTCGCCGCGTCTTCGGCGTTCCCGCCGATCATGTCGCCGGTGGTCATCCCCGATCCGCTGGCACCGGGCACTGACAAGAAGATCGTGCTCAGCGACGCGGGCGTCTACGACAACCTCGGTCTCGACCCCGTCGAAGGCCGGTGCGCGACCGTGCTGGTCAGCGACGCCGGGAAACACATGCAGCGGAAGCAAAACGTCAAACGCAGCTGGCCGAGTCAGCTCATGCGCGTGCTCGACATCATCGACAACCAGGTGCGTGAGTTCCGCACTGGCGCGCTCCTGAAGTCCTACAAGAACAAGGACTTCGCCGGGACCTACTGGGGCAGCTACAGCGACATCTCGAACTTCGAACTGACCGACACGCTGCCCGCGCCGGTCGAAAAGACCAAGCTGCTGGCCGAAAAGGCCACCCGCCTGACGAAGACCCACGCCGACGTCCAGCAGCAGCTGATCAACTGGGGCTACGCCGTCTGCGACGCGGGCATGCGGAAGTGGGTCGACAACGACGCCGGCGCCCCGGCCGGTTTCCCGTACCAGAGCGCCGGCGTCGGCTAGGTCGTGTCCTGTGAGTCTGCTCGATGGGCTTCGGGTCCGGCACCGAAGACGAGGTCGGCGTCGGCGGCTCGGTCGGCACGGAGGTCTCGGTGACCTCCGACGTCGGCGTGGGATCAGTGGGCTGAGGCGACGCGGCAGGCGCGACGGTCCGTGTGATCAGGGCGCAGGCGAGCACTGCGCCCGCGAGTCTGCCCACTACTCAACCGATATCGGCGGTACCGCCGAAGCCGGTTTCGACTCCGCCTTTGGGCACCTGCTTGACCTGCGCCTTGCCGGTGTCGTTACCAGGAGTGACGGTGCCACCGGGGACCGGCACCGGCACGTCCCCGTACCGCTTGCCGCCACAGGTGAAGCTCAGCCGGATGTCGTCGATCGGGATCCCACTGGGCAGAAAGAAGGTCATGCCCCAGTGGTGATCAGCTGTCTCCGGGTACAGACCCCCGGAGACATCGATATCGGGAGAGACCAGGTTCTGCGGTTTACCGGCCGCGCAAACAATCCACAACATCCCCTGGCTATGTCCGATGTAGGCGAAGATGACGTCCCCGTCGACGTGCGGATCTTCCGGCCGGGTCGTGGAAGTCGCGGTGGGCGTGCTCGTCGGCACGGTCGTCGGCGGGGACGTCGGGGACGTGGTGACCTCGGACGTCGGCGTGGGCTCCGTGGTCTGAGCCGTCGCGGCAGACGCGACCGTCAGCGTGATCAGGGCACAGACGGACACTGCGCCCGCAAGTCTGCCCATCGTGTTCTTCAAGGCGATCTCCCCACTGCGTTCAACGACGCACGGTGATGCCCACCCCGTCACATTTCCCATGCGGCCACCCTGAACAGGTGACTTTGGCATCACGTCCGAAGCCGGCCACAGGTTGCCCGCGATATCGAAAAGACATCAGGTTGTCCCCCGATGACATCGGCGCCCCGGGACTGAAGAAGTCCCGGGGCGCCGATGAAACGCTCTTGCTACCGGTCTAGACGCTGACCAGGTTCGCGTACACCACGACGTTGTCCTTGTAGCTGTGGGCGGCGTGGTCGAACGCACCGCCACAGGTGATCAGGCGCAACTCGGGCTTGTCGGTGTTGCCGTAGACCGCGTCCGTCGGGAACTGTTCCTTCGGGAGCTGGGTTTTGCGGTCCACCTTGAACTTGAGCACCTGGCCGTCGCTCCGGTCGACGATGATCTCGTCGCCCTTCACGAGCTTGTCCAGCTGGGCGAAGATGCCCGGCTGTTCGTTGCCGTCGACGTGACCGAGCAGGATCGCCGGTCCGACCGCACCCGGCACCGGCGAAAGCCGGTACCAGGCAGCCTGCATCGGCTTGTTCGCGCTCGGGACGGCGATCTGGCCTTCCCCGTTCACCGCGACGGCGAGCAGGTCGGAGTCCGCGTCGATCTTCGGCACGCGCACCCGAGTGGGCCGGAGCCCGTCGAACGGCTCGCTGATCGGCACGTCGTCCGCCTGCACGGTGGCCGGAGCGTCCTGAGGAAGCCCTTGAGCGGCGGGCTCGTCGGAGCTGCATCCGGTCAGGGTGAGGGTGAGCAGCACGGCGGAAACGACTACTCCGCCGAGCTTACGAAGTGACACGGACATTTTGATCAGCCCGCGAGGTAGCCGAAGCCGGTCTCGACGCCACCGGTGGGGGCGAACGGAACCTGGACCGGCGCGGTGACCGGAGTGGCGCCACCGGCCGGGGCCGGGGCCGGAGCCGGACGCACGGGGCAGTCGACGACGTCGCCGCCGCCGGGCGCGGTGGTGGTCGAGGTGACCGGAACCTCGGTGCTGGTCGGCGTCTTCGTCGGCTCCGGGGTCTTGGTGGGCTCAGGAGTCTTGGTCGGCTCAGGAGTCTTGGTCGGCTCCGAGGTCTTCGTCGGCTCACTGCTCGACGTCGTCGGCTTGCTCGAGGACGTCTTCGGCGGGTTGTGACCCTTGCCCGGGCAGTGCCAGGACGCCTTGACGTCACCCTTCTTGAACGAGTGACCGTCCTTCAGCTTGACCTTGACGTCCCAGTAGCGGCCGTCTTCCTCAGCCTGGAAGGCCTTCTCGACCACGTCGAAGTGGGCGGACTTGATCTGCGACGGCAGGCCCGTGACGGAGGCGATCCGAAGGATGCCGAAGCCGTTGGGGAGGTCGATGCCGGTCGCGGCGTTGTCCTTGAAGGACTTGACGGCCGACGAAGTCGCCAGCGCGGGGGCCGAAGCCAGCGCGACGGGGGCAACGGCGAGGGGGATGGCGATGCTGGCGAGGACGGCGATGGCCAGGCGACCCAGAGGTTTTCTCAAGACGAACTCCAAGATTCATCGAGACACACGGTGATCAACAGTTTTCAAAGGCTGTCTTCAATGGCTCTGCGCGATCAGCCCAAATGGGGGTCCCACTTGTGGGTGATGCGCGCAGATCATGCCGCACTCGCGTAGCGACCCGAAAAGCAGGGTCCCTTTTCGCTAATGGACTACAACCGATCCAAGGAAACTGTCCGAATTCACCGTATTGGAGAAAGGTTGCTCGCCGATACACTTCCGTTATCTGGGTGTGGGTAAAAATCACCGGGACCGTTCGAGCGGAAATAGCGGACTTTTCCCGGACGCGGGTGTCAACCCAGTACCTCAACCCAAGGCTTCGAGGAGATCCGTCCACAGATCTTCGGGATCTTCAAGGCCCACACTGAATCGAATCAACCCTGCGGGAACGTGCGCGTCGCCCGCCAGCCAAGCACGGCGCTCCACAAGGCTTTCCACCCCGCCGAGACTCGTCGCGCTCCTGATCAGCGTAAGCGCCGCGCACACCCGATCCGCCTGCTCGGCGTCGGGCAGCTCGAACGCGATCATGACGCCCTCGCCCGGATAACGGACCTTGACGACCGAATGATGTTCGGCTAGGCGTGACGCCAGCAGAGCCGCGGAGCGCGACTGTTCGGCCAGCCGCACGTGCAGCGTCCGAAGTCCACGCAACCCCAGCCATGCCTCCAGCGCGCCGGGGGTCGCACCGCCGCGAGTCCGCGCGTCACGCAACGCCTTGGCCAATCCTTCGTCGGCCGTCACGGTCAATCCGAGCAACAGATCGCTGTGCCCGCCGATCAGTTTTGTCGCGCTGTGGACAACTATGGCCGCACCCATTGACAACGGCTGCTGACCCAGTGGCGTCGCGAAAGTGTTGTCCACGACAACTTTGGGCGCGTGCGGTTGTGTGCTCGCGGCGGCCGCGATCGCCTTGATGTCGATGATGTCGAGCGTCGGGTTCGTCGGCGATTCCAGCCACAAAAGGTCCACTGTGGCCGCCGCGTCGATCCACGCGTCGGTGTCGCCCGGGTCGAGTTCGGACACGATCAGCCGCCCGCTGCGGTGGGCATGCGCGAGCACGCCACGGCTACCGGCGTAACTGAACGTCGGCACCGCGACTTTCGCGCCCACCGGCAGGATGTCGACGACAGCGGCGAGCGTCGCGATCCCCGAAGCGAACGCCGTCGCGTAGCCGCCTTCGAGCGACCCGACGGCTTCCTCCAACGCCTCCCAGGTCGGCGTCCCGTCCTCACGGGAGTACGCGCGATCGCCGCCCGCGCCGAACGTGCTCGCGGGCACGATCGGCACGTTCAGCGGTTCTCCAGGCCCTTGCGGGCGTCCTGCCGCGACAGCCCGCGTACGCGGTGACCACTTGTTCTCGTCCACCGCGTCACGGTAACGCCCATCAGCGCCCCGGCAACCCGGCTGTGGCCAGTAGCTCACCAACCCGGTCCGGATCGGCCACCCACGCCGCGTAATTGTTGGTCGAGCGAAAACAGGTCAGCGGGTCGAGTCACCGAAAGGGAATCACCGGAACGGGGTCTGCCACCAGCGACGATTTCTTTCAGGAGAACAACCTGTCTCCTCAGTTCGAGTAGACCTGGAACTCATACAGCGAGTAACCGTGGTTAGTGCCGCGCTGGACGCCCGCCATCCGCACGAAGCGGGCGTTCGCCGCGGCGAACGGGACATTGTCCAGACCACCGTCACCGTCCGTTATGGACACAGCGTTGGTCCAGGTGACGCCGTCGGTGGAAACCTGGACCTGGTACGCCTTGCCGTAGGCCGCTTCCCAGGTCAAGATCACCCGCGAGACGCGCTGGACCGTGCCGAGATCCACGGTGATCGACTGGTTGTCGTTCCAGTCGCTCGCCCAGCGCGTCGACGGGTTGCCGTCCACCGCGTTGGCGGGCGGCGAGTTGTAGATCCCGCGCTCGTAACTGGTCGCCGCCACGGACTTGACAGCGGCGAGATTGGCGATGTTGTCACCACGCTTGGCCGGGAACTCGACGACCTGCTGGAACGTCGGGCGGTTCTGTGTGCTGATCTTGTCGTGGGTGATCCCGCCCAGCGGACGCTGGATGATGCTGTCGGCGCACCACTGGTCACCCGCGGAGCAATCGGCGTCACCGGGGTAGATCGCCGTCGCTGGCTGCGCGGCGGCCGCGGTCAGCGAGTCGAGCAACACCTGGCGGCACTGCGTGAGAACGCCGCCGCCACAGAACTTCGCGCCGAGCGGCCCGGCGACCGGGTCTCCGAGGATCGCGCGCACGTCCTTGTGCACGAAACCCCACCAGCCGTGCTGGTACGACGAACCCGAATGCGGCTGGCCGACGTGCTTGCCCGGCACCTCCTGCTGCCAGCCCGACGGCGTCTCGTTGATCTGCAGGACCCCGGTCATCGCGGTGAACGCCGCGTCGCCCATGCCCGGCTTGAACTCCGCGTTGATCAGCTGCGGCCACCAGGCGTCCATGATCCGGATCGCGTCGGCGTAGGAGTACGCCTTGCTGCCCGGAGTCGTCTCCGCGCGCTGCCCGCCGTGAGTGAGCCAGTCGCGCAGCTTCGCGACGGCGCTGATGGTATCGCCACCGGTGACCGGCGCCTTGTCGATCACGCGCAGCAACTCGGGCAGGACCTTCTCGGTGCGCAGGTCGGCCAGCGCCGCGTCCGCCATCGCCTGGCTCAGGTTCGTCCGGGTCACCTTGGTGCCGCTGGAGATCAACTGCTTGACCCGGCTGTCGAGCAGGTCACCGCGGTGCACGGACGACTTGTCGGCGCCGCCGGAGGCGTAACCCTTGGCCTGGGCGTTGTTCCAGCTGATGTAGTAGTCCTGGTTGACCGACTGCGGGTGCTGCGCCGGCGGCGTGTAGTTCGCGACGTTGCCGGTGGGGTTCCAGCCCTGCCAGTCGAGACCCGCGTCGGCCTTGAGCGGCATGGCCGGGTCCACAGTGGACGGACGAGCCGGGTTGGCGCCGGAGTTGTAGTAGGCGATGTCCTTCGAGTCGGCGTAGAACCAGTTGAAGGCGAAGTTGACGTCCTGCGCCGCGCGCTGGAAGTCCTGCGCCGAATGGATGAACGTCGGGTCGTTGAACTCTTGGAAGCCCAGCAGCGAGTCGATCTCGTGCTGGTAGGTCGACCGCAGTGCCGCATACGCGACCGGCTTCCCGGCGACCGTGGCACGGTTCGTCACCGGGCCGTATTTGGTGCGATAACTGCGCAACGTGTACGAACCCGCGGGCGTCGAGTCGGCGACGGACGGCGTCCACGCGTTCTTGCGCTCGACGGTTTCCATCGGCAGGCACTGGCCGCGGAAGCGGTAGTAGTTGGAATCCTTCGTCGCCGGGGCGCCGCTCGGGTCGCAGAGCTCGAGCGCGTAGGTGTCGATGATGTCCTGCGCGGAGGAAGTCGCGCTCCAGGCGTAATCCTGGCCGCGGCCGAGCAGGACGTAGAAGCTGATGCCCGCGAAGGACGCGCCGCGCGCGCTGATGCCGGGGCCCTGGAGTTCCTGGAGCATCAGCAACTGAGGGGCGAAGTAACCCGTCTGCGGGCCGAAGACCGACACCGGATGTCCGCTCGCCGTCTTGGCGCCGGACACGACGAGTGCGTTGGACATGCCGTGCTTTTCGCTGAGCAGGTTGTCCGGGAGCACGCCCTCGTTGAACATTCCGCGCGCGGCTTCGAGGTTCGGCGTGCCGTCGGCGTTGGTCGGCGAGGTCTCCGTCGTCGTGGGCTGCGCGGCGACCTGAGCCGAGGCGCCGGAACCGGTCGGGTCGAACACGAGCTGCTGGTTGGTGACCGAGCCCTTGTCCGGCATCGCGAGGCCCTGCGGGTTCGCGGGAGTCTTGCCGTAGTCGAAGGTCTGACCGTCGTGCAGCGTCTTGACGGCCTCGGGGTCGTCCTCCGAACGCAGGCTCTGCCACACCTTTTCGCCCTGCTCGACGCCGTAGCGCTCCTGCATGGCGAGCTTCGCGACGGCGTTCTGCACCTCGCCCCCGCCCCCGGCGCCGAACTGCGCGCCGACCACGGACGCGAGCACGACGAGGTCGGTGAGCTTGAACGGCTCGATGGTGCCGGCGTTGGTGATCGCGTCGACATGCCCGGTCAAGACGTACTCGCCAGGGAAGTAGCGGCCGTTCTTCGACTCGATGATGTACTTGTTGATGCCCTCGACGTACGCCTGCGCGTCGGCGAATCCCTGCTGCCCGCGCGGCCCGGAAGCGGCCATCTTGTCGACCTGCGCCTGCAGTTCCTGCTCGGTATAAGGAGCCGCGGCGAAGAACTGCTGCTCGAGCTCACGGTTACCGGGCGCGCCACCGGCGAACGGCGACAGCTGCCCGCGGCCGACGTGGCGCATGACGTCCATCAGCCACAGCCGATCCTGCGCCGCGGCATAACCGGCGCCGAATTCGGTCCCCGATCGAGTGGTGCCCTGGATATGCGGCACCCCGGTCGCCTTGTCGCGCGTGATCGTCACGTCCGCACGCGGCGTGATCACACTTTCGACCTGGCCGGCAGGCACGCCGAACGACGAGTCGTTGAAGAACTGGCCGATCTTGTCGGTGGTCAACCCGCGGTAGCCCGACGGAAGGGCCGCGTACTTGCCGAGCTGATCGGCCGCGTGCGCCGGACGGAGACCGAGCACCTTGTTGGCCAGGATCTCGGCGACCGTCGCGTTGCCGTTCTCCCCCGGCGGCAAAATGTCGTTGCACTGCCCCACGCAGTAGTCGTCGGCCGCCGCGGCCGCTTCCTGGACAGCAGTGGCCGCCGGAACCTGAAGGACAGCGACCCCCAAGCCCAGTGCCGCCATCGTCGTCAAAGCGCGAATGCGTCGTTGCATGCCCAAGACTCCCGTCGAAGTGGAGTGACGTAGCGCACGCTACCGACGAGTACGTCAATTGTGAAGAGTATTCGCGTTTGTACCGCCTCGATGGAGTAATACCGGTGGTGCTCACCCTGCGGAGAGTGAGCACCTGTAGGTACCGTGTCGACATGACCTTGGAAAAGCCTGAAGTCGACCGCCCCGAAGGCGCACCGCCCGCAGACCTCGAGATCACCGATCTCAGCGTGGGCGACGGCGCCGAGGCACAGGCCGGCAACCCCGTATCCGTGCACTACGTCGGCGTGTCCTTCTCCACCGGCGCCGAATTCGACTCCTCCTGGAACCGCGGCGAACCGCTGCAGTTCGGCCTCGGCCGCGGCCAGGTCATCCCCGGCTGGGACCAGGGCGTCGCCGGCATGAAGGTCGGCGGCCGCCGCAAGCTCGTCATCCCGCCGCACCTCGCCTACGGCGACCGCGGCGCCGGCGGCGTCATCAAGCCGGGCGAAACCCTCGTCTTCGTCGTCGACCTCGTCGGCGTCAGCTAAAACACATCTCCACCGAGCCCGGTGGGCAGTCGCTCCGGCGACCGCCCACCGGGCTCACTCGTCCGCGAAGACAATCGGATCAGAAGTGAGACTTTGCGTCGGCGGCGCGAGCTCACTGCCCGCGCCGACGAACGTCACCGTCATCAACAAGACGATGATCATCACCAGGACACCCAAGGCCTTGAAGAGCGGGCCCATCATCGACGACATGGTGTCGACCAGGCCTTTGACCATGCGGGTAAGGACCGCGACCACTGCGAGCAGGGCGACGGCGACACCGATGAGCAGGCTCGGTGCCACCATGGAAACGGGTGAGGGCGCGGCCGAAAGATCGTTGAAGACCGCTGCCGCCGGGGCTATCGTGAACATGGCGAGCTCCTTAGAAGAGGGCACTGCAATGCCCGTGATGCGGAGTTCGTGACGGAGTTCATCACCGAGTGCAGTCGCCCCCGGCTCGCGGCTAAACGATGTCCGGGGGTGTCTGCCTTCCCGAAACCAAAATCGTCAGCGAGGTCAATCCTTGGAGTTGAACTTCACCGCTTTAGTGAAGTTTCTCTTTTCTGGTGAACCTCACCTTCAGGTTAAGTCCGGAACGGTACGCTGGTCAACGGTCATTTTTGGGCCAGATCTTGCATCTGGTCACGATTGATGCTTGGATGCGCTGATCTTCACCAATTTGGTGAAGTTCGGTGAATTTCACTGAACCTCGCAGGAGTTGAACATGGTTCAGGCGTTGAGTTTCACGAACGCGTCAACTGAGCTCTCGCGACGGCTTCGCCAACTGCGCGCGGACCACTGGCCCCACGAGACGATTACGCAAAAGACGCTGGCCAACGCCTTGGGCGTCGGCGTACCCAGCATCTCGATGTGGGAAAGCCACACCGCGCCCAAGATCCCGACACTGACGCGACTCGACGACTACGCGACCTTCTTCGCCACCAAACGTTCCCTCACCGCAGGACTGCTCGACCTCGACGAGTTGACCGAGAACGAACGCACCAAGCGCGACAAACTGGCCCGGGAGCTTTACCGCCTGCACGAGGCCGCGACCGGCGTCAGTGCGCCGAGCGAGAACCCGGTACTCCCGTCCTTCTGGCAATTCCCCGACGGCGCTCCGATCCTGATCGTCTGCGGCGAACTCCTACCGGAGGACAGGACAAGGTTCGCGTCGGCGGCCGACTACAACTACATGCAGCTTTCGGCCTACGCCGACATCGACTCGATGGTCGAACTCTTCGGCCACATCCGCACCCTGAACCCAACCTCGGACGTCCGCTTCGAGTTGGCTCCACGACTGACCTCGGACGACCTGCAAAGTCATCTGGTCGTGCTCGGCGGAGTCGGCCTGAACACCGCCAGCCGCTTCCTCCCCAAGCAAGCACATTTCCCAGTGCGCCAATCGGACGACGCCGACGGCGGCAGGTTCGAGCTCACCGAAGATCCTGAACGCCGGTTCTACGCGACCTTCGACAACGATGTGCTCGTCGAGGACGTGGGCCTTTTCGCCCGCACTCCGAATCCGGCGAACGTCTCACGGACCCTGACCATGTGCAACGGCATCTTCACCCGAGGCGTTTACGGCGCAGTTCGCTGCCTTACCGATGCAGTTGTCGGCTTCAAAAACTACGAACACCTCGCCTCACGCTTCGGCAACGCCAAAAACTTCGGCCTACTCATGCGGGTCCAGGTCTTCGACCACGCGACCCCGTCCCCAGACCTCACCAACCCAGCCACCGTCCTCTACGAATGGCCACCCCACTGACTGTCCTAGGCCCCGGTGTGATGACCGTCTCATCTGATCCCTAGGATCGCGAATCTCGCCACTGTCGCAAGTTCCAATCCCGGCGTGCCGCTTCCAAAGGACCACCATCTTGAGCTCCGTTGCGCCCCTGGTCTCACCCACCGCGCAGATCGCCTCGACCACGCAAATCGGTGTCTCATACCGCGCTCTCCAGGAAGGTGAGTGGACGCGACTGAATCGACCAACCTTCGTCGGCGAGCGCTGTGACATAGGCCATTTCTGCGTCATCGGCGAAGAATCCCACATCGGCGAAGGCTCGATCATTGACGCGTATTGCATGGTCGAAGGCGGTGTCACCCTGGGCAAGAACGTGCTGCTCACCCATCGCGCCTCAGTGGGCGCCAAAGTCACCATCGGCGACAACTGCATCATCGGCGGCACCCTGATCTGCGAAAAAAGCCAAATGGGTAACAACTGCCGAGTCTTCGGCAGTCTGACCCACCGCCAACTGAACCCGACGCTGAACTGGGACGCAGAAGAGGCTGAAGAGCCTGCCCCGATTCTGGCTGACAACGTCTTCGTCGGCTGGGGAGCCACCATCATCGGCGGCGTCAACATCGGCGAGGGCTCCTACATCTGCGCCGGTGCCACCGTCACCAAAGATGTCCCCGCCCACCACATCGTCACCGGCACCAACCAGATCCAGGCGCCCGCGGACTGGAACGGCGCCCTAGGCAAATCGCCCTTCTTCGCTGAAAGCTGAAGATGATCAAACCCCCAGCTCACCACGCTCGCCAGCAGTGACATGACGCACCGTGGGGGTTTGGGGTCTCGGCCCCCAAGACAAAGGACGACCTTCCCAACGGGAGAAGCCCCCCATCGCGCCAGCGGTGAGGGGCTTCGAACACTGTGGGCGAGAAGGGAGTTGAACCCTCACGTCCTTTCGGACACACGGACCTGAACCGTGCGCGTCTGCCATTCCGCCACTCGCCCGAGTAACTTAGTAACTTCGACAGCTAGAGGAGCGTAGCAGGCCAACCGAACGGGTTTCGCCGGGGGCAGTGTCCAGATGTCCGGACCCGGATAGGATCCAAGAGGAACGACACACTGTGAGGAGGCTTGTCCAGGTGGGCCGCGTTGAGCGTTTCGATCGGCGCCTTGAAGGTCTCGTGGGCAATACCTTCGCGCGGATGTTCGGTGGCAACGTCGTCACGCAAGAAGTTGCGCTGGCGCTTGAGCGGGAAAGTGAGGACAACGTTCGTGAGCTGGCTGGTGGTCGGCAGCTTGCCCCTAACCACTACATCGTGTCGTTGGGGGAGGCTGATCATGACCGCATGGCCGGTGGCGAGCAGCGCATCACCGGAGTGCTCGCAGAAGCGGTTGCGGAACATCTCGCCGAGCACGGCTGGGACACCTATGGTGACGTCGTAGTCTCGCTCGAGCGCAACGAGGCGCTGCATACTGGACAGTTCAAGACCCGCTCATCCGTCGATCCCGACGTCAAACCGCACGACGCCGGCAGCTCTGGACGGTCAGCACGACCCAGCAACGCAGGAGACCCAGCAATGAGCCAGCCCCCCGGCTACGGCCAATACGACCAGGGAGACCCGTACGGCCAGCAAGGTCAGTACGGCTACGGCCAGCAGCAGCCCGCGCAACCTGGCTATGACCAGGGCTATGGCCAGCAGCAGCAGGGCGGCCAGCCGGGTTACGACCAGTACGGCGGCCAGCAGCCGGCGCAGCCCGGTTACGACCAGTACGGGCAACCGGCCGCGCAGCCGGGCTATGACCAGAGCTATGGCCAGCCACCGGCGCAGCCGGGGTACGACCAGTACGGCCAGCAGCCCGCTCAGCCGGGCTATGACCAGTACGGCGGCCAGCAGCAGCCTGGTTACGACCAGGGCTACCAGCAGCCTCCGGCCCAGCCTGGTTACGACCAGTACGGTCAGCCGCCCGCGCAGCCCGGTTACGACCAGTACGGTGGCCAGCCGGCCGCGCAGCCTGGTTACGACCAGTACGGCGGCCAGCCTGCTCAGCCCGGTTACGACCAGTACGGCCAGCCGGCCGCGCAGCAGAGCTACGCGCCTCCCGCCGCTCCTGGCGGGAATCGTCAGCTCGCGGCGAGTCTGCAGCTCGACGACGGCTCGAACCGGACCTACTCCCTCAAGCAGGGCAGTAACGTCGTCGGCCGTGGCCAGGACGCGGACTTCAGGCTTCCGGACACCGGCGTCTCTCGCCGGCACCTGGAGATCACCTGGGACGGCCAGAGTGCCACGCTGGCGGACATCGGTTCGACCAACGGGAGCACGGTCAACGGCACTCCGGTGCAGACCTGGCAGTTGGCGGACGGCGATGTCATCCGGGTTGGTCATTCGTCGTTGGTATTCCGGACGCAGGGCTGACTCGGAGGCGTTTGAGACTGTCCCGCAGAATTGGCGTGCGGGGGGACCTGCGACGAACCGGCGTCGCAGGTGTGCGGGAAGAGTCGGGAGCTGACACAACAAGTGCCAGAGCTGGTCGTTCAACTCACCAGAGCAGGGTTTCTCGTGCTGCTCTGGCTCTTCGTGTTCGCCGCCTTGCGTGTGGTGCGCTCGGATCTCTACGCCGCATCCGGTCTTCGCGTCGCGATCCCGGGCTTTCGCCGCAACAAGGAGAAGAAGCCGCGAGCCAGCGGTAAGTCCCCGCAGCAGCTCATCGTGACCCACGGGGCGCTGTCGGGGACGAGGATCGCGTTGGACGGCAGGCCGATCCTGATCGGCCGCGCCGACGACTCGACCCTGGTGCTTGACGACGACTACGCGTCGACCCGTCACGCCCGGATCGCCCTGCGCGGTGAGGACTGGTACGTCGAAGATCTGGGCTCGACGAACGGCACTTACCTCGACCGGGCTAAGGTCACTGCACCCCTCCGAGTACCGCTCGGGGTCCCCATCCGAATCGGCAAGACGGTGATCGAGCTTCGCCCATGACTCTCGTCCTCCGCTATGCGGCCCGAAGCGACCGTGGCCTGGTTCGTTCTAGCAACCAGGACTCCGTGTACGCGGGTCCCCGCCTGCTCGCGCTCGCCGATGGCATGGGTGGTCATGCCGCCGGTGAAGTCGCCAGCAAGGTGGTCATCGCTTCCCTTGCCCCCCTCGATGACGACGAGCCGGGTGACGACCTCCTCGCGCAACTGCGCGAAGCGGTCGGCAACGGTAACGGCGCTATCGCCGAACTGGTCTCACAGGACCCCGACCTGGACGGCATGGGCACCACCCTCACCGCCGTCCTGTTCTCGGGCTCACGCCTCGGACTCGTGCATGTGGGTGACTCCCGCGCGTATCTGTACCGCGGCGGGGTCTTCTCCCAGATCACCCGGGACGACAGCTTCGTCAACGAACTGCTCGAGCAGGGCCGCATCACGCCCGAGGAAGCCGCCGTTCACCCGCAGCGCTCGCTGCTGTTGAAGGCGCTGACCGGGCATGAGGTCGAGCCCACCCTGACCGTCCGCGAAGCTCGTGCGGGCGACAGGTACCTGATCTGCTCGGACGGCCTGTCCGGCATGGTCAGCGACGAGACGCTCGCCGACGCGATCCAGATCCGTGATCCGCAGGACTGCGCGGACAGGATGATCGAGCTGGCGCTCAAGGGCGGCGGCACGGACAACGTCACGGTGATCATCGCGGACGTGGTCGACGTCGATTTCGGCGACGACGCCCCGATCGTCGGCGGCGCCGCAGGTGACGGCTCGGACGAGCGGCATCAGGGCAACTCGCCCGCCGCCCGTGCCAGGGCGCTCACCGCGCCTCCGCCACAGCAGCATGTCGAGCAGGGTCCTCCGCCCGAGGACCCGAAGGCCCGGCGCCGCAAACGCTTCCGCTGGCTCGTCGGCGGGCTGGTGGTGCTGATCGTGCTGGCCGCGGCGGCGATCACGACCCGGTTCTTCGTACTGAGCCAGTACTACGTCGGTGAGGGCGCGAACCAGGAAGTGGTCATCTTCCGCGGCGTGCCCGGCAGCATCCTCGGCGTCGACTTACACAGACAAGAGCAGGGTTCGTGTATCCAAGACACGGTGTGCGACGTACTGCGTGTCCCCGAGTTGCAGGAAGCCGCCCGCGTGGCGGTGCGAGACGGCGTCAAGCTCAACAACCTTGACGAAGCCCGCAACTACATCGACGTGTTCCTCCGCGGCCACAAGCTGGTCGCGGAATGTCCTCCCGGGCAGCCGAGCGGTCCTCCGACCTCAGACAGCCCGTTGCCGCCTGCTTCGTCGGACACGGCCGTTCCGCCGACGTCGACCGACGTGGCTTCGGGCCAGCCATCGGGGAGGGACTGCTCGACACCCACGCAGGGGGGCGGCAACTAATGGCCCAGCCTGTCGCGGACGCGTCACCCAGCCAGCAGTACATCACCAATCCCCCGCGTGATCTCCCGACGCGGCGCAACACCGAGCTCCTGCTGCTCGGGATGGCGGCGTTCATCGTCACCGTCGCCTTCGTCCTGGTCGAGGCGAACCAGGATCACGCGCTCAGTGCCGCGATCATCTGGTACGGCCTGTCGTACCTGGCGGTTTTCGGCGTGGCCCACCTGGCCGTCCGCCGTTGGGCGCCCTACGCGGATCCGCTGATCCTGCCGTGTGTGGCGCTGCTCAACGGCATGGGCCTGGTGATGATCTACCGGATCGACCTGGCGCTTTCGGAACGGGCCACGCTCAACTCCGCGAACTTCTCGGCCGCCGCGCCGAAGCAGGTCCTGTGGACGGTGATCGCGCTGGGGTTGTTCCTCGCCGTGCTGATCCTGGTCAAGGACCACCGCACGCTGACGCGCTACGGCTACACCGCCGGGCTCGTCGGCATCGTCGCGCTCGCGCTCCCGGCCGTGCTGCCCAGCTCGTTGTCCGAGGTCAACGGCGCGAAGGTGTGGATCAAGCTCGGCGGGTTCTCGATCCAGCCCGGTGAGTTCGCGAAGATCCTGTTGATGATCTTCTTCGCCGCCTTCCTGGTGTCGAAACGCGACCTGTTCATGGTCGCCGGCAAGAAGGTCGTCGGGATCGAGCTGCCGCGGGCACGCGACCTCGGCCCGATCTTGATCGCCGCAGCCGGCTGCATCGGCGTCCTGGTCTTCGAAAAGGATCTCGGTACTTCGCTGCTGTTCTTCAGCGTCACGCTGGTGATGCTCTACGTCGCGACCGAGCGGATCATCTGGGTCGTCCTCGGGCTGAGCTTCTTCGCCGTGGGCGCGATCATCGCGTTCAAGCTGTTCACGCACGTACAGCAGCGCGTGGCGAACTGGCTGGACCCGATCGCCACCTATCACGACGCCGGCGGCGGCTACCAGCTCGCGCAGGGGCTGTTCGGCCTCGGCACGGGCGGTGTCGGCGGTACCGGGCTCGGCGCGGGCCGGCCGGAGATGGTGCCGGAGGCCAACACCGACTTCATCACGGCAGCGATCGGCGAAGAGCTCGGATTCATCGGGCTGGCCGCGATCTTGATGGTGTACCTGCTGCTGGCGATGCGCGGTATGCGTAGCGCGCTGGCCGTGCGGGACACCTTCGGCAAGCTGCTCGGCGGCGGGCTCGCGTTCACCGTCGTCATGCAGATCTTCGTCGTCGTCGGCGGCGTCACGAAGCTGATCCCCGAAACCGGCATCACCGCGCCGTTCCTGTCCAAGGGCGGTTCGTCACTGCTGGCCAACTACATCCTGGTGGCGCTGCTGCTGAGGATTTCCGATGCGGCCCGGCGTCCCGCCGCGCGGCCCAAGCCGCAACAGCCGCAGGCGCCGCTGGCCGAAGCGCATACGGTGCTGGTGGAGCGACCCAAGTGAACACACCCCTGCGCAAGGTCGGCGTCGCCATGCTCGTCATGGTCACCCTTCTGCTGGCCAACGCGACCTACATCCAGGTCGTCAAGGCCGACGCCTACCGCACCAACTCGCTCAACACCCGGGTGCTCTACGACGAGTACTCGCGGCAGCGCGGCCAGATCGTCGCCGCGGACGGCAAGGTACTGGCCGGTGTCTCGCCGTCGAACGACAAGTTCCGGTTCACCCGTACCTATTCGGACGGCCCGCTCTACGCGCCGGTCACCGGTTTCTACTCGGTGCGCTACGGCGCCGGCGGCATGGACCGGGCCGAGGACGAGATCCTCAACGGTTCCGACCCGCGGCTGTTCGTCCGGCGGCTCTCGGACATGATCACCGGCCGGGACCCGCGCGGCGGGAACGTCCAGCTGACCATCAACCCGGCCGTGCAGCAGGCGGCCTACAACCTGATGACGCAGCGCGGCTACACCGGTTCCGTCGTCGCGATGGACCCGAAGACGGGCCACATCCTCGCGATGGTGTCGACGCCGTCCTACGACCCGAACCAGCTCGCCGTGCACGACAGCAAAGAGCAGGAAACGGCGTGGACGGGGTTCGTCAACGACAAGAAGAACCCGATGCTGAACCGCGGGATCCAGGAGACCTACCCGCCCGGCTCGACGTTCAAGCTGGTCACGGCCGCCGCGGCGCTCGAGGACGGCAACGGCCCGGACACCCCGATCAACCCGGCGCCGAACGTCCAGCTGCCCGGCACCCAGACCTCGCTGGAGAACTACGGCGGCGCGCCGTGTGCGGGAAGCACGTTCAAGGACGCGCTGGCGCACTCGTGCAACGTCCCGTTCGCGGAATTCGCGGGCAAACTCGGCAAGGACAAGCTGAACGCGACCGCGCGGAACTTCGGTATCGGCGCGGACGACATCACCCTGCCGATGCGGGTCGCGTCGTCGAGCCTCGGCCCACTGGACTCACAGGGCGCGCTCTACCAGAGCGGTATCGGCCAGCGTGACGTCCGGCTGACCCCGCTCCAGGACTGCCTGCTCGCGGCGACCGTGGCCAACGGCGGCATGGCGATGCGGCCGCAGCTGGTCCAGGCGCTGCTCGCGCCGAACCTGTCGACCATCGAGAACTTCAAGTCCGAGGAACTGACCGGTGACGCCGCGCTGTCCTCGTCGAACGCCGCCATCCTGCGCGACATGATGATCGCGTCCGAGGGCTTCACGAAGGGCGCCGGCAAGAAGGCGAACGTCCAGATCGCCTCGAAGACGGGCACCGCCGAGCACGGCAGCGACCCGAAGAACACCGCGCCGCACGCCTGGTACACCGGGTTCGCCCCCGCGATGGACCCGAAGATCGCGGTCTCGGTCATCGTCGAGTCCGGTGGTAACCGCGGGCTCGAGGCCACCGGCGGCACGGTCGCCGCGGAAATCGGGCGCGCCGCGATCAATGCGCTGGTCGGGGGTGGATAGCGAATGCTGTCCTCCGGTCAGCTACTGGCCGAGCGCTACAAACTGACCAGCCGGATCGCCGTCGGAGGGATGGGCGAGGTCTGGCAGGCGAGCGATACCCGGCTCGACCGCACGGTCGCGGTGAAGGTGCTCAAGGCCGAGCTGTCCGATGATCCCGAGTTCCTGCACCGGTTTCGTACCGAAGCGCGGATGACGGCATCGCTGAACCATCCCGGTATCGCCGCGGTCCACGACTACGGCGAGACGGTCGCGGGAGAACACGCGATCGCGTTCCTGGTGATGGAACTGGTGGAGGGCGACCCGCTGGCCGGCATCCTCGCCCGCGAGGGCCGGATCTCCGCCGAACGCACGCTCGACATCCTGGAGCAGGCGGGTAACGGTCTCCAGGCCGCGCACGAACAAGGACTCGTGCATCGCGACGTGAAACCGGGCAACATCCTGGTGACCCCGACCGGCCAGGTGAAGATCACCGACTTCGGCATCGCGAAGGCCGCCGACGCCGCGCCGGTGACCCGCAACGGCATGGTGATGGGCACCGCGCACTACATCGCCCCCGAGCAGGCGCTCGGCAGTCCGGCCGAACCCGCGAGCGACGTCTACTCGCTCGCGGTGTGCGGTTACGAATGCCTCACCGGGCACCGGCCGTTCCTCTCGGAAAACGCGGTGACGGTGGCGATGATGCATATCCGGGACATGCCGCCGCCGCTGCCGCCGGATGTCCCGCCCGCGGCCCGCGCGGTGATCGAAGCGACCTTGATCAAGGATCCGCGGCAGCGCTACAACAGCGGTGGCGAGTTCGCCGCCGCTGTTGCCGCGGTCAGGGCCGGTCATCCGCTGCCGCTGCCGGTCGGCGTCGCGGCACGCGGTGGTTACACCACGATGCCCAACCCGATGGCCCCGGTCGGCCCGGTTTCGCACCCCGCGATGCACCCGGTCCTACCCAGCGGCGGGATAATGCCCATGCCCCCTCCGCAGCGCCGCAACCACACGGGTCTGTGGGTGCTGCTCGCGGTGATACTGGTCGCGTTGGTGGTGGGCGGAGCCCTGGTCATCGCGAAACTGGTGAGTACGGGCAACGAAGACCAGCCCAGCGAGCGTCAAACCACTACATCACCCACCGCAGGACCCCCTGGGCAGCAGTCCGCCCGGCCGGCCACGCCGAGCGGCGGGCCACCGGACCACACAACGCAGGGCCAACCAGAGAACTACGGCTCACAAGGCATGATGAACACACCTTGGACGGAATGGAACGGCACGCAGAGATGAGCACACCCCAACTGCTCTCCAACCGATACGAACTGGGCGACACGCTCGGCTACGGAGGCATGTCCGAGGTCCACCACGGCCACGATGTGCGCCTGGGCCGCGAGGTGGCCATCAAGATCCTGCGCGCGGACCTGGCGCGGGATCCACAGTTCCAAGAACGGTTCCGCCGCGAAGCACAGAACGCGGCCGCGCTGAACCACCCGGCGATCGTCGCGGTGTACGACACCGGTGAAGCGTCGACGGAACAGGGCGCGCTGCCGTACATCGTGATGGAGTTCGTCGAAGGCCGGACGCTGCGCGACATCGTCAAGACCGAAGGCCCGATGTCGCAGAAGCGCGCCATGGAGGTCATGGCGGAC
>NZ_DASYMU010000183.1:0-52211 GCF_036008905.1 Amycolatopsis sp. | reverse complement strand
TCTTCGTCGACTGCGGGGACGACCTCAACATCGACGTCTCGCTCATCGAAGCCAAGATCACCCCGCGCACCAAGGTCATCCTGCCCGTCCACATCTACGGGCGGCGCTGTGACATGGACGCGATCATGACGCTGGCCTACGAGTACAACCTGCGGGTCGTCGAGGATTCCGCCGAGGCGCACGGCGTGCCCCCGGTCGCCGACATCGCGTGTTTCTCGTTGTTCGGCAACAAGATCATTACCTCGGGCGAGGGCGGGATCTGCGTGACCAACGACGGTCACCTCGCCGACCAGATGGCGCATCTGCGCGCGATGGCGTTCGACAAGGACCACACCTTCCTGCACAAGAAGGTCGGCTACAACTTCCGTATGACGGCCATGCAGGCCGCCGTCGCGCTCGCGCAGACCGAGCAGCTCGACGAAATCCTTTCCCTGCGAACGGGAATCGAGAAACGCTACGACGACGGACTGGCCGGGATCAGCGGGATCACCTTGATGCCGCCCAGGAACGTGCTGTGGATGTACGACCTCCGCGCCGAGCGCCGCGACGAACTGCGCGCTTTCCTTGCCGGGGCCGGGATCGAGACCAGGTTGTTCTTCAAGCCGATGAGCAGGCAACCCGGTTACCTCGACCCCGACTGGCCGTCGCTGAACGCCAGCAAGTTCAGCGAGGACGGCTTCTACCTGCCCACGCACACCGGGCTCACCGAAGCCGACCAGGACTTCATCTGCGGGAAGATCCGCGAGTTCCACAGCTCCTGAGCACCGACGAACTAGGGAAACAGGGAAATGACGAGCGTCCAAGAGAACATCGTCGACTTTCCGGGTCGCCGGGCGGGTTGCCCCTTCCCACCGCCCGAATACGCCGAGATCCGCGCACGGCCAGGGCTGGTGCGGACCTCCCTGCCCGACGGGCGGACGGTGTGGCTGGTGACGCGGCACGAGGAGGTGCGCGCGGTGCTCACCGACCGGCGCGTCAGCTCGAACCCGACCCACGACGGCTTCCCGAACTTCGGCCGCACCGGCGGTGTGCCGTCGCCGGACCAGGTCCCTGGCTGGTTCGTGGGCATGGATCCGCCGGAGCACGGCCGGTTCCGCAAGACGCTGATCCCCGAGTTCACGGTGCGCAAGATCAGGGAACTGCGCCCGGAGATCCAGCGGGTCGTCGACGGCCGGATCGACGCCATGCTCGCCGCTGGGAACACGGCCGATCTCGTCGCCGACTTCGCGCTTCCCGTGCCGTCACTGGTGATCACCGCGCTGCTGGGTGTCCCGTACGTCGACCACGACTTCTTCGAAGCCAAGACCCGCGTCCTGGTCAGCTTCGCCTCGACCGACGAGGAACGTGAGTCGGCGGGCAAGCAGATCCTGCGCTACATCACCCGGCTCATCACGATCAAACAGCAACGGCCCGCCGACGACCTGCTCAGCAGGCTGCTGGCGTCGGCCACCATGACGCCCCAGGAACTGTCCGGGGTGGCGATGCTCCTGCTGATCGCCGGCCACGAAACCACCGCGAACAACATCTCGCTCGGCGTCGTCACACTGCTGTCGAACCCGGAGTGGATCGGCGACGCACGGATCGTCGAGGAACTCCTGCGGCTGCACTCGGTCGCCGACCTGGTCGCGCTCCGGGTAGCGGTCGAGGACGTCGAGATCGGCGGTCAGCTCATCAAGGCCAGCGAGGGCATCGTCCCACTGGTGGCCGCGGCCAACCACGACGCCGAGGCGTTCGGCTGCCCCGCCCAGTTCGACCCCGCCCGCGCCGCCCGCCACCACGTCGCGTTCGGCTACGGCGTGCACCAATGCCTCGGGCAGAACCTGGTCCGGGCCGAGATGGAGATCGCCTACCAAACCCTGTTCGAACGGATTCCCACCCTGGAGATCGCCGAGCCGATCGAGGACCTGCCGTTCAAGTACGACGGCGTGCTGTTCGGCCTGCACGCGCTGCCGGTCAAGTGGTGAGGGGACGACCATGCGCATCAGCATCGACACCGACCGGTGCGTCGGGGCGGGCCAATGCGTCCTGTCCGCGCCCGACGTCTTCGACCAAAACGACGACGGCCTAGTGATAGTCCTAGCCACGGAACCCGCCGATTCCGACGGCAAGGCAGTACGGCAGGCCCAGGAAATCTGCCCCTCCCAAGCCATCACCCTGAACTAAGCCCTGCGCGCTGAAGGCCACCATGGGGAACTCAAACGCCCTCATGGTGGCCTTCGTTGCGTTGTAAGCGCAGCCAAGTCTCCCGCTACCGCAGTAATCCCATTGGGCGGCAGGCGAAAGAACCACAGCGCATGCCCTCTTTCGGCCGAAGGCCCACGATTTCGCGGCGGCAGGGCGCCCGCGCTACAAACCGCGACTTCCGCACCTGGTCACGCCCTGGCGACGCGAAACCGTCAGCGCGCAGACCCGCCGAAAACACAGTGATGGCGACATACCTCAGGACCGCCATGAAGGGCCCCTTCATACCAAAAACCGCAAGGAAGGATCCCTTCATACAACGGCAAAGCCGGGACGAACCAAGGTGGGGACAGCAAGCCGTGGGCACCCAAGCCAGGAACGGGCCGAGAAGGTAACCACACCAACCTCCACAACCTCATCGTCACCAGTAGCCTGGCGTTATGGCGAAGGTTCTTCTCACCGGGTTTGAGCCGTTTGGTGGCGAACTGGTCAATCCGTCTTGGCAGGCAGTCGCGCTGCTTGCGGAGCGACGTACATCCTTGATCACCGTTGAACTTCCCTGCGCGTTCGCCACTTCGCTCTCCACGTTGCGGACGGCCATCGGGCTGCACCAGCCGGATTTGGTCGTCTGCGTGGGTCAGGCCGGCGGGCGGCCGGACGTCACTGCTGAGCGCGTCGCGGTGAACCTCACTGACGCCCGGATCCCGGACAATGCCGATGCTCAGCCCATCGACGTGCCGGTGGTGCCCGGCGGGCCGGTCGGGTATTTCTCGACGCTGCCGGTCAAAGCTTGCGTGGCGGCGATTCGGGAAGCCGGCATCCCCGCGTCGGTGTCCCACACGGCGGGCACGTTCGTCTGCAATCAGGTGTTCTACGGGCTCATGCATCTGCTGGCGACCGAGTTTCCCGGAATTCGCGGTGGGTTCGTCCACGTCCCGTACAGCCCCGAGCAGGTGGCCGCCGCGGGGTCGGCCGCGCCAAGCCTCTCGATCGACAAGTGCGCTGACGCGCTGGGCGTGCTCGTCGATACCGCGCTGACGGTCGAAGAAGACCTTCACGTCACCGCGGGCGCACTCCACTGAATCGCGGCGCCCCCACGGGCACCTTGTGCAGCCCGAAAGCCACAGCGCTTTCGGGCTGATTCTGCGTAGTCGGGGTGACGCTCAGTTGTTTGGCCAGCAGGCTCGCCAGCAGCGGCATCCGGCTCGGCCCGCCGACGAGATAGATCCCGCCGAGGCGCTGCGGAGTGACGCCCGCCGCGTGGATCGTCGCCGCGAACAGCTCCGCGCTGCGCAGGAAACCGGGCCGTACCAAGGCTTCCAGCTCGATCCGGGTCACCAGGACGTCCGGGAACGGCTCCGGCATCGGCACCTCGGTCTGCGGGTGCCGGGACAGGCTTTCCTTGGCATCCCGCACATCCTGCAGCAGCGCGCGGCGGATCCGGCGGTCGGAAACGGTCTTGGGACGCAGGACGGCTTGCCAGCGCGAGGGTTCGGAATGCGACACCTCGCGCCCGATGTGCATCAGGAGCGCCCGGTCGATGTCCAGGCTGCCGAGATCCGGCAGGCCCGCCTCGGCGAGCACGGTGAATCCCCGCTCGCCGACGCCGACGACCGCGCAATCGAAGGTGCCCGCGCCGAGGTCGTAGACGGCGATCGGCCCTGTCAGGCGGATCCCGGCCGCGTAGTGCGCCGCCGCGGCGACCGGCTCCGGGATCAGTACCGGCATCCCGCCGCCCAGCCCGGCTTGCCCCGCCGCCTGACGCAGAACGGCCTGACGCCCGGCACCCCAGCGCGCCGGGTGCGAGATCCGCAGCTGGCCGATCGGATGTCCCAGCTGCCGCTCGGCTTCCTCACCGATGCGGCGCAGCACCGCGGCGAACGCGCTGGCCACCGGCACGACGTCGCCGCCGAGCAGCAGCGTGCCCTCGTCGATGCGGCGCTTGGGGTTCGGTTCGAACCGGCTCGGGTCCAGCCGGGCCCGGCGCTCCGCGTCGCGGCCGACGGCGAGTGTGCCGTCGCGCTCGGCGTACACCGCCGAAGACATCGTCACCGACCCGTCGACCTCGAGCACAGCCGCTTCCCTGCCCGAAACCGAAAGGGTCGCGACGGTGGTCGACGTGCCGAGATCCACGGCCAAGACGTCCAAACCAATGCCCCCTCAAGCGGTGCCCCCACGACATTCCCCAGCATCGTCTCACGCGCACGAATAAGGGCGGCTCCCCGTGTGTGGGGAACCGCCCTTAGTTCGTTTTCGGCTACTGCCTAGCTCGCGTCGACCTCGGACTCGCCCGACTCGTCGCCCTTGCCGGCGCCGATGCTGACGGGCGGAGCGTCCGGAACCTCGGTCGGCTTCGGCACTCCACGGAAGGTGAACTTCGCCTCGTCGTCCTTGTCCTCGACGACACCGCTCCAGCCTTCGACGTCGACCACGATGATCTGGCCCGGCTGGATCTCGCCGAACAGGATCTTCTCGGACAGCTGGTCTTCGATCTCACGCTGGATGGTGCGACGCAGCGGCCGGGCACCGAGGACCGGGTCGAACCCGCGCTTGGCCAGCAGGGCTTTCGCCTTGTCGGTCAGCTCGAGCTCCATGTCCTTGGCCTTCAGCTGCGTCTCGACGCGCGTCGCCATCAGGTCCACCATCTGGATGATCTGATCCTTGGTGAGCTGGTGGAAGACGATGATGTCGTCGATCCGGTTGAGGAACTCAGGCCGGAAATGCTTCTTCATTTCCTCGTTGACCTTTTGCTTCATCTTCTCGTACTTCGTGCCGGTGTCCCCACCGGACGAGAACCCGAGGCTCACGGACTTGGAGATGTCCGAGGTGCCCAGGTTGGACGTGAAGATGAGCACGGTGTTCTTGAAGTCGACCGTGCGGCCCTGACCGTCGGTCAGGCGACCGTCCTCGAGGACCTGCAGGAGCGTGTTGTAGATCTCCTGGTGGGCCTTCTCGATCTCGTCGAACAGGACCACGGAGAACGGCTTGCGGCGCACCTTCTCGGTGAGCTGCCCGCCCTCTTCGTAACCCACGTAGCCCGGAGGGGCACCGAAGAGCCGCGAAGCGGTGTAGCGGTCGTGGAACTCGCCCATGTCGATCTGGATCAGGGCGTCGTCCTCGCCGAACAGGAAGCCCGCGAGCGCCTTGGAAAGCTCGGTCTTACCGACACCCGAGGGGCCGGCGAAGATGAACGAGCCCGACGGACGCTTCGGGTCCTTCAGACCGGCACGGGTCCGGCGGATCGCCTGGGAAACCGCCTTGACGGCGTCCTCCTGGCCGATGATCCGCTTGTGCAGCTCGTCCTCCATGCGGAGCAGACGCGAGGTCTCCTCCTCGGTGAGCTTGAACACCGGGATACCGGTCCAGTTGGCGAGGACCTCGGCGATCTGCTCGTCGTCGACTTCGGCGACGACGTCCAGGTCACCGTCCTTCCACTGCTTCTCCCGCTCACCCTTCTGGCCGAGGAGGGTCTTCTCCTCGTCGCGAAGGCGAGCCGCCTTCTCGAAGTCCTGAGCGTCTATGGCCGACTCTTTGTCCCGGCGCACGTTCGCGATCTTCTCGTCGAACTCGCGCAGGTCCGGCGGAGCGGTCATGCGGCGGATGCGCATCCGGGCGCCGGCCTCGTCGATCAGGTCGATCGCCTTGTCCGGCAGGAAGCGGTCGTTGATGTAGCGATCCGCCAGGGTGGCGGCCGCGACCAGCGCGGAGTCCGTGATCGAGACGCGGTGGTGCGCCTCGTAGCGGTCCCGCAGGCCCTTGAGGATCTCGATGGTGTGCGTGAGCGACGGCTCGCCGACCTGGATCGGCTGGAAACGACGCTCGAGCGCGGCATCCTTCTCGATGTACTTGCGGTACTCCTCGAGCGTGGTCGCACCGATCGTCTGCAGCTCGCCACGGGCCAGCATCGGCTTCAGGATCGAGGCCGCGTCGATGGCACCTTCGGCGGCACCCGCGCCGACGAGCGTGTGCAGCTCGTCGATGAACAGGATGATGTCGCCGCGGGTCTTGATCTCCTTGAGCACCTTCTTGAGGCGCTCTTCGAAGTCACCGCGGTACCGGGAACCAGCGACCAGCGAACCGAGGTCGAGCGTGTAGAGCTGCTTGTCCTTCAGCGTCTCGGGCACCTCGCCCTTGACGATGTTCTGCGCGAGCCCCTCGACGACGGCCGTCTTGCCGACGCCGGGCTCACCGATCAGGACCGGGTTGTTCTTGGTGCGCCGCGACAGCACCTGCATGACCCGCTCGATCTCCTTGCCACGACCGATGACCGGGTCGAGCTTGCCCTCGCGGGCGGAGACGGTCAGGTTGCGGCCGAACTGGTCGAGAACCAGCGAAGAGGACGGGGTGCCTTCGCCGCGCCCGCTGCCGGACTCCTGGGGCTCTTTGCCCTGGTAGCCGGAGAGGAGCTGCAGGACCTGCTGGCGGACCCTGTTGAGGTCGGCGCCGAGCTTGACGAGCACCTGGGCGGCGACGCCTTCGCCTTCGCGGATCAGCCCGAGCAGGATGTGCTCGGTGCCGATGTAGTTGTGGCCGAGCTGCAGCGCTTCACGCAGGCTGAGCTCGAGGACTTTTTTGGCTCGCGGAGTGAAGGGGATGTGGCCGGACGGGGCCTGCTGGCCCTGGCCGATGATCTCCTCGACCTGCTGGCGCACACCCTCCAGCGCGATACCCAACGACTCCAGCGCCTTGGCGGCGACACCCTCACCCTCGTGGATCAGACCCAGGAGGATGTGCTCGGTGCCGATGTAATTGTGGTTGAGCATCCTGGCCTCTTCTTGGGCCAGGACAACCACCCGCCTCGCGCGGTCGGTGAACCTTTCGAACATTTTGCACTCCCTCGACTGCTGCGCCGGCGGCCCTAGTCCATCGTGCTTTCACCGCGATGGATTCAGCACCGTGACACCACTGTAGTAGCCAAGTGGTCGCACTGGCGTACCACTACGGCTGTTTGCGGCCCGATCGCTCCACGCCCACTCTTTTGGCGGGCGCTGCCTCATCATCCGGTTGACCTGTACCTATACGTCAAGCCCAACGCGCCAAACCGGCCCCGGATTCCGCCGGATGCGCGTTGTCCGCTCACCGCGAACAGGGCACATTTCCGGAAAAACCACCGTTCGAGGATCCCGGGTGGCGAGTTCGGGAGTTTTCTGTAAGGTAAGGCAGTCCTAACACTAACCCGGACGGGAGGCCGCCTTGCCCGATCAGCGGTCCGTCCGGCCTGCGCGCCAGGTCCCGGAAGACAGCCTCGCCGCGTCGCTGAACCGGCTCGAGGACCTCCAGGACCGCCGGGAACTGCGCCTCGACCTGCCGTCGGGCGAAAACTGGCAGCGCTGCTCGGACCTGCTGGACGACCCGGCGCGCTTCGAGATCTGGGGCAAATCGCTCAGCGAGTGGCTGATCGCGGAGTACGGCGAGGCGCCGAGGCGCACGGCGTTCGGCTACATCATGTCCTGGTACCTGCACGTGCCCGCCTACATCGGCGGCCTGCTCTTTCACCACGAACGCCGCGTGCCATCGCTGCGGCCCGAGGAACTGGCGTTCCGGCTCTCCGGCGACAGGCCGCACCCCGAGGGCCTCGCCGTCCTCGGCGACGACTTCTATTGCCTGCCGACCGACCCGGGCTCCGGGCTGCCCCAGGCCACCGTCGTCGCCGACGAGCGCGCACTCGCCGCCGTCCTGCGCGCCAGGTACATCGCGCACGCCGCGCGGTTCGTCCGGGCTTACGGGCCGATCAGCAAACTCGGCAGGCGGATGCTCTGGGCCGCCGCGACCGACGCCCTCGACAACTCGTTGTGGTCCGCCGGTCTGCAGGGCGAGACAAAGGAAGCCGAAGGCTCCGGTGTCGCCGACGCGGCCATGGTGCTCGAATCCCGTTTCCCGCCACTGACTTCGGCGTCCACTTTGCGCGTAACGACCGATTCCGCCGGACACCGGGAATGGACCCGCCGCCGCGAAAGCTGCTGCTTCTCCTACCTGCTGACGGCCGAGTCCGAATGCGACGCCTGCCCGCGTACCTGCCCCAAACCCTGACGCTCACCCCTCGAAGCCGCTCAGGGCGTCCAGGCGGGATCGCGGCCGGTGAGGCCCAGCAGTCGCGCCAAGGGCGGCGCGGAGGCGGGAACGGGCACTTCAGCGCCGAAGATGGCCATCTGACGCCCTTGGTCGGCCATTCCGGCCATCGCCGCATAGGCGCCGGCCGCGACCTCGTCGTCACAGGTCCAGGGCCGTCCGGTCGCCTTGGCCAGGTCCCAGGCGTGCACCACGAACTCGCCGAGCACCATTTCACCGATCATCGACGCCGGCAGCTCACCGCCGCCCATCTTCGTCATGCCGTCCCATGCCCCGGGAAGACCCAGCGCGTCGACCAGGCCATCCACCTGCTCCTCCAAAGCCGCTGCCCAGGCTCCGGTGGTGAGATCGACTTCGGACTCCCCACGCGTCTCGGTGGGCACGGGAGCTTTACGCGCCGCGGCCTCGAGCCAGGGGCCCCAGAACAGCAGGTGATTCACCAGTCCGCGAACGTCGTATTCGGCACACGGGGTCGGCGCGGTCATCTGGCCTTCGCCGACCGATGCCGCCAGTTGCTTGAACTCGCGCGCGGCCGGGGTCAGCAAGGGATAGAAGTCATTCATACGTCTATTCGGCCCTACCGGCGCCACGCGGTCTTGAAGAAAAGCGACAGAACGACCCGGACGCGAAGACGCGGGTACGAAGAAGGCCGCCGGGAGAATTCCCGGCGGCCTCTTCAGCTGTCCCAAAGGACGCGGCCCCAAAAGGCGGAGCTTCGCCCGGCCTGGTCAGTTCTTCTTGTGGTAGGCCTCGACGACCTCGGACGGGATACGTCCACGGTCGGAAACCTGGAAGCCGTTCTTGCGGGCCCAGGCGCGAATGGCCTGGTTCTGCTCGCGGTCGACGGTCGCCGGACGGGCGGCCACCTTCGCGGTGGGGCGAACGGCGGCACGCTTACGGCCACCCGCACGGCGGGCGTGTTCGACATACTGGGCAAGCGCGTCGCGCAATTCCTCAGCATTGTCGGTCGAGAGATCGATCTGGTAGCTCACACCGTCCAAACCGAACTCGACAGTCTCTTCGGCCTCGGTGCCATCAAGATCGTCGACAAGTGAGACGAGCACCTTCTGTGCCATCAGTTTCCTCCTGCTGGGACCTGCTGCGAATACTCCGCTGGATCTGGGACATGTGGCGGATCTGGGTACGGGGCATGGCCCCGGACAGAAGCTATTGCCTACGACATTAATACCCTCTACCCCACGATTACGCAAATCTTGTTTCAGGATAGTCGCCGGAAGCGAACTGTCACCGCCGGGGGTTATTCGGGCCGAACCAGCGGGAAGAGGATCGTGTCACGGATTCCGAGCCCGGTCAGCGCCATCAGCAACCTGTCCATACCCATTCCGACTCCACCACTTGGTGGCATTCCGTACTCGAGCGCACGCAGAAAATCTTCATCCAGCGGCATCGCTTCACTATCACCGGTGGCACCCAGTCGGGCCTGCTCGACGAGTCGCTGCCGTTCCACCACCGGGTCCACCAACTCCGAGTAGCCGGTGGCCAGTTCGAATCCGCGAACGTAGAGATCCCACTTCTCCGCGATCCCGGCTTCGCTGCGGTGCTGCCTGGTCAGCGGCGATGTTTCGAGCGGAAAATCACGCACAAATGTCGGTTCGTGGAGGTGGTCTCCCACCAGGTGTTCCCACAGTTCCTCGACCAGTTTGCCGTGCCCTAACTTGGGATCGAGCTCGATGCCCTTCGCTTCCGCGAAAGAAAGCAACTTCGCGGCCGGCGTCTCGGGCGTCACCTCTTCCCCGAGGGCATCGGACAACGACGGATACATCCGTAGTGTCGTCCATTCGCCCGAAAGGTCGTACTCACTACCGTCCGCTAGCGTGACGACCTGAGTACCCAGAGCGGCGTCCGCGGCTTCCTGGATCAGTTCCCTGGTGGTCACCGCGACGGAGTCATAAGTGCCGTAGGCCTGGTAGTACTCGAGCATCGCGAACTCGGGCGAGTGCGAAGAGTCGCTTCCCTCGTTCCGGAAGTTTCGATTTATCTCGAAGACCTTCTCGATCCCGCCGACGACACAGCGCTTCAGGTACAGCTCTGGCGCGATGCGAAGGAACAGATCAAGGTCGAACGCGTTGGAATGAGTGACGAAAGGCCTGGCAGCGGCGCCGCCGTGCAGCGTCTGCAACATCGGCGTCTCGACCTCGGTGAAGCCGCGGCGATGAAATGAGTCACGCAGCGACCGCATCACGCCGGCCCTGGTACGCACCACATCACGCGCCTTCGGGCGGAGGATGAGGTCGACATAACGCTGCCTGATTCGCGTTTCCTCGGCCAGTTCTTTGTGGGCCACCGGCAACGGGCGCAGCGCTTTCGAGGTGAGCCGCCAGCCATCGGCCATGACGGAGAGTTCACCGCGCTTCGAGGTGATCACTTCACCGTGCACGAATACGTGGTCGCCGAGATCGACGTCCGCTTTCCAGGCCGACAACGCGTCCTGCCCGACTCCGGCCAGGCTGATCATCGCCTGCAACTCGGTGCCGTCTCCCTCACGGAGACTTGCAAAACACAGCTTGCCGGTATTGCGCATAAACATGACCCGGCCGGTCACGCCGACGATCTCACCGGTCGCGACATCGACCGGGAGATCCGAATGGGCGGCACGCACCTCGGCCAGACTGTGGGTTCGCGGGACCTCGACCGGGTAAGGATCGATACCCTCGGCGATTATCCGGTCGCGCTTGTCACGGCGCACCCGCATCTGTTCGGGCAGGTCGTCATCAGTCGCGGGTTCGGATGCGGGGATTTCGGTCATGGGTATAGCGTACGAACCCACAGTCCGACGACGTCAACCGGATTACCTCACACGGCCGGACAACCCGGGCTTTCGGGGTGTTTCCGGCGTTGAACACGATTCAGCGACCGTTGTGTTCGGATTCCGCTGCCCGATAGGGCGTTGGACACCGTTAATTTCGTCATACGGAACACCCGGCCACGGAAACATCTGCTGACCGGGCCGTCATCGATGGCTCGCATTCGGTCCAACGCGCTTTTGCCCGGGCCGGCCGAGTGGGGTTCTTACCCCGTTTAACCCCACTCAGCGCACGTTGCGTTCGTACACCAGCCTCAGTCCCAGCAACGTCAGTTCCGGCACGTGCTCGGTGATGGTCTCGGATTCACCCAGTACCAGTGGAGCGAGTCCGCCGGTCGCCAAAACCGCGACCCGCTCACCGTGCCCCGGCGCCAATTCCTTCACGATCCGCTTCACCAAGCCGTCCACCTGGCCCGCGAAGCCGTACAGAATGCCGGACTGGAGACATTCCACGGTGTTCTTGCCGATCACCGAACGCGGCGGCACCAATTCGACCTTGCGCAACGCCGCCGCGCGGGCCGCGAGCGCGTCCACGGAGATCTCGATACCCGGAGCGAAAGCCCCGCCGAGGAACTCGCCCTTCGCGGAAATGGCGTCGACGTTGGTCGAGGTGCCGAAGTCGACCACCACACAGGCCGTTTTGTGCAGGTGGTGCGCGGCCAGGGTGTTGACCAGCCTGTCCGCCCCGACCTCTTTGGGATTGTCGACGAGCAGTGGCACGCCGGTCTTCACGCCGGGCTCGATGACGATCTTGGGCAGCCCGGGGTAGTACCGGGACAGCAGGACACGCAGCTCGCGAAGCACCGCGGGCACCGTCGAGAGCGCGCTGATCCCGGTGACCTCGTCGGCATGGGCGCCGAGGAACCCGCGCATGGTCAGCGCGAGCTCGTCGGCGGTCATCCTGGCGTCGGTCCGCATCCGCCAGTCGCCGACGAGCTTCGCGGTGTCACCTTGCCCGGCGTACAGGCCAAGCACGATGTTCGTATTGCCTACATCGATGGTTAATAACATTGCAGTGGCACGCAGTGCCTCCGTTGAGGGTGGTGGTGGGAGACGGGTGGGCATTGCAGTGGCACGCAGTGCCTCCGTTGAGGGTGGTGGTGGGAGACGGGTGGGGAACGCCCTTTCAACCCTCGGCTGACAGCAGGGCGTCCAGGCGCGCGGCGTCGACCGTCTCGGCCACCGGGAAGGTCGCCGTGTCGTCGTCCATCGGGAGCGTCACCGTGCCGCTGAGCAGCCCGGAACCCTCCGGCGCGTGCCCGGCGTCGGTGCTCTGCTGGACGATGTGGTTCTTGGCGTCGACGAACACGATCCGCGGCTCGTAGGCGGCGGCCTCGACGGAATCCATCTGCCCATAGGAGATCAGGATCACCAGATCACCGGGGTGCACCAGGTGGGCGGCGGCGCCGTTGATGCCGAGCACCCCGCTGCCGCGTTCCCCCTTGATGACGTAGGTCTCGAGCCGGGCGCCGTTAGTGATGTCCACAATGGACACCTGCTCACCTGGCAGCAGGTCGGCCGCCTCCATGAGCTCCTCGTCCACCGTCACCGAGCCGACGTAGTGCAGATCTGCCTGGGTCACGGTGACGCGGTGGATCTTCGATTTCAGCATCGTGCGGAACATTGATGGTCTCTCCCCTTCATCCCAGGCCGTCATTGACGGCCCAGCCGAGCTGCACCGGCACGTTGTCGATCAGCCGGGTGCTCCCCACCCGGGCGGCGATCAGCAGACGTGCCTCCCCATCGACGGGCGCGGGCCCGAGATCGGTTCCCCTCAACTCCAGATAATCGACTTCGACCGCCGGCCGCGCGGCGAGCGTTTCGCGGGCGGCCCGGAGAACCGCCTCGGCACCGTCCCGGCCGAAGTACGCACCGGCGGTGAGCGCGGCGGAAAGCGCGACGGCGTCTTCCCGCTCCTGCTCGGACAAATAGACGTTGCGCGAAGACAACGCGAGACCGTCCCGCTCGCGCACTGTCGGCACCCCGACGATCTTGGTGTCGATGTTCAAATCGCGCACCATCTTTTTGATGAGCACCAACTGCTGGTAATCCTTTTCCCCGAAGAACGCGTAATCCGGCCGCACGATGTTGAGCAGCTTCGCGACCACGGTCAGCACGCCGGCGAAATGCCCCGGCCGCACCGTTCCTTCGAGTTCGTCGCCGAGCGGACCGGGGTGCACCGTCACCGCGGCGCCTTCGGCGTAGAGGTCACTGGCCTTCGGGGTGAACGCCAATTCGACGCCCGCTTCGGACAGCTTCGCCAGGTCGTCGTCCAGCGGACGCGGATAGGCGTCGAAATCCTCGCCTTCCCCGAACTGCAACGGGTTCACGAAAATAGAAGCCGCGACGACGATGTTCGGCAGCCGCTTCGCGCGGCGCAGGAGTTCCAGGTGGCCCGCGTGCAACGCGCCCATGGTCGGCACGAGCGCGACCTTGCGTCCCACTGTGCGCAGCGCGCCGGTGACCCGGTGGATATCGTCCGGCGGCTGGAAAGTGTTCAGCGTATGGCGGGTGAATTTCGGGCTGGTCATGAGGAGTCTTGTCCTTCGGCGTGCTCGTCGAGAAGTTCGGAGAGGTCTTTGGCGGCATCCGGCGGGAGCAACCCGGCGCCGGACGCCCTGGCGACCGTGCGTTTGGCCAGTGCGGCATAGGCGGGCGCGACCTCAGGTGCGCGCTCCGCCAGTACCGCGAGGTGCGCGCGGACCGTTCCGGCATCGCCCCTGGCGACCGGTCCGGTCAGCGCACGATCGCCGTGCCTGAGCACATTATCCAATGCCGCCGAAAGCAGTGGCGCGATGAGTCGTTCCGGCTGCCCGATACCGGCGTCACGCAGTAACTCGGTGCAATCGGCGACCAGTGTCATCAGGTGATTCGCGCCGTGCGTCAGCGCCGCGTGATAAAGCGCACGGGCCGATTCGGGGATCCGCACCGGCTCCGCGCCCATTTCGACGGCGAGCGCTTCGCCCACGTTCCAGGCGACCTCGTCGCCGTCGGTGGCCGTGACGCCGATGCTGCACGTCGCGATGCGTTCGAGGTCCTCGGAGCGCCCGGTGAAGGTCATCACGGGATGCAGCGCGAGCGGCAGCGCGCCGACGTCGGCGGCGGGCCTCAGCGTCGCGATCCCGTGCGCGCCAGAGGTATGGACGACGATCTGGCCGGGCCGCAGCGAATCGGTGGCCACCAGCCCGCGGATCATGCCGGTGAGCGAGTCGTCCGGCAGCGCCAGCAGGACGAGATCCGCCTTGCGGACGACCTCGTCGGGCGGCAGCAGCGGAACTCCCGGCAGCAACTGGTCCGCCCGCCGGATCGACGCCGCGGACAGGCCGGACGCGCCGACGACGGTATGCCCGGCTCGCGCCAGAGCAGCTCCCAGAACGCTGCCCACGCGGCCGGCGGACACCACGCCCACGGCTAGCCGGGCGGGCCTCATCGCGTACTCCTGTGCACGCACATGCCTCAAGACTCCCTCACTCGTTCCAGTCCCGCTGAGTCAGGCCGGGTACCAGACGACGGCGCGAGACTAGCTCTCGAACACGCCGAGGGCGGTGTCGAGGTGATGAGCTTCACCCGTCTCGGGTCACCCGGGCGGCGGTTTACCCGTTCGTTTTTGGTGAATCCGTTCGCCGTGTTTCAGTGCCTTCCGCAAGCCTCACCGCTTCGGCACGGGAGGTCTGCAGCGACATGAGCAGTTCGTCCTGACGCTGCTTCGCCTCGTCGTTGTCGACGGGACGGCGTCGCAGGAACGCCAGCTCGGTCACGTTCGCCTGGTAGCGGCCGACGGCCTTCGCGGCGGGCCGCCCGGACTGCTTGCGCGCCTGCCGCCGCCACAACCGGCGTCCCGACAGGCTCGCGAGCAGCTCGACCTCGGATGGCGCGATCCAGCGGGCCTTGGCCATCTGCGGCAACGCGGCCGCGACGACCCGCTGCTCCCGGCGCCGCTGCATGACGACCACCGAGAAGACGCCGATGAACATCGGCACCATGATCAGGAAGTAGACGTTGAGGAAGGTTTTCGCGCCACCGAGCACCGCGGCGCCGTTCCACAACGCGTGCAGGCACACCGCCGCGAGATAACCACCTAGCGGCGCCAGCCAGCGCAGTTGTTTGTTGGTGGTGCCGGCGGCGAACCCGATGCCGATTCCGGTCAGCACGGCGAACAGCGGATGCGTGAACGGCGAAAGCACGCCCCGCAGCACGAACGCGGCGAGCACGCCGGGGCTGCTGCCGTCGCCGAAACCGGCCTCCGCGAACGCGCGGCCGAAGTAGAAGACGTTCTCGATGAAGGCGAAACCGGCCGCGCTGAGCCCGGCGTAGACGATTCCGTCCACGATCCCGTCGAACTCGTGGTTGCGGCGCCAGAACACGATCAGCACGAAAGCGCCCTTGGCCGCTTCCTCGATCAGCGGCGCGGAGACCAGCGCCGCGACCTTGCTGCCCTGACCGCTACCGAGCAGCAGATCGCCGACGGACTCGGCGGTGCTGTTGATCAGCAACGCGGTGACCGTGGCGATGCAGGCGCCCCAGACGAACGCCAGCAGCAGCATCTTCGCGGGCTCCGGCTCCCACCGGTCGATCCACAGGAAGGCCGCGACGACGACGCCGACCGGCAGCAACGCGGCGACCACGCCGATCACCACGGCCAACACGCCGACCGTCTCGGTCGCCAGTGCGAACAGGAGCAGGCCGCAGAGCGCGACCACGATCAAGCCGATCACCGGCAGTAACACGGTGATCGCACGCGATCTGGGCCGATGCTGGATACCTTCGGAAGCAGAGCCGGACGAGTCGGCGATTCCCCTCACGAGCGGTCACCCTACGCAAACGGGATCAGTCTTCCGCGCGGCGCCTACGTCGTGGCGTGGAATCGGCGGCACCGTGTGCGGCGAGCAGTTCGTTCACCGACCTTCCGGCAGCGTGCGAACCGGCTTCCGCAGGATCGGGGTCGGCGAAACGGCTGCCGCGACGGCTGGGCGGACCGGTTTCGGCGGCAGGCTTGGAGTGGCTGCCGTTCGTCGCGGAACTACCGTTCGTCGAATGACGCGAACCGTTCACCGGTTCGGCCTCGCCGCCCCCTTTCCAAACCGGCGGCTCGCCGTCAGGACGCCGGCGACGGCCTCCCGAGACGGGCTCCGGCGCGGGCGCGGGGGCAGGAGCGGGCGCGGCCTTCGGCGGCAAAGCGAAGGACGCGCTGTCTTCGCGGCGACGACGTCCACCACCGCTGCTCTGCTCGGCAGGCGTCTCCCGGACCGCGGCGGGCTTCTTCTCGGTGGGGATCCGGTGCGAGCCGCCACGGCGGACTGGCTCTTCCGGTTCCTTCGGAGCGGGCTTGGCAGCGGGCTTCGGCACGGGCTGGATGCCCGACCGGCTCCGCGGGAACGCGGCGGCGAGGTTGGTCGCCGACCGTTCGCTGGCGCTTTCCTTCCAGGCGGGCTTCCGCCAGTCCCCGTCCTTCTTGGCGACGGGCTGACGCTCACCCGAGGTGCGCTCGGCCGAACTGGGCTTCGAAGCCGGAGCCGCGACGCGGGTCTGCTCCATCGAGGCTCGGGTGTAGTCGGGAAGGTCCTGCTGGCGCTGACGGCGTTCGATCGGCGCCATCGTGGGACGGCTCGCCTCCGACGGCTGCTGGACAGGCTTCGGCGGCGCGGCCTTCGCCTGCGCGATGGGCTGCGGTTTGAGCGGCTGCGACCGCTGCGACTGCGGCGGGCGCTGCTGAAGCGGCTTCTCGACCGGCTGCTGCTGCCGGCGCGTGGCCTCGGCCCGCAGCTCGGCGGCGGCCTTCGCGGCCCGCGCCGCGGCGACACTGGCACCGTCACCCGCGGAAGCCCGACGAAGCGGCTCCTCCTGCTTGGGCCTCGCGGACGGCGTCGGCGCGGGGGTGCGGCGGCGCTCCGGAGCGGCCTTGACCGGCTCGATCACACGCTCGATGAGCTCGGTGGGGCGCTCGGCGATGTCCACCGTCTTCTTACCGGGGAGCAGCTGGGCCGGGGTGGACTTGCCGTTGCTCTCGGAGGACGACGTCACGAGCCTGTCGTCCTTGATCGACCGCATCCGGGTGGCCTGCGCTGTCAGCGCGACGTGCTCGTACAGCACTTCGCCACCGAACAGGGACTGCAGGCTTTCACGCAGTGCGACCACTTCGGCACGCAACGCGTCGAGTTCGGTGCGGGAATCGGTGTCGGCGACCTTGCGGGCGTCGGCCTCGATCTCGAGTTCGAACTCGCGCCGGGCGGCGACCTCCCGCTCCAGTTCCAGCTCGTAAACGGCCTGGGCCTCGGCGACCTCGTCCTCGCTGTGCGCGGCGTGCTTGCGGTATTTCACCGCCAGGAACGCACCGATCAGGGCAGCCCAGAGGGCCGCGATGATGCCTAGGCGCAGAAAACGGAGGTCGGTGCTGAGTACCAACGCCAGAGTTGCGCCGACGGCGAGTGTTATGCCGACGACGAGCCACGGCCGTCCCAATTGGCGGCCGCGCGAGTCGTCACCCACGCCAGTCATGTCCAACACCGTACCTTCTAGTAATCCGAACGAGACCTAGTCGGTACTTCGAGCGGCGCCTTTTTCGCGTTAACCGGTCGATTCGTCCGAGCGGTCTTGATCATGCCGCTGCGGCGCGCGACAGCAATGCTCCAGCCAAAGCCCCGCCGCGATGAGTGCGGCGGCGGAGAACGCGCCGATCACCGCGCTCCGCAAATCATGTGCCGCAGCCGTCAGTTCTGCCCGCCGCGGCAGCAGGTACAACCCGATCCCGAGCCACCCGCCGAACATCACGGCCCCAGCCAGCGAAGACGCCTTCGCGAGCGCAACCGTGCGCGCCACCGCTATGGCGTTCACCACTCTTCGCTCTCGAATCTTGCCGCGGACCGAGTACGCCTGAACGACTTCCGCGAGCGCCAGCACCAATAGCGTCGCGCCGACGAATAGCGGCAATTGGGGGAATGACCCATACGCCATTTGGAATAACGCATAGAACAGCGCCAGGCCGATCACCCCGGCTACGGCGAGCTCACGGGGCCGGGTGAAATGCATACCCCCAGGCTACCGCCCCACCATTTTCTCACCCTAAGTAGCCGTCCGCACACCTAAACCAATAGCGCCAGCGAGAACCGGATGCAGCACTTCGCCCCGCTCGCCAATGCCCGAAGCCCACCCCAAGCCTCACGTACACACGTCACCACGAGCCTCTGACTTCAGAGCAGCGGTGACCCAGCCACGGCAACCAGGTGGCCAACCACAAACCCGGTCAACTTGAGCGCAAAACATGCACCCGCCAAGTCTCGAGCTACCGCAGCAATCCCGTTGGGCGGCAGGCGAACAAACCACCACGCGCGCCCTCTTTTGGCCGAAGGCCCACGGTTTCGCGGCGGCAGGGCGCCTACAACGACACGCGACTTGCGCACCTGGTCACGCCCTGGCGACGCGAAACCGTCAGCGCGCAGGGCCGCCGAAAACACAATGATGCCGCGCCAGCCTCAGGACTGGCATCGGACAGGCTCGGGTGAGTACGGCAAGCCATGGGCACCTCAGCCGGGACGAACCAAGGCGAGCGCGGCAAACCACACGAACTTCCCCCAGAACGCTCGCCCAAAGCACGAGGCTCGCCACCGTGCCCCCTGGGATTCCCCAATGCGGCGTTGGGGGCACTCAACGCCCCCAACGCCGCTTTGGGGGAATGACTACGACGGCGCGGCGGGTACCCCGCGCGCGACGGGTCTTTCCCCTGCGGCACAAAGGGTTACAGGGCGAGGTCTGGGCGAAGGTGGACTCCGGCCCGGTCCGGCTCCGGCAGTCGGGCCAGTAGCTCAGCGGCGGAACCCAGGTCCAGGACATAGGCGGCCGGGTCGATTTCCAGCCAAGGGATCAGGACGGTGGCCCGGTCCGCGGTACCGGGATGGGGCAGCAGCAACTCCGGCTCAACAGAGCGGACGTCGTCGACAGTCACCACATCGACGTCCAAGGTCCGAGGGCCCCACCTGAGTTCGCGTACCCGTCCGGCTTTGTCCTCAAGGGACTGTCCCAGGCGCAGCCAATCCCAGTGGGTCCGGCCGGGATCGTCCACAATGCACACGGCGTTGAGGAAGTCGGGCTGGTCTTCGACGCCCCAGGCCTTGGTCTCGTAGACGCTCGACACCGAGACCAGGACTTCGCCCACGCCGTCGACAGCCATGCGCAGGAATGCCAATCGGTCGCCCAAGTTGGAGCCGAGTGAAAGGACCGCGCGGGTCATCGGGCGCGGTGGACGGTCACCGCGACATCGTCGAAGGTCAGCGGGATCGGTGCCGAGGGCTTGTGGACGGTCACCTCGACGGCGGTCAGTCGTTCGTCCCGGAGGACCTCGTCGGCGATCTTCCCGGCGACCGCCTCGATGAGGTCGTACGGTTCCCCGGCGACGATGTCGGCGGCCAGCTGGGCGAGTTCGCCGTAGTGCAGCGTCTGCTTCAAGTCGTCCGAGGCGGCAGCACCGGCAAGATCCAGCCACACGACGATGTCGACGACGAACTCTTGACCGTCTCGCTTTTCGTGGTCGAAAACGCCGTGCCGGCCGAAGACCCGCAGGCCGGTCAGCGTGATCCGGTCGCTCATCGGTTGCCTCCCAGCGCCCAGGCCGAAGCCACCATCACCGCGTCCAGCGACGCGCCGACTTCGTGTACGCGGACTCCCCAGGCGCCCGCGGCGGCGGCCAGCGCGGAAATCGCCGCGGTGGCGTCTTCGCGTCCGGCGGCCGGGCGGGGCGTGCCGTCCACATCGGACAGCAGCCGGCCAAGAAATCGTTTGCGTGAGGCGCCGACGAGCACAGGGAAACCCAGTCGCACCAACGAATCCAGGCCGTGCAGCAGGGCCCAGTCGTGTTCGGCGTCTTTCGCGAAGCCCAGGCCGGGGTCCAAGACGATCGCGCTTTCCGCTACTCCGGCGGCCAGCGCGGCGTCGACGCGCTCAGTCAACTCGGCGACGACTTCGGCGACCACGTCTTCGTAGGTGGCCAGTGCGTTCATGTCCTTGCTGTGCCCGCGCCAGTGCATCAGCACCCAGGGCACCCCTGACTCCGCGGCCACCCGGGCCATGTCCGGATCGGCCAGCCCGCCGGAGACGTCGTTGATCACCGCGGCGCCGGCTTCCAATGCGGCGGCCGCGACGGAGGCGCGGGTGGTGTCGACGGACAGGCGGACGCCGTCGGCCGCGAGTTCCTTGATCACCGGCAGAATCCGGCCGGTCTCCGCCTGGGCGTCCACTCTGGACGCACCGGGGCGGGTCGACTCACCGCCGACGTCGATGATGTCGGCGCCCCGCGCCCACATCTCGCGCGCGTGCGCCAGTGCCGCGTCGGCGTTCAGATAGCGGCCACCGTCCGAAAAGGAATCCGGGGTGACGTTGAGTACGCCCATCACCGCGCAACGACCGGGTGAGCCGAGCCCGTGTTTCACCGGCGCCCCTTGATGAGGTCCAGCGCCTCCGACCGCGACGAGGCGGAAGTCTGCAACGACCCGCGCACCGCGGAAGTGATCGTGCGGGCGCCGGGCTTGCGAATGCCCCGCATCGCCATGCACAGATGTTCGGCCTCGACCACCACGATCGCCCCGCGCGGATCGAGCTTGCGCATGAGCGCGTCGGCGATCTGGGAAGTCAGGCGTTCTTGGACCTGCGGACGTTTGGCGTACAGGTCGACGAGCCGGGCGAGCTTGGAAAGGCCGGTGACCTTGCCGCCGCTGTTGGGGATGTAGCCGACGTGCGCGACACCGTGGAACGCCACGAGGTGGTGTTCACAGTTATGCGTCAGATGCCCACCGATCAGGAAGGTGGGGTGGGGGTCGCATTTGAAGCTGTACACGGTGTGCGGCTTGGCCCCGATCGCCGCCAGCGGCTTGACCGACAGCACCTCGACGTACTCCGACTCGATCAGCTCTGTCGCGTAGTCGTCCTGCGGGAACCCGTGCCTCCGGTACCAGCTGTCGGCGACCCACAGGTGCGACGCCTTGCCGGTCTTCGGCGTGAACCGCGCGCCGGCATCCCCGCTGGTCGACCGCCAGCCGTCACCGTCGATATAGCCTTCGAGAAATCCGTTGAACGTCTCGCTGTCGTTCAGCACGACCATCGGGAACCGCTGGCGCTGGAGATATCCGTCGCCGCCGACGTACGGACGCATCAAGTCGGCGAGGTAGGAAGAGACCACCCGCACCCGAAAACCGGCCTCGACGGGTTCGATTTCCGCTTCGATGCCGAAAGCGCCGTAAAGAGCCTCAGCGTACTTCTTCGCGAAGTCACGCTCGTTGACCACAAGCGATACGTGCCGGTCGCTGACCGTGCCATCGGCGCAGGTGGCGCCCACGACATAGCCGAAGTCACGGCCCAAAGCGGGCTGCCAACGCTTGCGGCACAACTGACGAGCGTGGGTCCACTCGATAAAGGTGCCCTCGACGTCCTTGGCTTCCATCCAGCCCTTGGGCGTGGCGAGGGGATGATCAGGGGTCACCTGGAAACTGCCGACCGACGTGGTCACCTCGACGAGGTCCCGCGTCTCGTGTGAGCTGATACCCACGACGTTGGTCTCTTCGACGTTGCCACCTGCCAGCGTCCACAGTTTGTCGCCGACTTCGACGTCCCGCGCGGCTTTACCTCCGCCGACGGCGTCGACCGTCTGATGGCTCGGCACACAGGTCGAGTACATCGGGATGTCGGTGACCAGGACGAGTTCTTCGTGGGCTTCGTCGAAGGTCTTGTCGAGCACCGAATCCGGCTCGATGTACAGCCCGGCGAACATCTCGCGATACGCCCGGGCGACCCGGGCAGGGGTCTCCTTGAGACCACTGCGATCCGGGTCCTCACCACAGGCGATCAACAGTTCGCGGACGGCCTTCTCAGCCCTGTCCTGATCGAAGACCGGCCGGTCGAAATCGGCCGGTCCACTACCGTTCCTGCTGGTCGTCTCTTCCATCCGACTCACGACGGTGCTGCCCCTCGGTCGAGCCCTGGTCTTGACCACCGGCCGGACCCGCGAAGCCACCGGGCTCGTTCGCACGGTCGTTCGCCGGCCGCCAAGGCTGGCCGGGAGTCGTCGGCGAGGTCGCCGGCGTCCATCCCGGAGGTGCACCGTAGTTCGGCGGGCCGGACTGCCCACCGGCGGACGGACCACCCTGGTAGCCACCGGCCGGGCCGGAAGGCTGCTGCCCACCGTAAGCCTGGGGCCATTGACCGGTGCCGTTCGGGCCACCGTTGGGGCGTCCGCCGTTCGGGTAGGAGCCCGGTGTGGGCGGCGCGTACGGGTTCGCTGTCGGGTCCGGAGCCGAGTACGGCGGGCCACCGGGCAGGTCGCCGCCACCAGGAACAGTCGCCACCGGGGTCGGTGCCGGCTGCAACAGCGGCTGCGGAGCGGGCGGGGGCCACGGCTCGCCGCGTTCGATCGCCAGCTCGCCGGGGGTCTTGATCGGCGGCTTGTCGGACGGCGTCCGCTCACCGAACTCGTTGAACACGGTGATGTGCGGGCGCTTTTCGACCGTCGCGAAGATCCGCTCGAGGTCCTTGCGGGTCAGCGTCTCCTTCTGGAGGAGTTCGATGACCAGCTCGTCGAGCACGTCCCGGTAGGTGTTCAGGACGTGCCACGCCTCGGTGTGCGCGGTCTCGATGAGCTTGCGGACCTCTTCGTCGATCTCGTGCGCGACCTCGTGCGAGTAGTCGGCCTGACGACCGGCCGAACGACCCAGGAACGGGTCGCCCTGCTCCTGGCCGTACTTGACCGCGCCGAGCTTGGCGCTCATGCCGTACTCGGTGACCATCGCGCGGGCGATCTTCGTGGCCTGCTCGATGTCGCTGGAGGCACCGGTGGTGGGCTCGTGGAACACGAGCTCCTCGGCCGTGCGCCCGCCCATGGCGAACACCAGCCTGCCGAGCATCTCCGAACGGGTCATCAGCTCTTTGTCGTCCTCGGGGACGAGCAGAGCGTGCCCGCCGGTGCGTCCACGCGGCAGGATCGTGAGCTTGTAGACCGGCTCGATATCCGGCATCGCCCACGCAGCGAGCGCGTGCCCGCCCTCGTGGTACGCCGTGATCTTCCTCTCCTTCTCGGAGATGATCCGGCCCTTCCGCGCGGGTCCACCGACGACTCGGTCGACGGCTTCTTCCAGCGCGGCGTCGGTGATCACGTGCCCGTTCTGGCGAGCGGTGAGCAGCGCGCCCTCGTTGATCACGTTCGCGAGGTCGGCGCCGGACATGCCGACCGTCCGCTTCGCGAGCGCGTCGAGGTCGGTGCCCTGCGCGATCGGCTTGCCCTTGGAGTGGACGGCCAGGATCGCGCGACGCCCGCGCATGTCGGGTGCCGAAACCGGGATCTGCCGGTCGAACCGGCCGGGACGCAGCAATGCCGGGTCCAGGATGTCCGGACGGTTCGTGGCCGCGATGAGGATGACCCCGCCGCGGGCGTCGAACCCGTCCATCTCGACCAGCAGCTGGTTCAGCGTCTGCTCGCGCTCGTCGTGCCCGCCGCCGAGGCCGGCGCCACGCTGGCGGCCGACCGCGTCGATCTCGTCGACGAAGATGATGCAGGGCGAGTTCTGCTTGGCCTGTTCGAACAGGTCACGCACTCGCGAAGCACCGACACCGACGAACATCTCGACGAAGTCCGAACCGGAGATCGTGTAGAACGGCACACCCGCTTCACCCGCGACAGCACGCGCGAGCAGCGTCTTACCGGTACCGGGCGGACCGTAGAGCAGGACGCCCTTCGGGATCTTCGCGCCCAGCGCCTGGTACCGCGCGGGGTTCTGCAGGAAGTCCTTGATCTCGTACAGCTCTTCGACGGCCTCGTCCGCGCCGGCGACATCGCCGAACGTGGTCTTCGGCATGTCCTTGTTGAGCTGCTTGGCCTTCGACTTGCCGAAGTTCATGACCCGGTTGCCGCCGCCCTGGGCGTTGTTCATCATCCACATGAGGAGGACGAGCACCAGTACGAGCGGGATCATGTAGATCAGGATCGTCTGCAGGAACGACTGCTGACTGACCGTGGTGCTGAACTTGACCGGGGCGTTGTTGGCAGCCGCGTTCTTGGCGTCGATCAGCGACTTGTAGATCGTGTCGGTCGCACCCGAGGGGTACGGCGAGATGACCTGGTCGACCTGCTGGCCGTCCACGGTGATCTTGTTGTTCAGCAGGAGTTTGAGCTGCTGCTCTTTGTCCTCGAGGGTCACTTCTTTGACGTTGCCCGAGGTGAGCTGCTGCGTCGCCTGCGAAATGGGTACTTGCGTATATCCACGATTACTGTCGAACAGCGAGCTGAACGCCAGATAGAGCAGCAGAGCTACAGCTATCCACAGCAGTGGGTTTTTGAGAAGGCGCTTCCGGTCCATACGACTCGGCCCTGGTGGCCTCGACCCTCCCTGTTTGGGCGGTAGATGTGATATCCGCCGTCACGATCTTGACAACTCGCCGGTGCACTCGACACCCGTGCCCACCAGGGTACCGTCCAGACAAAATCGGCACCTGTGTGAGCCTCTCGCAGGTCAACGGTAGCTGGCCTGACAAGGTTCCCGAGAGGGATAAATGCGCCTCGAACAGCTAACGAACGCCGTCGGAGACGCTCGACACCATCTCCCCGAGCCTCGTCCGCAGGGTTTTGGGGTCCGCGGGTGAGATCGTCACCCATTCCCGGTTGTCCGTGCCCGCCCGCGACAGGCTCAGGTAGCGCCCTGTCGCGGTGTCGAACCAGGCCAGCACCCGGGAGCGCTGCTTGCCGCCGAGGTTGTTCCTGCTGTTCGCGGCCAGTTGACCACCGCGGAGCCTCGGTTGACCGGACAACTTGCCGTACGCCTCGCGAGGGTCGGTCGCCCGCTCACTCAGTGAGCTACGAACCTTCGGCTGACGCTTCGCCTTGGCCGCGTCCGGGTCGATTTCCGACACGCCTGCCGCCGCTACCGGCACTCGGATCGGCGCGGTGTGCAGGGCTTCGTCCAGCGGGAGCGTGATGGACGCCTCACTGCCGCGACGCCCGGCGGGCAGCAGGTCGACCACCGTGGAGACCAGCGCGTCGGCCAAGACCGGGCGGATCCAGATGCCGCCGGAGTCCTGGATCGCGACGACGCCCTTGGTGCCGTCCGCGGCCGCCAGGATGGCGATGGGCGGCTTCTGGAAGTCCGGGATGTGCAGCGCGTCGACCGACAGCATGGGCCTGGCGAGCAGGCTCAGCCAATCCTCGACATGCGGCTCGAGCCGGCCCTGACGATCCCGGATGCCCCGAGCCTGCAGCTCCGCGTGCGCGCGCTGACGCAGCATGCGGCGCTCCTCCTCGGTCGCGCCATGGGAACGCACCTGCAGCGGGTAAGGCAGCTCGCCGATCCGCATCGCTTCCCAGAGGAAGTCGAACGACATCGGCGAAAAGAACTCCTGCGGACCCACTTGTCACCCTCCAGATTCGAACTCTGGCTCAGCGTAGCGCTTGGGTCCGACAGCCGGCAGCAGGTTCGGAGTCCCGGTGGCATGAACGGACCTTTCATCTCGATTCTCGAGATGAAAGGTCCGTTCATGCCACTTTTTGGAGACGGGGACTGGCCAGACGGGACAGCGTTAGAGGACGCCCGCGTTGGTGCTGGACGCGGTCGCGAGCATCTCGCCGAGCCGGTGCCGGAGGGTGGCCGGGTCGGCGGGGGCGATGGTGATCCAGTCGCGGCCGTCGTGGCCCCTGGTCGCCTGCGTGAAGTAGCGGCCTGTCTCGGTGTCGAACCAGCTCAGTACGGGCGAGCGCGAGCGGCTGCCCATCCTGTTCTTGGCGTTGGCGCCGATCTGGCCGCCGCGCAGGCGCGGCTGGGCGTGCAGCCTGGCGAGGGCCTTGCGGTCCTCGTCCGTGCTGGCGCGCCCGTCACTGCCGGCCGGGCCGCGGCGCTGCAGGAAGTCCACGCCCGAGCCCGTCAAGAGCTGCTCGAGCGGGACCGTGACGGACTTCTCCGTGCCACGCGCCACCGCCGGGAGCAGCGAGATGATCGCGCTGGCGAGACCGTCCGGTGCGATCGGCTGCAGGTGCAGCCCCACGGTGTCTTGGACGGCCAGCAATGCCTGACCGTCGAGGGTCGCGGCCACCGCGAGCAGCGGTTCGGCGTTCGGCGCGCTGATCTGCACCGTGTCCAGGCTGAGGTCCGGCCCGGCGAGCATCTCGAAGTAGTCGTCGAGATGCGGCTCGGGACGCCCGGAGACGTCCACGAGCCCACGCTGCTTCAACGTGCCCAGCGTCTGCCGCCGCAGCAGCGACCGCTCGTCCATGGTCGTGCCGTGCGAACGGACACGCAGGGGATACGGCAACTCCCCCTGCTGCCTGGAGGACTCCCAGAGGAAGTCGAGTTCCAGCGGAGTGAGCAGCTCGGCGGCCGCCATCTAGTCCCCCAAGCTCAGCTTTTGGAAGGTCAGGGCGTGTCTTAGCGCTCGTCTTCCGACCAGGCACCGATCACCGGAGGCGGGGTCGCCTCGTTGGCGCCGAAGGTCTCGTCCGGGTCCGGGTCGATGAGGAACGAAGCGTGCGTGTGCTCCTCGTCCTCCTGCTGCTGCGCACCGCCGCCGCCCATTCCGCCCATGCCACTCATCGGCGGCGGGGTCGGGCTGCCACCGATGGTTCCACCGGCAGAGACGAGACCCTGCTGCGGACCGGCGACCGAAGCCGCGCTCTGACCGGAGCCTTCGTTCGCGGCGGCGGCCGTCGAGTCGTCCGACTTGCCACCACTGCGGTTGCCTTGGCCGAGGCTGCGGGCACCGCCGAGGCCACCGAGCCCCGCGGCACCGAGTCCGGCGAGGCCGAGTGCCTGGCCGACATGGCTGCCACCGCCACCTGACGGCGGAACCGGCGGCACTGCGCCCGTGCCCGAAGTCGCGCCGGCGGCGGGGACACCAGCCGCACCGGGTGCGGCCGCGCCCACACCGGGAACGCCGCCCTCGGGCGTCGCGCCGGGAGTGAAGCCCGCCTGCGTGAAGTGGCCACTGTCCGGGCCAAGACCCGCACCGGCGTACCCGGCCGCGTGTTGCACACCATCCGCGCCCTGGCCGTAGAAAGTGCCTGCCGGACCGCCAAGGCCGACGGTGCCGACACCGTGGCTGCCGCCGATGTTGCCGACATTGCCGAAGCTCCCGGGACCACCGCTGCCGGTGATCGGCTTCATGCCGAGGGATTCGGGACCGAAGCTCGGGGTGGAGCCGTCGACGTCCGACATCGCCTTGGTGTAGGCGTTGAAGAAGGCGACCTGCTGGGCCTTCACGTCGGCCGCGGCGTCGGCCTGCACCTTCTGGTCGGCGATCATCGCGGCCGGGCCACCGGCCAGTGCCGCTGTCATCGCGCTCGCCGGGTCGTAGTTCTTGGGTGCCGGCATCTTCTTGACCTCGGCGGCGGCAGCGGCCTGCTGCGCCAGCCTCTTGGCCATGGTCTGCGCGGCCTCGGAGGCCTGCGAACCCGAGTTGGCGATGCCGACGAGCGCGCCCTGAGCGGCCGCCGCGCCCTGCCCGACCCAGACGTTGCCCAGTTCGGAGATGGCGGTGTACAGCTCGTTGGAGACTTGGAGGAGCTCGTCACCGTGCCCGGACCACGCGTGGCCGGTGGCCTCCGCGGTGCCGGGGTCGTTGTTCTGGGTCGCGCCGAGGTAGAGCTGGTCGCTCTCCTGGTTGTTCCAGTTCGGCGTCGAGACGATCGCGCGGTCGCCGCCCATTTCGAAACCGTCGGAGCGGCCGCGGGCCTGCTCGACGATCTCCGAAGTGGCCGAGCTTTCACCGAGCGGGACCGACGATCCGTTTTCGCTGCTGTGCCTGGGTGCCATGATGGAAAGTTCCCCCTCTTAGCTCAAGCCCGCCTGAACGGGTCGGCGCTGGCCTGATCGATCTCGTCGTACTTCGCCATGGCCGTGACGATCCCCTGCTCGGCCTGCTCGTACTGGGTATAGAGGTTCTGCAACGCCGAAGCGTAGGAATCGCCGCCGCCATCGGCCCGCTGCACGAACTTCGCCGCGATGGCCTGGCCGACGGGGTTGGCGCCGAGTTTGGGTGGCTGGGCAAGGGCGCCGGCGCCCGCGAGCAGCGCCTCGACCGAATCCTTGCCGGTGCGGATCTTCTTCAGGACGGCCTGAGCCGCGTCCGGATCGATCCCCACCTGACCGGCGACCGCCGCGTTCTTGAACGCGTTCGCGTCCGCCAAGCTGCTGTTGCCCATCTCGACTCTCTCCTGTCCCCCGGCCGCGTCGGCTACGCGAGTTTTGCCTTCGCATAGGTTAACGCAAGCGAAGTCAACCTATGACGCGATCGGGCAGCTTCGGTTCCCGAATTTTCGCTGAACTCTTCGGATGACCGCAAGAAGCTTCCCTACGACGTGTACACCTTCGGCTCCAGTGTGCCGATGTAAGGCAGGTCACGGTAGCGCTCGGCGTAGTCCAGTCCGTAACCGACCACGAATTCGTTCGGGATGTCGAAACCGATGTATTTGACCGGTACGTCCACTTTTGTCGCTTCCGGCTTACGCAGGAGGGAAACGACCTCGAGCGATGCCGGGTTGCGGCTGGCGAGGTTCTTCAGCAGCCAGGAAAGCGTCAGGCCGGAGTCGACGATGTCCTCGACGATCAGCACGTCCCGCCCGGCGATGTCCCGGTCGAGGTCCTTGAGGATGCGCACCACGCCCGAGGACGAAGTCGCGGAGCCGTAGGACGAGACGGCCATGAACTCCAGCTGGGTCGGCAGCGGCAGGGCCCTGGCGAAGTCGGTCATGAACATGACCGCGCCCTTGAGCACGCCGATCAGGAGCAGGTCGCCGGTGGCACCGGCCCCTGGCGCGTAGTCGGCCGCCACCTGCGCGGCCAGTTCGGTGATCTTGTCGTTGATCTGCTGCTCGGTGACGAGCACGGAGGCGATCTCGCCTTCGTACACAGTTCAGTCCCCTCTGGTGGTGGAGCCGGGAAAACCATGGTCGGGTGAAATCAGGGAGAGCCTGCCATGCGCGCGCTTGGCCTCCAACTTGCCGGGGAGCCAGACCCCGCCCTGTCCGTGCCAGCTATGGACAAGCGCGTCGACGGCCCGTAGGTGACCGTCGCTGAGGTCGCGGACCCCGTTGTCAGTCAGCCACCTGCGAAACGTCCGGCGCCGGACGGCTGCGGGCGCCGCTGCGAGCGTCGTCACATCGAGCTGATCCGCCCTTTCGGGCACTCGCGAACGGGCCAGTAGTTCATCCGCGAGTGTGTCCAACGCCTCGGTGTCTTCCCGCAGTTGCGCGGCTGTCCGGGCAAGCGCGCCGGCAACTCCGCCCGAAAGGACATCTTCGAGCAGCGGCAGGACTTCGGCGCGCAGCCGGACTCTCGTGAACCGCGGGTCGGCGTTGTGCGGGTCTTGCCACGGCCGGACGTCGAGCGCCGTGCAGGCGGCTTGCGTGATCGACCGCGGCACGGCGAGCAGCGGCCGTCCCCACGGCGGGTCGAGCGCGCGCATCCCGGCCATCGACCGTGCCCCGGAGCCGCGGCCGAGGCCGAGCAGCACGGTTTCGGCCTGGTCGTCGAGGGTGTGCCCGAGCAGCACCAGTGCGGGATCGACGCTGAGCAAAGCGCCGTAGCGGGCACGCCTCGCCGCCGCTTCCGGGCCGCCCGAGCCACTCACTTCGACCGTGAGCACCTCCGCACTGTCCGCGCCGAGGCTCAGCGCGGCTTTCGCGGCCGTTTCGGCGACTTCGGCGGAACCGGCCTGCAGGCGGTGGTCAACGACGAGCGCGCGGACCCTGAGCCCTCGATGACGGCCGGCGTACGCCGTCGCTTCGGCCAGCGCGAGTGAATCCGCGCCACCCGAAACCGCGACGCACACTTCGCCGCCTTCGAGATGAGAAGCGGCTTCGCCGTCGAGGAACTCCCGCACGGCAAGCCGGACACGCGCGACCGCGGGATGCGGACGCGAGCTCACTTATGCACCTGTGTTCTCTGAGGTCGGACGCCTTCACCGCCGAATGCGTAGCCAGGCCTCCACTTTTCCACTGGTCGAGTCATCGTGTAGTCGGCCCACCTCCGCATTCGCGGGCCCTTCGGGCATGCAGGCACGTCACCGATCATTTATGCACCCGGCGGACCCAACTAGCCGGATCCGAGATCTCACTCTTGGTCGGCAAAGTGTTGGGAGAGGTCCAGACTGCGTTGAACCCCGCCATCCCGACGGTGTCGATCACGTGCCGGGTGAACGCGGCGCCCTCGGCGTACTGCCGCATCTTCGCTTCGACGCCGAGCAGACTGCGCAGCAGCCTGTCGAACACGCCACCGCCCTTGCGGCGCTGCGTGAACTTCGCGCGGATCTCGTCGACACTGGGCACCACGGCCGGGCCGACGGCGTCCATCACGTAGTCCGCGTGACCTTCGAGCAACGTCGACAACGCGAGCAGTTTGTGCAGGACTTCGCGCTGCTGCGGCGTTTGCAGCAGCTCGGCGATCCCGAGCGACTTCGCCTTGCGAGCTTCCTTGAGCGTGTCCGGCAGACGGCCGAAGATGTCGGCGAGTCCCTCGGCGTCGGTGCTCGCGAGGCCGCCGATGAGGCGCTCGACCTCGTCGGCGAAGTAGTCGCGGAGCCAGTTCACCGCGGTGAACTGCAGCCGGTGCGTGCATTCGTGCAGGCAGACCCACATGCGGAAATCGGTGCCGTCGACCTTCATGGCCTTCTCCGCGGCGACGACGTTCGGCGCGACGAGCAGCAACTGGCCCGTTCGCTCCGGCCCGCCGAACGGGTCGTACTGCCCGAGCACCCGCGAAGCGAGGAACGACAGGACCACGCCGGTCTGCACCCCGGCGCTCCCGGCGAGCAGCGGCCCGAGCGGACCGCCCTGGACGCGCGGCAAAGCCTTACTGGTCAACGCATCCATCCCGGCGGCGGCCGAGCGCACCCAGCCGGGTCTGTCGACGACCGCGCCCGGCAGCAACGGCAACCCGGCCCCGAGGCCGGTCAGTTCACGGACATGGCCCTCGGCGTCCTTGGTCAGCTCGCGCAATTCCGTGACGGCTCGCTCGGCCTCGTCAAACGGCACCGACGGCCCGCCCTTGACCAGGAACGCGCCCGTCGACGCCGCCAGCGACCAGTCGACCAGCGACCTCGGCTGAACCTCGGTTTCCTCGCTCACACCGTTGACGCTACCTGCATTCACCGGCATCCACAGCCACGCAAAGCGGCCGCTACCGCGTCGAGACCGGCCCGGCTCGCGTCGACGTTGGGGCCGGTCGACATCAGCGCGAACACGAGCACCCGGCCGTCGGTGTCCATCACGACTCCGGCGAGGGTGTCCGTGGCCGTCAAACTTCCGGTCTTCGCGCGGACCCAGCCCTTGCCGCCGGCCGACGCGCCATTGCGGTAGCGGTCGGCCAACGTGCCACTGCCACCGGCGACGGGCAGCCCGCCGAGCAGCGGCCTGAGCTTCGCCGTCCGCGGGTCCTTGCCGTCCGGGCCGGCCGCGACGGCGAGGATCTGACTGAGCAGTTTCGCCGGGATCTTGTTCAGCCCGGACAGCCCGCTGCCGTCGTTGAGCTGGACGCCGGTGAGGTCGAAACCGTTCTTGGCCAACACATCCTTCGTCGCCTGCGCGGCACCGGCGAACGACGGCTCGGCACCGGTCGAGATCGCGGTCTGGCGGGCGACGGCGTCGGCGAGCGCGTTGTCGGAGATCTGGAGCAGGTTGTTCACCAACTCGGTCAGCGGCGCGGATTTCACCTCGCCGAGGACTTTCGCCTCCTTGGGCGCGGTGGCCAATCCTGCGTAGGCAGCGCCGCCGCCGAGGCGTGCGGCGAGCTGCTGCGCGGCCGCCGTCGCCGGGTTCGCGACGCGCTGTGCGTGGTCGTCGGCGGGATTGCTGCGGCCGCCGTCGAGCATCACCGGCACCATCGTCGCGGCGTACGTCGACGGTGCGTCGGACGCGTCCCAGCCCTGAGCCGTCGGCGGCCCGGCGTACCCGTTGACGTCGAGCTGGACCTTGGTGACGGCGCCCCCGCCGGCTTTCTTCACCTGGGCGACGAGGTCGTCGAGACGCGCGGAACCGCTGTAGACCGACTCCTTGCCCGCGGGCAAGGAGTTCAGCGTCGGGTCGCCACCGCCGACCAGGATGACGGTGCCGGGCTGCGCGCCCTGGACGACCCTGGTCGAGAGCTGGTAGCCGTCGTCGATGGTCAGCAGCGCCGCCGCGACCGTCAGCAGCTTGGTGTTCGACGCCGGGGTCATGACCTGGCCGGAGTTGCGGTCCCAGAGCACGGTGCCGGTTTCCGCGTCGATCACGCTGCCGGTGAGCTTGGTGAACGCGGAGTTGGCCGCCGGCCCGGTGAGGACTTTGGCCACCTCGCCCGCGGTCGGGACGGGCGCGGTCGCCTCCGGGGCGTGCATGGCGAGCGAGACGGCCACGGGCTGCGGCGCGTCGCCCTTCGGTTTGTTCGGCGCCCACGGCAGTTCCAGCCGGTTCGACACCTGCGGCAACGCGGCGGCGACCCCGAGCGCGGCGACGAGCAGGACGGCGAACGCGCCGATCAGGATGCCGCGTTTCTTGCGCTTGGGCTTCCCCGGCGGAGGCGGGGCCGCGGCCTTCGGCGGCTCCGGGGGCTCGGCGGTGTCGGCCGGTTCGGGGTCGGGCAGCCTGGCGTCCTCGAACGGCCTCAGCGGCTGCTGTGGTCGCTCGATACCCGTGGTCGCCTCGGCGGGATGCTGTTCGCCGGACGGTTCGATGCGCATCGGGACCGCGTGCGGGGCGACCGGGACCTGCGGCAACCGGCGGAGCGGCTGCCGCCGGGACGGCGGCTGCTGCTCGTGCTGATCCTGATAGGGATCGAACGGCTGATCTTGGCGTTCCTGATATTGGTCCTGACGCTGCTGCTCTTGGCGGCGCTGCTCCTGCCGGGCCTGTTCCTGGCGGGCTTGCTCTTGCCTGGCCTGCTCCTGGCGCGCTTGCTCTTGGCGGGCCGGGTCCGGGCGCTGTGGTTCCGGGCGCTGCTGCTGTTGCTGCTGAGGGGAGCGCTGCTGAGGTGGTTGCCGCGGCGGCGGTGTCTTGGGCTCGGCGGGCTGGAACCAGGAGGTCTTCTGCTCCGGTTCCGGCTCCGGCCGGGTGATCTTGGGCACCGCGAGGTACTGCGTCGCGCTCTCGCCGTTGACCGGTCGCGGCGCCTGCGGAACCGGCAGCTGTGCCGTCGCTCCGCCGTCGCCACCCTGCTCAGGTGGCGTCCCGGCCGTCGAGTCCTCGTCCGATGAAGGCCACATCGGCTGATCCTTGTCCGGCACGCACCCCTCCTGTTGCCCACCCCATAAGGGGTCAAACTCACACACCGTGTAGCCGACATCGATGCGGCTCCTCGACGGCGCGTAGTCCACACTAGTGACGTCAATACCGCGATACGGTGAGCCGCCCACGACGTGGCATACCTTGATGAGAGCTAGCGAGGACGGCGTGGACTTCGACGTCACGATCGAAATCCCCAAAGGGGAACGCAACAAGTACGAAGTGGACCACAAGACGGGGCGCATCAAACTCGACCGCACCCTGTTCACGGCCACCCAGTACCCGGCCGACTACGGGTTCATCGACAACACCCTCGGCCAGGACGGCGACCCGCTGGACGTCATGGTTCTCGTGCAGGAGCCGACCTTCCCGGGCTGCCTGATCCACTGCCGCGCCATCGGCATGTTCCGCATGACCGACGAAAAAGGCCCGGACGACAAGGTCATCGCGGTGCCGGCGTACGACCCGCGCCTCGAGCACCTGCGCGACATCCATCACATGAACGAGTTCCACCGCCTGGAGATCGAGCACTTCTTCCAGGTCTACAAGGACCTCGAGCCGGGCAAGAGCGTCGAAGGTTCGACGTGGGCCGGCCGGGTCGAGGCGGAAGCCGAGATCCAGCGCTCCTACGAGCGTGAGGTCGAGCGTCTGGCGAAGGAAGCCATCGACGGGCCCGAAGAGCACTAGAACGCCGTTGCGAAGGGACCGTTCGTAGGATTTTCCGCCACGAACGGTCCTTTCGTCGTGCCATGATCGTGGGCTGACCCAACGAAACGCTTAGACTTTGCCCATGGACGCGAACACGGCTCCCGCGCGGCTCAAGGGCACGGCCAGCTGGCTGCTCAACCAGGCGGCGCTGCAGGCCACCCGGCTGGTGACCGACGGACTCGGCACCGCCCACGCGCGCCGCTACCACTACTCGATGCTCGCCGCGCTGGAGGAGTTCGGCCCGGCCAGCCAGGCGACCCTCGGGCGCCGCTGCGGCATCGACCGCAGCGACATGGTCGCGATGGTCAACGAACTCGCCGACCGTGAGCAGGTCGAACGCGCGCCGGATCCGGCGGACCGGCGGCGCAACGTCATCACGATCACCCCGGCGGGGGTGCGTCAGCTCAAGCGCCTCGACGAAGTCCTGAACCACGTCCAGGACGATCTCCTCGCGCCGCTTTCAGAGCCGGAGCGCGCGCAGCTCACCGAACTGCTGACCCGCCTGCTGACGCACCACGCCTGACTCAGACGGTGTAGCCCGGGATCGGGAACGACGTCAGCAGCTCGCGGATCTCGGCGGCGATCCCGTCGATGGCCGTCTCGTCCTGGGTACGCGCCGCGGTGACCGTGCGGTCGATCCACTCCGCGATCTGCGGCTGGTGCTCCGGGGTCAGCCCGCGCGTGGTGATCGCCGACGTCCCGAGCCGCACACCCGACGGGTCGAACGGCTTGCGCGGGTCGAACGGCACGGTGTTGTAGTTCAGTTCGATGCCCGCTCGGTCCAGCGCCTGCGCGGCCGGTTTGCCCGCGATGTCCTTGTTCGTCAGGTCGACGAGCAGCAGGTGGTTGTCGGTGCCGCCGGAAACCAGGTCGAACCCGCGCTCGGTCAGCGACTCGGCCAGCGCCTTCGCGTTGGCCACGATCGCATGCGCGTAATCCCGGAACTCCGGCTTCGCCGCTTCGCCCAGCGCGACCGCGATGGCGGCCGTCGTGTGGTTGTGCGGACCGCCCTGCAGACCGGGGAACACCGCCTTGTCGATCGGCTTCGCGTGGTCGGCGTCGGTCATGATCATCGCGCCACGCGGGCCGCGCAACGTCTTGTGCGTGGTCGTGGTGATCACCTGCGCGTGCCCGACCGGCGACGGGTGCGCGCCGCCGGCGATCAGCCCGGCGATATGCGCGATGTCCGCGACGAGCACGGCGTCGACCTCGCGGGCGATCTCCGCGAACGCCGGGAAGTCGATGGTCCGCGGGATGGCCGTGCCACCGGCGAAGATCAGCTTCGGCCGGTGCTCCAGCGCGAGCTCGCGCACCTGGTCGAGGTCGACGCGGCCGGTGTCCTTGCGTACGCCGTAGCGCACCGGGTTGAACCACTTGCCGGTCGCGGAGACGCTCCAGCCGTGCGTGAGGTGGCCGCCGTCCGGCAGCGCCATGCCGAGCACGGTTTCCCCGGGCTTCGCGAACGCCAGGTAGACCGCCAGGTTCGCCGGAGAACCGGAATACGGCTGGACGTTCGCGTGGTCGACGCCGAAAACGGCCTTCGCCCGCTCGATGGCCAGCGTCTCGACCTGGTCGATGAGCTGCTGGCCCTCGTAGTACCGCTTACCGGCGTAGCCCTCGGAGTACTTGTTGGTCAGTACCGTGCCGGTGGCTTCGAGAACGGCCTGCGAGACGTAGTTCTCCGACGCGATCAGGCGGATCTTTTCGTGCTGGCGCCGGGCTTCCGCTTCGACGAGCCCGGCGATTTCCGGGTCGGCCGCGGCGAGGGTGGGAAGGGCGGGCTGATGCGGCATGTCGTACTCCTGACAGGACGAGTCGGGCCACACCCAGGCGCGCGGTGCCGGCCTCGTCGGTCGCTTCCCGGTGGTGCTCCACCTCGATGGCGCCAGTCGCTGCTGCGGAGCCGATCCTAGTCCTTGACGAGCTCGACGCCCGCAGCGTGCCGACGGGCGAGCTGCCGGTAGATCTCCGCGTTGTGGTCGACCCAGCCTCGCGCCGAATCCGTCAGCGGGACATGCTTCTTCGCCGGGCTGCCCATGGCGATCACCTCGGGCGGCACCACCATGCCGGGTGTGACGGTCGAACCGGCCGCGACGAGCGCCCGCGCGCCGACGGTCGCCTGGTCCAGCACGATCGCGCCGTTGCCGATGAGCGCCTGCTCGCCGATGGTGCAGTCGTGCACCAGGCACTGGTGGCCGACGGTGACGTTCTTGCCGATCTCGCAGACGCCGTCGTTGACGTGGATCACCGAGTTGTCCTGGATGTTCGCGCCCTCGCGGACGATGATCTTCCCGAAGTCGCCGCGCAGCACCGCGCCGTACCAAATCGACGCGTCCTTCTCGACGACGACGTCGCCGATCAGTGTCGCGGTGGGCGCGATCCAGGCGTCGGGATGGACTGTGGGGCTGACGCCCTCGAAGGAAAACAGCGGCATAGGGCCCACCCTAGATCTTGGGTGGGCCCTATGCCGCTGAGCGACACTGTCTAGACAGCCGCGCCGATGATCAGGTCGACGGCCTTGTCGTTGCGGGCCGTCTGCGGCGCGATGGCCTCGTCGGGCGGGTAGAAACCGGGGTTGCCGCCCTTCGGGTACATCTCGAAGCAGAAGCTCAGGATCTTGTGGTTTCCCCACATCCAGTCGTTGATGTCGCCGTCGGTGATGTACAGCCCGCTGGACTGCTCGGCGGTGTAGCCGTTGGTCGCGGCCATCTGCTTGCCGAGGGTCTGGAACTTCTGCGCCTCCGCGGCGGTCATGCCCGGCGCGGTCGGGTTGTAGGTGTAGCCGAACGGCCAGAGCACGAGCTCCGAATAGGTGTGGAAGTCGATATGCGTCTTGATCTGCTGGACGCCGCCGATCTTGCGCGAGTTGACCCAGTCCGACACCGACTTGGTCTCCGGCGCGGAGAACGCGGACGGTCCGCGGTAGGTCTCATTGGTCGGGCTGGTGCTGGAACCGCCGCAGCAGCCCCACTTGTAGCTCCAGTTCCGGTTCGGGTCCGTGCCATTGCCCTGCCGGTTCTTGCGCCACGAATGGTAGCGGCCGCCGGAGATGTCGTACTCGGAACCGTCCGGGTTCATGTTCGGGATCAGGTAGATCTCGCGGGTGTCGACCATGTTCTTGATCGCCGCGTTCGTGGCGTAGCCGGTGGTGAACCGCTCGACGATCCGCAGGCACATCTCGGTGGTGAGGTGCTCGCGCGCGTGCATGTTGCAGGTGAAGAGCACCTCGGGCTCGTTCTCGTCGGTCGCGACGTTGTCGCTGATCTTGATCAGGTTCATCGCGCGGCCCTGGTAGGACTGCCCGACGCTGGAAAGCTTGGCGATGGCGGGAAAGTTCTGCTGCGCGGCCTGCAGCGCGGCCGTCGCCTCGGCAAAGGTGTGGTAGCCCTCGTCGCCGGACGGGAAGTCGGTGATGGCGGCAGGCGCGACTTCGGGAAGCCCCTGGGTCTCGACCGGTCCCCGCGACTCGACGACGAACCCGAGCTTGCGCAGCTGCTCGGCCTGCGCCGCACTGCCGACGATGGTCGTCGACTCATTGGTCGCGGTCAGGATGTCCACGCCGGTGCGGGCGACCGCTGTCCGCAGCTGCGGCGTCGCGGTGCCGAGCACCTCGTAGACGTCCTGGGCCTGCGCCTGCGCGGTGTCGGCCATCGCGGGACTTGCCGCGACGCCCGCGGCCAGCAACACGAGAACCGATACGGCGGTCACCATGGAACGTCTCTTGCGCATCGTCATCTCCTGGGTCAGCCGAGGCGTGTTTCGCTAGTTCACCTTGGAGTCACCGGAGGGCAGGAACAATCCGTATGGCTACTCATCTATTACTGGGGGCCTACCCGTAGTTGGCGAAGCAGAGCGCCTCGATGTCGGCCTGCAGTGCGATGAACGGACGCGGGCGTACCCGCTGCTGGACGATCGCGCCCAGCAGGTACGAGAGCAACGCGCGTGCCCTGGCTCGCGGATCGTCGACGTCCAGCGGCGCGAGCAGTTCGGTGAGCAGCTCGGTGATCGAGGTCAGCATCGCGTCGATCGCCTGCGGATGCTGCGCGCGACCGGCGCCGATCCAGTATTCGAACCAGAGGAACGCCGCGTTCGGCCGCTCGGCGAACGTGTTGAGGTAGGCCTCCAGTACGGCGAACAGCCGATCGCCGTGGTCCTCGTGGCAACCCGCGACCTCGCGCAAATCCGCCACGAAAGCGTTGATGTGCGCGGCCATCGCCCGATCGATCAGCACGTCGATGTCGGCGAAGTAGTAATGGATGGCACTCTTGGTGAGCGGGCCCGCCTCGGCGATCGCCCGCACGGTGCAGCCGGCCAGCCCGTCACGGGCTAGTACCTTCCGCGCGGCGTCGACGATCAGCTCCTGCTTCTGCAGCTGGTTCGGCGAAAGCTCGTCGCTACGCCCCGGCGCTATGCCCATCTTCGTCACTCCCTCGTGCCGTCAGGACGCAGAGCCTACCTTTTGGGACGAATGACCTGACTTGCCAGGCGACCTTTCTGGAAGACCTCGCAGTCGCGCCCGTCTCAATTACGGGATTTGAGTGGCATGGCAGGCGCCGACAGCGCACAATCCGGGACATGGCCACGTCAGCGCAGAACGGACTGAGTCCGAAAGCCCGCGAGCAGCTGCAGCGGGAACTGGTGGATCTTCGCCAGCAACAGTCCGCGTCCGCAACAGGATTGGCCGAACACGACCGTGGTGGAGACGCCGCCGATCAGGCGGATCTCCTCGAGCACGCCGAAACCGCCGCCTGGCTCAACCGCCGCATCGCCGAAATCGAAGCGATCCTCGAACACGGCTTCCCCAACGCCCAACTCCTGGCCGACGGCTCCAGCGTGACCCTGCGCTACGACGACGGTTCCGAAGACACCCTCCGCGTCGCCGCCGTCCCAGGCCAGGACGCCGACATGTCCGTGGTGACCGCCGACAGCCCGCTCGGCGTAGCGCTGGCGGGCCGCGAAGTGGGCGAAGAGATCAAGTACCGCACCCCACGCGGCGAAACGACCGCGACCATCGTCGCGATCGCCCCGCCGGAGTAACTCAGCACGGCACCAAAGGCCTGGAGCAGTTCGGCGCGGGGCTCGACGGGGCGACGGTGACACGCGTGATCGTCGGCGAGACTTCCGCCGTACGGCTGACCGCGAAATAGACCGCCAACGCCGTCGCGACGGCCAACGCCACACCCAGAGACACGAGGGCGAATCGGTACCAGCGCGCGGAATGTGAGTACTGGATCGTTGTCATGGCTTTGATCTCCTTTTCTGTTCCCACAAGCGTGCGCGTGCGGAACAAAAGGCGATATTCGCTTTCAGGCGTATTTATCGGGGGCACGGCGGCGTAGCGTTGACCGCCGTAGGAGGTGGCTGATGGTCGGCACTCTCTCCGAACGGGACCTGCGTTCGCTGATGGCCGTCGTCGAAGACGGCAGGCGTGACGACCCGAACCACGCGATGCCTGGGCCACACTGGAAGGCTTACACCGACTGATCCCTTGCGACTCCACTTGCTTCGTGGAACTCGACCTTGTCGGTCGGCTCAACCGCACTCAGCAAGGAATAGATTACGGGGAACAGGAACTCGAGTTCGACGGCCCCACCGATCCGTCGTTCTGGGAACTCGAGCCGACTTTCCTTCCATGCCACTATTCCATCGATAGCGGCGACTTCACGAGCGTCGTCCGGTGGTCGGACTTTTACACACCCTCCGAATTACGCAACACCCCTATGTTCGCGGAGATATTCGGTCCCACGGGGGCCAAGCATTCGATGCTCGCCGCGATGCCGACAGCGCCCGGCCACACCCGGCGGATCCTGCTCTACCGCGACTCCGGCAGCGACTTCACCGAGCGCGATCGTCTGGTGCTCCAACTACTCCGCCCGCATCTGTACGAGACCTACCTCGACGCGCGGCGACGGCAGAACGGCGTCCCCCGCCTCAGCGCTCGCGAATTCGAAGTCCTGCGGCTGGCCGCCCAAGGCCGGAGCAACGCGGCCATCGCCCGGGAACTGTTCATCTCCGTCGGAACCGTGCGCAAGCACATGGAGCACGTTTTCGACCGGACCGGCGCCCGTAGTCGTGCCGGGGCAGCCGCGCTGGTGCTCCCGCATCTGAGCGTCACCGAGCCCCACTGAGCGCACCGAGGCTCATCAGAGTTACCTCAGCCGGGTGATTTTCCTTGGCGAGTTCCCACAAAAAAGGTCAGGCCCCTCCGCCGTGAGGCGAAGGGGCCTGACCTGGGAGCCGCCTAGGGGAATCGAACCCCTGACCTATTCATTACGAGTGAATCGCTCTAGCCGTCTGAGCTAAGGCGGCACAAGCTGAAGCCCGCGTCGAGCCGGACCCCGTTGCTCGGGACCTAGTGTAGCGGTACCTCCCCGCGTCACTTTCCGGGGCCGCCGTCGTTAGGGTCCTATGACGTCGGTCTCACTCACGGACCGGCCTTTGCGCTCTGGAGGATCGGCACATGCGTGGAAGTCTGCCCCGCAGGTTCGCTCTGCCGTTGACCGCGGCGATACTTCTGCTGTCCGCGGGGCCGGCGTTGGCCGAGCCGACGATCCCGACGACGCCCATTCCCCAGCCCGTGAATCCGGGACAGGCGCCGATTTCGTCGCCGTCGGAGCCGCAGCCGCTGGGGCACGCGGTCGGCGACGCGGGGAGCGCGCTCGGGGTGTTGCGGCTGCTGCCGAACGCGGTGCCGACGAGCGCGATCCTGCCGGGGGTCAGCGAGACGATTCCCAAGCAGTCCGCGCTCGAGGCCGCGATGGGTTTGTCCAGTGCGCAGGCCAACTCCGAGGCCTACCTGACCTATGAGAAGTCGATCGCGCAGTCGTCGCCGTTCGGGCTTTCGGTGGCGGGTAACGCGCCGCAGACGCCGGGCAGCCTGGTACAGACAGCGTTGCCCGACAATCCGCAGCAGATCACCGGCGGGCTCAACGCGCCGTCGAACCCGCTGCTCAACGTCGGGTTGCTGAACGGCAGTGCGCACGCGCGGTGGAGCCCGACGCTCGGGCCGTGTGTCGAGACGATCGCCGACGCCAGTACGTCGCTCGCGAGTTTGTCGCTGCTGCCCACGATTCCTTCAATCCCAGGGGTCGACCAGCTGACCAACGCGGCCAAGCCGTTGCAGGACGGGCTCAAGGCGTTGCCGGGGCCGCTGGCCAACCTGGGCGGGCTGCTCTCGGGCGCCACGACCAACGCCGACGGCAAGGGCGCGGTGCTCAGCCTGCCCAACCTGATGTCGTCGCGGTCGGTCGTGAAGCTCGTCGACATCCCCAACTCGCCGAACAAAGCCGTCGAGTCGACGTCGACGCTCCAGGCCGCGCAGATCGACATCCTGAAGGGCACCCCGCTCGGGCTGACCATCAAGGTCGCGAGCCAGCCGACGCTGACGGTGACCTCGACCGGGGACAAGGCGACGTCGTCGGTCAAGTACACCGCGCCGGTCCTGCAGGTCATGCGCGGCGACACCGTGCTCTACACGCTCGACGCGGCGAACCCGACCAAGGACATCCCGATCGGCATCCCGCTGCCCTCGCTGAAGGACCTGCCCGGCTTCGACCAGCTCAAGAACGTGCCGATCATCGGCGGGCTCGCGGAACTGGCCGACGGCGCGACCAAGCAGCTTCCCGGTGGCGAAGCCGGCAAGGGGCTGACGCTCGACATCGGCGTCCTGAAGCTGAGCATCGCCGGGCTGAACCAGAAGAGCGGGGACATGACGGACCCGTTCAAGGGCTACCAGCTCGGTGCGTCCGCGCGGCTGCTCGACTTGCAGATCCTGCCGACGGAGGCGCTGAAGAACGCGCTTCCGGCCGACGCGGCGAAGAACCTGCCGTCGTCGCTCGCGCAGCTTTCGCTCGGTGAGCAGATCGCCCGGGCTTACGCACCTACCGGCGGTGTCGAGTGCGGTACGACGAAGCCCGCGCCGCCCGCCGGTGGCGCCGCTCCGGCCAACCCGCCGACGAAGAACCTCGCGTACACCAGCGGCGCGTACAACGCGGTGCCGATGTTCTGGACGGGCACGGCGTTGCTGCTGGTCGGTGTGGTCCTGGTGGCCGCGATGCCGATCCGGCGACGCAAGGCCATCGCCACAGCCGCTCCGGCGCCGTTCAAGCCGTCACCTCGCCCACGTAGCTAGAAACCCGTGAAGGCCACCTTGAGGGACTCAGAGTCCCTCAAGGTGGCCTTCACGGGTGTTCGGGGTGGATCAGCCTTGGCGCAGGGTGGTGATCATGGCTTCGACGGCGATCCGCGGTTTGACGTTGAGGTCGATCGCCTGACGGCATTCGAGCACGGCTTCCAGGCGCCGCAACGTCGAGTCGGGGGTCCACTCCGCCGCGGCGGACGCGATTTCCGAGGCATGGTCGGGATGGGTGAGCGCGGCGCCGGATCGGCTCGCGGCGATAAGCACGTCCCGGTAGAAACCGGCCAGGTCGATCAGCGCCAGATCGAGACTGTCCCGCTGCGTCCGGGTCGCCCGTGACTTCTGGCGCTTCTCCAGCTGCTTGACGGCCGCCTCGGCGGAGCGCTTCGCCCCGGCGACACCCTTGCCGACGCCGTCGCCGCCCATGGCCGTGCGGAGTTCGGAGCGTTCGTCTTCGTCGCGGGTCTTGCTTTCGGTGCTGGCGTCGGCTTCCGCGGTGCTGATGAGCTCGTCGGCGCAGGTGAAGACGTCCGCCGGACGACGAAGCCCGCGAGGGATCCGCAATACCGTGGCGCGGCGCTGGCGGACGCCTTCGTCGGTCGCCAGACGCCGCGCGCGGCCGACATGGCCGCCGCAGACCGAAGCCGACCATTGGGCCAGCTGGGGCTCGATGCCGTCCCGGTCCATAAGAACCTGGGCGATCGCCTCGGCGGGCGGCGTGCGCAGGGTGACGAGACGGCAGCGCGAGCGGATGGTCACCGACACATCGTCCGGGTGGTCGGAAGGCGCGCAAAGCAGGAACACCGTCCGCGCGGGCGGCTCTTCGACGGCTTTCAGCAACGCGTTCGACGCGCCTTCGGTGAGCCTGTCGGCGTCTTCGATGATCACGACCTGCCACTGCCCGGTGGTCGGGCGGCGGGCGGCGGACTGCACGAGCGAGCGCATCTCGGCGACCGAGATCGACAGGCCTTCGGGGACCACGAGCCTGACGTCCGCATGCGTTCCAGCGAGCGCTGTCCGGCAGCCGGGACAAGCGCCACAACCGATGCCGGTGCTGCACTGGAGCGCCGCGGCGAAGGTCCGGGCGGCGACCGAACGGCCGGATCCCGGCGGCCCGGTGAGCAGCCAGGCGTGGGTCATCGCGCCACCGGCGACGGTCTCGCCATCGGCGATCCGCGCGGCGGCGGCAGCGGCGGCCGAAAGCGTTTCGACGGCCGGTTCCTGGCCGACGAGCTGGGTCCAGACGCCGATGCGCTGCAGGGGCTGGGTTTGGGTCATGCGATTTCGTCTTTGTTCTCGGCGGGCGCCAGCCCGGAAAGCCTGCCGACCAATACCGCGCGCACGGCCGTCTTCACTCGTTCACCGACTTCGTCCTCGGTGCCGTCCGCGTCGACCACGACGTACCTGTCCGGGTCCGCGGCGGCCATCTCGGAGAGCAGGTGCTGCACGCGCCACTGGTCCCCCGGCGCCTTCGGCCGGCCGTTCGAGCTGACGCCCGGCTCCGCGTCGAGCAGCACGGTGATGTCCGGCCGCACACGACCGGTCGCCCAGTCGGCGAGTCCTTCGAATTCTTCGACGTCCAGGCCCGCGACGGCCGAAAGGTGCGCGAGCGGCGAATCGACGAACCGCTCCATGACGACCACCGAACCGGCGTCCAGCGCGGGCCGGACATCGCGCTCGACGACATCGGCGCGCACGGCCGCGGCGGCGAGCGCCAAGGCACGGGTGCCGGACAGCGAAGCGCCGGTGATGAGCTGAGCGAGCCGGGTCTCGTCGAGAGCGGGGTCCGCGGCGAGCACAACGGGCCGTGAGCCGTCGCGAAGCCAGTCGGCGAGGCGGGAGGCCTGTTCGGCGGTATCGGTCGCGGTGGTGCCTTCCACGGCGATCAGCAGGCCGTGGACGCGGCGCGGGCGACGGCGAATCGCGTTGCGCAGGTCGGACAGGATCGGTTCGGTGTGCCGGGAATCCATCTGGCGGTAGGCGATCACGCCGAACAACAGCGCGAGCAGCGCGCCGCCGAGCATCACCGGGCGCGTGCCGTCGATGATGATCGGCCCGCCCCAGACCTTGACCCGCCGCGGCGCGACGAGGCTGACCAGCAGCGGCACGACGGCGATCGAACCGGCGAGGACGACCTTCAGCAATGACTGGTAAAGCGCGTTGATCCGGCCGCGGATCGAGTCTTCGATCTGCGAACCGATGATCGTGATACCGGTCAGGAACGCCGCGCCCGCACAAGCCCCGACGATCGCGACCGCGATCAGCGAGACGGACAGATGCGGGGAAAGCGCGACCAGCAGCAGCCCGATCCCGGCGAGCACGATCGCGACACCGAACAGCCTGTCGTGCGGCAGCCGCTGGGCGAGCTTGGGCGCGCCGAACATGCCGAGGATCAACCCGGCGAACACGGCGATGACGAGCAGGGCGAACGCCGACTGCCCGGCACCGAGGCTGTTCGCGTATGTCTGAGCGGACCCGATGACCGCGCCACCGGCCGCGAACGCCCCGGTCATCCCGATCAGCAGACCGCGGACGAGCGGGGTGGAGCGGATGAACCGGGCGCCGTCCTTGAGCATCGAGCCGAGCCCGGCCGTGGACTCGCTCTTGACCTCGGGCACGCCTTCGGGTTTCGGGACGGTGTGCACGTCACGCAGCGAAAGCTCGGGGATCCGAGTCGCGATGGTCACCGCGCTGGCGAGATAGAGCAGGCAGGCGACGATCAGGGCCAGCTTGATGGGCCCGTTGTCCCCGGAGACGGGAACCGGGATGTGCAGACCGGTTTTGAGGCCGGTGACCAGCGCGAGGAAACCCAGCCCGGTCAGCACGGAAAGGCCGTAGGTCATGACCATGCCGAGCTGGCCCGCGGTCTCGACCTGGCTCGGCCGCCGGAGCAGGTTCGGGACCGCGGCGTCCTTGGACGGGATCCACATGATCGCGGCGACATTGATCAGGAAGGTGGCCGCGTACAGCCACCAGACCGAGTTGGCGAGCACCACCGACAGCAGCAGGCCGAACCGCACGACGTCAGCGATGACCATGACTTTGCGCCGGTCGAAACGGTCCGCGAGCAGCCCCCCGATCGGGGCGAAGATCAGGCCCGGCAAGAGACTGGAGAACACCACACCGCTGAACGCGAAGTTGGCGGCCGTGTAGTTCGTGGCCATGCTGTTCGCCAGCGCGGCCAAGCCGAACAGCATCAGCCAGTCGGCCGTGCTGCACAGATACGTGACACCCCAGAGCCGGCGGAACGGCTTGATCGCCAGCACCCGCCGTGCCCGGTAGATGGTGGATGTACCTGCCGAAGCACCAGACTCGGCGTCAGGCATCGACTGCACGCCCTCGCTGATACGCCCACCCCACTAGCTCACCGCGGCGCCGGTTAGAACCAAGCGCCCGTGCCGCCGAGTCCCCCGACCGTGTGGCCAGGGTATCCCTGCGGAAGTAGGCAGGGTGGCACCGGGCTCATCAGCCGCGCCACCCGGATGGGTTAAGAGAAGATGCCGGCGATGCCGCTGAACAGGCTGGCCAGCAGCTGGATGAACAAGACCGCGAAGACAATCATGAGCACAACAGCGAGGATGACCCCCGCCGAGTTGCTCGACGGCTTGCCCCGGCGGATGCGGTCCCGGGGGGCCCGCTGCTTCGTCCGCGGCGCGTCTTCGGCGTTCTTCACCCCGCGGCGTGGCCGGGGCCAGCGGCTGCGGGCCTGTCGCAACATCTGTGGCGGCCGCGCGGGCCAGGTGCGCTGCTGCGGGATGATCCCCAGCGGCGGTTGCCCGGGGGTCACCGAAGCGCCGTTCGCCTGCTGCGGGAACGCCGCCGGCTGGACCGGCCTGTCGTAGTCGGCGTTGTCGGCGAGCGCCGCCGCGTTGACCATTTCCCGGACCATGTCCGGGTCCGGCTGGACCGGATCGGCGATGCGCAGTCGCTCGAACTCCTCGGAGACGGTAGGAGCTGCGTCACTCGCTGTGACCAGTCCCGAAAGCGGATCGGCGAACCGATCCTGCGGTATCGGAGCGTGCGTGCCGTCGTTGTCGAAATCACCGGTCGCGCTCATCGTGACCACCTCACTACCGAATGTCGTCGCCTTACAGGGTAGTTGCCGCGAAAGCGGTTTCGCATCCACCCATCGGACCAGATATACCGCAGCTCTTGCACTACCCTCCGTCACAGTGACCGGGTCACGCAGAGTCAGAATCCGGTGCGCCCAGCCTCGACGCTCTTGCCGAACCACTCTGTCATCAGAGCGCGGCTCGACGGCATAAGTACCAGCTCACGGCGCGATTCGCCGGTGCTGAGCACGGCCAGCGAGTGGCGGCCTAGATCATTGTCGACGACGACCATCGCGTGTTCGGGATACTCGGAGCACAATCCCCCGAACGCGACCAGATCCACCAGAGTGGTTCCTGTTCGTTCTCTGGCGAGGAAATCCTGCACGGCGCCGACTTTGTCGTCCTGCCCCTCGGCGACCACCCCGTGCCCGTCCACCAGGATGCGGATCGGCTCGGAAACGCCATCGGGCGAGCTCGGCAGATAGTCGAGGATCAGCGAGGCGAAGGCGGGGAACTCATCGAGACAGAAGTCGACACCGCCGTCGGGACGCACGCTCCAGAGGAACGCCGACTCTCCGTCGGCGTAGCAGCGGATGTCGGCCGCCCCCGGGCTCATCGCGAAAACGCCACTCAGTGCCGCGCGGACGGAACCACGCAGGAACAGCGAGAACACCTTCATCCCGGCCTCGTTCAGCTCGCCCTGGTCACCGAAGGGCGTGTTGGCCAGCATGTTCGCCATCATCGTGTGCCGCTCGACCTCGACGGCCAGGTCGGCCGGATCCCCGGACAGCGGGCCGAGCGCGCGGACCTCCTCGTCGGAGAAGTCCGGGTGGTAGAAATCGTCCGCGGCGACCCGATCCGGCATGGCTTCGAGCACCGGCCGGGCCGCGACTTCGAGCAGCTCGTAGATCGTGGCCACTGTGGTTGTCCCCTCAAGCGTGACGCTGCACCGCTCGCACGATCCACTGTTCGGCGGTGGTCCGGTTCGCCGGACCCCAGGTGATCGTCCAGCATCCGGCAGCGTCGACCGAAGCGCTGAACTGGTACCGGCCAAGATCATTGTCGAGCAGCCCGAACGCGCCGTGCGGGTACTCGGCCAGTATCGCCTCGCGCACCGCGAGGTCGACCAGCACCGTGCCGAGCCGCGGGCGAGCCACGGCCTCCCTGATCGCCGCGAGCGCCGGCGCGTAGTCGGGCGAGATGAGGCCCTGTTCGTCGGTCTCGATCCGGTAGGACGCGCCCGGCCCCGGCTGCCGCTCCGGCAGCCCGTCGAACACCCAGCCCGGCAGCGAACTGAGGAAGCCGGAGCGGAGGCGAGCCTGGTCGCCCAGCTTGTTGAGCACGGTCGTGTAGTCCTCGTCGCCGAAGAAGCGGACCTCCCACGGTTCCGGCTTGGCCGGGAAAACGCCCGTCACCACACCGCGGATGAACCCGCCGCGCAGCGCGCGATACAGCCCCACGGCCTCGGGCGTGACCTCGCCGTCCGGCGCCAGGCCGATGGCGGCCATGTCCGCGACGAAACCGGTGTACTCCTCGATTTCGGCCATGAGGTCGCGGTTGTCCTCGGCCGGGCCGTTGCCCAGAACCGCGGGCAGGTGGAACTGCGGATCGAAGAACTCCATCACCGAGGGCCGGTCCGGGACCTCGGCGTTGATCGGCGCGATCACTTCGTCGATGACGTCGAAAACGGCGAACGTTGAGTTGGTCACCTGAGCATTCAACACCCTGGGACCGTCAATTGCTCGAACAAATGTTCGAAAGAGTTCAGCTATCCGCACAATCAGACAAAAGGGACGTATGCCCCTCGGCCATGACATGAACGGACCTTTCATCTCGTTTTTTGAGATGAAAGGTCCGTTCATGTCAGTTGGCGGCTGGCTACCGGCTACTTGGCCTTGCTCGCGGTCGAGCGGGGCTTCGCAGCGGTCTTGGTGACCGTCTTGGTGGCACCGTTGGTGGACTTGGCCGCCGTCGACTTGGCTGTCGAGGCCTTGGTGGCCGTCTTTGCCGTGGTCGTCTTGGTGGCTGTCGTCTTCGTCGCGGCGGTCTTGGCCGGAGCCTTGCGGCGCGCGGGGGCCTTCTTCGGAGCAGGGCCCTTCGCGCGCTTCTCGGCGATCAGTTCGGCCGCGCGCTCGTCGGTGAGCTCTTCGATCTCGTCGCCCTTGCGGAGCGTCGCGTTGAACTCGCCGTCGGTCACGTACGGGCCGAACCGGCCGTCCTTGACCACCATCGGCTTACCCGAAACCGGGTCCGGGCCCAGCTCCTTCAGCGGCGGCTTGGCCGTCGCCGACCGGCCACGCTGCTTCGGCTCGGCGTAGATCTTCAGCGCCTCTTCGAGGGTGATCTCGAACAGCTGATCCTCAGTGGTCAGCGAGCGCGAGTCCGTGCCCTTCTTGAGGTACGGCCCGTAGCGCCCGTTCTGCGCGGTGATCTCGTCACCGGACTCCGGGTCCTTGCCGACCACGCGAGGCAGCGAAAGCAGTTTCAGCGCGTCCTCGATGTTGACCGTCTCGATCGACATCGACTTGAACAGCGAACCCGTACGCGGCTTGGGCGCCTTGGCCTTGGCGGCTTTCTTCTGCGCGGCCGTCGCCGTGTCGGGCAGCGGCTCGCCCTCGGGCAGGATCTCGGTGACGTACGGCCCGAAGCGGCCGTCCTTGGCGACGATCTCGTGTCCGCTGACCGGGTCGGTGCCCAGCACACGACCCTCTTGCGGGGTCGAGAACAGCTTCTCCGCGACATCCAGCGTCAGCTCGTCCGGCGGCATCTCGTCGGGCAGGTTCGCCCGCTGAGAGGTGAGCTCGCCGTCCTCGCCCGGGACCTCGCGCTCGAGGTACGGCCCGTAGCGGCCGACACGCACGACGACGGTGTGCTCGTTGGCGTCCTTGAACAGCGGGATCGAGTTGATCTCGCGGGCGTCGATGTCCTCGACGCTGGAGCCGACGAGCTTCTTCAGCCCGCCGAGCCGCCCGATCGAGCCGTCGACGCCCATGTCGCCACCGAAGTAGAACTTCGACAGCCACAGCGTGCGCTGCTCGTCACCGGCGGCGATGCGGTCGAGCTCGTCCTCCATACCGGCGGTGAAGCCGTAGTCGACGAGCCGCTCGAAATGCCGTTCCATCAGGCCGATGACCGCGAACGCCACCCATGAGGGCACCAGCGCGGAACCCTTTTTCCAGACGTACCCGCGGTCCTGGATGGTCTTGATGATCGACGCGTACGTCGACGGGCGGCCGATGCCCAGCTCTTCCAGCTTGCTGACCAGGCTCGGCTCGGAGTAGCGCGCCGGCGGCGAGGTGTTGTGGCCGTCCGGGCTCAGCTCGGACGCGGTCAGGCCCTGGTCCTTGACCAGCACCGGGAGCCTGCTCTGCTTGTCGTCCGCCTCGCCACCGGTCTCGGTGTCGACGGCCTCGACGTAGGCCTTGAGGAACCCGGCGAAGGTGATCGTGCGGCCCGAAGCCGCGAACGTGCACTCCTCGCCACTGGTCGCGGTGCCGACGATCCGCACCGACATCGTGGTGCCCTTGGCGTCGTTCATCTGTGACGCGATCGTGCGCTGCCAGATCATCTCGTACAGGCGGAACTCGTCGGCCTGCAGCTCACCGGCGACCTGGCCCGGGGTGCGGAAGACCTCACCCGACGGCCGGATCGCCTCATGGGCTTCCTGCGCGTTCTTCACCTTGCGGGTGTACTGGCGCGGCTTGTCGGAGACGTATTCCTTGCCGTACAGCTGCGTCGCCTGGCTGCGTGCCGCGGAGATCGCCGTCTCGGACAGCGTCGTCGAGTCGGTACGCATATAAGTGATGTAACCGTTTTCGTACAGCTTCTGCGCGATCCGCATCGTGCGCTCGGAGGTGAACCGCATCTTGCGGCCGGCCTCCTGCTGCAGCGTCGAGGTCATGAAGGGCGCGTACGGCTTGCGCGTGTACGGCTTCTCTTCGACACTGGCGACCTTGAAATCACGCGAGTTCAGGGCCTGGGCCAGTCGGTTCGCGTCGGCCTCGGAGAGGATCCTGACCTCGCTGGAGGCGGCCTTGAGCTTTCCGTCCGAACCGAAGTCACGACCACTGGCCAGGCGAGCGCCGTCGACGGCGATCATCCGCGCCGAGAAGTCCCGGGGGCTCGCTTCGGCGCCGGCGTCCATGGTCGCGGAGATGTCCCAGTACGACGCCGAGGTGAAGCGCATCCGCTCCCGCTCGCGCTCCACGACGATCCTGGTCGCGACGGACTGCACGCGGCCCGCCGAGAGCTTCGGCATGACCTTCTTCCACAGGACCGGGCTGACCTCGTAGCCGTACAGCCGGTCGAGGATGCGCCGGGTCTCCTGCGCGTCGACGAGGTCGGCGTCGAGCTCACGGGTGTCCGCCGCCGCGGCCCGGATCGCCTGCTCGGTGACCTCGTGGAACACCATCCGGCGCACCGGGACCTTGGGCTTCAGCGTCTCGAGGAGATGCCAGGCGATGGCTTCACCCTCACGGTCGGGGTCCGTCGCGAGATAAAGCTCGTCGACGTCCTTCAGTAGCGCTTTGAGCTCCGCGACCTTGGTCTTCTTGTCCGGGGTCACGATGTAAAGGGGCTTGAAGTCGTTGTCGACATCCACGCCGAGCCTCGCCCAGGCCTCGCCCTTGAACTGGGCGGGCACGTCGGCAGCGCCTCGCGGCAGGTCGCGGATGTGTCCGACGGACGACTCCACCACGTAGTTCCCGCCGAGGTAGGGCGCGATCTTGCGGGCCTTGGTGGGCGACTCGACGATCACCAAACGCCTGATAGCGGCGCCATCCGATCCGGTGCCGCTCTTACTCGTCCGTGCCGATCCAGCCACGCTGTCCCGCTCTCCGCTCATCCCTCGCCGCCGCCGCGGCAACCTGTTCGACCAGCCAGTGTGCACTCTGTCAATGGCCGACCCGCGCCTAGGTGGCGCAACACGCCGTGCGTCTTGTGTGAAGCGCATCGGCTTTGACCTCGATGTTGTTTCTTTTCCAGAGCTAGCACGTGACATCCGACACGTCTGCGCTGGGGGGCCTTAAGTAATCGGTCGCATACCCTCCGTTCGAAGGTGGCGTGCGTCACTCGTGACCGCTTGACTCACTACTCCACGACTCCGAGAGGACCTAACGATGACGAGACGCCTCCTAGGCACGCTGTTCGCCGCTCTGACCGCCACCGTGCTCGTCGGCGCCGCTCCGGCGGCCTCAGCGGCCCCGGCGACCACGCTGGCGACCACGTTCGCGGGCACCGTCGCGCTGTCGAACTGCTCCGGCTCGGTAGTGAAGCTCGCCGGCGCCGCCGAAACCGATCGCGCGCTCGTGCTGTCCAACGGGCACTGCCTCGAGGAAGGGTTCCCAGCCGCGGGCGAAGTAATCGTCGACAAGTCCTCTCGACGCACTTTCAGCCTCCTGTCGACGGACGGGAAGTCTTCGCTGGGCACGTTGCGGGCCACCAAACTGGTCTACGCGACGATGACCGACACCGACACTTCCTTGTACCAGCTGAGCACCACCTACGCCCAGATCAAGAGCCAGTACGGCATTTCCGCGCTGGAACTCGCGTCGACGCACCCGGCCGCGGGCACGCAGATCGACGTGGTTTCGGGGTATTGGAAGAAGATCTACTCCTGTTCGGTCGACGGGTTCGTCAACGAACTCCACGAAGGCGACTGGGTCTGGAAGGACTCGATCCGCTACACGCCGGAGTGCAAGACGATCGGCGGCACCTCGGGCTCGCCGATCGTGGAAACCAGTACCGGCAAGGTGATCGGGGTCAACAACACCGGTAACGAGGACGGCGCGCGCTGCACGATGAACAACCCCTGCGAGGTCGCCGCCGACGGCACCGTGACCGTCCACAAGGGCATCAACTACGGCGAGCAGACCTACCTCTTCTACGGGTGCATGGTCGCCGGTAGCGAGATCAACCTGAGCAAGCCCGGCTGCGCCCTCCCGAAGCCCGCCTAACACCCCCTTGAAATGCCACCATGGCCACCTTGGTCGCGTTCAACGCGACCAAGGTGGCCATGGTGGCTTTGCGGTG
>NZ_DASYMU010000182.1:0-3945 GCF_036008905.1 Amycolatopsis sp. | reverse complement strand
GGAGCGAAAATATCCATCCGGACCGCCTGAAACCCGCCCACAAATGACCCCTACCCAGAGTCGAACCGAAGCCAACAAACCCAACAGACGCCCCGCAACCGAAGCGACCACCCCCGATCAACCCGGTCGAAAAGGCACCTGACTGCGACTCCAGACCCGCTACCGCGACGACAACCGCCAACTCGTAGCCCAACCACCCAAAGACGAACAAAAAAACCGCCCCCAGGGATCAACTCCCCAGGGGCGGCAGAAAAGAATCAAGCAGGCGTCAACCGGAACGACTGCCCACCGGTCCCGTTACAAGTGAACTGCGAAAGCTGGACGCTGTCGGCAGCCGAAGCACCAGGCACGTTCAAGCACTTGCCACTGTTGCGGTTCACGAAGTGGTAGTAACCGCCGCCTTCGTCGACGGGCTGCCACTGCTGGTTGTTGCCACCGCTGTAGGACCACAGCTGCAGCCCGGCGTTGTCCGCGGCCGACACGTTCGTGACGTCGATCGCCTGCGCCGGGTTGAGCCGCACGTTCGCCCGGACGTACCCGCCGCTGGTCGGCTGGAACTGGAATTGCTGGGCGAGCGAGCTGTTGCAGGTGTACTGCTGGATGGCCGTGCCGTTGGCCGAGGCCGCGGCCCGGGCGTCCACGCACTTGGCGTTGCCCTTGTTCACCACGCCGTACCAGGCCGTCGGCGAGATCGGGCCCGGGTCGACCGGCGGCGTGGAGGTGCCGCCGCCGAGCCACACCAGCGAGTCGATGAGGAACTTGTTCTGCGTCGCGCTGGCGAACGTCGACGAGGTCCTCGTGTTCGTCTCGTAGTTCATCGCGTTGTGGCCGAAGTTGGCGTAGATCATCTTGTAGTTCTTGTTCGTCCACATGATCGGGTAGTAGCCACTGCGCCACTGCTGGTTCGGGTCGGAGCCGAGCGGGAAGCTCGACGGGTCGACCGAAGCCAGGATCTTGATGTTGGCGTTGTTACGCAGGTCGTTGTTCCACGCGTACCACTCGCTGACCGCGGAGGTGAACTTGTCCGGCAGGTTCACCGTCGACGGGTGCGTCCGGTCCTCCACCTTGAGCACGGCCGTGGTCGGCCCCCAGGTGTTCGACTTGAACGCCCCGGTACCGAGGAACGTGTTGTGGTACCACGACCAGGTGTTCGGATCGGTGTTGAACGCCGATACGTGGAAACCGAACCACGCGCCGCCGTTCTGCATGTAGGTCTGGAACGCGGCCTTCTGCGACGCCGTCTGCGGCAGGTCGTCCAGGAACAGCACGACCTGGAACTGCGCCAGATAGGACGCGTTCAGGTTGTTCCAGTTGTTCGTCGAGGTGTAGGTGAAGTTGTTCTGCGCCGCGGCCGTCGGGAACCACTGGTTGGCTTCCTTGACGAAGTCGATGTGCGCCGCGTCGAAGGTGCCGCTGTAGAACGCGACCACCTTGAACGGTGCCGCGGCCTGCGATTCGGCCTTGCCTTGGGCGGGGACGGAGGACAGACAGAGGCAGGCGACGCAAAATGCGAGCACCTGCATGACTTTGCGGAGGAAACGGGGTCTTGGGGACATAGGAGAAACGCCTTCCCGATCAGTTGAACGAGCCGTGCCAGCGGTATCGGAGGCCGTAGCCGAAGGGGAACAGCGGAGTCTGCCCGTCGCCGACGTTGATCGGCTGCTGGCTCGCGTCGCGTGCCCACGTCATGGGGAGCTTGCCGGTGGGGTTGTAGTCGCCGAAGAGCACATCGGCGACGCCCTGTCCTTCGGTGCCGGGAAGCCAGGACGCGAGCAGCGCGTCCCACTTCGGCAGTTCGGGCGTGATGTCCATGGGGCGTCCCGAAACCATGACGACCACCGTCGGGACACCGCTCGCTTCGAGCTTCGCCAGCGTCGCGAGGTCCGCCGCGTCGAGCGGCACACCCTGCGGCCGGTCGCCCTTGCCCTCGGCGTACGGCGTCTCGCCGACCACCGCGACGGCGACGTCGTAGCCACCGTCGATCCCGGTGCCGTCCTTGCTGTAGGTCACCTGCGAAGACGGCTTCATCGTCTGCTTGATCCCTTGCAGGATCGTGGTTCCCGGGGTGACCGGGCCGCTCGTGCCCTGCCAGCCGACCGTCCAGCCACCGCTCTGGTTGCCGATGTCGTCGGCGTTCTTGCCGGCCACGAAGATCTTGCTGCGCGACTTGTCGAGCGGCAGCAACTTGTCGTCGTTCTTCAGCAGGACCTGCGACTCGCGCACGGCCTCACGGGCGAGCGCGCGGTGCTTGTCACTGCCGATGGTCGACAGGTACCGGCGATCGGTGAGCGCGCCTTTGAATGGACCCTGCTCGAACAGGCCGAGCTCGAACTTCTTGGTCAGGATCCGTCGGTTGGCGTCGTCGATCCGGGACTGCTTGACGTGCCCGTTGAGCACCTCACCGCGCAGGACCTCGATGAACTTCTTGTACTCGAAGGGAACCATCACCATGTCCATGCCCGCGTTGATGGACGCGGACACCTCTTCGGCGGTGAACCCGATCTGGTTGTCGATCTTGTCGATGCCGTTGTAGTCCGAGATGACGATGCCCTTGAAGCCCAGTTCGCCCTTGAGCACGTCGTTGATCAGGTACGAGTTGGCGTGCATCTTGACGCCGTTCCAGCTGCTGTAGGAGACCATCACCGAGCCGACACCCTCGCGCAGCGCGGCTTTGAACGGCGGCAGGTGGATCTGGCGCAGCTCGGCCTCGCTGATCGTGGTCTCGCCCTGGTCCTTGCCGCCGGTCGTGCCGCCGTCGCCGATGAAGTGCTTGGCGGTGGCCAGCACCGAACCCGGGCTGGACAGCGACGGGCCCTGCATACCGGTGACGATCGTGGCCATCGACGCCGCGATATCCGGGGATTCACCGAAGGATTCGTACGTCCGGCCCCAGCGGTCGTCGCGCGCCACACAGAGACAGGGCGCGAAGTTCCAGTCGATCCCGGTACCGGAGACCTCTTCGGCGGTGGCCTTGCCGATGCGCTGCGCGAGCTCGGGGTCGCGCGTGGCGCCGAGGCCGATGTTGTGCGGGAAGATCGTCGCGCCGTAGAGACCGTTGTGGCCGTGGACCGCGTCGACGCCGTAGATGAGCGGAATCCCCAGCGGGGAAGCCATCGCCGCGCGCTGGAAACCGTCGTACATGTCGGCCCACGCGACCGGGGTGTTCGGCGTCGGCTGCGAACTTCCGCCCGACAGCAGCGAACCGACGCGGTAGGTGGCGAGGTCGGCGGGATCGGTGATGCCGAGCCGCTCCGGCTGCATCATCTGGCCGAGTTTGTCGTCCAGCGACATCCGGGACAGCAGGTCGTCGACCCGGACCTTCACCGGCCGCCAGGCGTCCTTGTACGCGGGCTTGTTGCCGGCGAGTGCCGGTGAGTGGGAACTGACAACCAAAAGACTGGTCAGCAGGCCGAGCATGACCTTGCGGCGGACTCGCATCCGGTGGCCTTCCTGGGCGCGAAACAAACTTTACACCATAAATTAACTCACAAGCCGACTTTGGTCCAGACCTCTTTCGGCCTGGTCCGGACCAGGCCGCGGTGTTCACATACCGGAACTAATCCTTAGGCGGGGCAACGGATTTCGGCCTCCCGGTGAGCGGTTCACCTGGATCAATTCAGTAGATGACTTTCGAAGATCATCAACATCGTCGTCGGCAGATCTGTCCACTGTGGACTCAATTCGCGCTCCGCGGGTCACGTGGCGGGTCTCCGGGCCGGGCACGCAGAGTGACGATGACACTACGCGCGGAGGGAGGCGAGGCGGAGCGCCGGTGCGTGTTGGAGAGCCCCGCGCGGGGTGGGCGGGGATACTGGAGGAGGTTCACCGTCGCACCGCCCGCCCCGCAGGTCAGAGTCCGTCGCGCGGAGTTGTCAGGGGCGACCGATAGTCTTCGGTACGGTGGGTCGCCGGTTCGACGCCACCGAGCATGCCTGAGGCAAGCAT
>NZ_DASYMU010000181.1:0-22239 GCF_036008905.1 Amycolatopsis sp. | reverse complement strand
GTGTCCCCCATCGAGTGAACTTTCCGTGGAGGCGGGGATCTGCTGGCCTCCTTGCGAAGCGAGTTACAGTCGCTACGCAACAACAAGTCCCGGCCTCGGCGAGGTGAGCGCGCCGGAAACCCGACCAAAGACCACCCATCCAAGCTACGGCAAGGCAAACCCGCTGAGTTCGCCAAAAACGGCCAAGGTGGCAGGTTCTGTGTCGAGGGCCGCGTGGGCGAGCAGGAGCGCACCAGCGGTCCACGTGGTGCGCTCCTCAGGCCAAAGCACATCGTTTGTGAACTGATAACCGGTCCAATAAGAACCGTCGTCGTGGCGCAGCCGCTCGATATCGGCGAGCAGCTTCTCCGCGCGGTCGCGGTCGCCGCGGGCAGCCAGGGTGAGCGCCAGTTCCGCGGTTTCACCGCCGGTCACCCACGGCTGGTCGTGCACACACCGCACGCCGAGGCCCGGTTCGACGAATCGGTCCCATCCGGTGCGAAGACGCTCGTCCGCGGCCTCACCGGTGAGCACGGAGCCCAGCACGGGGTAGTACCAGTCCATCGCGTGCGGCTTGGGCGTGAACAGGTGCGGGCGGCCGACGACGGCGTCGCGCAGGTGGTCGGCGGCGCTGTCCCAGTGCGGTCGTGGCCGGCCCAGCCGGGTCGCCAGGGCGCTCGCGTGGCGCAGGGCGTGGTGAATGCTGCAACACCCGGTCAGCAAGGCCTCGGAAGATCCTGTCCGCCAGCCGATTTCTCCGCCGGGGCGCCTGAGTCGCAACACGAATTCGATGGCGCGGTCGACAGTCGGAAAAAGCCGTTCCAGAAAACGCTCGTCGGCGCGGATGAGACCGTGGTGGGTCACGCCGACAGCCACATACGCGCTGAAGTTGCTGTCCCGGGCGCGATCGGTGACACCGCCGGTGTATCCGGCGAACCAGGAGCCGTCGGCGTTCTGGTTCGCGGCGAGCCAGAGGTACGCTGCCTCGGCTTCGGCATGGAGCCCGGCGACGTCCAGTCCCATCGCGGCTTCGCCGTGGTTCCATGGATCGAGCGTGCCGCCCGCCTCCCAGGGAATGCCACCGTCCGGGCGCTGCGCGGCGGCGATGGTGGCCGCCGTCGCGTCGACGTCCATCACGGCTTGCGCGCGTAGACGACGAAACTCTTGCCCAGCACCGGGTTCAGCGCCTGCTCGGCCCGCCGGACCCAGCTCTGCCCGTGCATGATCTCCCAGACGAGCAGCTCGTGATACTTGCGGACGAGCAGGTTCTCGTCGTCGAGGCCGGCGCATTTCAGCCACCAGAACGGCGAATGCAGCGCGTGCGCGTGATGCGTCCCGATCGGTTCCAGGCCCGCGTCACGCAACCGGCCGAGCAGTTCACCGCGGCGGTAGATCCGCACGTGCCCGCCTTCGACTTCGTGGTATTCCGTGGAAAGCGCCCAGCAGACGCGTTCCGGCCACCACCGGGGCACCGTGACGGCCAGGAGTCCGCCCGGTTCGAGGACACGGGCCGCTTCGGAGAGCGCGGCCCGGTCGTCGCCGAGATGCTCGAACACCTCCGCCGCGATCACCCGGTCGAAGCTGTTGTCCGGGAACGGCAACGCGAACGCGTCACCCCGGAGTGCGAGCGCGCTGGCGTCAGCGGGCGCTTCCCCGGCTTCGGCGATGCCGAGGAACATGTCGTGCACGTGCTTGAGCGCGATGTCGTCGAGGTCGACGGCGACGACGTCCGCGCCGCGTTTATAGGCCTCAAAGGCGTGCCGTCCGTCTCCGCAGCCCAGGTCGAGCACCCGGTTTCCGCTTTCGGTGGGAAACCGGCCGAAGTCGACGGTCAGCAAACGAATGCTCCTTGCTCTTGCCCCAGCAGCCGCCGGTAGTGCCCGACGGTCTCCTCCGCCGTACGCCGCCAGCTCATCGTCGCCGCTCGGGCGATCCCCGCGACGGCGAGCCGCTTGCGCAGACCGGGGTCGTCGAGCAGTCGGTTGAGGGCCGTCGCGAGCGCGTCCGGGTCACCGGGCGGGACGACGATCGCGGCGTCCCCGACCACCTCGGGTAGCGCACCGCCTGAGGTGACGACCAGCGGTGTCCCACAAGCCATCGCCTCGATGGCCGGGAGTGAGAAACCCTCGAAAAGCGAAGGGACACAAGCGATTTCCGCACCGGCTATGAGTTCCGCGAGCTCTTCGTCGGCTATTCCGCTGACAAAGCGGACCGGAGCTTCCAGCCGGGCGATCAGCTTGGCCGTCTCGCCTCCGGCCTTCAGCTTGCCGACGACCACGAGTTCGACCGGACCGAGTTTGGGCAACGCCGTCAGCAAATGAGCCAGCCCTTTCAACGGTTCGTCGGCGCTGGCCGTCGTGACTATCCGGCCGGGCACCTTCGCGATTTCGTTGCGTGACCGGAAAACCCGGGTGTCCGCGCTCAAGGAGACCACCTCCGCCGTGACTCCCATGTGTTCGGCGACAGCCACTCGGGAAGCGTCCGAGACGGTCACGACCGCGCGCAGTCGCCGCGCCACCCGGTGCTGCATACCCAGGAACCCGTACCAGCGCTGGACTCCCGCGTTCCCGGCCGCCAGACTCAGGTCTCGGTCGATGGCGATCGGGTGGTGGACCGTGGCCAGCGTCGGGATCCGGCTCGCCAGCAGGCCGTAACCGAGTCCCTGGTTGTCGTGGACCACGTCGAACTCACCGCGCCGGCGGAACAGCCGCCACGCGGCACGCAGCGAGAACGCCAGCGGCTCGGGAAAGCCTCCCCGGCGCATGACGAGGTACTCGACCCAGTCCGGCAACCGGCGAAGCTCCCGAAAATCCGGGCGGCGAAAGGGATTCGGCTCGGCGAACAAGTCGAGGCCGGGGACTTCCGTCAGCCGTACGCCTGGATCGAGCTCCGGGTACGGCGGGCCGGAGAACACCTCGACGTGGTGACCGAGTTCGACGAGCTCCCGGCTCAGGTGCCGGACGTAGACACCCTGACCACCACAGCGCGGATTGCCGCGATAGGTGAGCAACGCGATCCGCAGCGCGCCGTTCACCCGTCACTCCTGTGGGCCCCAGAAGTCAAGCTGCTCACGGATCTTGCGGACCTGCTCATGCCGTTCGCCGAGCACTTCGACAGCGTCCGGGAGTTGCGCTGTCCACTCTGCCAGTGCCTCGGTGATCTGACCGGTTTTGGCGTACAGCAGCGCGCCGAAGAATCGAAGGTCGAGCACATCGGGATGGCGGTCATTCAGCGTCCGCCTCTGCTGGACTCGGATTCGCCGGTAGAGGTCCAAAACTTCGGGGGGGGGTGCGCCATTTCCCCGCTCCAGAACACGATGTTGGTCCCGATCTTGACCACGAGCTCGTCGTCGATGCCGAACAGCCGCTCGGCCACGGGGAATAGTTCCTGGGACAGGCGAAGGGATTCTTCGCGGTCCCCGCATTTCCCGGTGGCGACAGCGAACAGATGGCGGGCGTGGATCGTCTCCCGATCGGTTTCGCCGACCGCTTCGGCGGAGTCCGCCGCGAGGGTCAGGAACGCCACCTTCGCCTCCTCGTGCCGCCCGAGTTCCATGAGCAGGTAGGCGATGTTGTTCCGGATGATCAGCAGTTCCCGGTCCGTCGCCCGCAGACCCCCTTGCGCTGTCGGCAGCAGGTCCAAGAACTGGGCGAGAGCGGAAGCCGGGTCACCGGCTTTCCCCGTCCAGGTCGCGAGCCTCGCCCGGCACTTGAGCGTGAGTGGATCGGTCGCTCCGCGTTTGCCGGACACACGTGCCAACCACTTCGCCCAGCGTTCGCGGTTCTCGACGGGTATTTCGGATGGGCGATCTTCCAGGCTCAGAACGGCTTCTTCGTACCGACCGGCCAGCCACAGGTGTTCGGCTTCGGACGCCCTGGCGTAAACCTGTTCGGGTGTCTTGCGCGCGTTGTCCTCCACCGGTGCCATCTCCCGTGTCGCGTCCGCCAGAAACCCTTGCCACGCCGAGGACCCACGCAACCCGGCGCGGAGGCCGGCCAGCTTGACCTGCTCGGCGTCGGTACCGGGACTACTGCGTTCGACCCCGAACCTTCCCAGCCGCGCGAGCGCGTCGCGCACAGTGGACGGACGCTCGGGACCGCCTGCCCGGCGGCTCGCCGCGGCGAGGATCCCGATCGGCACCAGGCCCCGCTTCGCGGTGATGCGCAGCAGGCGCAGCACGACGCGGGTGGAATCCTCGACCACTTCTTCGGGTTCGGCGTCCGATTCCCAGTCGGCTTCCTCGGCTTCCTCGGGCGCCGTTGCCCCCTCGACGATCGGTCTGGAATCGTCGGGTTCCCGCGTCAGGCCGCCGATTTCATGGGCCCTGAAGGGAAGGGCGATCACGGTGGCGCCGGGGATCGTGGTCCAGGTTCCCGACGAGACCACGACGGCGACCTGGCCGAGTTCGGGATCGGCCGTCATTTCTTGTGTGGCGGCCAACAGGCGAGACCGGTCGGGCTCCGCCAGTGAGTCCACGTCGTCGAAGGCGATCCGGATCGGGCTCAGCTTGCCGAGTGCGCGCAACGGTCGCAGCACGGCCCGGTCGAACGCGCTGGCGTCCAAGGCTTCGTCGTCGCTCTGTTCGGCTTCCGCGAAGCCGGGGATGTTGCGCCGCAGCTGCCACGCCAGCTCGTCCGCGAGCTGCTCGAAGCTCATGCCGGAACTCAGGAAGAGCACCGCCTGCAGGAATCTCGGCGGGATGACCTGTTCGGCGACCGCGGGCCGCGCGAGCGCCGCGACCAAAGAGGACGCCCCGGAGCCGGGCATGCCGCGGACCTGGACGTAGCGGGCGCCGGTGAGCAGGTGCCCGACCACCTTGCCGAGCTCCGGCGTCGGCCGGTAGCCGCTGTTCAGTCGTTCGATCTCGGCCGCGGCCGGGTGGCCGAGCAGCGGGCGCCAGACGTCGGAGTTGTTCAGCGCGAGCCAGAGGCCCTCGTCGCCCTTCTCGACCGTGCGGACGCCGTCGAACGACAGGTGCACGGCTGTCTGCGTCGGGCAGAGGCCGCCGATCACGCGTTTGAGGTCTGGGCAGCGGACACGTTCGCCCAGTTCCGGCCGTCCCGCCCGCAGGATCTTGGCCAGCGAGCGGCTGAAACAGCCGTCGGCGGCGGTGCGTTCGTCGGAGGCGGTGAGCACTTCGAAGCGTTTGCCCGCTTCACCGACGATCCGGATCCAGCGCGTGGCCGCCTGCTGGGCCGCGATCCCGGCGTGGCAGGTGTCGAGCAGGATCACCAGGCCGTCGAGCAGCGAGTAGCGGCCGAGCAGTTCCTTGATCCGCTGCGCGAGGAGGAACGAGTTCCGGCTGTTGACCGGGTCGGTGGTGTCTTTGGTAAGAAAGTAGAAATCGTCGTCGGCGTAGTCGCCGTGGCCGACCAGCGCGATGAACAGCGTGGCTTCGTCCTCCGACGCCCGCTCGAAGGCTTCGGCGACGGCGTCGTCCAGCTCGACCATCGTCGGGTCGACGAGCATGCGGCGGCCGTCCGCGAGCGCCGGCACGCAACCGCCGACTTCGGGGTCGAGCAGGGCCTCGGCGACGTCCTTCGCCGCTTCCGGCAGAAAGGACAACAGGTTCAGCGACGCGCATTGTGACGCGATGACCAGAGCCCGCCGTTCTCCCACGTCGATCACGATACTGTGCGTCGTGGCTCGTATCGTCTTGGTGCACGGCATCGCGCAGGAACAGAAGTCGGCCGACACACTCGAAGCCGAGTGGTTGCCCAGTCTGGCCGGTGGTGTTCGCACCGCCGGGTATCCCGAACTCGCCGACAGCCTCTGGCGTGGCGCGCGGCCGGGGGAGGCCGAGGCACGGATGGCCTTCTACGGCGACGTGTTCACCCGGCCGGATCAGCAGGGCGCGGCCGACGAACTCACCGAAGCGGATTGGCTCTTCGCTGAGGCACTGGCGGAGGAATGGCTGGCCAGGGTCGCCGAGACGGCTCCGCGCGAGTCCGATCAGGCGCAGGCTCGGCGTGAGCTGGAGAATCTCCACGGACAGGCGGGGGAGCAGCAGGGTGTGCGCGCGGCGGTGCGGCCGGTGCTCAACGCGCTGGTGCGGCTGCGCCCGTTCGCGCGGTTCGGAGTCGCTTTCGCCGAGCGGCTCGTCGTCAAGGCGTTGCGGCAGGTGACGCTGTACCTCACCGACGAAACCGTGCGCGAGCGTGTCCAGGAGCGGGTTTCGGCGCTGATCGGGCCGGAAACCGAGATCGTCATCGGCCATTCGCTCGGTTCGGTGGTGGCCTACGAAGCCGCGCACCGGCTGGACCGGCCGCTGCCGCTGCTGATCACCGTCGGATCGCCGCTGGGCCTGCGCAACGTCGTCTACGAGCGCACGCGCCCACAGCCGCCGGGCGTCCCGCCGCAGGTCGCGCGGTGGGTCAACCTCGCCGATCGTGACGACCTCGTCGCCGCGCGGCCGGATCTCACCGCTTTGTTTCCCGGCCCCGGCGGCGTTTTGGAGAGCGGTTACACCGTGGACAACGGGTCGAAACCCCACGAAGCGGCCTTTTACCTGGCAAAACCCGAGGTGGGTACCCAACTCGCGCGGATCCTCACCGGTGGTGGCCTGAGTTAACAAGACCGCTTTTCCCGCCCGTTTTCGTAACGCAGCGGTTTCACGCACGCGCGTAGAACGGAAACGGGACGGGCCGACGCTCGATCTTGGAGAAACGGCCCGTCGAGGGGAAGGGGATCGCATGCGCACGAACAGGACCAACAGTGAGCGCACGCAACTGAAGGTTTCTTCGGAGGTCGATACCTGGCTCGCCAGGCGCAGCAGCAAAGCCGCCGACTGGACCGCCGCCGAACTGGTCGAAGCCAAGCGTGGCACCCGCGTCAGCGTGGTCATCCCGGCGCGTGACGAAGAGGCGACCGTCGGGGACATCATCCGCACGATCCGCCGTGACCTGGTCGAGGAACACCAGCTTGTCGACGAGATCCTCGTGGTCGATTCGCGGTCGCAGGACGCGACCGCGCGGGTCGCCATGGAAGCCGGGGCGTCGGTAGTCGCCCAGGACTCGGTCATGCCCGAGCTCGGGGGACTCGCGGGCAAGGGCGAAGCGCTCTGGAAGGGCGTGGCCGCCACGACCGGCGACATCGTCGTGTTCGTCGACGGCGACCTCTACGACTTCACCAGCGAGTACGTGACGGGACTGCTCGGCCCGCTGTTGACCGACCCGTCGGTCGCCTACGTGAAGGGCTTCTACCACCGTCCGCTGGTCGGTGTCGCCAGCACGGAGGCCGACGGCGGCGGCCGCGTCACCGAACTGGTGGCCCGGCCGATGCTGAACATGTACTGGCCGGAGCTGGCCGGGTTCGTGCAGCCGCTCGCCGGTGAGTACGCCGGACGGCGTGAGGTGCTCGAAGCCATCCCGTTCGTCGCGAACTACGGCGTCGAGGTCGGGCACCTGATCGACTTGCTCGAGCTGCATGGGCTCGACGCGCTCGCGCAGGTCGACCTCGGGCGCCGCGTGCACCGGCACCAGACCACGCAGGCGCTCGGGCGGATGTCGGGGCAGATCATGCTCACCATGTTCGACCGCCTGGAACGCTACGGACGGCTCGTTTCGGCGACGCCGCCCGCGACCCTGCTCGCGCAGTTCCAGCGCGGCGAGGGTGACAACGGTGTCGAGCGCGAGATGGTCCTCACCGACTTGACCTGCGCGCAGCGGCCTCCGCTCACGTCGGTGCGTCCGCCGGCCGAGCTGAAAGAGACGGCGTAACGGCGTGTTCGGGCCGCCACCCCGGCGGCCCGAACACGTACCCCGCCTTTTCACGCCATTTCCCGGCTCGGCGGACGTCGCGGAGGATCGAGCCGTACTCGTGGAAACCGACCTTGAACAGGTTGTACGTGTTGATGTTCTTCGTCAGCCCGTAGGTCGGCCGGTGCGCTTCGGGGACGAAACTGCGGAACATCCGGTCGCAGATGATCAGGATTCCGCCGTAGTTCGCGTCCAGATACTCGGTGTCGCTCCCGTGATGCACCCGATGGTGTGACGGGGTGTTGAACACGAACTCGAACCAGCGCGGCAGTTTCCCGATCTTCTCGGTGTGCACGAAGAACTGGTAGACGAGGTCGATCGACAGCCCGGTCAGGATCATCCACGGCGGAATCCCGGCCAGCGCGAGCACGGACCAGAACGGCAGCTGGAAGTACGGCGTCCACTTCTGCCGCAGCGCGGTCGAGAAGTTGTAGTGCTCACTCGAATGGTGGACCTGGTGCCCGGCCCAGAGCAGCCGGACGCGGTGACTGGCCCGGTGGTAGGCGTAGAAGACCAGCTCCTGGCCGAGCAGCATCAGCACCCACGTCCACCAGTCCCGCGGGTCGAGCTTGAGCGGCGTCGACTCGTAGAGCGCGGCGAAGACGAAGAGCATCACCAGCCGGAAGAACCCGTTGACGACCAGCGCCACCGTGCCCATCGACATGCTGGTGCGCGTGTCCTTCGCGCTGTACCCGAGCACGTTGTCGTCATGCCCCAGTACATGCACGGCCAGCACCTCGACGGCGACGAACAGGAGGAACACCGGTGTCGCCAGCAGCACCGGATCCCGCAGATGAGCCAGGAATTCAGCCACGATCTGACCTTTCAGTAACTTACCCTTGGGTCATTTACCCTAGGGTAAGATAGAGCGGTGACAGAGGCAAGGGCCGTCGGCACCAAAGGCATGCCCCGCGAAGAGCGGGAAGCGCAGATCGTCGACGCGGGCACCGAGGAGTTCGGCCGCCACGGCTACGGCGGCGCCTCCATGGTCGAGATCGCCCGGCGCGTGGGCGTCACGAAACCCTTGCTGTACCAGTACTTCGGGTCGAAAGACGGGCTCTACCTGAAGTGCCTGCACCGCGCCGGTGACCGCTTGACCGAAGGCGTCGCTTCGACGATGGCCGCCGGTGGCGCGCCCGAGCAGATGCCACTGGCGGTGCTGGGGGCGATCTTTTCGACGTTCGACCACGACCGGTACGCGTGGCGGCTGCTGCGGGACACGACGCTGCCTTCGACCGGGGAGATCGCCCGGGCGGCGGCCGATTACCAGCAGCGGCTGGACGAGTTCGCGATGATCGGGGCCACGCAGCTGATGAACGCGCGTGGCTTGACCGACGGTCGTGACATCGAGGCGATCGCGCTGGTGTGGACCGGGGTGGTGGACTCGCTGATCAGCTGGTGGATCAACCAGCCGGACGAGGACGCCGACGCGATGGTCGAGCGATGCGGGCGGATCATGAAGAACCTCTTCGGCTGGTGACCCGGTGCCCGGCGCTATGAACGGACCTTTCCTCGCGATTCTTGGGAGGAACGGTCCGTTCATAGCGTTGTGCACTCACCAAGCCGTGGTGAACGGACCCCGTTAGCCCGAGTAGACGATGTCGATATGCAGCACCCGGTCGTTGAAGTCCGTACCGTCCTTGTCCGTCGAGGTGGTCAACCAGATATCCCCCTGCTTGTCCACCTCGACCGTCCGCAGCCGGTCGTAGCTCCCCTGGAAGTACGTCTTCTGATCCACCAGGTTGCTGCTGGCGTCAATCTTCAACCGGTAAACCCGCTGCCCGACAGTCGTCGCCACGAAAATGTAATCGTTGATGATCGTCAGCCCACTCGGCGAAGCCTGGCTCGTCGACCAAGTCTTCTTAGGCGCGATAAACCCGCCACAACTTCCTTGGTTCCCCTCACAATTGGGCCACCCGAAGTTGCCGCCCTTGGTAATGAGATTGACCTCGTCGAGGCTGCTGTCGCCGAATTCCGCCGCCCACAACCGTCCCTTCGAGTCGAAGTCGAGGCCCTGCGGGTTGCGGTGGCCCATGCTCCACACGGCGTTGCCGAACGGGTTGTCCGACGGGATGGTGCCGTCGGGGTTGATGCGCAGGATCTTTCCGTTGAGTGAACCGGAATTCTGTGCGTTGGCGCCGTTCTGGGCGTCACCGGCGGTGGCGTAGAGCTTGCCGTCCGGGCCGAAGCGCAGGCGGCCACCGTTGTGGTAACGGTTTTTCGCGATGCCCTGGATCAGGATCTGGTAGCTGCTTTGCACGAGCGCGCCGTTTTCGTACTTGATCCGGATGACGCGGTTGCCCTCGCTCGCCGTGTGATAGGCGTACAGCCAGTGGTCGGTGGCGAAGTCCGGGCCGATTTCGAGGCCGAGCAGGCCGCCCTCGCCGCCGGTGCCGACGGCTTGGGAGATCTTGCCCGCCAACGTTTTCTGCCCGGTTTCCGTCAGCCGGTGGACGTTGAACGTGTTCCGCTCACTGAACAGCGACGAGCCGTCCGGCAGGAACACCACACCCCAGCCGACGTCGACACCGCTCGCGATCGTCGTTACCGCACCGGGATCCGGCACGCCCGCGCCGCCGCCGGCGGCCGGGGTCGCGCGGATTTCGTTGCTGAAGGCGGAGACGTTGCCCGCGGCGTCGCGCGCCCGGATCTTGAAGGCGTACTCCTTGTTCACTACGAGCCCCGCGACCGTAGTGGAAGTGGCGGTGCCGTCCGCGGTTCCGGTTTGGACACCGTCACGGAAGACGTCGTAGCCGGAGACCTTGACGTTGTCGGTCGACGCCGTCCAGGCGAGGTCGACGCTCGTTTCGGATTTCCCCGGCGAGCGAAGGGATCCCGGGGTGCTCGGCGCCTGCGCGTCCGGGGGTGCGGCGTCGGTTTTGACGATGACGTTGTTACTCGCCTGCGCGACGTTCCCGGCGGCGTCCTTCGCCAGCACGGTCCAGTCGTACTCGGTGTTCGACGCGAGGCCGTCGACGGTGGTGGCCAGCGTCGACCCGTCCACGGTCTTCATGTGCTGGCCGTGCTGGTAGACGTCGTAGCCCGTGACGCCGACGTTGTCGGTGGCCGCGTTCCACGCCAGCGAGACGCTGGTGGCGGTGTGGCCGGTCGAGCGCAGGCTCGTCGCGGGTTGTGGCGCCTGGGAATCGACTGCCGACACCGTCAGCTTGTCGACGTTCGGACCGCCGTCCGCGGTGGTGGAGGTCGCGCGGATCTTGTTGGCGCCGGCGACCAGATTCGCTCTGACGGTCTTGTCCTGCCACGTCGTCCACGCGCCGGTGCCGGGAAAGGAAAGGTCGTCGGAGACCAATGTCCCGTTCACCGAGATATCCATCGCGCGGTTTTGCGTGGTGCCGTGGGCGAATCGCAGCGTGAGGTCGGAAGCCGACGCGGCGGCCGAATTCACCGTCCATTCCACATAACTGCCCATGAGGTTGTCATAGTTGACGAAGCCGCGGCCGGTGAAGCCCGCCCAGTTGGATTCGACGAGGCCTTGGGAAATCGCGGCGTCTTCTGCTTCGTATTCGGTGGTCGCGGCTTGTGCGGACGGCGCGACAGCGACGGCTAATGCCGCCGTCACCGCGCACGACAGCACTATCGGCCATGGGGATCGGGGTGCCACAGAGGTCTCCTCAGACGTTTAGTTAAGAAGGTTACCTATCTGTGAAGCAGATCACACCACTTACCCGAGCTTCGTGTCAAGAATTTTCCTTAAGTGCCAACGGGCAGCGGCTACCATCCCCAGCGGGAGGCGGGTGCCGAATGCCGGTTCGCTTCGGTGCCGGTGGATTCGGTGAGGAAGCTGTACGCCGGTAGCGGGCCCACGAGTTCGGCGCCGAGGTTGTGCGGTAGTTCGGCGACGGCCGTCCGCACGGTCTCGAGTTCGCTGTGGGGTATCAGGAACGCGCGGCGTTCCTCGGTGTGTTCCCGCTCGGCCAAGGGAACCTCGTTTCGCGCCACTTCGGACACCGGTGCGAGCAAGGCATCCGAAGTAGCGCGTCGCCAGGTCACCAGCCGTCGCGCGATCTCCTCGCCGGCCCGGATCTGGCCGCCGAGGTCGGGGCCGGCGACGAATCGCCGCCGGTCGGTGCCTTCCTCGAAGACCGTGCGCAGCGCGGCGTCCTCCTCGAACCTCAGGTACACATGGACCTCGACGAGCCCGTCGAGCCGATCGAGCTGTCCGCGCAGTCTCGCCGCGCCGGGAGCGAGCACCTCCGTTCGGATGTCGCTCGCATCGGCCGCGGTGGTCCCGAACCGGAAGGGCACCACCGGGCCGTTCCGGACCAGCGCGCACAGCATGTCCAGGTGCGCCAAGGCATCCTGTTCGTTCAGCACATGCCCTGATGGCAGTTCGCTGACGATCACCGCCAGGTCCTGCCAGGCGACGAGCCGGAGCGGCGTGCCCTCGTGGGGCGGCGGATGGCCGGCCCAGGCGACACCGTGCAGGTTCAGCCTCACTTTTCCTCGGGGCCGGTGGCGGGCGCCGGGGCGGCCATCGCGGGCACGGGCTGCGGCGAGGGGGCGACGGCGACGGGCACCGAGGTGGTCAGCAATCCGTAGGTACCCGCGAGGCCTTGACCGGCGGGCACGGCGGGTGGCGTGGTGCCGTTGTTCGCGTCGCGGCGCGCCACCTCCAGTCGCAGCATCGCCTCCAGATAGCGGACATAGGTGTCGACGCTGGCGATCACCACCTTGATCTCGATGGCGAGGATCTCGATCCCGATCACCGAGACCCTGACCGACGCGTCGATCACGAGTCCCTTGTCCAGGAGGATGTTCAGTGCTTCGGCGAGGCCGCCGGTGACAGGGCTGCTCACGGTGGTGGGTTCCTTTCGGTTCGCGGTGCCGATTCGGTGTCTTGCCCGATCTCTGCCAGCGCGTCACGAATCTCGGCGAGCTGGCGGTCCAAAGCGATCAGCGCCTGGCCGAGCCGCTCCACCTGATCCGGTGAAAGTGATCCGGCGTCGACCCGGCGTAGTGCCTGCCTCTCCAGCAGGTCGCGCACTATTTCCAGCACGGCGATCACGACTTGGCCCAATCCCCGGCCGACATCGGCGGGAATCCTGAGCGGTCTGTCCGATGCGGGATTCACGTGAGCACGCCGTCGATCCCGACGAGCAACAGCCTGAGGTCGAGCCGGATCAGGTCGATGCCGGCCAATGAGATGATCAGGTCGCCGTTGAGCACGGCGCCCCGGTGAACCACCCGGTCGAGCAGATCGACAAGGCCGTCGGTGCCCGACGTGATCGCGTACTCTTCAGGCATCGGCCGCCGCCTTGGCGGGCAACTCCAGCCGGGTGAACGAATACGGCGGCCACGGACCGGTGACCACCATGGTCACCCCGGGTTCCTCACCGAGCCGTCCGGCTTCGGCGTGGAACACACTCTCTTGGTCCTCGGGCACCAGATACGCCGCGTCGATGAGCAGATCGGGTGCTCTCCGCCCGCGGGGCGCGCTTTCGGTGGCATGCTTCGACAACGCCTCGTGCAGCGCCTCGGCCACTTCCGCGCCTCGCCGTCGTGCTCCCAGAGTCTTGGCCAGCCGTTGACGGCGCATCGCCAAGTACTCGGTCCCGGACAAACCGTCCGCCGGGAGGTTCTCGGGCTCGGTGGCTTCGACGCGTCGCGCCCGGACGCTCCATTCCCGGTGTCCTTCGACCCGATCGAGGCAGGCGCTCGCGGGCGCGTGCCGGTCGGCGAGCAGTCGTACCGCCGCGTCCCGGTCGCGGACGATCGTGCCGAAGCGCAGCGGCAGCACCGGCCGGTCCCGGAACACCGCACGCACCACGGCGTCGTGCCGGCGTGCCAGTACGACCAGCGGATCATCTTCGGCGGGCTCGTCCGACCAGTGCGAAGCCTCCGTGCCGAGTTCGGTGAACGGTGCCAGGTCGACCTCCGCCACCACGAGGCCGAGACCCACGTGGGCGATCAGGTGCACGTCCGGATCGGGCGTACCACCGGCATCGAACGAGTGGTCACGGGTGATCGCGTAAGCGCAGAGTCCGGTGGTCATGGCCGGGCTCCCTTTTCCAACGCCGGCGCCCGCTCGCCCAGTACGCGTTCAAGCTCCTCGATCCGGCCGCGTAGCTCCGCGTTCTGCTGCTCCAGTTCTTTGCGCTGGTGCTGCCCGGAGGCGATCCGGTTGTCCTGTCCCGCCGCGTGTGGCGCGAAGAAAGGATCATTCGTCCACCAGTCCATACCCATTTCCCGTGCGGTCTGCGCGGACGCGATGAACAGGCGGATCCGCAGGGTGAGCAGCTCGATGTCAACCAGGCTGACGCCGATGTCACCCACGATGACCACGCCCTTGTCGAGCACGCGTTCAAGTACGTCGGCCAGCGAACTGGACCCATTGTCCACAGTGGAGTCACCTGCCTGATCGTCAGATGTCGGTAGTACCTCGGGTAAAGCGCCGAAGCCGTTCACAGGAGAGGAGTTCGCCATCGTTGTCGACGTCGACACGATAGGTGGCCATGACGCTCGTGGTGGCCGGAATCCTTTCCAGCTCAACCACATCGACCAGTACGGACCAATTCTTTTCGGGTGTTTTCCGAACGCCGGTGACACCGTCAGGTTCCCTGCCGGTCAGCAATCGGAACTGTTCCACAGCGACATGGATAGCGGACGCGGCCGTCATTTTACCGGCCGCGGCCTGGGAACTGTGCAACGTTGGTGGCGGCGGATCGTCTGGTGTCACGAAGTCGCTGGACGGCGTTTCATGCGGTGGCACTGTCATCAGCCACCTCATCGGCGCCGCGGAAAGTATGTTACCGGCGCCGGCACGGATCGGAATTATCCGCCCACCGCTCCGGGAGAGCGGTGGGCGCCATTGTTGAGCCGTTCCCTGAATTCGCTGCGATAGGTGGCGGAACAACCGTTCAGCCATTGAGCGGCAACAGGCCGCGTCCTATTTTGTTTATCACAAACGGGTAACTCCTCGCGTCGGTCCGAGACGTCACGGCGGAAAGGCTTGCCCGTCGGCCGACGGTGCCGTTCGAGGAGGCCGGGGACCGGTCCCCGGCCTCCTCGATACACTCGCCGGCATGCGGGTGGAACGACAGGTCGGGGTGCGGCTGTTCCACACCACGCGCGTTGACAGTCGCATGACTTCCACCACTTTCCATTACCGCGTCCAGCTGACGCTGCTCGATCGGCCGGAGACCGGCATACGCACTGGGTGGCTGCGCTGCGCGACCTGCGGGAACCTCGTCGGCTTGGGCATCCAGAGCGCCGAGCGCACCCGCGCGCGCAAGCGGCGCGAGCTGCTCGTGCTCGTTCTCTGCGTGATCGCCGGCGCCGGGTTGGTCGGCTATGTGGGCTCCCTGCCGGACGAAGGCGCTTCCGGCGGGCTGATCGCCGTCCTCGCGATCCTGGGCGTCGTGCTGTTCTTCGTGCTGGTCGTCTCCGGCTATCTGCTCCTCGCCGAGCAGGGAGTAGGCATCACCGAAGGACGGGCCAACGGCCCACATCGCACGCAGCCCTACGGCGCCGAGGGCGTGGCACACCTGCTGCGCAAACGCGAAAACACGCCGACTCCGTTCATCGACGACGAATTCTGATCGTCCTTGTACCCGTGCTCGTGAACTTCCACCACTCGTCGCCGCTCGTTTCACGCATAAGTTCGAAAGTAGCCGGTCACCCATGCGTGCGCCCGGCGACCGACTAGCCTGGCCAGCTGTGCGTGACACGGAGCTGATCGGTGGGGGATTGGCCGACGAGGGGCTGGCTCGTCGGCTGAAGGCGCTTGCCTGCACGGCGCCGCTGCACGACCTCGACGCCCGCAAGGCGAAGCTGGACTGGGCCGAGGCCACGGTCTATCAGATGGCCGAGATCGCGCTGCACACGATCGACCAGGTCGCCATCGCCATGGACTTCGACACCGGCGCCGACCATCACGAGGTCGTCCGCAGGCTGCAGCCGTTCATCGCGGCCCAGGCGCCCGGCCGCAAGGCCGACGAGCACGTCCGCGTCGGCCGCTGGGTGCTCGACAACCTGATCAACGTCGGCACCGCCGACCGCGGGTTCCGCCGCGTCTACGGCCATGTCGACGCGAACGGCGTCTACCAGCGCCGGGCGTTCGACTTCAAGCTCCTCATCGAGCTGGCCGCCCCCGACGGCGAGGTCTATCTGCGCGCCACCGACGAAGCGATCAACGTGCTGGTCGGCGCGCTCGACACCGACGTCGAGTCGGCCCATATCGCCGCCGAGGTCAAGCTCGAGAACCTGATCAACCGCGGCCGCCTCGCCGACGCCAAACTGGCCGCCGAGCAGGCCCGCTACCGGACCGTCCAGTACGGCGAGACGCTGCGCGCGAAGCTCGACGCGACCCGCCGGGACGTCCGCGCGGTCGACTGGGACACCGAGATGCCCGAGATGCTCGACTCGGCGCTCTCTCATATCGAGTCCCGCTTCCGCGCCGAGAACGCCATCCTCAAGAACATCACCATCGCCCGCGACGAGGCCGAGGACGTCGACCGCAAACGCCGCGCCGCCGAGCTCGTCGACATCGTCGGCGACTGCATCAGCCGGCACACGCAGCTCCAGTCGCGGCTGCAGGCCGCCGGCGCCACCTTCCGCGCCGAGCAGGACCGCCAGCAGTTCTCCGGCCCGCCGCAGCGCGCGACCATCGACCTGTTCGGCCAGCTGCTCGTGCCGACCCTCGAACTGCCGATCGCCGACGCCGTCAAGCCGGTCGAGCGGTTCTTCCAGGGCTCGTCGGGCCTGACGATCCCGGCCGTGCCGTCGCTGTCCGCGCTGGTCTCGCTCCTGCTGCGGCCCGCGCCCGAGCGCGACAAGCTCGTCGGGGAGGTGCCCGAACCGGAGCTCGTGCCGCCGGAGACACTGGACTACTACAGCGACGAACAGTGGCGGCACGCCGACGAGCTGCTTGACCTGCCGGAGGTGCCGCGCCGGCTGTCCGGGCTGCTGGCCGAGGCCCGCGAGATCGACCCGCAGCTGGCCCGCCTGGTCGCGCTGCGGGCGCTGCACTCGTACAGCCCCGAAGTGGCGGCCGCGGTCCGGCAGGGCGACGATCGGGCCCTGATCGCGATCGACGACGGCACGCTGCTCGACGACGTGGAGTTCGGTGGGGCGGACCTGCTCCTCGCGTCGGCCTTCATCGACCGCAGTGAACTGGAGATATCGGGGGAGCCTTCATGAGGGAGACACTGTGAGTATCACGGGGGACGCCGAGGCCGCCGCGCGCTTGGTCTCGTTCGGCATGCGGCCCAAGCAGCTGCCGGGCCGGGACGTCGTCTACGCCGAGCTCGTGCGCCGCTACGGCGAGGACAGCGCGTTCAAACAGCTGACCAACGCCGTCGCGTCGGGCCTCGGGCTCATGGTGCTCGACGTCAGCACGCAGTCGGGCGCGGTGCTGGCCGCCACCGACGAGTCCGTGTTCGAGATCAAGATGGACAGTTACGCCCGGCAGAGCAAGATCCGCGAACGCCGTGACACCGAGAAGGTGCTGCACGGGCTCGTGCATCTCGCGTCGGCCGCGCTCGGGTACCCGCGTCCGGACGATCTCGCCAACGACACCTACATCGGCCGCGTGAGTGTCGAGCAGGTCGACGGTGTGGTGCGGGAAGCGTGCCGGATCCTCGACGAGCGGGCGGCCAAGGCCGAGGAGAACAACGATCCACTGTCCGGCGCGCCCGAACTCGAACAGGCGTGGCGGGCCTACGCGCGACGCCCGGCCGCGGCGGCGACCAAGGACGGCAGGCTGGCTTCGGACACCACCCGGGGCATGGTGTCGCGGGCACTGCGTTTCCTTGCCGAGCAAGGGTTCCTGGTGCAGGTGAACGCGGAGCAGGGCGGCACGTACCGGACGACGCCGCGATATCAGGTGCAGGTCCGTGAGCTGGCCGCGGACAGCGCGTTCGAGGAGCTGCTGGCTTTGAACGTGGTCTCGGTCGGCGACGGCGCGGGCACGCTGCGTCCGTCCATTTCGGACACTCTTTAAAGGGGCGGGGAATTGTACGAGCTTGCGCGGGTCCGCCTGCATTCGGTCGGACCGGCCGGTGCGCGGTACCAGGACGTCCTGCTGGACCTCAGCGGTGTCGGCGAAGTGGTCAAGGCGCCGACCCAGGACGCGTTGTTCAGCGCCGGGATCCATTCGGCGGAGCAGGGACTGCCGCATCGGCCGTCGCCGGCGAGTGTGCTGTTCCTGGAGAACGGTGGCGGCAAGTCGGTTCTCATCAAACTGATCTTCTCGGTGATGCTGCCCGGACGCCGTCAGGTGGTCGGCACCACGAACACCCGCGTGCTGGAGAAGTTCGTCTCCGCCAAGGATGTTTCGCATGTCGTGCTCGAATGGCAGCACTCGGAGACCGGTGCCCGGCTGATCACCGGCAAGGTGTCGGAATGGCGCGGGCACGTCACTTCGTCCGATCCGGCGAACCTCGTCGACTCGTGGTTCTGTTTCCGGCCGAGCTCGTCTCTCGATCTCGACAACCTGCCGCTCACTGTGGACGGCCGCCTGCTGACGATGTCGGGCTTCCAGGAGAAGCTCGACGCCGGTCAGCACGACGAGCCGGAGCTGGAGCTTTTCTGGACCCGGCGGCACCACGAGTGGACCGAACGGCTCGATTCGCTGGGCCTCGACACCGAGCTTTTCCGTTACCAGCGCGCGATGAACGCCGGTGAAGGTGAAGCGGCGGACGCGTTCGCGTTCAACACCGACGAAGCGTTCGTCGAGTTCCTGTTGCGTGCGGTCATGGCCGAGGACGACCCGCGGGATCTCGCCGAAGTCGTACAGACCTACGCCCACAACCTGGGCCAGCGCGGCGACTTGCTCGCCGAGCGCGACTTCGTGGCCGGTGCTTTGGATCTGCTGACACCGTTGGCGGACGAGGAAGGCCTCGCGACGGCGTCGCGCAAGCTGGCGGCGAAGTCGCGCGCCGAAGCGCAGGCGCTGGCGGGTGCGATCACCGCGCGGCACAGCCTCGAATCCGAGCGCTTGGCCGGGCTGGAAGCCCACGTCGACGAGACACGCGACGCGGAGAAACTCGCCGAAGGTGACCACCGGCGGCTGGCCGCTGTCGTCACCGAGCTGCGCAGGATCGTCGCGGATCTGCGGCTGACGGCGGCCACGGAAGACAAGCAGCGCCTGGACGACGATGTCGCCGAGGCGCGGGCCACGGCCGAGGCCTGGCGCGAGACCGGTACGGTTTTGGGGCATGTCAACGCCGTCCGCAAGGCGGCCGACATCCGCGAGCTGGTGGGGGAGCGCGAGCAGACGGCGAAACCGGCGCTGCGAGCGAAAAACGCCGCCGCGTCCGCGCTCGCCAGGGGCTTGCTGGGCTTGGCCGCGGAAGCCGCCGAACAGGCGACGAACGCTGAACAGCGGGTCGAGGCCGTCCGTGAACAGGCCGCCGCCGCGCAGCAGGAGCGCGACGAAGCCACGGGCATGGCGGCGAAGTATCGCGCCGAACACACTCAGCTGACAGCGCGGATCGACGAGCTGCGGGTCGAAATCCGGCAGGCCGTGCGTGATGGCCTGCTGAGCGACGGCGGCGAGTTGGCGTCGGCCGCGCAGCAAGCCCGCAGCCGCGCCGAGAACGCGACCACCGAACTGGCTTCGCGTGAAGCGGATCTCGAACACGCCGCTGAGGAACACGCTGAAGCGCAAGGGGAACTGCACCGGTTGCAGCAGCGGGCGTCGAGCGCGCTGGCGCAAGCGGACCGGACCGCACTCGAACTGACCAGGGCGCACCGCCGGACGGACAGCCTCGCCGCGCATCCGCGTCTGCTGGAGCTGCTTGGCGGCGACAACGTCCAGCTGGAGACGGATACGCCGTCGTTGCTGAAGCGACTGCGCGAAGCCCGCGCGGAAGCCGAACGCGAACAGACGGCGTTGCGCATCGAGGAGTCCGTCGACGAGCGCGCGCTGGGTGCGTTGGGCGACGGCGGTCTGCTGCCCGAGCCGCCGGAAGTCCAGGCGGCGCTGGAAGTGCTGGAGCAGGCGGGAATCACGGCCTGGTCCGGCTGGCGTTATCTGTCCACAATGGATGCCAAGCAGCGCAAGCGGGTACTCGACAAGCTGCCGCATCTGGTCGGTGGTGTGCTGGTGAACGAAGCCAAGCAGCTGCCGCGCGCGAAAGCCGCGCTGGTGAAGGCGAAGCTGCTTCCGCGAGTCGTGCTGCCCTTGGGTACCACGGAATCCGTGCGGGACGAATCCGCCCAAATCGGGGTGTCTTCCGGTATTGAATTCCTAGTCCCGCCGAACCCGGCGATGTACGACGAGGACGCGGCCGACGCCGAGCGCGAGGCCATCGCCGAGAGGAACGCGCGGCGGCAGAAGCAGCTGGAAACGCTGACGACCGCCCTTGGTGACGACGCGTCGCTGGAATGGAAGCTCGCCACCTGGCGTGAGGACTACCCGGCCGGGGCCATTGGCACGCTGGCCGAGGAGGCCGACGTCGCCGCGACCGAGCTGGCGGAGGCCGAGTCCGCCGTCGACGCCGCTGAGCGTGTGCTCGCCGATCTGGCGGCCAAGCGGGCTCGGCTGCGCGAGGCGGTTCCCGCACTGCGTAACGAAGTCCGGACGGGTGACGAGCGTTCGCGGGCGCTCGTGGAACTCGCCGGGCGCGCCGCCAAGATTCCACAGTGGACGGATGCGGCGGAGCGCGCGCTGGAGATCGTCACCCAGGCCGAAGCGGAAGCCGCCGCGGCGGCGACGCGGGCGGCACGGTTCCGTGAAGAGGTCGCGGAGTTCCAGCGGACGGCCGACGGCCACCGCCGGACGGTCAGCAGCGCACGCGCCGAGCTGGCGGAAGTTCCCGGTGGTGGCGCGGTTTCCGAGGACGACCCGCTCCCGAAAGAACCGATCGACGCGCTGCGTCAGGCGTTCGCCGTCGCGAGCGACTCGTACGCGAAGGTCGAGGTCGGCAGCGATCTGCGGGCCGAGCTCGATCAGGCCGAGAGCGCGGAATCCGCGGCCAGGGCGGCGTTGGAGGCGCTCGACCCGGGCGTGCGCGAGCAGTCCGCGCAGCTGCTGGAGACCCCCGACGGCTCGGACGCGGCAACTCGCGCGGCCGCGTACGCCAGGGCCGGACGCACGGTGGCGGCGCTGGAAAACGAGCGGGGCGAAGCGATCGGTCTCGTGGCCACCCGCCGCGCGGAGCTGGAGCAGTTGCCGAAGCAGCCGGCGTCGCTGGAGCACTACGGGCGGCCGCGGGACATCGAGCACGGCAAGGAACTGATCGACATCGCCGCCGAGGAGGCCACCGCGGCGATGCGAAAATGGGAGGAGGCACAGACCTGGCGCTCGGAAGCCGAACACGTGCTGGAGTCGGCGAACTCGTCGGCCGCCGGGTTCCGGTTGCTGGCCGACTCGCTGGCGCACCTGGCGCCGGACGGCGAACCGGACTGGGTCTTCGACGCCGACGTCGAGAGCGCGCAAGCCCGCTTCAACAAGCTGAACGCGTCGCTCGCCGAGTCGGAAGGCGTCGTCGACCAGTCGGAGAAACGGGTCCGCGCGGCCGCCGACGCGCTGGCGCAGTACGCCACCGAGAAACGGTACGAGAAGCTCACGAGCCCGGTGCGGCAGCAGATCATCTCGGTGAAGCGGGACAGCCTGCCGGGCAACGCGGCCGAGTGGACGGTCGCGCTCAAGCCGCGGTTGCGCACGCTCACCGACGATCTCGCGCAGATCGACCGGCACCGCTCCGGCATCGTGTCGCGACTGCAAGGCATGGTCGACGGCGCGCTGCGGATGCTGCGATCGGCACAGCGCCTGTCGCGGCTGCCCGAAGGCCTCGGTGACTGGTCCGGCCAGGAGTTCCTGCGCATCCGCTTCGCCGAACCCGAAGAGGACGTCCTCGCCGAGGCACTCGGCGGTGTCGTCGACGAAGCCGCGATCGGCAAGACGAGCGACGGCCGCGACGTCAAACGCGACGGCGTCTCGCTGGTCCTGCGCGGCGTGCATGCCGCTGTCCCCAAGGGTTTCCGCGTCGACATGCTCAAACCGGACTCCGTGCTGCGGACCGAACGGGAACGCGTTTCGCAGATCCGGGACGTGTTCTCCGGCGGCCAGCAACTGACCGCCGCGATCATCCTCTACTGCACCCTGGCGGCGCTGCGGTCCAACAACCGCGGGCGGATGAAGAACCGGCACTCCGGCGTCCTGTTCCTCGACAACCCCATCGGCCGCGCCTCCGCCGGTTACCTCCTGGAACTGCAACGAGTCGTCGCGAGCGCACTGGGCGTCCAGCTGATCTACACCACCGGCCTGTTCGACGCCGGCGCCCTGAGCGAGTTCCCGCTGATCATCCGGCTCCGCAACGACGCCGACCTCCGGGCGGGGCGGAAGTACCTCTCGGTGGACGCGACCATCCGGAACCAGCTGGACGGCCTGGCCGACTCCGACGGCACCGCCCGTATCTCCGCCACGCGCCTCTTCGTGAGGCCGGGCAAAGACTCCTAACCGCGTCGCCGCTCCGCCCCGCTACGCCGCTACGCAGTCCCCCCAACGCGGCGTTGGGGGCACTCAACGCCCCCAACG
>NZ_DASYMU010000180.1:0-12218 GCF_036008905.1 Amycolatopsis sp. | reverse complement strand
CTAGAGCGAGCGCAGGAAAGCCAGGGACGGCATGAAGAAGTACTCGCCGCCCTTCAGGGTGACGGCCTGCGCCGCGGGGGCCGAGGACTTGAAGGTGTCCTCGCCCCAGACCGGGGTGTTGGTCTGGTCGACGTCGCGGATGCCCTGCCCGATGACCGGGTCGAGACCGGGGCGGATGTCGTTGGGTGTCGGCGGGAAGTCCCGGTTGTTCGCCCAGCTCTGCTGGGTGAACTCGAACTGCCCGGCGATGTCGGCGTTGAAGGCCATGAACAACAGGCCGACGCCGCCGGTGGGCCGGCCCGACACCGGGACGTCACCGTTCGGATCGTCGGTCCGTTCGCCGTAGGTCTGCCCGCGGCGCGCCATGATCGGCGGGCGGAAGACGTCACCACGGGGGTTGGTCTTGCGGATGTGGGCGTGGAACGGGCACTTCAGGCCGTCGGTGTCGCTGTCGTAGTTGAAGTTGTTCTCGACCGGCTCGTGCGCGCCGTCGCTGCGCTGGTTCGTCAGGGGTGTGCCGTCCTCGAACCGGCCGACCAGCATCGCGCCGGAGCGTTCGCGGTCGTCACCGGTCAGGCCCAGCGCGTCGGCCAGATCCTCTTCGGCCTGCTTGAACCGCCGGACGTTCTGCTCCAGCTTGCGGAAAACGAAGTAGCTGCCGAAATGCGCGGCGGGATCCGGTGCCGCCGGGTCCGCGACCAGCACTCTGTCCGGTGCGAACGCCGGGTCCCATTCGGTGATGCCGTCGGTGGTGTCCTCTTCGTTTTCGATGTCCTCGGTGAGGAAGAGTGGCTGGCTGCGGCCGTCGACGTACCCGAAGTGCTCGATACCGTCGCCGTTCGCGTTGATCTGCGCGACCCCGGTTTCCTCGCCGAGAATGGTGATCGAATCCGGCATCAGGAGCTCGATCTGGGTGCGCCTGGCGCTCACCGCCGCGTCACTGGCGTCACCGATCAGGATCACCGCGTCGATGGTGCTCTGGTAGGCGCCGTCCCAAGTCGACCGCGGCGGGTCGCTGAGCTTGCTCCGCGTTTCGGGCGATTTCATGCCGACACCGAAAGAATGGTCGGCCGGGCGGTTCTGCTCGGGAACGCCGAGTTTTTCGTAACCGTGCGCAGTCAGGCCGAGGCCCACGTACGGCGAGCCGCCGCTTTTGGTGGCCTTGAAGGAATCCACCTCGGTCAGATGGGTCTTCGCGGACTTGATCAACGGCGTAATCGCCGTCAGGAACGTCTTGGCTTCGGCGGTGTCCCAGAAGCACAGGAAAAGCATCGAAAGGTGGTCCCGCACATGGGCTTTGACGATATTCGCCTGTAATTCGTCAAGGATCGCGACCGTCTCCGGTGGCCCTTGTTTCCATGAAAACGGCGCGCTCAAATCAACCGGCATCAGATATCCCCCTCGGATATATGCACCCCGAGAACCCCGCGCCCCCCGACTCCCCCGAGGGTACGACACGTTGTCCTGGTACAAGTTTTACGGATGACACCGGCAATTAGTTGCCGGTTGTCACCCGGTTCACTCGATCGGTGCATCCGTTGGGCTGTGTGGGCGACGCCGTTCAGGCGGCCTGGGGAACCTTCTTGTGACTACCCAGTGCTTTCTCCGCGAAAGCCCCGAAAGTCAGCGCCAGCGCGATCCACAGCACCAGTTGCGTGCCGATCGACGCCGTGCGGAAGCTCCACAGCGTCGACCCCGGGAAGCCGTCCGGGACTTCGTCGATGATCGGCATCACCAGCGCGCAGACGGCCATCGCCACGACGTACCCGCCGGCCGCCAGCAGACCGCCCGACCACGCGCCGAACCGGTCGGCCAGCCTGCGTCCCACGATCACGGCGACGACGCCGAACAGCAGCGACAGCGCGACGAAGCCGAAGTACAGCCCGGTCCGCTCGCCGATCGTGTCCGGCTGCCCCACCGCGGGCGGATTCGCCGGATACTTCAGGAACGGCACGAAGAACACGACGGCGAAAGCGCCGAAGCCGAGCGCGGCGGCCGTCAACCGGGGGCGCAGTTTGCCCACCCGGCCGTAGACGAACGCGAACGCCAGCGAAAACAGCCCGCCGATCGCGACGCCGTAGAGCCCGACGCCGGCGAGCAACCCGACCGTGCTCTGCACGTCCCGGCTGACCAGCTCTTCCTCGGGTTCTTCGGCGGGTGGTGTTTCACCGGGCGCCGCCGCCGGTTCGTGGGTGTGGGAGTGCGCGGCCGTGCCGGCCTCTTCGAGACCGATGGCCGTGTTCACCGAAGGCTCGCCGAAGAAGTACGCGAAAAGTGCCGCGAGCACGCCGGCGATCAGGCCCGCGAGCATGCCGCGGACCAGGAGGGTCCTCATCATGATAGCGTTTTCCCCTGCTTTTAATGGACAGAGCCCTGTAGCTGTTGTGGTGCTCAGTGACAGGGGAACGCCAGCAGGTGGCGGCCGTCGTGCACGAACTCGTGGATGTAGTTGTTCGCGAAGACCGCCGTGGCGCCTTGCTCGGCCCCCACGAAGTACAGCGCGATCAACGCGAGCAGGCCGATGAACACGGCCCACGGAAGGATTTCCCTGATCGGAATCTGAATCGGGGTGGGGATCGCGGGAGCGATTGCCTGCGTCACTTCAGGGCCTCCTAGGGCTTGCGCGGCCTCTTCGAGCTCAGTGCGATGGCCTCGGGTCTGACTCCCCGCGTTCAAGCACGGGTCACAGTGGCGCGTCCGCGCGGATTTTCACCGCTTTCCGGTCGCCATCGCCTAACAGACTGAGCCTAGGTGCCGCCCCGCACGCGGTCAACGTGACGTGTCCGGGCAACGTACGCGACTGCGGCCGAGTGGGTGGGTCGTGAGTGGCTACGAGTGTTAGAACACTTGCTGCCACTCACGACCCCGGTAGCTCTCACCCGGTCGGGTGAGTGGTCTGTGTACGAGCGAGCGCGGAGTGCGCTCGCTCGTACACAGACTGCACTTGGGTGTGCACAGACCGCGCTTAGGTGAGGGGGCGGTCGGTGGGGGCGATGGGGGCGGGCAGGAAGTCGCGGCCGGTGAGGTAGGCGTCGACGCCGGCGGCGGCTGAGCGGCCTTCGGCGATGGCCCAGACGATCAGGGACTGGCCGCGGCCCATGTCGCCGGCGACGAAGACGTTGCCGACGCTGGTCTTGAATTCCTTGTCCCGCGCGACGTTTCCGCGCGGATCGAGGTCGACGCCGAGTGAGTCCAGCAGGCCTTCGCGCTCGGGGCCGACGAAGCCCATCGCGAGCAGGACGAGCTGTGCCGGGAGGTCCCTTTCGGTGCCTTCGACGGGGACGAACTTGCCGCCTTCGTTACGCACCTCGACGAGCTTCAGCGCACTGACGTTGCCGTCGGCGTCGGCGACGAACTCCTGCGTGTTCACCGAGTACAGGCGCTCACCGCCCTCTTCGTGCGCGGACGAAACGCGGTAGATCATCGGGTAGGTCGGCCACGGGTGCGCGTCGGAGCGGGACTCCGGCGGCCGGGGCATGATTTCCAGCTGGGTAACGGACTTCGCGCCTTGACGATGGGACGTGCCGACGCAGTCCGCGCCGGTGTCGCCGCCGCCGATGACCACGACGTCCTTGCCCGCCGCGCTGATCGGCGACTCGGCGAACTCGCCCGCCGCGACGCGGTTCGCGGGCGGCAGGAACTCCATTGCCTGGTGGATCCCGCCGGACTCGCGGCCCGGGATCGGCAGGTCGCGCCACGCGGTGGCACCGCCCGCGAGCACCACGGCGTCGTACTCGGAACGCAGCTGCGACGCGGTGATGTCGACGCCGACGTTGATACTGCGCCGGAACTTCGTGCCCTCGGCGCGCATCTGCTCCAGACGCCGGTCCAGCCGGTGCTTCTCCATCTTGAACGCCGGAATCCCGTACCGCAGCAGCCCGCCGATGGCGTCCGCGCGCTCGAACACGACGACGTCGTGCCCGGCCCGCGTCAGCTGCTGGGCGGCCGCGAGGCCGGAAGGACCGGAGCCGACCACGGCCACCTTCTTGCCCGTCAGCACGTCGGGCACCTGCGGGGTGATCCAGCCTTCTTCCCAGGCACGGTCGACGATCGAGATCTCGACGCGCTTGATCGTCACGGCGTCGTCGTTGATGCCGAGTACACAAGCGGTTTCACACGGCGCCGGGCAGAGTGTGCCGGTGAACTCGGGAAAGTTGTTCGTGGCGTGCAGGCGTTCGCTCGCCTCTCGCCAGTCTTCCTTCCACACCAGCGTGTTCCACTCGGGGATCAGGTTCCCCAGCGGACAGCCCTGGTGACAGAACGGGATACCGCAGTCCATACAACGGCCGGCCTGCTTTTCGAGCTTGGTCGAGGCGTAGTCCTCGTAGACCTCGCGCCAGTCCATCAGCCGCAGATCCACCGGACGGCTCTTCGGCGTCTCGCGCGTGGTGGTCATAAAGCCCTTGGGGTCAGCCATGTGCGGCCTCCATGATCGCCTCGTTCACGTCACGTCCTTCGCGTTCGGCCTTGGCCTGTGCCTGAAGTACGCGCTTGTAGTCCTTCGGCATGACCTTGCCGAAGCGCTCGACCGTGGTTTCCCAGTCGGTGAGCAGTTTCTCCGCGACGGCGGATTCGGTTTCGTCGTAGTGCCGTTCCACCGCGTCCCGCAGGAACTCGGTGTCCTCGTCGTCGAGCGGATCGATATCCACCATCTCCGGGTTGACGCGGTGCTCCGGCAGGTCGAGCACATACGCGATGCCACCGGACATGCCGGCCGCGAAGTTGCGCCCGATGTCGCCGAGCACCACCACCCGGCCGCCGGTCATGTACTCGACACCGTGGTCGCCGACGCCTTCCACCACCGCGACGGCACCGGAGTTCCGCACACAGAAGCGTTCCCCGACCTTGCCGCGGATGTAGATCTCGCCGCTGGTCGCGCCGTAGCCGATGACGTTGCCGGCGATGATGTGCTCTTCGGCGCTGAACTGGACGTCGGCGGGCGGGCGCAGTGTGATGCGGCCGCCGGAGAGTCCCTTGCCGACGTAGTCGTTGCCGTCGCCGACGAGCCGCAGCGTGATGCCCTTCGGCAGGAACGCGCCGAACGACTGGCCGGCGGTCCCGGTGAACGTCACGTCGATGGTGTCGTCCGGCAGGCCTTCGCCGCCCCACCGCTTGGTGAGCTCGGAGCCGAGCATGGTGCCGACGGTCCGGTTCACGTTGCGCACCGGCAGTTCGAGGCGCACCTTGTCGCCGGAGGACAACGCGCCCTCGGCGAGCTGGATCAGCGTGTTGTCGAGCGCCTTCTCCAACCCGTGGTCCTGCGCGACCTGCTGGTGCCGCAACGCGCGCGGCGCCAGCTCGGGTACGTGGAAGATCGGCGACAGGTCGAGCCCGGACGCCTTCCAGTGGTCGACGGCCTTGCGCTTGTCGAGCACCTCGGCATGCCCGACGGCTTCGGCGATGGACCGGAAACCCAGTTCCGCCAGGTACTCCCGGACCTCCTGCGCGATGAACCGCATGAAGTTCACGACGTATTCGGCCTTGCCGCTGAACTTCTCGCGCAGCTTCGGGTTCTGGGTCGCGACGCCGACCGGACAGGTGTCGAGGTGACACACACGCATCATGATGCAGCCCGACACCACCAACGGCGCCGTCGCGAAACCGAACTCCTCCGCGCCGAGCAGCGCGGCGATCATCACGTCACGGCCGGTCTTGAGCTGGCCGTCGGTCTGCACGACGATCCGGTCCCGCAACCTGTTGGCCAGCAAGGTCTGCTGGGTCTCGGCGAGCCCGAGCTCCCACGGGCCGCCCGCGTGCTTGATCGACGAAAGCGGCGAAGCTCCCGTGCCGCCGTCGTGCCCGGAGATGAGCACGACGTCCGCGTGGGCCTTGGAAACACCCGCGGCGACCGTGCCGACACCGACCTCCGACACCAGCTTCACGTGGATCCGTGCGGCCGGGTTCGCGTTCTTCAGGTCGTGGATCAGCTGCGCGAGGTCTTCGATCGAGTAGATGTCGTGGTGCGGAGGCGGCGAGATGAGCCCGACACCCGGCGTCGAGTACCGCGTCTTCGCGATCCACGGATACACCTTCGGCCCCGGCAGCTGCCCGCCCTCGCCGGGCTTCGCACCCTGCGCCATCTTGATCTGGATGTCGTCGGCGTTGACGAGGTATTCGCTCGTCACGCCGAACCGTCCACTCGCGACCTGCTTGACCGCCGAACGACGTTCCGGGTCGTACAGGCGCTCCGGGTCTTCACCGCCTTCACCGGTGTTCGACTTGCCGCCGAGCTGGTTCATCGCGATGGCCAGCGTCTGGTGCATCTCCATCGAGATCGAGCCGTACGAGATGGCGCCGGTGGCGAAGCGCTTGACGATCTCGGAGACCGGTTCGACCTCGTCAATGGGCACAGCTCGGGACTCGTCCGTCTTGAAGTCGAACAATCCGCGCAGCGTCAGCAGTTTCTCGGACTGGTCGTTGACGGCCTTCGTGTACTCCTTGAAGACCTCGTACTTCCCGGACCGCGTCGAGTGCTGCAGCTTGAACACCGTCGTCGGGTTGAACAGGTGCGGCTCACCCTCACGCCGCCACTGGTAGTCCGCGCCGGTTTCCAGCTCGCGGTGGCTCGCGCGCATGCCGTCGGCGGGGAACGCCTTGCGGTGGCGCTGCGCGACTTCCTGCGCGATGGTGTCGAACCCGATACCGCCGAGCGAGGAAGTCGTTCCGGTGAAACAGTTTTCGATGACTTCCTGGCCGATGCCGATCGCCTCGAAGATCTGCGCACCGGTGTAGGACGCGACCGTCGAGACACCCATCTTCGACATCGTCTTGCGGACGCCCTTGCCGAGCGCCTTGATCAGGTTCCCGGTCGCCTGCTTGGCGGTGACGCCCGGGATATGGCCCTGGCGCGCCATTTCCTCGACGGTCGCCATCGCCATGTACGGGTTGACCGCGGCCACGCCGTAGCCGATCAGCAGCGCGATGTGGTGCACCTCGCGGGCATCGCCGGACTCGACGATCAGCCCGACCTGTGTGCGCGTCTTCTCCCGGACGAGGTGGTGGTGGACCGCGCCGGTGAGCAGCAGCGACGGGATGGCCGCGTGGTTCTCGTCGACACCGCGGTCCGACAGCACGATGATCCGCGCGCCGTCTTCGATGGCCTCGGACACCTCGCCGCGGATCTCGTCGAGCCGCTTGATCAGGGACGCGCCGCCGCCGTGGACGTCGTAGCGCCCGAGGACGGTGACGGCCTGGAACTCCGGCAGGTCGCCGTCGTCGTTGGCGTGCACCAGTTTCGCGAGTTCGTCGTTGTCCAGCACCGGGAACGGCAGGACGATCCGGCGGCACGACGCCGCGTTGCCGTCGAGCAGGTTCGGCTCCGCGCCGATCTGGGCACCCAGCGAGGTGACGAGCTCCTCGCGGATGGAGTCGAGCGGCGGGTTGGTCACCTGGGCGAAGAGCTGGATGAAGTAGTCGAAGAGCTGACGCGGGCCGCTGGAGATCGACGCGAGCGGCGAGTCGTTGCCCATCGAGCCGACCGGTTCCGCGCCGGTGCGGGCCATCGGCTCGAGCAGGACGTCGAGTTCTTCTTCGGTGTAGCCGAAAGCCTGCTGACGGCGGACGAGCGCGGCGTGCAGCGGGACCTCACGATCCCGCTCCGGCAGCTCGCCCAGCTTGAGCAGACCGGCGTCGAGCCAGTCGCCGTACGGGTGCTCGGCGGCGAGCCCGCCCTTGATCTCCTCGTCGTCGATGATCCGGCCCTCGGCCGTGTCGACGAGGAACATCTTGCCGGGCTCGAGCCTGCCCTTGCGGATGATCGTGGACTGGTCGATCTCCAGCACGCCGACCTCGCTGGCGAGCACGACGAGACCGTCTTCGGTGACCCAGTACCGGGCTGGGCGCAGGCCGTTGCGGTCCAGCACCGCGCCGATCTGCGTGCCGTCGGTGAAGGAAACCAGCGCGGGACCGTCCCACGGCTCCATCAACGTGGAGTGGAACTCGTAGAACGCCCGGCGTTCGGCGTCCATCTCCTGATGGTTTTCCCACGCCTCCGGGATCATCATCAGCACCGCGTGCGGCAGCGACCGGCCGCCGAGGTGGAGCAACTCCAGCACCTCGTCGAAGGACGCCGAGTCGCTCGCGCCACGGGTGATGATCGGATAGATCCGCTTGAGATCGCCCGGGATCAGGTCGGTCTCGAGGATCGACTCGCGCGCGTCCATCCAGTTCCGGTTGCCGCGCAGGGTGTTGATCTCACCGTTGTGGGCCACGTACCGGTACGGGTGCGCCAGCGGCCACGACGGGAAAGTGTTGGTGGAGAAGCGCGAGTGCACCAGCCCGATGGCACTCGTGACACGCTCGTCGGTCAGATCGTCGAAGAACTTCTCGACCTGCGGCTCGGTGAGCATTCCTTTGTAGACGATGGTTCGCGAGGACAAACTGGCGAAGTAGACAGTCCCGTTCTCACTACCTTCGCACAGCTCGTGCTCGACTCGCTTGCGCACGCAGAACGCGGCCCGCTCCAGCGCCAGACCGTCGATGTTGTTGCGGCGCCCGGCAAGGAACAACTGGGTGAAATGCGGCATCGTGGTCGCCGCGGTCGGCCCGACATGCTCTTCGTGCACCGGCAGCTCACGCCAGCCGAGCACGCGCATGTCCTCTTCGGCCGCGATCCGCTCGATCGTGGTCATCGCCCGGCCGCGCCATTTTTCGTCCACCGGAAGGAAAGCGGTGCCGACGGCGTAGGAACCCGCTTCGGGCAAGGTGAAATCCACAACTTGCCGATAGAACTCGTCGGGGACCTGGATCAGGATGCCCGCGCCGTCACCGGTGTCCGGTTCGGCCCCTCTGGCGCCACGATGTTCGAGATTGCGCAGCGCGACCAGCGCCTTGCGGACGATGCCGTGGTCTCGTCTCCCGGCGAGATCGGCGACGAAAGCCACGCCACAGGCGTCGTGCTCGTTGTCTTTGTTGTACAGGCCTGCGTTGGCTTCTGGTGCGTGGCGGGTCACGGCTGGCCGCCTCCCAAGGCGTCGGCGCGACCGGTTTTCATCCGTCAGAGGGGTCCAGAAGGATCTGGGCTAACGAAATCATCCGGGTTCGCGATAGTCAGTCGAGAAGACAGTGCTGGGGTTAACCTAAAAGCGAGACAGATGCGGTAGAGCCCAGATGGGCGCGCATCGTCGCGAGGCCGCACTGCATCGGGCGGCCCGCACGGCACATCGTTGTGCACGTTTGTCCAGATACTGCTGCGCTGGGGTCCTTCAACCCCACGTGGTGGTGGGTTGTCGGGGCGCGGTTTGTTACCCCCGGGTTCGCCGGGTCTTATGACAGTAGTGTGAATTCGCTGTTATCGATATACGTCGTTGCCTCCGGGTGGGATTCGCCACGTGCCCGTTGACTCTGCGCCAGCAGGCGCTCCAGCCCATGCCGAACACCGTTCTGCTCCACTCACGGTAGTCCTGACCTGGGCAAACCGCTGATCGGGTGGTCCGGACGGGTGGTCGCCACGCCTGGTGAACGGCCTTTTCGGCTCGGCGCGGCCACGAAGATCACAACATCGAACCGCCCGAATGGCAGAGCGCCACCGGCCGTCCGGGTGGTTCACACGCCCCTAAGCTGGGGCTTTCGAAGCTACGGCGAAGGGTGTCAGGTGACCGATCGGTATCTCAGCGTCGCGAAAACCGGCGTTCACGAGATCGAGATCCGGCGGTCGCGGTTCCTGTGCGCGCTCGCGCCGGTGGAGACCGAGGAAGCCGCCCGCGAGGTGATCGCCGAACGCCGTCGCGCGGACCCGGCCGCGAGACATCACTGTCATGCTTTCGTGCTCGGTCCCGACGGCCGGACCCAGCGGTCGAGCGACGACGGCGAGCCGGCGGGCACGGCGGGGACGCCGATGCTGGAGGTGCTGCGGCGCAGGGAGCTGACGAACACCGTCGCCGTGGTCACGCGGTACTTCGGCGGAGTCCTGCTGGGCGCGGGCGGGCTGATCCGGGCCTACAGCCAGGCTGTCGCGGAAGCGGCGGACGTCTTCGGCGTGATCGAGTCCCGGCGGCTCGAGGTCTTCGAGGTGAGCGTCGACTACGGGCGCGCGGGGCGGCTGGAAAGCGATCTTCGGGATTCGAAATACCCGGTTCAGGGGACCCGGTACGACGAGTCGGCGACCTTCGAAGTCGGGGTGCCCGTGGCGGGGCTGGACGAATTCACTTCTTGGCTGGCCGATTTGACCGGCGGTGCCGCTGTCACGGAACGTATCGGGGAACGCTGGGTGCGTTAAGCGGCCAATTCGAGGCCCGTCTTGCGGGGAATGCCCAATGCGGCCTGGCCGGCTTCGGTGAGCACCGCCGGGACGCGTTCGCCGTAGCTGCCGGGGCGTACCGGGATGATGAGTCCGAGGTGGGCGAGCCGGTGCGCGGTGTGCTGATCGCAGCAGGCCAGGCCGTCCACGAACAGATCCGGCTCGCAGCTGCAGCTGATCTCGGCGTGGCCGACCGCCACGGCTCTCAGCGTGGCGCGCTCACGGTGGTTGAGTACGAGGTCTCCGGTGTCCATGACTTGCCTCCTGTCTTCCAGTGAACCTCACCCCACCGACAGTTTCCGCCGGAGTCGCGCGGTATGTCTCTTGTCGAATGCGCCTTTAGGGGTGATAACCGGAAGCTTAGGGGCGGCCGGTGAACCCCCTACGCTTTCTTTTCCGGTGTTTTGCCAGTATTCGTCACAAAGAGTGGCTCCGGATTGGTCTTCCGGATGTGCCGGAAAATGATCGAACTGCGGAAGCTGATGATCTCCCGTCGTTTGCTCAGTTCGTCGACGAGGAACGAATGCAACTGGTCGACGAGTGCCTGCACCCCGCGGTTCAGCGCGGCCAGGTCGATGTCGGCGTGGTAGCCGCGGATCACGCCCCGCTGCCGCAGGAGCCGCGTCCGCTCCAGGCAGGTCGACGGCGCGACGCCGACCTTGCGGGCGATGTCGCGGTTCGACTGCCGGGCGTCTTCCTGCAGTTCGCGGACGATCGCCGAATCAAGTTCGTCCATGACGCTCCGAACCCTCCTGTGCCGAATATCGTTCGGTGAGCCCACCGAGGGCTTGCACAACACCCTAACTTCGGCGTCATGACCGACTATGAGCATGAAGATCTGGTGGTTCGCCGTGGGCGCCGATCAGGCGTCACGACGATGATCGCCGCCCACTCGCGGGTGCTGGGCCCGGCCATCGGCGGCTGCCGGATGAAGGCCTACCCCCGTTTCCAGGACGCTGTCGACGACGTCTTGCGCCTGTCCATGGCGATGACCTACAAATGCGCGGTCGCCGGGATGCGGTTCGGCGGTGGCAAGAGCGTCATCGCGCTCGACAGGGCCCTTTCGCCGGAGGAACGGCGGGCCGTGCTGCTCGACCACGCCGATCTCATCGCCTCGCTCGGCGGTTCCTACCTGGCCGGGCCCGACGTCGGCACCGGCCCGGAAGACATGCTCGTCCTGCGGGAGAAGAGCCCGTACGCCTTCTGTGTGCCTGAGGCGCACGGTGGCACGGGGTCGTCGAGCGGCCCGACGGCTGTAGGCGTGCTCGCGGCCCTGCGGGCGGGGGCGCGGGCGGTGTTCGGTGACGAGTCGATGGCCGGGCGCCGGGTGGTGATCAGCGGGTTCGGCGCGGTCGGCGCCCACCTCGCGACGAGCCTCGCCGAGGCCGGCGCGCGGCTCACTGTGTCCGATGTGGACGAAAGCAAGCGGAGGATCGCCGACGACAGCGGATTCACGTGGGCGGACCCGGCCAAGGCGCTGGAAATCCCCCGCCGACGTGCTGATCCCGGCCGCGGTCGGCGGGGTGTTGAGCCCGGACGTCGTGGCCAGGCTGGCCGCGCCGCTCGTCGTCGGCCCGGCCAACAACCAGCTCACCGACGACTCTGTCGCGGACCTGCTCGCGGAGCGAGGCACGGTCTGGGTGCCCGATTTCGTGGCCAACGCCGGCGGGATCATCTACACACTGGCGCGTGAGGTCGACGGCTTGGACCACGCGGCCGCCACGGCACGCGTCGAGGTCATCGAACAGACCGTGAGTGAGCTACTGGCCGGTGGTGGCACTCCGCTCCGCGAGGCTGTGTTTATTGGCGGGCGCGCGATCAGGTTTGCGTGACCAGGGCGTGGCATTTCGAGGTCGGTCACGACCGTGCCGGGAGCGCCCTGCTCCCGCAAACGCGTGGCTGGGTGGGTGGCTCGTGAGTGGCTACGAGTGTTTGAACACTCGTAGCCACTCACGAGCCCCCTACCCGGCTGTACGTGTTT
>NZ_DASYMU010000179.1:0-8513 GCF_036008905.1 Amycolatopsis sp. | reverse complement strand
TCGACGCGCCCGGGCAGCTTGACGTAGAAGCCCGGGCCCTTGACCACGAAGTAGAGCGCCAGCAGCGAGTGGAACGGGTTGTCGTCCTGCTTGGCGAGGATCACGTCGCCCTCGAGCGGATCGGCCAGCAACGGCGTATCGATCCGGACCGTGCCGATTCTCGACGAGGCCGGACAGGTCGGCGCGTTGTTGGTGCCCAACCCGATCTCACTCGGAGCGCACGCCCCGAGGCCGGCGGCCGACGACGGGGAGACCGACATGCCCTTGGGCAGCGTGACCACGGCCTTGCGGACATGGGCGCTGGCCAAGCCGTATGGCGCGTCGTTCTGCGGCACGGTCAGGTCGACGTTGAGCCCGGTGGGCGCGTCAGCGGTGTGCGAAAGCGGCTGGACGTCGATCGACGGCTCGAAGGGAAGGCGCTCGCAGCCATCGAAGACGAAGGGCGTCCCGTCGGGATCGGCGGAGAGGACTTCGGTCGCGTAGCGGCCCGGCGCCGACCAGGAGTCACCGCGCGCGGTGAAGGCGACCGGGCTGTCGGTGCAAGACGTCGGGTTCGTCATGAACGCCCCGCCCGGGACAGGGCTCGGCCCGTTCCGGTCGGCGTCGTGGATGGGATCGGAGGGGACGCCCCAAAGAGTCACGGTGACGGACTTGATGACTTGCGCCTGGGAGATCGCGAAGCTGCCTGACGAGATCCCGTAGTCCCCCGGCCGCACGCGGGCGGTGATGATCCCAAGCGTGTTGAAGAAGTTGAAGCCGAGCTTCGCGGGCGCGTCCGAGCCGGGATCGAGGTTGTAGACGCCGGTGAAAATTGGCGCGCCAGCATAGATCTCGACCACCACACTGCCCACCCGCGTGGAGGCGGGACAGCTGTCCACACCGGCCCCTGCAGCCCCTTGGAGGTCGGCGAGGGAGCACGTGCGCAGTCCGACGGGGTTGCCGGTCAGCCCGACCGGCAGATCCACGTCGAAGTCACGGACCGGTTCGGTTGCCGGCTGGCTGAACTCGGCATGGATCGTCAGGTCCGAGTGCTCTCCCGCTTGACGGGAGAACGTCCCGTCGGGGCCGGTCAGCGAGGCCCCGACGCTCGTGAACGCGAGGTCGGCACCGGCCGTCGGGGTCAGGGCGAGGCTCAAAGCCCCTGCCGCAAGGACGGCGAGCATGCTGCGCATGACGTGCTTGGTGATCATCTCAGTCGCCTACTTGCCGAGGGTCCGGGACAGCTTGGTCGAGACGGCAGCGCGGAAGGGAGGTGTGAACGAGACCTTGACGCTGACCTTGACGCGTTGCCTTCGACGGATCGCCGAGCGCGTCTTCTTGCTGAGCGGCACCGTGAGCGTGTAGCTCCCGACGGCGCTGGCGTTCCTCATCATGGTCACGACGCGCGAGCCGGAAGCCCTGATCCGTCCGCGGCCTGTCACGCGGACCGTGACGCGAATCGCAGACCGTGTGAACGAGGACTTGACGATCGAGACCCGTGGCTTCGGAGCGGGCTTGGCGACCCCCGCTGTGCCCGTGAGCCGGTGGCTGGGGAGCTCGGAGCTGCCGGCCGGGCCCGGCGTGGGCTCTGCGCACTCCGAACCCGCGCACGGTGCCTTCGGCGGCACGGGATTCTGTGCGGGGATCCCGCCGCCGATCCGGGCGTCGTATACATCGGCAGCGCCCCCGTCCTGATCCTGGCCCACGAGGCTCTGCCCGGTGACGAAGAAGACATTGCTGCCGTCATCGCTGGCGTCGGCGAAGCGAGCGTCAGCAGGCTTCGTGCCAGGACTGATCAGATCGGCTCTTCCGTTCTGGTAGACGTAGACGTCAGCGGTGCCGTTCACATCGCCCGCCACCAGCTTCACGGGCGTATCGAAGAACACCTGGCCTCGATCGGTGACCGTGCGCGGATAGCGGTTGCTCAGGCTGATCTCAATGTCTGGCAGACGAGCGTCGCCGGTGGCGCGGGCGCCGTCAGCCGGACACGACGCACAAGCGAGGGCGTGAGTGTCGGCGTCGTACACGTACACCTCGGCGCATTGACCAGGGAAGAGAACGTCGCGGCCGCCCGTGCAGGCGCCGGCCGTGTTGTTGGTGTTGTCGTACGAAGTCAGAGGCGTATATGCCTTGAACACGAAGTACCGACCGTTCGGGCTGGCCGCGAACCCGTACAGGGTGCCCAGGACCTCCGGGACATGTGAGACGAGCTCGGCGGCCCCGTCGTGCCAGACGTAAACGTCGCCTCCGGGATCAGCGAAGTACACGTGGCTGCCATCATCGCTGACTGCCAGCACCCCAGTCTGCGTTTGGATGTTGCCCGGGAGCACGGCACCCAGGAGATACTCGAGCTCGCCGGTGTGGCTGTCGTAGCGGTAGAGGTTGCGGCGTACTGGCGGCGCATCGTCGGTAAGCGGTGTGCTGCTCTCCACGAAGAACACCGCGTAGCGCCCATCGCGACTGATCCCCGTTCCAAACCCCGGCTCCGGGGTGGTTGGTGCGCCGCCGATCTGGGAGACGGACAACGGGATCGTGGTTGTCCCCTTCCGGAGGTAGACCCCGTCCTCCGCGCCCGCCGTCGACAAGCTGAACAGGATCTCGCTGCCGTCGTCGGATGCGGCACGGACCTCCGGGATCCTTGGAGTGTTCCTGGCGGTCGCCGTACCGTGGGACGGCGACCCGTCGGGCAATACGGACACGAGGCTCAGCTTGCCGTCGGACCAGCGGTAGAGCTGGTCCACCCCGCCGCCGGTCGCCCCAGGGATGAGCGACATGTCAGAGCTGAAGACGACCCAGCTGAAGTCCTTCGCCCCGGCGACGAAGCGTCCCTCGGATCCGAGGTTGGCGAAGTAGTTATAGGCCCCGGGCGCATCGATCGAGACGATCAGGGTGTACGAGCCCGACCGCAGATCGCGGAGGTAGAGGTTGGTGTTGCCGTCGATGCCTCCGTCCGTCAGCTCGCGAGTGCTGACGATCAGCGCATGAGAGAGATCCTCAGACACTGCCATGGTCAGGAGCGTGAGGGTCCCATATGCGCTCGCCGAGGGGCCGTCCAACGCACGCGATGTCCAACCGGCGCGCTCCGACCGCAGGCTCGCGTACCTCGCGTACCTCGGGGCTGATTCGGCATCGCTGGCGACGTTCGCGGCCTTGTACACGAAGCCGTTCCCGTCAGGCTTGGCCTGGAAGCCGATGATCAGCTCGATGTTGGCCCCGGCCTTGTCAGCCGGCGACACCTGCTCGTAGCCCCGGGCCGCCGAATCCGACACGGCGGTGGTGAACATCGCGTCCGATCCCGTCGACGTTCCTTGGGCGTTGGTCGCCACCAGCCGGAAGTGGTAGGTCGTCCCCGGTTGCAGTCCGCGAAGCGCACGCGCAAACGATCGCGGCACGCGTCCGCTACCGGCCACCGCCGCAGCGCCGGCGGGCAGCTTCCTCCCGTACTCGGTCGTCTCGCCGTACTCGAACACGTACGTCGTCTGGAGGCCCAACGGGTTGATCCTGCCGTTGAGGACCGCGCCGCCCGCGTCGATCTCCGTCGCCCCGGTGGCATCGACGCGGGGTGGGGCGGGACCGGTCGTGAACGTGCGGGCGTCGCTGGCGTTGTAGGAAGCATTGCTCGCGATGAGTCGGACGTCATACTCGGTGAACGGCTCGAGGCCGGTGACGTCCGCGGCGACGAGCTGCTCACCGGACCCCGTGAGGTGCTCGTCAGGTGTGGCGCCGGGCGGGTCGCCACTGCCGACCACGGAGTACTCGAAATGAGCGTCGGTCGCAGGGCCACCCGGATCGACACGCCCGACCAGATGAGCCGTCGTGGACGTCACCGCGGTAGGCGCGTCCACCGACACCCCCGGGATGGCGGTCACGTCGAATGCCTGGACACCGGAGGTGCCCTGGGTTCCGAACTGCTTGTCCAGCAGACCGTACAGGCGCCGGCTCGGCGCTCCAGCGACAGCGAGGCCCATCGCCTCGGTGTCGTTGAACTGCGCGGGGTACGCGATCGCCGAGACCGGAGTGGGACTGCCGGCGAAGACGTACAGCAGGGGGGATTGCCCGCCCCCGAGCTGGGCAGTTGACCGGCCTCCGACGAGCACCGTCCCCGTGGACAGCTCTACGGCCACAGACCGCGGCGTGTCGACGGGTCCCAGGGCGCCCTGCGCTACGCCGGCGGAGTCGAAGGTCTCGATGCGGGACTGTGGTTGCGGCCCGATACCCCCGTTCCCGGTCGGGTCCCCGGTCCCGTCGATGACGTAGATCGTGCCGGTCGGGCCAACGGCCAGGTCGAGGAGATATGTGAACGACCCACCGGCCGAGTCGGCACCGGCGAAGGACGGCGCCAGGAACGTCCCGGAAGAGTCGAACCTGGTGACGCGCTTGTTCGCTGTATCGGCGACGAGGACATCGTGCGTCGTCGGATCGACAGCGATCGGGCTCGCGAAGCTGCCGATCTGCCCCAGGCCCGCTCCCTGGGTGGGGCTGACGAAAGACGGATCGATCGTGTACGTCGGGGTGGGTGCGCCATCGGACCGATAGCGGACGATCTCGTCCGTGCCGCTCTCGCTCACGTACACGTCGCCGTTTGACTGGTCGATCGCGATGCCGTACGGAACGCCCAGCGCGGTGCCGATCGACGTCAGGAGCGTTCCTGTGGCCACGGGGTCCGGCGCGAACACCTGGATGCGATGGTTCGCCGAGTCTGCGACGAGGATGTTGCCGCTGGTGGGCTCGACGGCGAGCCGAGTCGGAACATTGAAGTCGCTTCCTGATGCAGCGAACGCTCCGGCCGTGGCATACGCGAGGGTGGCAGGCGCGGCTTGGGCAGCGGATGTCGAAGTCAGCAGGGCACACGCGACCCCGAACGACACCAACCACGACAACAACCCTCGCACGCCACCACTGCCGACGATCCGCATACCCACTCCGTTCCCTGGACGACCCACGGTTCACGGAGCGAGCCTCGTCAGCGCGCCCCACCGGCCGACTATAATCAGCCGCGTTTTCTATTGTCAATGGGCGTTTCCAGAACTTTTCCGTCAGCCCCGTTCGACGAGTAGGCGACGACGGCCCACCACGACGGCCGAAGGGATCGGGCCACGACGTCCGGGACGAGCGAGATCCGGCGAGTCGAGATCCGGTGCGGCATTTGCATATGCTCACTGGATTAGATCATTTCGAGGGCGATCCCACTTACCGTTTGCGTGTGCCCATTTCGCAAACGCGAACTTCGCGGATCGTGCCGGCGAATCAGGCGCCGAGGCGCTCGCGGCACACCCCCAGGAACGCCCTGGCCGCCGGCGACAGCTCGCGGCCAGCGCGGCGCGCGAGGAACATCTGGTGGACGAGGGTCCGGTCCTTGAAGGCGATCGCGCTGATCCGATCGTCGCCGCTTGCCTGGGAGCGCGGGAGCACGGCGACCGCCAAGCCCTCGGCCACCAGCGCCCGCATCCGGGTCACGTCGCTGATCTCGAACGCCACGACGGGGGTGAAGCCGGCCTCGGCCGCGGCGCGCTCGACGAGCGTCCGGATCGTCGCCCCGGCGTGGAAGGCCGCGAAGCGCTCGCCGCGCAGGTCGCCGACCGCGATCCGCTTGCGGCCCATCAGCCGATGCCCCGCACCGACGCACAGCACGAGCGGCTCCTCCGCCGCCAGCTCCAGATCGAGCTGACGCCGGTGCTCGGGCTCGACGGCGGTCAGGAGCGCGGCGTCGAGGTCGTCGCCGCGCAGCGACTCGGCCAGGTGCCGGCTGAGTGCATCGCGCACGTCGAGATCGACGCCCGGATGGGCACGGTGGAAGGCGGCGATCATGGAGGCGACGTCGAGCGGACCGGGCGTCGTGCTGACCCCGAAGCTGACGCGGCCGTGCAGCAGCTCGCGCAGGTCGAGGGCGTCGGCGCGCGCGGCCTCGACCTCGGCGAGGACGCGCCGTGCGCGCTCCACCAGCCGCTCGCCCGCGGGCGTCAGCGCCACCCTGCGCGAGGTCCGGTCGACGAGCGGAACGCCGAGCTCGAGCTCGAGGCTTCGGATCTGACGGGACAGAGCGGGCTGCGCGACGCTCGCGCGCGCCGCCGCCCGTGTGAAGTGGCGCTCCTCTGCCAGGGCCACCAAGTAGCGCAGCTGCCGAATCTCCATGCCGTCGTGGTATTGAATCAAGAGCATCCATGTCTTGGACTTTTCGCCGGCGGAAGGCGATGCTGGTCTCAGACCACATCGGCGGGCCGCTCACCTCTCTCCTCCGGCGGCTCGCCGGCGTGCGTCGATCTTCACGGCTCGAGAGGAGTGGTCTCATGTCTGGCTCCGCGGCGTGCGCCGGCGACGGCGGGCAGGTTCTGTGGTGCCCGGACGACGAGCGGGTCGAGCGGGCGTCGATCACCGGGTTCGCGCGCTGGGTCGCGTCCAGCCGGGGGGTCCCGGTCACCGGCTCCTATGACGCGCTGTGGCGCTGGTCGGTGGATGACATCGAGGGCTTCTGGGGGGCCGTCTGGGAGTTCTTCGACGTGCAGGCCGCGACGCCCTACGAACGCGTCCTCGGCTCGCGCGCGATGCCGGGCGCGGAGTGGTTCCCCGGCTCGCGCCTGAACTACGCCGAGCACGTCTTCCGTGGGAAGCAGGACGCGGCCCTCGCGCTGCAGCACGCCTCGGAGCTGCGCGAGCTGGACTGGATGACGTGGGGCGAGCTGCGCGACCTGACCGCCCGGATCGCGACCGGCCTGCGGTTCCTGGGCGTCGAGGCCGGGGACCGCGTCGTCGGCTACATCCCCAACATCCCCGAGGCGATCGCCGCGTTCCTCGCATGCGCGTCGATCGGCGCGACGTGGTCGTCGTGCTCGCCGGACTTCGGGGCGCGCTCGGTGGTCGACCGCTTCGCGCAGATCGAGCCGAAGGTCCTGATCGCCGTCGACGGCTACCGCTACGGCGGCAAGGACTTCGACCGCCGCGAGGTCGTCGCGGGCCTGCGCGACGAGATCCCGTCGCTGGAGCACGTCGTGCTGCTGGACTACCTCGGCGCCGGGGGCGCCCCGCCGGCGGGCATGATCCCGTGGCGCGAGCTGATCAAGCAGCAGCAACCCCTAGGGTTCGCCCAGCTCGCGTTCGACCACCCGTTGTGGGTGCTCTACTCGTCGGGCACGACGGGCCTCCCGAAGCCCATCGTCCACGGGCAGGGTGGCGTCCTGCTGGAGCACCTGAAGTTGATGAACCTGCACTTGGACGCCCAGGCCGGCGACCGGGTCTTCTGGTTCACGACGACCGGTTGGATGATGTGGAACTTCCTGGTCGGGGTGCTGCTGACACCGGCGTCGATCGTCCTCTACGACGGCAACCCGGCCACGCCGACGCTCGACCGCCTCTGGGATCTGGCGGCGCAGTCCGGCACGACGACCTTCGGGACGAGCGCCTCGTTCATCGCGTCGTGCATGAAAACGGGGGTTGAGCCGTGCGGCGGTGGTCGCGACCTGAGCGCGTTGACGGCCGTCGGCTCGACGGGCTCGCCGCTGGCGCCGGAGGGCTTCCAGTGGGTCTATGACCACGTCGGCGCCGACACGTGGCTGTTCTCCACCAGCGGCGGGACCGACGTGGTCAGCGCGTTCGTCGGCGGCGTGCCCACGCTGCCCGTGCACCTCGGCGAGCTCCAGGCCCGCGCGCTGGGCGCGAAGGTCGAGGCGTGGGACCCCGAGGGCCGCCCGCTCGTCGGCGAGGTCGGCGAGCTGGTCATCACCGAGCCGATGCCGTCGATGCCGATCTTCTTCTGGGGCGACCAGGACGGCACGCGCCTGCGCGAGTCCTACTTCGAGCACTACCCCGGCGTGTGGCGCCACGGCGACTGGATCGAGATCACCGAGCGCGGCACGGCCATCATCTCCGGCCGCAGCGACTCCACCATCAACCGCGGCGGCATCCGCATGGGCACCAGCGAGATCTACCGCGCCGTCCTCGCCGACGACACGATCGTCGACGCGCTCGTCGTCGACATCCCGAACCGGCCCACCCACCCCGAAGGCTGGATGCCGCTGTTCGTCGTGCTGCGCCACGGCGAACAGCTCACCGACGACCTCGTCGCACGGATCAAACGCCGCATCCGCTCCGACTGCTCCCCCCGCCACGTACCCAACGACATCCGCCAGATCGCCGAGGTCCCACGCACCCTCAGCGGCAAGGTCCTCGAGGTCCCGGTCAAGCGGATCCTCATGGGCGTCCCCGCCGACCAGGCGGCGTCCCGCGACTCGCTGGCCAACCCCGCGGCCCTCGACGTCTTCGCCGCCATGGCGCCGCGGCCACCGGCCTCGCCCAGCTAGGAGCGTGGGTCCCTATGGGACCGCGGGTACGAGCCCCTGGGCGAGTACCCGCAGCGAAACGAGCCCCCTGGGCGAGGCTTCGCCTAGCGCTCGCTCAGCGTCCCTTCCAGATGGGCTGGCGCTTCTCGAAGAAGGCCTTGACGCCCTCCTGGATGTCCTCGGTGGAGAACGCCAGCGTGAGGTTGTGATGCAGCAGCTCCAGCGCCGCCTCGAACGGCAGATCCTGCTGGCGATACATCG
>NZ_DASYMU010000178.1:0-12141 GCF_036008905.1 Amycolatopsis sp. | reverse complement strand
GCGTTCTGGTCCACTACTTGAAGGGGACCGCGATCCACGCGACCGGGACCCTGCTCAGCACCGGATCGTGGCCGCGCGCGGTGGATCCGGTGGCGGAGTACAACGCCGCCCGCAAGACATCTCGCAGGGGTTAATCCAGTGCCGCCATCTGTCGACAGATGGCGGCACTTCTGTGCGGGGTGTTCTCGGGTGGAGTCTTGATCTTCGGGGGGTTCCGATGAGGGGCGCGGTGCGGTGTGGACGGTGTCTGACCTGTGCTCCAGCCGGGCGACCGGCGACAAGTTACCGATGGGTATCTAGTGACTTGGGACTCAAGCGTCAGTATAACTTGTTCTCATCGGCCTACAGTGAGGAACGTCACATGAGCGAAAAAACGGAGCGAGGTAACGGTTTCACGGGGGTCTCGCGCCGCACATTCATCGCTGGAACAGGTTCTATATTGGGGGTCGCGGCCCTCGCGGGTCACGCCACCACAGCGCAGGCGGCGACGACCGCGGCCGGTCCGATCGCTCCCGGAGCCCATGTTCCGGTGCTCGTGATCGGCACCGGCTACGGCGGTTCCGTCACCGCGCTGCGTCTCGCCCAGGCGGGCGTCGACGTGCACATGATCGAAATGGGCATGGCCTGGGACACCCCGGGGGCGGACGGCAAGATCTTCGCCAACACGACCAACCCCGACAACCGGTCGTTCTGGCTGAGAACCAAGACGAAGCAGCCCCTCAGCAATTTCCTCGGCTTCCCGATCGACCGCAACATCCCCCGCTACACCGGGATCCTGGACGCCGAGGACTTCAGCGGCATCACGGTCTACCAGGGCCGCGGCGTCGGCGGCGGGTCGCTGGTCAACGGCGGCATGGCGGTGACGCCCAAGCGGGAGAACTTCGGCGCCATCCTTCCGTCGGTCAACACCGACGAGATGTACAACACCTACTACCCGCGCGCCAACTCCGGGCTCGGCGTCAGCCTGATCGACCCGGCGTGGTTCGACACCACCGACTGCTACCAGTACGCCCGCGTCGGCCGTAAGCACGCCCAGCGCTCCGGCTTCCCGTTCGTCTTCGTGCCCGCGGTGTACGACTGGGACTACATGAAGCAGGAGGCGGCCGGAACCGTCCCCAAGTCCGCGCTGGTGGCCGAGATCCTTTACGGCAACAACTACGGCAAGAAGTCGTTGCAGAAGACCTATCTCGCCCAGATCAAGGCGACCGGCCGGGTCACCATCTCGCCGCTGCACAAGGTCACCTCGGTCTCCCCGGCTTCCGGTGACGGCTACACCGTCGTCATCGACCAGCTCGACACCACCGGCGCCACCACGTTGACCAAGACCGTGGTTGCGGACAAGGTGTTCTTCTCGGCGGGCAGCGTGGGCACCAGCAAGCTGCTGGTCAAACTGAAGGCCACCGGCAAGCTGCCCAACCTGAACGGCGAGGTCGGCAAGGGCTGGGGCGACAACGGCAACGTCATGTGCGGCCGCGCCAACCACCTCTGGGACCCGACGGGCAGCCTCCAGTCGTCCATCCCCACCGGCGGTATCGACAACTGGGCGGCGGGCGGCGCGTTCGCCGAGGTCGCGCCGCTGCCGACCGGGATCGAGACCTTCGCGTCGTTCTACCTCACGATCACCAAGAACCCGAACCGCGCGCAATTCTCCTACAACGCCGCGACGGGCAACGTCGACCTGAACTGGCAGACCGCCTGGAAGCAGCCGTCGATCGACATGGCCAAGTCGATCTTCGACAAGATCAACGCGAAGGAGGGGACGATCTACCGGACCGACCTCTTCGGCGTCTACAAGATCTGGGGCGACCATCTCACCTACCACCCGCTCGGCGGCGCGATCCTGAACAAGGCCACCGACAACTACGGCCGGCTGCACGGCTACACGGGCCTCTACGTCACCGACGGCTCGCTGATCCCGGGCAACACCAGTGTCAACCCGTTCGTCACCATCACCGCGCTGGCCGAGCGGAACATCGAAAAAGTCATCGCGACCGACTTCTGACGAAAAGGTGAGCCGGGCCCGAGCGGCCCCGGCTCACCTTGTTCAGCCGCTGTGACTCGGCAGGACACACACGGTGTCGATGCCCAGGACGTGGTTGAGCCTGCCGAAGGCCAGCCACGAGCCGATGCTCATGCTCAATTCGACGATCTCCTGCTGGGTGTAGTGCTTCGTCATCCGTGCCCAGAATTCTTCGTCGATTCCATGATGATCGAGCGCGTACCGTTCGGCGTATTCGGCGGACAACCGCGTGCGGTCGTCGAAGGCGTCGGTGGTGCGCCATTCGGTCACCGCGTCGGCGAATTCCTCCTCGACTTTCTGCCCGTCCCTTTCGGTCCGCCAGTCGAGACAGAAAATACAGCCGTTGATTTGCGCGATACGCAACCGCGCGGCCTCGAACTCGCGGAGTCCGAGGGTGGTGTTCGCGTAGACCGAAAGGGAGAAGTTCGCGGCGGCGACGCCGATTTCGGGAACCATTTCGCCCCACACGTACCCGATGGCGTCCTTGTCCTCGGGGATGTCGATGATCATTCTTGTCTCCTCGCGAGTTTGCCGACTGCCGGGCGCAGCGGGATGTCGAGTGCGTCGTAAAGTCCTGGTTCGTTGTCGACGAGCCAGTCGATGGCGCTCACCAGCCTGCCGACGGCGGTGGCGTTCCCGCCCGCGGAGCGGTTTTCGTCCTCGTCGGTGGCTTCGACGGTGACCTCGATCCGCGGCCGGCCCTCGATGATCACCCGGTGGGCCCCGGACGGATTGGGCGGTGTCGGCCAGTCCGGTGCACAGGACTCGTGGATGCGGGTGACGTGTTCGATGACGATCCGCGGCTCGCCGTCGACGATGCCCTGCACCTCGAACCGCACCGCCCCTTGGGTTCCCGCCTCGAACTCGCCCATCGTCTTGGTGCTGACGGTGGTCTCGAGCGCGCGCCGGTCGACGGTTTCGCGGACTTCGTCGAGTTCGACGCCGAGCCCCCTGGCCATCAGCCGGATCTGCCCGCCCCACACCATGGTCGGGACCGTGGCCATGAGCATCGGCGGCTCGTAGTCCATCGGCTGCCCCATGCCGATGAGGTAGCGGACCGAATCCGGCTGGTCGTAGGTGGAGTAGTCGAAGATCTCCTGGCAGCGGATCACGTCCACGGTGGTGCCGAGCCCGCTGACCAGCAGGGGCAGGACATCGTTGCCCCAGCCCGGATCCACCCCGGAGACGAACAGCGAGCCGCCGCCCTCCGCGATGGCGGCGAGCACCGGTTCACGGAGTTCGGGCGGGGCGTTTCGCTGGTCGTAGAGTGCGTACAGCGAGGGAGAGACGACCACCGTCCCCGCTCGGATCGCCCGCGTGATGTCGGCGAGCGCGTCGTCCGGGCGGATGTCACCGGACGCCGCGTACACCACGGCTCCGGGACTGGTGGACAGGACCGCGTCTATGTCGTCGGTGGCGGCGACCCCCAATTCGTAGTCGAGCCCGGCGAGGCTGCCCGCGTCGCGGCCGGCCTTTTCCGGATTGTGGACGAGTACGGCGGTGAGTTTCAATGCCGGATGGGCTTCGACGGCACGGATGGCCGCACGCCCGACATTGCCCGTACCCCAGACAACAGTGGCAATCATGTACCGCAGGCTAACTAAAGCGGTGATCCGTGCATAGCGCCGGACGGCTCTCGGAGCGGATTAATTCCGTCTCGGAATGTTCGCCGATACCCAATAACGAAGAGTGGTCACCGGCAGTGCCGGAAACACCACCGTCAAGCGACGGTCGGTCGTATCGCGATGGCCGTCAGGAAAAAGGCGAACGCCAGGATCGCCATAGAAGAGCGGATACGTCCAGCCGTTCCCGGCGCCGGATCGCCGGCCGCCAATCGGCGGGCGGCGCGTCGGCCCGCCAGTCGCCGATGGGACCACGAACTGGAGGAGGACGTCCATGGTCAGGCGGTTTCGCGGGTCGCGGTGAAAGGGATCGACATGATCGTCGACTTCGCCTTGCCGGTCATAGTGTCGCCGTCGACCGAGGCGGTGCACTTGATCTTCAGTTTGAACGGCGAGGTGAGGTGGGAGGTGAAGCCGATCTCGTCGCCGTCGACCCGGCCGTCCTGGATCGCGGTGCCGTCGAGGCTGCCGGTCAACGCGTTTCCGTTGGCACTGAGCGACAACGCGGACCGCTTCTCGCCGCTGGGCGTCTGGAACTTCAGGGTCCAGAGACCGTCGATCGGCCCGCCGGTTTCCGACGACGCTTGCCGGCGCCGGTATTCGGCGGCGCCTTCGACCCAGCGCCGGTGTTCGGCTTCGTGGTCCGGACCAGTGCCGGGGTCGGCGCCGTCGACGGCGAAGAAGCGGTCGAGGGCGTCGTTCGCGCCGACGGCGTGTTCGCCGGAGCGGGGGAGCATTTCCGCTTCGTAGCGGGTGATGGCCGCGTCGACGGTGTCCTCCTCGGCGAGCGCGCGGGCGAGTTCGGCACCGTCGAGCATCGCGAGGTTCACCCCGAAACCGCCCCACGGCGTCATGAGGTGCGCCGCGTCGCCGAGCAGGGTCACACCGGGGGTGTGCGGCCAGGTGAGGGGAGCGGGGAGGGTGTAGATCGGACGGTGGACGAAATCGCCGTCGTTCTCGCTGATGAAGGCGCGCAGGTCGGCTGACCAGCCGTCGAACTTCTTGAGCAGGAATTCCCGGACGGCGGCCGTGTCGGCGGCGTCGATCCCGGCCTTCTCGTGCCAGTCGGTGTCGGTGGTCAGCCCGATGTAGCCGCGGATGCGGCCGTCGCTGTTGCGCTGCCCGATGATGGCGCTCCCGGCGCCGTCGTTGGCGAACATGTGGCCGTCGCCGACGATCTTCGCGATCCCCGGATGGCGATTGTCGGAGTCGTCGAAATGGACGTCGAGGAACGAGACGCCGGTGTAGCGGGGGACGGCGTCGCTGACGAGGCGGCGGACCCGGGACCAGGCGCCGTCGGCGCCGATCACGAGGTCCGCTTCGGTGGTCGTGCCGTTGGCGAACTCGAGGCGGTGCGTCCCGTCGCCGAGGGGGGTCGTGGCGACGAGCTTGTGGCCCCAGTGCACGGTGCCGGGCTTCACCTGCTCGGCGAGCATGGCGCGGAGCTGGCCGCGGTCGATCTCCGGCGCGGCGACGTCGTCCTCGCTGGGGGTGAACGCGGACACCACGGTGCCGCGGTGGTCGAGTCTGGTCTTGGCCTGGCCTTCAGGCCGGGAGAGGGCGAGGAACTCGTCGAAGAGCCCGGCGTCTTCCAGCGCGATCTGCCCGGTGTCGGCGTGCAGGTCCAGGGTGCCGCCAGGGTCACGGGCGTAGACGGAGGCGTCGGTGTCGTACACGGCGGCGTCGATGCCGTGTTGTTGCAGGACACGGGCGCACAGCAGGCCTCCGGGGCCCGCGCCGATGACGGCGATGCGGATGGGGGTTTTCATGGCGCTACCTCTTTCGGAGCTACTGAACGGGCGTTCGTTCAGTGATGGCGAAGGTAGCCGAACGGGCGTTCGGTAGTCAAGTACACTCGGGGACGACGAAGGGATGGCCCATGACGAACCCCGCGGGAACCGAGCGGCGCACCGGCGCGGAGACGCGCGCGGAAATCCTCCGTGTCGCGCTGAAGTTCTTCACGGAGAAGGGGTTCGAGGGCACGTCCACCCGGGACATCTCGACCGCGCTCGGAATCACGAAATCGTCGCTCTATTACCATTTCCAGAACAAGGACGCGATCGTGCTGGGGCTCATGGAGGAGCGCCGCGCCGAGCTCGACCAGCTCGTCGAGTGGATCGCCGCGCAGCCCGCCTCGCCGGACCTGCTGGAAAAAGCCGCGCTGCGCTGGATCGGGAGCACCACGCCCGAGCGTCTGCGGCTCATGCGCCTCGCGCACGCCAACCAGCCGGTGATGAAGCGGCTCGCCGGGGACGGCAGGGACGTCCGTGCGACGTTCGGCCGCGTCGTCGACCTCCTCGTCGCGGAGGACGCGACCGAGCAGGACAGGCTCCTCGTCTCCATGGTCTTCGACACCGTCAGTGCCTCGCTGCTCGCGGCGCAGGGCACGGGAGCCGATCCGGACGTCGTGATCGCGGCCGCCCGCAGCGCCAGTATCGCGCTCGCCCGTGCCCTTCGGTAACGGATCCTGCTGCCCGTTTTCCGGGCGGCCCGAGATCTGCCGGTAATAGTTCGTAGCCGTCGGCGCGCCGGATTGCCCTGACTTCGAAGTTTTTTCCAGCGGCTGCTCATGCCCGCAAAAAGTGCACTCTACCTGCGGCTTCGTGGGTCGGCGACGGCTGCGATAAAAGATCGCCGAGCGGTACTGGTGCTCGGTCGAACGATGTGCGATGCTCCCTGTATCTCGGGCGGGTAACGGTAGATATGGGGTCGGGCCTCATCCACCGGTCAAGGTGCAGATGAATTCGCGTGCTCAATCGAAGCTCTTTCTCCATTGGCCCCTTGCTGTCTTCATGACGGCGGGTAGCGCGTTTCGCGCGAGAAGAAGAAGGTTTGGTATCTGATGCGGCCGTTCAACAAAAACAGGGTTTTCGGTGGTGAACCGGTGCTGGGCATCGCTCACGAGACCGACCGGCGGGCCTTCCTGCGGATGGCCGGTCTGGTCGGCGTCGGAGCCGGTCTGGTGGCCGGCGGCCTGATGACGGGTGCCTCCTCGGCGGCGGCGGCGGTCGTCCAGTCCGCGGACAAAGGCGACATCGACATCCTGAATTTCGCGCTGACGCTGGAGTTCCTCGAGGCGGACTTCTACGCCACCGGACTTAAGAAGGGGCTGATCAACGGGCGTGAGCTCGAACTGATCACCGAGATCGCCGACAACGAAAGCTCGCACGTCACCTCGGTGCGGGCGCTGGTCAAACAGCTCGGTGGTACCCCAGTGAACAAGCCGACCATCAAGTTCCCCGCGGATACCTTCAAGGACAAGCTGAGTTTCCTGAAGGCCGCCTCGACCTTCGAAGAGGTCGGGGTGACGGCTTATCACGGTCAGGTCGGGCTGATCAAGAGCGGCGACGTGCTGGGCGCCGCCGCGTCCATCGCGGGAGTGGAGTCCCGGCACGCGGCCGTGCTGGCGGCACTGATCGGGGGCAACGCCTTCCCCGCGCCGATCGAGAAGCGGCGTTCGAAGAACGAAGTCGCCACGATCGTCAAGCCTTTCCTGTCCTGACCCCGAAACCAGTAAGGAACACGTTCATGAACCACCAAGATCTCATCAAGGGTCAGGCCACCGACGTTTCGCCCCGGCTCGCGCTCGGCGCGTTGAACAACCGGTGGGCCATGGCCAAGGCCGCGGACTTCGCCAACGACGTGGAAGTGCTCAACTTCGCGCTGACACTGGAGTTCCTGGAAGCCGAGTTCTACCGCCAGGGCAACAAAGCCGTGCAGCTCTCCGGGATCGAGGGGAAGTTCCTCAAACAGATCCAGTCCGATGAGGAGTCACATGTCAAGACGCTCGCCGACACGATCAAGAAGCTGGGCGGGACCCCGGCCGAAGCGCCGAAGGTCGAATTCGGCGACGCGTTCGAGAACCGCAAGAACTTCCTGACCACGAGCCGTACCTTCGAAAACGTCGGCGTCAACGCCTATCTCGGCGCCGCGGGCTTCCTCAAGGACAAGGGCATCCTGCAAGCCGCGGCGGGGATCTTCGGTGTGGAGGCCCGGCATGCCGCGATCATCGGACTCCTGCTCGGCCTGCCCGCCAAGGGCGGGGTCTTCGTGGGGGACGTCGAAACCCCCAAGAGCAAGGACGAGGTCCTCGCGGCCGTCGCCCCCTTCCTCGCCGGTGGCGCGGGCGCGGGCGGCACCGAGACGGTCATCATCCCGGCCGGCGCCCCGGACACCGGCGCGGGCGGGGAGGCGAAGGACACGACCGGTCTCGTGCAGGCCACCACCGGCGGGGTACTGGTCGCCGGCGCGGCGGTCGCGCTCATCGCCCGGCACCGAATGGCTCCGCGCGGGGAAGAAGACGATGACTGAGCCGCATTACCGTTACGCTACAACGGAAAACGCCGTCTATCCCGAAGAAGTCACCCGGCTCCGGCCACGCAGCGGGCGCGTGCGGACGATCCTGCTCGTGGTCGCGGTCGTGCTGGGTCTCAGTGGTACCGGCCTGATCTGGACCGGGGTCACGCGACCGGTCGGCTTGGAACCCGTCGCCGAGGCGGGCACCATCCCCGAGGCCGGGGCCGTCATCGCGGACCCGCCCGCCGAGGCCCCGGTCGAAGAGTCGCAGCCGTCGGCGTCCCCCGCCCCGCGGGCCGTCGCGACTCCGCTGGGCCGCTCGGCGCCGGTGTCCATCGAGGCGCCGAGCATCGGGGTGACCAGCACGCTGCTGTCGCTGGGGCTCAACCAGGACCGGACGGTCGAAGTGCCGAAGGACTTCAGCAAGGCGGGCTGGTACCGGAACGGGCCGACGCCGGGGGAGACCGGCGCGTCGGTCATCCTCGGGCATGTCGACTCCGTGCGCGGACCGGCGGTGTTCTTCCAGCTGGCCAAGCTGAAGCCCGGGGACAAGGTGCGGGTCAAACGCAGTGACGGCAAGACGGCGACCTTCACCGTCGACGCGCGGCGGCAGTACCCGAAGGCCAAGTTCCCGGCCAAGGACGTCTACGGCGAGGTCGACTATCCGGGCCTGCGGCTGGTCACCTGCGGCGGTGAGTTCGACAGCAAGGCGCGCAGCTACCTGGACAACATCGTCGTCTACGCGCACCTTTCGGCGACGACGACCGTCTAGAGACATCCTCGGGCGGGTGAGTGCCGGCGTTCGACTGGGTGGGTGGCTCGTGAGTGTTTACAAGTGTTAGAGCTAACCACTGATTGGTTACCTACTTGTGACCCGGTCATATGCACGTCGCGCCGACGTGTCATAGCCTCGGCTCATGGCTGACTACTTATTGGTAATGACCGCCGCAGGCGATCGAGAGACGGCCTCGCTTCTGGCCAGCTCAGCGGTCAAAGCTCGGTTGGCGGCGTCCGCGCAGGTGCAGGGGCCAGTGTCGTCCTTCTTCTGGCATCTCGGCGAGGCAGGCGAGGGAGAAGAGTGGCAAGTGACTTTCAAGACCGTTGCAGCTCGCTACGACGAGCTGGAACGGCATTTGATCGCTACACATGCGTGGGACAAACCAGAGGTTACGGCTATACCTCTGGTCGCCGGTTCAGATCCCTACCTCCGCTGGTTGGACGCCAGCACCGCCCCATCCGTTGAGTAGCCTCCTCCGCTCATCTAGCGCGCGAGCCGATCCATCAAAGCGGCTACTTCGGGAGTGTCACGGTGACGGTTGAGTCGCTGTGACACTTCTTCTATCCGCGCTTTCGGACGAACAGATGCGACACCAGTTGCAAGATCAAGGGCACGTACAGTCGTAACGGCGGCTTGCTCGACTTCGCTGGCATCTACATACGCGTCAGCTAGCCAAGTTGTGTACAGCGCTTTGTCTCGGGCGTGCGTATCGTCAAAGCCTTCAAGTACGGACTCCAGAATTGGGACAGCACGCAAAGGGCGTCGGAGTTGAGTCCAGCATCGACCGGCCATGATGTCCATTTCGACAGCGTCGACCCAGAATACCCAGTCAGGCTCGGGCCGATCATCATGAGCGTTGAGCGCCTCGCGTGCCAAAGCGAGGGCGGTATCGGTCTCTTTGGCCTGGCCAGCTACGGCGTGGGACCACGCAAGCCGTTCCAGTAGAAGCGCTCGAACTTTTGGCGTAGCAGACTTCTGCGCTTTTTCCCACGACGCGGCGGCTGTGCTTACACCGTTCTGCGACGTCGCGGTCATTTGATATGCAAGAAAAGCGAGTGCATTTCCTGCAAGGGCTAGATCATCAGCTTCTTCCGCTGCTGCCAGACTGGTCATGTAGTGAGTTTTTGCAACCGAGTACTGTCCTGCATCAAACGCAGCCCATCCCGCAAGTTGCGCTTGTTCACCAAGAAGCGACTTTAGCTTTAAGCCGGTATTTGAATTGTAGATACCAGATTTAAGAAGATCCGTGGTGTTCGACACCTCGGCCGCATATAGGTTATAAGTGTCGGCGCCGCCCATAAAGTTATCAAGTCTCCGCAAGCGTGCATTTCTGCTATATAGTCGCCGCACATCCTCGCTGTCGACCCTGGACCCAAGCGAATGATCAGAAGTATGGGACAGGGGTAATGCAATGGCCGCCATTGCGCCAATGAAATCACGTCGTCGCACGGGGTCATCTACCTCCTCGGGATCAACTTTTTCGCGCCGACGTTCAGTGCGCGTCACTATGACAGCGCACTCCAAGTCTGCTACCGCAACGCCGAAACTAGCGGCAGAGTGTCCCTGCCAGTAGGGCGTAGGTAGTCGCGACTCGTTTTCCCACCGCGAAACCTCGTTGCGGGTCACCGGTCGCCCCGCCAGTTCAGACAACAGCTCAGCCTGTTGTTTCTGAGACCGGCCAGACTGGCGCCTCAAGCTTCGGAGCATGGGCCCAATCGTCGGCTCGCCCATCCTTACACCCCTGCCAGTTGTGAAACCAATTTCATGGAGCCGTTCTGGCTCCCCTTTGTGGCCACCCCCGTGAATGGCCACCCCTGCTGGCTACTCCCGTAAGCGACGTCCGCTGGTTGTCTGAGCATCGAGCGGATTACTCGATCTTAGTCGAGTTCAGAGCGTACGGAGCGGATATGTGGACTGAGCTAGGGCGGCTTGTCTACCTGGTGGAACTTGAGGTGCTGTGGTGACGGTGGCGATGCGGGCTCGTATGACGTGGGTGACGTCGTCGGGCAGGCCGGTGGATCACGCGGTGGCCGATGAGGCGATGTCTGCGGGACTGTCGTCAGGCGGCGTGTACATGGCGCTGTGTGGGGTCGAGTTCTTGCCTGCGTCGATGGCTGCGGCACCGGGCCAGGTGTGCTCCGCGTGCCGGTTGTTCTTGGAAGCGCGGACGTCGATGCGGACTGTGGAGGCACGGTTGGGCGCGACGCGGCATCGGTTGCGTCGGCCGGGTCCGTTCGCGCGCTTGTTGGCGGCGTTGTCCGTCTCTGATGCTCCGGCCGTCCCGTCGCCGCGTACGCCCCCCGCCGTGGCATCCCCGGACGGGGCGGCCGGGCTGTACCCACGGCAGGGCCGGGGAGAGAACACGGGAAGCAGCGTTCCCGGCCCCCGGCCCCGCCGTGTTCCACCCGCGTGCATGACGTCGCGTCGAAGGGAGGCGTGATGGCGGTGGAACTGGCTATGCACGCGGACCGGCGTGAGTTCGTGCGGTCGGAGGTCTTGGAGTTGGTGAGCCATGGGTGGGGTGTGGTGCCGGGGTCGGTGTGGGATGGGCAGCGCTACACCCAGGGGCATACCGGGTTGCCCACGGTTGGGCTGGTGCCGGTGATGGTGTCGGGCCGGTCTATGTCGGTGGCGCGTGAGGCGTGGTCGTGGTGGTCGGTCGCTCCCTATGGTGTGTTGGCGCGCGTCGGCGAGAAGTTCGAGGTGCTCAACGTCTCGTCGGACCTGGTTTCGGCCGCGTTGGCGACGGACGACGGTGCGACGAGGTCGTGCCCGGTGATGCGCTCCCCTGACGGCGACTCCGCGCGTCTGATCGTGACCCAGGGGACACGGTTGTGCGGGGCGCTGGGGTGTTTGGCGGGCGTGACTCTGGTCAGGGGTGGGTCTCTGGTGCCGCTTCCGCCGACGGAGACCGCCGACGGCGCGTGGTCGTGGTGGATTCACCCGGCCGACGTTGGTTACCGGTCAGGGAATGGAACGGCAGTACAAGACGCGCTGATTTCGCAGGTGCGGGGCGGTTGGGTATGAGCGCGCTGACGCGGGTGGCTGGGGAGTTGCGGTGGGGTCCGTGGTGGCGTGCCGAAGGGATGCATTGGCATGGCTATCAACGGCCTGGGCTGGGACACCCGGACCCACAGACAGACCGGATGCAGCGACTCACGGCCGGGCCGGGGGTGTATCTGGTGACGCCTGTGCGCGCGGCGTTGTGGATCAACGATCGGTTGTCTGATTTGGACGGCATGGTGTCGGTATGGGACACCGACCGCGATCGGTGGCAAGAGTTGTGCCCGGCGGCGTGGTCAGTGGCGGTGCGCTCCACGGTCATCGCGTACACCGCGCAAGGCCACGAGGTGTACGCGGTTGCGCGGTCACGGCTCGGCAATCACGCGTTTTTCCTGGAAAGCGCGCTCGACCACGCGTGCCCC
>NZ_DASYMU010000177.1:0-27705 GCF_036008905.1 Amycolatopsis sp. | reverse complement strand
CCGGGTGCTCTGGCGGCTGCGCGGATTCCCGTCGTCGGCCGAGGAGTTCCGGCAGCAGACCGACGCGGGCGCCGGGCTGGTGGTGCGCTTCCTGCTCACCCCGTGCCGCTGACGCCCGCGTACGTGTCCGGCCCTCCGGCTCGCTCCGTTCAGTCCTCCGGAAGCTCCACCGGAGCGATCTCGTCGAAGACGTCGCCGGGGCCCGGGTTGGTCGGGTCACTCGCCCCGCCGAACTGGTGCATGACGCCCCACACCGCGTTGAGCGCGGTCTGTACGGCGCCCTCGGCCCAGCCGGCCGTCCAGGAGATGTCGTCGCCCGCGAGGAACAGGCCCCGCTTGTCGGCGGGCAGCCGGTCCTGCATGAAGTGGGTGAACAGCCGCCGCTGGTAGCGGTAGTGGCCGGGCAGGTTCGCGCGGAAGGCGCCCATGAAGTTCGGCTCGCGCTCCCAGGTGATGCTGATCGGCTCGCCGATGATGTGCGAAGCGATGTCCACGCCGGGGTAAATGGCTTCCAACCGTCGCAAAAGGACGGCCACCCGCTGGGAATCGTCGAGGGTGAGCAGTTTCGACGAGTCGTCGTTCCAGGTGTAGGACAGGCACATCACGCCCGGCTGGTCCGGTCCGTCGTCGAACAGGTAGACCCCGCGCGGGGAGCGGTCGGTGAGCGTCATGCCCATCACGTCGTGGCCGGTGCGCGGATCGGTGTCCCGCCAGAAGGGCCGGTCGGTGAGGACGAACAGCTTGGAGGAGTTCATGTAGTGCGTGCGCTCGACCGCTGTCCACTCCTGCGTGCTCAGGAGTTCGGGCGAGCAGTCGATCTGGCTGAGCAGCGTCCAGACGTGCGGGGTGAACACGGTCGCGGGGAACTGGAGTCTGGTGCCCGTGCTGTCCTCGATGGCGATCCCGTCCGCGCGGCGTCTCATCTTCGTCACCGAGGGGCGCGGGGCGCCGGAGTTGAGTGAGGCCAGGGAAGTTCCGGCGGGCCAGTGGACGAGGTTCTCCGGTTCGTGCGTCCACAGGCCACTGGGGACCTTCTGCGAGCCGCCGACGATGCTGACCTGATCGTCGTCCGCGTGGGTGTAGATGACCCGCAGGATCTCCAGGATCGAGTTCGGGAAGTCGGTGTCCCAGCCACCGGTGCCGAAGCCGACCTGCCCGAAGATCTCCCGGGTCCGGAACGACTCGAAAGCCGAGGAACCGGCGAGGAAACCGTAAAACGACTGATCGTCCATTTCGGTCACCAGGCGGTTCCAGATCGACTTGATCACGCCGACATCGCGGCGCCGGATCGCGTCCTCCATCGACGACAGCTCCGCGCGGTCCTGCAGGGCCTTGTCCCACGCGTCGGCGACTTCCTGGTAAACGGTCGGCAGTTCCTCCGCGGTCCGGACATGGTGGACCACGCCGCCGAGATCGATCACCGTACTCGGCGTGCAGGCCGCCAGTGGATTGGGGAAGGGCCGTGTCCGCAGCCCGAGTTCGCCGATATAGTGGAACAACGTGCTCGCCGACGGCGGAAAACGCATCGCGCCCAGCTCCGCGACCGAGTCCGGATGATCGGCGAAGGCGATCGACCGCATCCGCCCGCCCAGCTCACCGGCTTCGTAGAGCACTGGGTGCAGGCCGAGTTTCATGAGCTCGTAGGCGGCGACGAGACCGGAGATCCCGCCGCCGACGACAGCCACGGGTGTGCCGAGGCGGTGCTTGGGCAGCTGGCCGAGTCCGGCGGGATGCCGGACCCAGTCGTCGTAGGCGAACGGGAAGTCCGGGCCGAACATGGTCATGGGGTCTGGCGCTGCCAACGTCATATCGGTTACCTCTCCGACGAAAACGTGGCCAGCGGGCTACTTCACCGTGACCGGGGAATCCCGTTCCATGGGGTGGGCCGGCGTTCGAGGTCGCCAGGCCTGCTGCTTCACAGCCTGCACGAGATGATCGCGGGAAAACACCAGAGAACCCGGCCGCCGATGCCGTCCGCAGCGCGAAATCGGCTGATCCTCTAAGGGAAAGTACAGCGCTCCCGCTCCTACGATTCAGTGGCGAAGTCCTGTTCGATCCTGCGGTCTTAAGGGTGGTGGCGCGGCGTCATGACGAGCGAAGCCTGCAACGTGTCTTCGGTCGAAGGCGAGCTTTCCGCTGCCTCCGGACCGTCCGGTGTGCCGGTGCTGACCGGTACGCCCGGCGAGGTCGTCCGCAAGCTCGTCGACCTGGTCCAGCGGCAGGTCTCCACCGCGCTGGGTGTCACCCGGTCCGAAGTGGACGATCCGCTCCGCCGGTTCGCCGAACTGGGGCTCAACTCCCTGGCCGCCGTCGAACTGCACCGGCGGCTGCAGGCCGAACTCGGCATCTCCCTGCCACTGACCGAGGTCTACGACCATCCCACCGTGCAAGCGCTTGCGGAGAGCCTGGCCGTGCGGTTGTCCGGAGAAGAACAGGCCGAAGGGATGAGCGGTGTCGTCGCCTCGGACGCCGCCGATCCCATCGTGATCGTCGGGACGGCGTGCCGCCTGCCCGGCGGAATCACGTCACCCGACGAACTCTGGCAAGCCCTTCTCGACGGCAAGGACCTCATCGGCTCGTTCCCCGAAGACCGCGGCTGGGACGTCGAAGACTCCTACGACCCCGACCCCGATCGGGCCGGCAAGACGTACTCGCGCTCCGGCGGTTTCCTCGACGGCGCCACCGAATTCGACGCGGAGTTCTTCGGCATCTCCCCGCGCGAGGCCCAGGCGATGGACCCGCAGCAGCGGCTTCTGCTGGAAACCGCGTGGGAGGTGCTCGAACGTGCGGGCATCGACCCGCTGTCGGTGCGCGGAAGCTCGACGGGCGTGTTCATCGGCGCCGAGAACCACGAGTACGGCCCCGGCCTGCAGGACGCCCGTGACGGCGTCGAAGGCCACCTGATCACCGGCACCGCCGGCAGCGTCGCGTCCGGCCGGATCGCCTACGAACTGGGCCTGCACGGCCCCGCCCTCACGATCGACACCGCGTGCTCCGCGTCGCTTGTCGCGCTGCACGTCGCCGCGCAGTCCCTGCGCCGGGGCGAGTGCGACCAAGCGCTCGTCGGCGGTGTCGCGGTGATGGCCACCCCCGGTTCGTTCATGGCGTTCAGCCGTGTCCGCGGTCTGTCCGCCGACGGCCGGTGCAAGGCTTTCGGCGCGGACGCCGACGGCACGGGGTGGAGTGAAGGCGTCGGAATGGTGCTGGTGGAACACCTTTCCACGGCACGGGCCCGTGGCCACCGCGTTCTGGCGGTACTCCGCGGCTCCGCGGTGAACTCCGATGGCACCAGCGCCGGGCTGACCGCCCCGAACGGTGTCGCCCAGCAGCGGGTCATCCGGCAGGCGCTGGCCGACGCCGGTTTGCAGGCGTCCGATGTGGACGCTGTCGAAGCACACGGAACCGGCACGCCACTCGGTGACCCGATCGAAGGCGCCGCCCTCCAAGCGACTTACGGCCCTGGCCGCGACATCGGCCGTCCGCTGCTGCTGGGCTCGGTCAAGTCGAACATCGGGCACACCCAGGCCGCGGCCGGGGTGGTCGGGATCATCAAGATGATCTCCGCACTGGGCGCGGGCGTGCTGCCCCGCACCCTGCACGCCGAACCGGCGACCCCGCATATCGACTGGGCAGGCGGAAAGCTCAGACTTCTGACCGAGCAACAGGACTGGCCGGACCGCGGTGAGCCACGGCGCTGCGCGGTGTCCTCGTTCGGCTTCAGCGGGACCAACGTTCATGTGATCCTGGAGCAGGCGCCCGCGCTCGAAGAGACCGCCGCTGAGCCTGCTTCCGATGTCCCGGCGCCGCTCGTGCTGTCCGCCCGCAGTCCCGAAGCGTTGCGGGCACAGGCCGTCCGACTGCGCGACGTCGTCGCGTCCGGTGCGCGCCCGCTCGACATCGCGTTCTCCGCGGCCACCACTCGCGCCGCTCTGCACCACCGCGCGGTCGTCGTCGGTGGCGGCCCCGGCGGCCTGGACGCGTTGGCGGCAGGCGTGAAGCACGTCGATGTCCACAGCGGAGCCGTCCAACATGGACGGCTCGCCTTCGTCTTCCCCGGACAGGGTGCACAGCGCCTCGGCATGGGCCGGCAGCTGCACGCGCGGTTCCCCGTGTTCGCCAAGGCTTTCGACGCCGTGTGCGCCGAACTGGACCTGCACCTCGACCGCCCGCTGAAGTCCGTGATGTTCGCCGAACCGGACTCGCCGGAAGCGGACCTGCTCGACCAGACCGCATACACCCAGCCCGCCCTGTTCGCCTTCCAGACCGCGCTGTTCCGTCTCCTGGAGTCGTGGGGACTGCGCCCGGACGTCGTCACCGGCCACTCGATCGGCGAGGTCGCCGCGGCCCACGTCGCCGGGATCTGGTCGCTGGCCGACGCTTCCGCGTTCGCCGCCCACCGCGGCCGGCTCATGCAGGCGCTTCCCGCCGGTGGCGCGATGGTCGCCGTGCGCACGACCGAGGACCACGTCCGCGAACTGTTGTCGGCGGACGTCTGCGTCGCCGCGGTCAACGGCCCGGAAGCCGTCGTCCTTTCCGGACCTGAGGCCGGCGTCCTGGAACTCGCGGGGGAGCTGACCGCGCAAGGGATCAAGTGCACCCCGCTCAAAGTGAGTCACGCCTTCCACTCCTCGCTGATGGAACCCGCACTCGACGAGCTGCGCTGGGTCGCCGACGTTCTCAACTACCGCAAGGCGAAGCTGCCGATCGTCTCCACTGTGACCGGCGCGCTGACCTCCGAGCAGGAGTTCGGCGCACCGGAGTACTGGGTGCGCCAGGTCCACGAGCCCGTCCGGTTCGCCGACGCGATCACGACTTTGCGCGATGAGGGCGTGACTTCGGTCCTGGAACTCGGCGCCGGTGCGGTACTTTCCGGTCTTGTCGCCGCCGCTTTGACCGAGGACGCGTTCGCGGCTCCGGCTCTGCGCTTCGATCAGGACGAAGCCGATTCGCTTGTCGCCACGCTGGCGGTCCTGCACGTCCGCGGCGCCGGTCCGGACTGGTCGCTGTTCTTCGCCGGTCATGGTGCCCGCCGCGTCGACCTGCCCACCTACGCCTTCCAGCGCGAGCGGTTCTGGCTGGGCAGCGGTTCCGGCACGCCAGGGTCCACTTTGGACCATCCCGTTCTCGACACCGCTTTCGGCCTGGCCGGGAGCGGCGAAACCGTGTTCACCGGCCGGGTTTCCCTGCGCACGCATCCGTGGCTGGCCGATCACCGGATCCTCGGCCGGGTGCTTGTCCCGGGCACCGCATTGCTGGAGCTGGCGATCCGGGCGGCCGACGAGGTCGGCTGCGACCGGGTGTCCGAGCTCGTCCTGGAAGCCCCGCTCGTCCTCGGTGAGCACGACGTCATGCAACTGCAGGTCGCGGTCGGTGCCGCCGACGACAACGCGACCAGGACCGTCACCATCCACGCCAGCCAGGACGGCTCCGACGGCAGCTGGACGCGCCACGCCACCGGCGTGCTCACCGATGGTGTCACGACGTTCGGGTTCGAGAGCGCCTGGCCCCCCGCCGGAGCGACCGCCGTCGACCTCGACGGCTTCTACGACCGGCTCACCACCGCAGGATTCGAGTACGGGCCGGCGTTCCACGGCCTGACCGCGGCCTGGCGACGAGGTGAAGACGTCTTCGCCGAAGTCAGCCTGCCCGAAGGCATCGACGCGGCGGAGTTCGGACTGCACCCGGCGCTGCTCGACGCGGCCCTGCACGCACCGGCACTCGCCGACACCTCGGGGAAAACCGCCGTCCCCTTCTCCTGGACCGACGTCGTCCTGCACGCCACGAACGCTTCGGCACTGCGGGTCCATGTGAGCGCCGCCGGACCGGACGCGGTGCGCCTCCTCGCCACCGACCCGGCCGGTACCCCGGTGTTCTCGACGGAATCGCTGGTGACGCGCCCGGCAGCCGTGGCCGGCGACCGGGACGACACTCACCTCTGGAGCCTGGAATGGGCGCCGCTGGCAGTCGGCGCCGCAGCGCAGGGCTCCTTCACTGTCCTCGGCGAGGACACCGGAGGCTTGGCGGACAGCCTCCGCCGCGCCGCGAATTCCGTGGACAGCCATCAGGATCTCGCCACGGCGACAGCGTCGACCGTCCTCCTGCCGGTCGGTGGCCAGACAGACCGCGCTTTGCTCACCAGCACTCTTGCGACCGTGCGAGAGTGGCTGGTGGACGACAGATTCGACGCCACCCGCCTGGTCGTGGTCACCCGCGGCGCGATCGCGGCGAATGACCATGAGCTGATCACCGACCCGGCCGCGGCGACCGTCTGGGGCTTGATCCGCACCGCCCAAGCGGAGAACCCGGGCCGACTCGTCCTGCTCGACCTCGACGCCGAAGACGCCTCCACCGCGGTCATCGCCGCACTGCTCGCGACCGACGAACCACAAGCCGTGGTGCGTGACGGCGCTGTCCGCGTCGCCCGGCTGGCGAAGCTCGCCGACCAACAGGACGCCGAAACGGCCTGGGATCCCGAAGGCACCGTCCTCATCAGCGGCGGTACCGGTGGCCTGGGCGGACTGCTCGCCCGGCACCTGGTGACCGAGCGGGACGTGCGGCACCTCGTCCTCGCCAGCAGGCGCGGCCCCACGGCCGAGAGCGCGCAGGAACTCGTCGCCGAACTCGGTGAGCTGGGCGCTCGGGCCGAAGTCGTCGCCTGCGATGTCGCCGACCGTGACGCTGTCGCCGAACTGCTGTCCACCATTCCGTCACTGACGGCCGTGATCCATGCCGCGGGCGTGCTCGACGACGGCGTGCTCGATTCCATCACCCCGGAAAGCCTCGACACCGTCCTCGCGCCGAAGCTCGACGCCGCCTGGCACCTCCACGAGCTCACCGCCGACCACGACCTCGCCGCGTTCGTGCTGTTCTCGTCGATCGCCGGGGTCCTGGGCAGCGCCGGGCAGGGCAACTACTCCGCCGCGAACGCCGGCCTCGACGCCCTCGCGCAGCACCGCCACGACCTCGGCCTGCCGGCGACGGCACTGGCTTGGGGCGCCTGGGCTTCGGCCGCGGGGATGACCGCCGCGCTGACCGACGTCGACCTTGGCCGCATGGCCAGGGAAGGACTTCCCGCGCTAACCGCGGAACAGGCGCTGGCCCTGTTCGATTCCGCGCTCGGCTCGTCCGCTCCGGTGATCGTGCCCGCCGTCGTCGACCTCCGCGCGATACGGGAACGCGGCGCGGTGCCGCACGTCTTCCGCGGACTCGTGCGGGCCCCGGTTCGCCGCTCGGCCGCGTCGAATGGCCCCGGCTCGGCGTCCCTCGCGCTGCTTCTCCGCGACCTGTCCGAAGAGGACCGGACCCGCACGCTGCTCGACATGATCCGGACCGAGGCCGCGGCCGTGCTGGGCCACGGCTTCGCGAGCGCGATCGAGACCGGCCGAGCGTTCCGCGAGTTCGGCTTCGATTCACTGACCTCGGTCGAACTGCGTAACCGGCTGGCGACCGTCACTGGCCTCAAGCTGGCCTCCACCATGGTTTTCAGCCACCCGACGCCCCAGGCGCTGGCGGCACACCTTGCCACCGAGCTGCTGGGCGCCGACGGTCCCGCCAAGACCGGACCGGCCAGGGTGATCACCGGCGACCCGATCGTCATCGTCGGCATGAGCTGCCGCTACCCCGGCAACGTGCGCACACCCGACGACCTGTGGGACGTCGTCGCCTCCGGCCGCGACGTCATCGGCACCTTCCCCGAGGACCGCGGCTGGGACCTCGAAAACCTGTACGACCCCGAAGGCTTGCGGCCGGGCACGTCGAGCACGCAGCTGGGCGGTTTCCTCAGCGGGGTCACCGAGTTCGACGCCGAGTTCTTCCGGATGAGCCCGCGTGAGGCCGTCGCCGCCGACCCGCAGCAACGGATCCTGCTGGAGACCTCCTGGGAGGCCTTCGAAGCCGCGGGCATCGCCCCGGATTCCTTGAGCGGGTCGGACACCGGAGTGTTCGTCGGCGCGTCCAATTGCGACTACTCGTTGCTGTTGTCAGAGGCCTACCATTCCGATGGTTTTGTCATGACCGGCAACATGTCCAGCGTCATGTCGGGCCGGATCTCCTACACCTTCGGGCTCGAAGGCCCGTCGATGACCGTCGACACCGTCTGCTCGTCCTCGCTCGTCGCCATGCACATGGCCGCGCAAGCACTTCGGTCCGGCGAATGCTCACTCGCGCTGGCCGGTGGGATCACCATCGTGGCCGAGCCTTCGGTGTTCATCCAGTTCACCGAGCAGGGCGGACTCGCCGCGGACGGCCGCTGCAAGTCGTTCTCCGACGACGCCGACGGCACGAGCTGGGCCGAAGGCGCCGGAATGCTGGTGCTGGAACGGCTTTCCGACGCGCGTCGCAACGGCCACCAGGTTTTGGCGACCCTGCGTGGCAGCGCGGTCAACTCCGATGGTGCGTCGAACGGGTTGACCGCACCGAACGGCTCCTCGCAGCAGCGGGTGATCCGCACGGCTTTGGCCGGCGCCGGTCTGTCCACTTCGGACATCGACGTCGTCGAGGCGCACGGCACCGGCACGGTGCTGGGTGACCCGATCGAGGCTCAGGCGATCCTCGCGACCTATGGTCAGGACCGCGACGTCCCGGTATGGCTCGGCGGGATCAAGTCGAACATGGGCCACACGCAGGCCGCGGCCGGCGTCGCGGGTGTGATCAAGATGATCATGGCAATGCGCCACGAAGTGCTGCCGGAGACACTGCACGTCGGCGAGCCTTCGTCGCATGTGGACTGGACTTCCGGCGCGGTGTCACTGCTGACCGAGCGGACGCCCTGGCCCGAAGCTGGCCGTCCGCGTCGCGCCGGGGTGTCGTCGTTCGGGCTCAGCGGCACCAACGCGCACGTGATCATCGAGCAGCCGCCCAAAGCGGCGCAGCGTACCGCGTCGACGGGTGTGGTTCCGTGGCCGCTGTCGGCGAGGTCGGAAACCGCGCTGGCCGAACAGATCCAGCGGCTCAAGACGTTCGCGGAACTGAACCCCGAGATCCCGGCGGCCGATATAGGCCGTTCGCTGGTGACCGGTCGCGCGCTGTTCGAGCACCGGGCGGTAGTGGTGACCGGCGGCGCACCCGTGGTCACCGGCCGCGCCGGGGATCGTTCGCTCGCCGTGGTGTTCTCCGGCCAGGGCAGCCAGCGGCTCGGCATGGGACGTGACCTCTACGAGCGGTACCCGGTGTTCGCCGACGCGTTCGACGCCGTCGCCGCCGGACTGGACCGGCACCTCGACACCCCGCTGCGTGACGTCGTCTGGGGCACGGACGCCGAGGCCTTGGCCCAGACCGGGTTCACCCAGCCCGCGTTGTTCGCGGTCGAGGTGGCGCTGTTCCGGCTGGCCGAATCGTTCGGGGTCAAGGCTTCCCGGGTCGCCGGGCACTCGATCGGCGAGATCGCCGCTGCCCACGTCGCCGGTGTTCTGTCACTGGCCGACGCCTGCACACTGGTGACGGCCCGCGCTCGGCTCATGCAGGCACTCCCCACTGGCGGCGCTATGGTTTCGGTGCGGGCTACCGAGGCTGAGGTTCGCGGCTTCCTGACGGCCGAGGTGTCGATCGCCGCGGTGAACGGCCCCGAGGCCGTGGTACTCGCCGGTGCCGAAGATGCCGTGCTGGAAATCGCCCAGCAGCTGGAAAGCGCGGGACACAAGACGAAGCGGCTCGCGGTCTCCCATGCGTTCCACTCGTCGTTGATGGACCCGATGCTGGCCGAGTTCGCCCGCACGATCGAGAGCCTGTCCTTCGAGACACCGCGGATCCCAGTCGTGTCGAACGTGACCGGCGAGGTGGCCACGGCCGAGGAACTGTGTTCGCCGGAGTACTGGGTGCGGCACGTGCGGGAGACCGTCCGGTTCGCCGACGGCCTGCGCACACTGGTTTCCGAAGGCTCGGACACGATCCTCGAACTCGGACCCGGCGGAGTGCTCGCCGCCATGGCACTCGAGGCACTCGATTCCCCCGACGTGACCGTGATTCCCGCACTCCGCAAGGGACGCGGCGAAGAATCCTCCTGGGTGACCGCGCTGGCCGGACTGCACGTCGTGGGCGTGCGGATCGACTGGACGTCGTTGTTCGCCGGAGCGATCTCGAACGTCAGCCTGCCGACGTATCCGTTCAAACGTGAGCGGCACTGGCCGACGCCCAAGGCGATCGTGCCCGTGGACGCCGCCTCGGTCGGCCTGTCCCCGGTGGCGCATCCGCTGCTCGAAGGTTTTGTCACGTTGGCTGACGACAGCGTGGTGTTCACCAGCCGGCTGTCGGTGCGTTCGCACCCTTGGCTCGCCGAGCACGTCGTCCAGGACCAGATCCTGTTGCCCGGTACGGCTTTCGCCGAGCTGGCGATCCGTGTCGGTGACGAAGTGGGCTGTGCGCGGGTCGAGGAACTGACGCTCGGTTCGTCGCTGGTCCTGTCCGCCCAGGGAGCGGTGCAAGTCCGGATTTCGGTGGGTGCGCCGGAGGAGACCGGCCGTCGCACCATCCAGATCCACTCGCGGCCGGACGGTCAGCCCGACGGTTCGTGGACGCAGCACGCGGCGGGCAGTCTCGCTCCGGACGCTCCCGCGGCTCCACTCGCGGACCCGACCTGGCCACCGGCCGGTGCCGAGTCGATCGACATCAGCGATTGCTACGAGCAGTTCACCGACCTCGGTTTCGAGTACGGCCCGGCGTTCCAAGGCTTGCGCGCGGCTTGGCGCCGCGACGACGAGGTGTTCGCCGAGGTTCAGCTCCCCGATGCCGACGACGCGAGCGAGTTCGGCTTGCACCCGGCGCTGTTCGACGCCGCGCTGCACGCGCTGCTGCTCCCCGAAGACGGCAAGACCGGCAGCAGCGCGGTCCCGTTCTCGTGGGAAGGCGTTTCGCTGTACGCCACCGGCGCTTCGTCGGTGCGAGTGCGGCTGGTGCAGTTGGGCGAGGAGACGGTGTCGATCACGATCACCGACTCCGCCGGTGGCGCGGTCGCCACGATCGAATCGCTCGTTTCCCGTGCCCTGTCGGCAGAACGAGCCGTGGACGACAACGTCCTTTTCGGACTGTCCTGGACACCGATGACCACCGAGGTCAGTGCGCTGGACTCCGCGGCTGTGCTGGGCGAAGACACCTTCGGCCTCGCCGAGGCGTTGCGGGCTTCCGGCACGCAGGTCGACACCTACGCGGACACGGCGTCGCTGCCCGCCGAAGTGCCGGACGTGGTCCTGCTCAGCGTCACCGGGGAACACCACCGCACTCTCCTGCTGGACACGCTCACCACCGTGCAGGAATGGCTGGCGGACAGCCGATTCGACGCCTCACGCCTGATCGTCGTCACCCGCGGTGCGACCTCCGCGACCGGCGAGGCGATCATGGACACGGCCGCGGCCCCGATCTGGGGCTTGATCCGGACAGCTCAGGCCGAGAACCCTGGCCGGTTCGCCCTGGTCGACCTCGACGAACCCGCCGTGCTGGCGGGAGTGCTCGCGTCGGACGAGCCCGAAGCCGTGATCCGCGACGGCTCGATCCGCGTCGCACGCCTGGCACGGCTCGCCGACGTTTCCGAGGCCGGTTTGGTGCCGCCGAGTGGGGAAACCGCGTGGCGGCTCGACAGCGCGCGGCGCGGCAGCCTGGACGACTTGGCGTTGCTGCCTTCCGCGAGCGCCGCCGCCCCGCTCACCGGTCGTGAGGTGCGGCTACGCATCTCCGCGGCTGGGGTGAACTTCCGGGACGTGCTCAACGCGCTCGGCATGTATCCCGGTGAAGCTGGTCCGCTCGGTGCCGAAGCCGCCGGTGTGGTCGTCGAAACCGGTCCGGACGTGCGTGATCTCCGCGTGGGCGACCGGATCATGGGCATGGTCGACGGCGGTTTCGGCCCGATCTCGGTCGCCGACGAGCGCTACCTGACGCATATCCCCGCATCGTGGTCCGATCAGGACGCGGCGTCCGTGCCGCTCGTCTTCCTGACCGCGTACTTCGGCTTGAAGGACCTTGCCGGACTCCGGCGCGGTGAGTCGATCCTGGTGCACGCCGGGACCGGCGGGGTGGGCATGGCCGCGATCCAGCTCGCCCGCCACTTCGGCGCCGAGGTCTTCGCGACGGCGAGCGAGAGCAAGCAGGACACGCTCCGCGCGCTCGGCATCGCCGAGGACCACATCGCGTCCTCCCGGACCACCGACTTCGAGGCACGTTTCCTCAAGGTCACCGGCGGCCGCGGGGTCGACGTCGTGCTGAACTCGCTCGCGGGTGAGTTCGTCGACGCGTCGCTGCGGCTTTTGGCTCCGGGCGGCCGTTTCCTGGAGATGGGCAAGACCGACATCCGCGAGCACGTGGACGTCGCCTACCACGCGTTCGACGTGGTGGACGCGGGTCCGGACCGCACCAAGGAGATGCTGGCCGAGCTGCTCGACCTGTTCGCCGCCGACGTCCTGGCGCCGCTCCCGGTGAAGACCTGGGACGTCCGGCGCGCACCGGAAGCGTTCCGGTTCATGAGCCAGGCCAAGCACATCGGCAAGATCGTGCTGACCGCGCCGCGCGCCTGGGACCCCGAAGGCACCGTCCTGATCACCGGCGGCACTGGCGGCCTGGGCGGGCTGCTCGCCCGGCATCTGGTGACCGAAAGGGCTGTCCGGCACCTCGTGCTCGCCAGCAGGCGAGGACCCACCGCCGAAGGCGCCGACAAGCTCGTCAGGGAACTCGGTGAACTGGGCGCGAACGTCTCGGTCATCGCCTGCGACGTCGCCGACCGGACCTCGATCGCGAACCTGCTGGCCACCGTCCCGGCCGAGCACGCGCTGACCGCGGTGATCCATGCCGCCGGTGTCGTCGACGACCGCGTGCTGGGTTCGATCACGCCCGAGAGCGTCGACAAGATCTTCGCCCCGAAGCTCGACGCCGCTTGGCACCTGCACGAACTCACCGCCGGACGAGACCTCGCCGCGTTTGTCCTGTTTTCCTCGATCGCCGGTGTCCTCGGCAGCGCCGGTCAGGGCAACTACGCCGCCGCGAACGCCGGATTGGACGCCCTCGCGCGGCACCGCCGGGATCAGGGACTGCCCGCGACGGCGCTCGCCTGGGGTGCCTGGGCACCTGAAAGCGGGATGACCTCGGAGCTGACGTCGGCGGATCTGGCTCGGATGGCCAGGGAAGGCCTGCCGGTCCTGTCCGTGGACAAGGCGTTGGCGCTGTTCGACACCGCGCTCGGCTCGGTCGCCCCGGTGATCGTGCCCGCCGAAGTCGACCTCCGCGCACTGCGGGACCGCGGCGACGTGCCGCACGTGTTCCGCGGACTCGTCCGGGCGCCGGTACGCCGCGCTGCCGCTGAAACCGCCGGCTCGAACTCGTTGGCCGCCAAGCTGGCCGATCTGTCCGAAGTGGACCGTGAGCGCGCGCTCGTCGAGCTTGTCCAGACCGAAGCCGCGGCTGTGCTCGGCCACGGCTCCGCCAGCGCGATCGAGATGGGCCGAGCGTTCCGGGAGTTCGGCTTCGACTCGCTGACCTCGGTCGAACTGCGCAACCGCCTCACCGCGGCGACCGGGCTGAAGTTGGCCTCCACGACCGTGTTCAGCTACCCGACACCGCAAGCGCTGGCGGCCCATCTCGCCGGTGAACTAGCCGGCGCGGTGGCCAGGAGCGCCACCGGATCGGCACGCGTGATCACCGGTGACCCGATCGTCATCGTCGGCATGAGCTGCCGATACCCCGGCGACGTCAGCTCGCCCGAAGAACTGTGGGACCTGCTTTCCACCGGTCGCGACGCCATCGGCGGCTTTCCCGAGGACCGCGGCTGGGACCTGGAGCGGCTGTACGACGCGGACGGTCCCGGCACCTCGGCCACCCGCTCGGGCGGATTCCTGCCCGACGCGGCCGATTTCGACGCCGAGTTCTTCCGGATGAGCCCGCGTGAGGCCGTCGCCGCCGACCCGCAGCAGCGGATCCTGCTGGAGGTCTCCTGGGAGGCTTTCGAGGCCGCGGGCATCGCCCCGGATTCGTTGACCGGTTCGCCCACGGGCGTGTTCGTCGGCGCGTCGAGCAGCGACTACACCACGCTGCTGACCGAGGCCAACCGCTCGGAAGGCTTTGTGCTGACCGGAAACACCGGCAGCGTGATGTCGGGCCGGATCTCCTACACGCTGGGCCTCGAAGGCCCCTCGATGACCGTCGACACCGCTTGCTCGTCCTCGTTGGTGGCGCTCCACATGGCCGCGCAGGCGCTGAGGTCGGGGGAGTGCTCGCTCGCGCTGGCCGGTGGGGTCGCGGTGCTCTCCGAGCCGTCGCTGTTCGTCGAGTTCAGCAAGCAGGGCGGGCTCGCGGCCGACGGCCGGTGCAAGTCGTTCTCCGACGACGCCGACGGCACCAGCTGGGCCGAAGGCGCCGGAATGCTCGTGCTGGAACGGCTTTCCGACGCCCGCCGCAACGGCCACCAGGTCCTTGCGACCCTGCGTGGCAGCGCGGTCAACTCCGACGGCACGTCGAACGGTCTCACCGCACCGAACGGCTCCTCTCAGCAGCGCGTGATCCGGGCCGCGCTCGCCAGTGCCGGTCTCTCACCGTCCGAAGTGGACGTTGTGGAAGCCCACGGCACCGGAACCGCGCTGGGCGACCCGATCGAGGCACAGGCGCTGCTCGCGACCTACGGCCAGGACCGGGAACGGCCGCTGTGGCTGGGCTCGATCAAGTCCAACTTCGGGCACGCGCAGGCCGCGGGCGGGGTCGCCGGGGTGATCAAGATGATCCTCGCGATGCGACACGGCGAACTCCCGCGAACACTGAACCTCGGCACGCCCTCGTCCCAGGTGGACTGGGCGGCCGGCGCGATCGAGCTGCTCGCGGAACCCGCGCCTTGGCAGAGTGAAACTCCTCGACGCGCGGCCGTCTCGTCGTTCGGGATCAGCGGCACCAACGCGCACATCGTCATCGAAGAGCCCGCGGCCGAGGCGAACTTGGCAGCGACTTCGGTGTCGCCCGCGGTCGTGCCGTGGCTCGTGTCGGCGAAGTGTGAAGCGGCCCTCCAGGCGCAAATAGCTCGCTTGACGTCCTTTGCCGAGCGTACTCGAGATTTGTCCACAGTGGACGTCGGCTATTCGCTGGTGTCCGGGCGTTCGGTGTTCGAGCACCGGGCGGCATTGCTGGCCGGGGCCGACGGCGTGCTGGAGGTCGCCCGCGGTACCGCTGTGGCGAACCCCGTGGCGGTGCTGTTCTCGGGCCAGGGCTCACAGCGTTTGGGCATGGGCAAGGAACTCCACACCCGCTTTCCCGCATTCGCGGCAGCGTTCGACGCCGTGGCCGAGCTGCTGGACGCCGGACTGGACCGACCGCTCCGGGAGGTGATCTGGGGCGAGGACGCCGAACTGCTCAACGAGACCGGCTGGGCGCAGCCCGCGCTGTTCGCCATCGAGGTGGCACTGTTCCGGCTCACGGAGTCCTGGGGCATCGCGCCCGGTTTCGTCGCGGGGCACTCCATCGGTGAGATCGCCGCCGCGCACGTCGCCGGGGTGCTTTCCCTCGCGGACGCCTGCACGCTCGTCGTCGCGCGGGCTCGCTTGATGCAGGCCTTGCCGAGGTCAAAGGGAGCGTCGCGAAGCGACTCCGTTGAGGGTGGTGGTGGGCGACGGGTGGGCGGCGCGATGGTGTCCTTGCAGGCCACCGAAGAAGAAGTCCTGCCGTTGCTGACGGCCGACGTCTCGATCGCCGCCGTCAACGGTCCCGACTCGGTCGTGATCTCGGGACGCGAAGACGCCGTGACCGCGATCGCTGAAGCTTTCGACGCGCAGGGCCGCAGGACCAAGCGCCTCAAGGTGTCCCACGCCTTCCACTCGCCGCTGATGGAGCCGATGCTCGCGGAATTCCGCGCGGTGGCCGAAGGACTGGAGTTCCACGCGCCGGAGATCCCGGTGGTGTCGAACCTGACCGGTGCGCTCGCCGACGCCGAACTCCTCTGCTCGCCCGGCTACTGGGTCCGGCACGTCAGTGAAACCGTGCGTTTCGCCGACGGTGTCGCCGCGCTGCGAAACGCTGGCGTGGGCGCTTTCCTCGAACTGGGCCCGGACGGCGTGCTCTCGGCGATGGCCCGGCAGAGTCTCCCGGACGACGCCGTGGTCATCCCGGCGCTGCGCAAGGCCCGCGGTGAGGAAGCTGCGATCGTCACCGCGCTCGCCGGACTGCACGTCACGGGCGTGCGCGTCGGCTGGGCCGAGTTCTTCGCCGGGATGGGCGCGCGGCAGATCGAGTTGCCGACCTATGCCTTCCAGCACCAGCGTTTCTGGCCGGAAGTCGCGTCGCACGCCGGGCTGACCGCGGTGGGACATCCGCTGCTCGACGGTTCCGTCACGCTGGCCGGGGACGCTGGTGTGGTGTTCTCCAGCCGCCTGTCGGTGCGAACCCATCCATGGCTCGCCGATCACGTCGTCCAGGGCCGGATTCTCCTGCCCGGCACGGCTTTCGTGGAGCTGGCGATCCGCGCCGGCGACGAAGTCGGTTGCCCGCGGGTCGAGGAGCTCAACCTGGCTTCGCCGCTGATTCTGACCGCGCGGGACGTCGTCCAGCTGCAGGTGTCGGTCGGAGCGCCGGACGAGACCGGGCGCCGCCCGATCCAGGTCCACTCCCGCCAGGACAGTTCCTCCGAGTGGGCGCGGCACGCCTCAGGCACGCTGGTTCCCGAGATCGCCACCACGACGATCGACGACGTCTGGCCGCCCGCCGGAGCCGAGCCGATAGAGGTGCGTGACTGCTACGAGCAGTTCCTGGACCTCGGCTTCGACTACGGTCCCGCGTTTCAAGGGTTGCGAGCCGCGTGGCGCCGCGGCGGCGAAATTTTCGCCGAAGTCGTCCTGCCCGAAGACGCTGACGCGAGTGCGTTCGGGCTGCACCCAGCACTGCTCGACGCCGCCCTGCACGCCTTGCTGCTCCCGAACGCGGACGGCACCAGCAGCGGCGCGGTCCCGTTCTCGTGGGAAGGCGTTTCACTGCACGCCACGGGCGCTTCCTCGTTGCGGGTACGGCTCGTGCCGCTAGGCGAGGAGACCGTGTCGATCACGATCACCGACCCCGCCGGAGCGCCGGTCGCCACTATCGCCTCGTTCGTTTCCCGTGCCCTGTCGGAAGAATACCTCAGTGACACCGACACCGTCGCCCGCGGCTTGTTCGGTCTCGAACGGACACCCGTGGAGACGGCCGCCGCGCTGGATTCCGCCGCGGTCGTGGGCGCGGACCTGTTCACGCTCGCCGACGGCCTGCGGGCTTCCGGCGTCATTGTGGGCGAATACGCCGAGCTCAGCGCACTTCCGGCCGAGGTACCGGACGTGGTCCTGATCGCGCTCACCGGTGACGACAACGAGCCGGTCGACTCGGCACATGCCCTGACCGCGAACACTCTTGACCTGGCTCAGCAGTGGATCACCGAGGAGCGCTTCACCGCGTCACGGCTGGTGTTCGTCACCCGCGGCACGGATCTCGCGGCGGAAGCCGTCCGAGGACTCGTGCGGGTGGCGCAGTCGGAAAACCCCTGCCGCTTCGGCCTGGTCGACCTCGACACGTCGTCGTCGCTGGCCAAGGCGCTGACCCTGGACGAGCCCGAACTGACGATCCGCGGCGACGAGGTTTCGGCCGCTCGGCTCGTCCGCAAGACGGCCACCCCGCAGCCGCTCTGCTGGGCTCCGGAAGGCACGGTCCTGATCACCGGCGGGACCGGCGGACTGGGCCGACAGCTGGCGCGGCACCTGGTGTCCGACCACGGTGTCCGCCACCTGTTGCTGGCCAGCCGCTCCGGTCCGGAGGCACCGGGCGCGGAGAAGCTGGTCGCGGACCTGGCCGAACTGGGCGCGGACGCCTCGGTGGTCGCCTGCGATGTCGCCGACAGCGACGCCGTGCGTGACCTCGTCGCCGCTGTCCCGGCCGCGCATCCGCTCACGGCGGTGGTGCACACGGCCGGGGTGCTCGATGACGGCGTGCTCGGCGCGCTCACCCCCGAGCGGCTCGCGACCGTCTTGCGCCCCAAGGTCGACGCGGCCTGGAATCTCCACGAAGCCACCGAAAACCTCGCCGGGTTCGTGCTGTTCTCGTCGATCGCGGGCGTGCTGGGCAGCCCCGGGCAGGGCAGCTACGCGGCCGCGAACACCTTCCTCGACGGACTGGCCCGCCATCGCCGGGACCAGGGGCTCCCGGCCGTATCGCTGGCCTGGGGACCGTGGGCGCAGGAATCCGGGATGACCGCTGACCTTTCCGACGCCGACCTGGCCCGGATGAACCGCGATGGTGTCACCCCGCTCGCCGTCCGGCAGGGATTGGCGCTGTTCGACCTCGCTGTCAGCTCCGAAGACGCGCTGATCGTCCCGGCGCAACTGGACACTCGCACCCAGCGTGCGGTACCGCGAATCCTCCAGGGACTCGTCCCCGCGGTGCGTCGCGAAGTCGCCCGCACGGCGGCTCCGGCCAGCGTGGCGCAGCAGGTCGCGGCCCTCAGCGGTGGCGAGCGCGCGCGGTTCGTGCTGGAGGTCGTACGGCAAGAGGTCGCTTCGGTCCTCGGCCACGCGTCGGTGGCGGCGATCGGCGCCACCCGGGACTTCCGCGAACTGGGCTTCGATTCGCTGACCTCGGTCGAGCTGCGCAACCAGCTCAACGCCGTCACCGGGCTGCGGTTGCCGTCGACCCTGGTCTTCGACTACCCGACCCCCGGTGCCGTCGCCGGATTCCTCTCGGCGCAGCTGCCCGAAGACGGGGCACGGCCGCCGGGGTCGGTGCTGGAGGAGCTGGACCGGCTCGAAGCGGCACTGAAATCCGACGACGCCGAGCAGGACGCCGTTCTGCGACGCCTCGAAGAGCTGGTGTCACGGCTGAAACGCCCAGCCGAAGCCAAGCCCGCCAAGGACGACATCGAGTCGGCTTCCCTCGATCAGCTGCTCGGGATCATCGACGACGAGTTCAGCCGAAGCTGACCCGACAATCCCCGACGAGAAGGACAGGCCAGTGCAGGAAGACCAGCAGGACAAGATCGTCGAGTACCTCCGACGCGTGACCGCTGATCTTCGCGGCGCGAAGGAGCGGATCCAGGAACTCGAGTCCCAGCGGCACGAACCGATCGCCATCGTCGGGATGAGCTGCCGGTACGCGGGCGGGATCTCGTCGCCGGAGGACCTCTGGGAGATCGCCGCCGGCGGGGTCGACGCCATCGGCACCTTCCCGGCCGATCGCGGCTGGGATCTCGAAGGCCTCTACCACCCGGACCGCGAACACGCCGGGACGTCGTACACGCGATCCGGCGGTTTCCTGCACAACGCGGGCGAGTTCGACCCGGAGTTCTTCGGCATCTCACCGCGCGAGGCACTCGCCACCGATCCGCAGCAGCGCCTGCTGCTCGAGGTCTCGTGGGAGGCGATCGAGCGCGCCGGGATCGACCCGGTTTCCCTGCGGGGCAGCCGGACCGGGGTGTTCGCCGGGGTCATGTACAGCGACTATTCGGCTGCGTTGGCGGGCGCGGAGTTCGAAGGTTTCCGCGACACCGGCTGTGCGCCGAGTGTCGCCTCCGGGCGAGTGGCCTACACGCTCGGACTTGAGGGTCCGGTCGTTTCGGTGGACACCGCGTGCTCGTCCTCGCTGGTGACGCTTCACCTCGCCGCGCAGGCGCTGCGCAACGGTGAGTGCTCGATGGCGCTCGCGGGCGGTGTCGCGGTGATGTCGACGCCCGAGGTGTTCATCGAATTCTCCCGGCAGGGCGGGCTTTCCGAAGACGGCCGATGCAAGTCGTTCTCCGACGACGCCGACGGGGTCGGCTGGTCCGAGGGCGTCGGGATGCTGGTGCTGGAGAAACTTTCCGACGCGCGCCGCAACGGGCACGAGGTGCTCGCGGTGGTGCGTGGCAGCGCGGTCAACTCCGATGGCGCGTCGAACGGCCTCACCGCCCCGAACGGCCCGTCACAGCAGCGCGTGATCCGCGCGGCGCTGGCCGACGCCGGTCTGTCCACTCCGGACGTAGACGTCGTCGAGGCACACGGCACCGGAACCAAACTGGGTGACCCGATCGAAGCGCAGGCACTGCTCGCGACCTACGGCCAGGGCCGGGAACGGCCGCTGCTGCTGGGTTCGCTGAAGTCGAACCTCGGCCACAGCCAGGCCGCCGCCGGGGTGGCGGGCGTCATCAAGATGGTGCTCGCGATGCGCGCCGGAGTGGTCCCGAAGACTCTCCACCTCGGCACGCCGTCGTCCCAAGTGGACTGGACCGAAGGCGCGGTTGAGCTGCTCGCCGAGCAGATCCCTTGGCCAGAGGTGGATCGCCCGCGCCGCGCCGGGGTTTCGTCGTTCGGGATCAGCGGCACCAACGCGCACGTGATCGTCGAGCAAGCTCCGGTCGCGGCCGACCCGGCGCCGCGCGCCAAGACCGACGGCGTCCTGACCTGGGTGCTTTCAGCGGCGTCCGAACCGGGCTTGCGCGACCAAGCCGCCCGACTCAAGTCCTTTGTGGACTCCGAAGACCTGGAGTCGATCGACGTCGGCTGGTCGCTCGCCACCACCCGATCCCCGCTCATGTACCGTGCGGCCGTCCTTGGCGAGACCCGGCAAGACTTCCTCGACGGCCTGGCCGCACTCGCCGTCGACGGCCCTTCGTCGGCCGTCGTGCAGGGTGTCGCCGATGGCGAAGGCGACCCGGTCTTCGTGTTCCCCGGCCAGGGTTCGCAGTGGTGGGGGATGGGCCGCGAACTCTGCGCCACTTCGCCGGTTTTCCGCGAGAGCGTCCAAGCTTCCGCCGACGCACTGGCGCCCTTTGTGGACTGGCCGGTGTACGACGTCGTCGCCGGTGTCGGCGATCCCGCGATCCTCGAGCGGGTCGACGTCGTGCAGCCCGCGCTCTTCACGATCATGGTCGGGCTGGCCAAGCTCTGGCGCTCCTACGGCATCGAACCCGCCGCCGTGATGGGACATTCGCAGGGCGAGATCGCCGCCGCCCACGTGGCCGGTGCGCTCTCGCTCGACGACGCCGCTCGCGTGGTCGCGTTGCGCAGCAAGGCTTTGCTGAGCCTGTCCGGCCTCGGCGGCATGGTCTCGATCGCCGCCTCGGCGCAGCGCGTCACCCAACTGCTGGCGCCGTGGGGCGAAGACGTCTCCCTGGCCGCCGTGAACGGACCTTCGTCGGTCGCGGTCTCCGGCACCCCCGCGGCACTCGACGCCCTGATGGAGGAGTGCGCGCGACAGGAGGTCCGGGCCCGCCGGATCACCGTGGACTACGCCTCGCACGGCCCGCAGGTCGAGACCGTCCGCGAAGAACTGCTGCGAATCCTCGCCCCGGTCAAGCCGCAGGCCGCGAAGGTGCCGTTCTACTCCACGGTGACCGGCTCGAAGCTCGACGCCACCACGCTCGGCGCCGAGTACTGGTACACAAATCTGCGCCGGACCGTCCAACTGGAACAGACGACCCGGGCGCTGGTAGCCGACGGGCACAGCGTGTTCATCGAAGCGAGCCCGCATCCCGTGTTGCTGGGCGGCGTCCAGGAGACCGTCGAGTCCGAGGGCGGCGACCCGGGCGCGGTGCTCGGTTCGCTGCGCCGCGACGAAGGCGGCACCAAGCGTTTTCTTACTTCCCTTGCCGAGGCCTACACCCACGGCGTGGCCGTCAACTGGAAGAACGTCTTCTCCGGTGGCGACCCGCGCACGGTCGGTCTCCCCACTTACGCCTTCCAGCGCCGCCACTTCTGGCCCGAGCAGGGCCCAGCCGCCACCGGCACCGCGCTGGACTCGGAGTTCTGGAGCCTCGTCTCGAACGGTGACGTGAAGTCGCTGGCAGGAGAACTGTCCCTCGACGACGAGTACGCCTCACTCGAAGCTGTGCTCCCGGCCATGTCAGCCTGGCACGCACGGACCCGGCAGCGCTCGACCGTCGACGGCTGGCGCTACCGCGTCCAGTGGACCCCGCTGGCCGACCCCGCTGGTGCCCAGCTGAGCGGAACCTGGCTGCTGGCCGTGCCCGAGACCGACGCGCCGCTCGTGGACGACGTCGCCCTCGCGCTGACCGTCGCCGGAGCTTCGGTCCTGCGCCTGGCTGTCACCTCCGGCGACCGTGAACACGTTGCCCGGCAAGTGGAATCCGCGCTCGACGGCGTCACCCCGGCCGGGATCGTGTCCCTGCTGGGGATCGACGAAGAGCCCCTAGAAGCCGGTGTCCCGCGTGGCCTGGCGGACACCGTCAGCCTGGTGCAGGCATTGGGCGACCTCGACGCACCGCTGTGGTGCGCGACCTGCGGCGCGGTCACCATCGGCGCCGCCGACGGGATCGTCCGCCCGGTCCAAGCCGCGCTCTGGGGCTTCGGCCGTGTGGTCGCGCTGGAACACCCGTCGCGCTGGGGCGGTCTGGTCGATCTGCCTGAGGACTTCGACGAGCGGGCGTCGGCCCGGTTCATCGCAGTGCTGGCCGGACTGGACGACGAAGACCAGGTGGCCGTGCGCCCCTCGGGCCTGTTCGGCCGCAGACTGGTGCACGCACCGGTTTCCGGAGAACCCCGTGGCACCACAAGGCGTTCGCACGGGACCGTGCTGATCACCGGCGGCACGGGCGGCCTCGGGGCGCGGATGGCCCGGTGGATCGCCGACAACGGCGCGGACCACGTCGTCCTCGCCGGTCGCCGCGGCGAAGCGGCACCCGGCGTCGGCGAACTGCGTGCCGAGCTGGAGGCCACCGGGGCCCAGGTCACCATCGAGGCCTGTGACGTCGGTGATCGCGACGCGCTCGCGGGACTGCTGACCCGGATCCCGGCCGAATTCCCCCTCACCGCGGTCTTTCACGCTGCGGGCGTGCCGGATGACGACGTGGTCGACGCGCTGACGCTGGACGGGCTCGCGACGGTTCTCCGGTCGAAGCTGTCCGGCGCGCAGTACCTGCACGAGCTCACCCGCGACCTCGACCTCGACGCGTTCGTCCTGTTCTCCTCCGGTGCCGCGATCTGGGGTGGCGGCGGGCAGCCGGGGTACGCGGCCGCCAACGCCTACCTCGACGCGCTGGCCGAACAGCGCGTCCGCGAAGGACTGCCCGCGACCTCGGTGTCCTGGGGCTTCTGGGCGGAAACCGGCATGGCCGCCGACTCCGCCGACCGCGAGCAGCTCGTGCTCGCCGGGGTCGGCGCGATGGACCCGGAGCTGGCGACCTCCGCGCTGCGCCGCGCGCTCGACGACGAGGAAACCACCCTGACCGTCGCCGCGATGGACTGGGAACGGTTCGCGCCGACGTTCACCGCGCTGCGCCCGAGCCCGCTGCTCTCCGCGCTTCCCGAAGTCCGCGCGGTCCTTACGGCCCCGGCCGGTGCCGAGGTGGAGGAGTCGGTCCTCAAGCGGCGCCTGCTCGGCCTGCCGGTCGCCGAACGCGGTCGCGCGCTGCTCGAAGTGGTCCGCGCGGAGGTGGCGGCCGCCCTCGGGCACGAGACAGCCGAAGCCGTCCCCGTCGACCTCGCCTTCCGCGATCTCGGGCTGAACTCCATCGTCGCGGTGGACCTGCGCAACCGGCTCACCACGTTGACCGGCCTGGCCCTGCCCGGCGCGCTGGTCTTCGACTACCCGACACCGGACACCCTCGCCCGGCACCTGCTCTCCGAACTCCTGCCCGGCGGCGAGGAACCGGCCGACGACGAGGAAGCCGAGGTGCGGCGCGTCCTCGCCGCCATCCCGCTCAGCCGGCTCCACAAGGCCGGACTGCTGGACATGCTGCTGCAGCTCGCCGACCGGCGGGAGTCCGAAGTGGACGGACCGGTGGCCGGTGCCACGGACTCGATCGACGACATGGACGCCGAGAGCCTGCTGCGGCTGGCCACCGAAAGCACGAACTGACGCTGGAGTGATCTGATGACGAACTCATCCGAGCAATACGTCGAGGCACTGCGGAAGTCCCTCAAAGAGGTCGAACGTCTCCGCCGGCAGAACGAGCAGCTGGTCGCCGCCACCGTGGAGCCGATCGCCATCGTGGGCATCGGCTGCCGCTTCCCGGGCGGGATCACCTCGCCCGAGGCTCTGTGGCGACTCGTCGAAGAGGGCCGCGACGCGCTCGGCGGCTTCCCCGAGGACCGCGGCTGGGACTTCGACGATCTCCGAGGCGAGGGCCGCGGCCGCAGCGAGTCGCTGGAGGGTGGGTTCCTCGACCGCGTCGCGGACTTCGACGCCGGGTTCTTCGGCATCTCCCCGCGCGAGGCCGCGGCGATGGACCCGCAGCAGCGCGTCCTGCTGGAGACGGCGTGGGAATCCCTTGAGCACGCCGGAATCGACCCACTGAGCCTGCGCGGCAGCCGGACCGGCGTGTTCGTCGGCACCACCGGGCAGGACTACGCCGAGCTCGTGACGAAGGCGGGTGCCGACGCGGACGCCCACGCCGCCACCGGGATCCTCGCGAGTGTCCTCTCCGGCCGGATCTCCTACTCGCTCAACCTCGAAGGCCCGTCGGTCACTCTGGACACGGGTTGTTCGTCGTCGCTGGTCACCCTGCAGTCGGCGGCGCAGGCGCTGCGCAACGGCGAGTGCTCGCTGGCACTGGCCGGCGGGGTGACGGTCATGACGACCCCGGCCCCCTTCGCCGAGTTCACCCGGCAGGGCGGGCTCGCCCCGGACGGCCGGTGCAAGTCGTTCGCCGAGGCCGCCGACGGCACCGGCTGGGGGGAAGGTGCGGCGATCCTGGTCGTGGAACGGCTTTCCGACGCACAGCGCAACGGCCACGAGGTACTCGCCGTGATCCGCGGCAGCGCGATCAACTCCGACGGTGCGTCGAACGGGCTGACCGCGCCCAACGGCCTTTCGCAACAGCGGGTCATCAAGGCCGCGCTCGCCAACGCCGGGCTCAACCCGGCCGACATCGACGCCGTCGAGGGCCACGGCACCGGCACCACGCTCGGTGACCCGATCGAAGCGCAGGCTTTGCTCGCCGCCTATGGTCCCGGCCGCAACGCCGAGCGTCCACTGTGGATCGGTTCGATCAAGTCGAACCTCGCGCACACCCAGGGCGCGGCCGGGGCCGCGGGGGTGATCAAGATGGTCATGGCGATCCGGCACGGCGTGCTGGCGCCCACTCTGCACGTCGACGCGCCGACGTCGCATGTGGACTGGTCCGGCGGGGGAGTGGCCGTGACGGCCGAGCGCATGCCCTGGCCGGAGACCGGTCGTCCGCGCCGCGCCGGGGTCTCGTCGTTCGGTATCAGCGGTACCAACGCCCACGCCATCCTCGAGCAGGCCCCGGCGGTCGCCGCGCCCGCGGAGCGCCCCGCCGCGGAGACGACCTTGCCGTGGCTGGTGTCCGGCCGTACCGAACGTGGCTTGCGCGCCCAGGCCCGCAACCTGCTGGCCCATCTGGCGGAAACATCGCAGGCACCCGCCGACACCGCGTTTTCCCTGGCCACCACCCGAGCCTCGCTCGAACGTCGCGCGGTCGTCGTCGGCACCGGCCCAGAACTGCTCGCCGGACTGCGAGCCATCGCCGACGGCGAACCGGCCACCGGGCTGACCTCCGGCGGCACCTCCCGCCCCCGGGGCGCGGTCCTGGTCTTCCCCGGCCAGGGTTCCCAGTGGATCGGCATGGGCGCGGAGCTGCTCGAGACCTCCCCGGCGTTCGCGGAGCGGGTCGCCGAATGCGAAGAAGCGTTGCGCCCCTTCGTCGACTGGTCGTTGACCGCGGTCCTGCGCGGTGACGAAGACTCCGCCGACCTCGCCCGCGTCGATGTCGCCCAGCCCGCGCTGTGGGCGATGATGGTGTCGCTCGCCGCAGTGTGGCGTGGCCACGGTGTCGAGCCCGCCGCGGTCATCGGCCACTCACAGGGCGAGATCGCGGCCGCCTGTGTCGCGGGTGGACTGTCCCTTTCCGACGGCGCCCGGATCGTCGCCGTCCGCAGCCAGGCCATCGCGCGGACGCTGTCCGGCCACGGCGGCATGGTCTCGGTCGCCGCGAACCACGAAGACGTGCTGAACCGGCTGGAGCGCTGGGACGGCAGGGTTTCCGTCGCCGCGGTCAACGGGCCGTCCACAGTGGTCGTTTCCGGCGACCCCGACGCGCTCGACGAGCTGATCGCCTCTTACGAAGCGGAAGGCGTTCGAGCCAAGAAGATCGCTGTGGACTACGCGTCTCACTCGGCGCAGGTCGACGCGCTGCGCGACGAACTCGCCTCGACGCTCGCGCCGATCAAGCCGCAAAGTTCAGAGATCCCGTTCTTCTCCACCGTGACCGGCGACTGGATCGACACCGCCGAGCTGGACGCGACCTACTGGTTCACCAACCTGCGCAGCACCGTCCAGCTGGAAGTGGCGGTGCGCGCGCTGCTCCGCCACGGGCACGACGTGTTCATCGAGGCGAGCCCGCACCCGGTGCTCGCCACCGGCTTGCAGGACACCGTCGACTCCGCCGGAGCCGCCGAAGCCGTGGTGCTCGGCTCGCTGCGGCGCGACGACGGTGGCCGCGCCCGGCTGCTCACCGCGTTGGCCCAGGCATACGTCAACGGCGTGAGCGTCGACTGGCGCGAGCTCGTCGCCGGTGGCCGCCGCGTGGAGCTGCCGACCTACGCGTTCCAGCGCGAGCGGCACTGGCTCGACGTCCACGAGGAGTCCGCGAACCCGGCGGACCTCGGCCTGGAGCTGGCCGATCACCCGATGCTCGGCGCCGCCCTCGGCCGCGCCGACGGCGACGGCGTGGTGCTCACCGGCAAGATCGGGCTCAAGTCGCACTCGTGGCTTGGGGACCACATGATCCTCGGCTCGGTGGTCGTGCCGGACACCGCGTTCGTCGAATGGGCGATCCGCGCGGGCGACGAGGTCGGCCGCACGGTCATCGACGAACTGACCGTGCACCGGCCGCTGGTCCTCGGCGAGCGGGAATCGGTGCAGGTACAGGTGATCGTCGAGGCGCCTCCCGCCGAGGACTCCGGCCGTCGTGCGGTCGCGGTCTACTCCCGCGCCGAGGGAACGGGCGAGCGGCCGTGGACCTGCCACGCCACGGCGACGCTGTCGGTCGCGTCCGGTTTCACACCGACAGATTCCGCGGTCTGGCCGCCCGAAGGCGCACAGCCGCTCGACGTCGACGAGTTCCTCGGCGGTTTCCTGGCCGCCGGGCACGATCCCGGCCCGATGTTCCACAACGTCGTCGCCGTCTGGCGCCGCGCGGAAGACGTGTTCGTTGAGACTGTGCTTCCCGAAGACCAGCGCGGGGCTCGATTTGCTGTGCACCCGGCGCTCTTGCAGACCGCGGTCACCGCCACCCTCGCGCTGACCGCGAGTGACGGCCCGGGCCTGCCGTCGGTCTGGCACGACGTCGCGGTGCACGCCACCGGCGCGACCGCCCTGCGCATCGGGTTCTCCCCGGACGGCTTCGGCGGATGTTCCGTCACCGCCACGGATCTCGCGGGCGCGCCAGTGCTTACGGCCGCTTCGGTGCGGCGCGGGACGATCTCCGCCGACCAGTTCGCGCCCGTCGAGCTTTCCCATCGCGATTCGCTGTTCCAGATCGGCTGGGTCCCCGCGCTCACCGGCGAAGACCGGACGGCGAACGAGCGCTGGGCCGTGATCGGCAGCGAGCCCATGGTGTCCACTGTGGAGCGTTCCGGTGTCCCGGTCGTCGGAGTCGCCGACTTCGACGAGCTCGACGCGGCGGACATCGTGCTGCTGCCAGTCACTTCGGCAACCGGCGATCTCGCCGCGGCCGCACACAGATCGGTCCGCGACGCCCTGACGTCCATCCAGCAGTTCTTGCGTGACAGCAAGTTCGACGACTCACACCTCGTCGTGCTCACCCGGCAGGCGATCGCGGCC